>NZ_CALDXR010000049.1 GCF_937920985.1 uncultured Phascolarctobacterium sp.
GGAGACATTCATTGTAGACATAAGATTTTTGATGCTTTCAGCTTTGCCTTCAGCCAAACCTTCAGCCTTGCCTTCAGCTCTTCCGTCATTAATGCCAGCCTCATAAATTTGCTTGCTGAAATTATCCATAGTTGCGAGTCCCTCCTTTGTGGTTTTAAGATTATTGATACATTGTGAAAGCTTTCCTTGGCTAAAATCACCTGCGTCGGCGGTAGCAAAATATTGCATAAGCTGCGCAATACTGCTGTTGTCGTTAACCTCTGCGTTGATATAGCACATATGCAGTCCGTCATTGTAGGGAGTATTGGTATCGCCTAAAAACTTTAAAATAGGGTAGCAGGTTTTGCCAAGCTTCCAGATATCTGTCTGGCTGATATAAAAAATGTGCAGCTCGGGTACAGATGCATAAGTCTGGTCACCCTTAAAAAAGTATTCATTGATGATAGTTGATGCGTAATAAAGCATTCTCTTTTCGTGTGCAATGCCGCCATCTGCCTTCTGAATTTCAATTTCATAAAGCTTGTTGTTGGCATCCTCAGCGAGTACATCCATGATGATGTTGTGCGAGGAGAGCTTGCTGATGACATACTGCGTTTTGTTCTTTTGATTACCAGTGTTTTGATACCGGTCAGAACACGCAGGATATGCTCGCAGGCCTCTTTGTCCTCTAAAACAGCTCTGGCAAGCAGGTCGTTGAACAAGGTCATGCTCAGGATGTGCTTTTGCAGCTCTTCCTGTGTCAGCAGAAGACTGCTTTTGGATAGTTTTTTGGTCATAGTTTCCTTCTTTAATTATAATCTTTGCTTCAGCAAAACACAACATAGGGTGCTTAAGAAAAAAAGCAGTACACATAGCATCCGGAAGCTCCGGATACCGTAGGTACTGCTAAATTACTACCGACATGAGCCGGTAGGCTCTGCTTATTTTGTTGTAGATGTTCAAGCTAAGCTAAGTATAAATAAGAGGGCAACGAAATCCAAGTGAAGATTCTGAAAAATCGTACAAACGAAATAATGTTGCGATATACAGGTTTAGCCATCAGCATATAAAATAATCTTGAAACATAGAATATAGTTTGCTACAATATATTACTGTAGACTGTTTTCAATAAGCAAGCGATAGAATATGCACTTGTAATGAGCAAATTTATAAGCATAGGAGATGCTGCATGATGAAGAAAATACTTAGTGCTATAGCAATTGCTGCAGCCTTAGGCTGCAGCTGTGCCGCCGCCAGCCCGCTGGTTACGGCTGACGTGCCGCTGGACAGCAGCTATTACGGTTATCTTGATAAGCTGGAAGGCATGGGCTATATCCAGGATATGCCTGCCAATACCAAGCCTTATAGCCGCCTGGACATGGCCAAATGGGTGCTGCAGGCTGAAGCAATTGCCCAGAGCAAGCCGCTGCCGCCATACCTGCAGACCAGGCTGGATGCAATGCGCGAGGGACTGTCAGAGGAGATTGCTTACCTGCAGGGTGCAGGGAAAATCAATAATGTGAAGCTGCGTGGCGCGAGCGTTGACCTTTCCTATCTGCAGCAGGACAGTGCTGCGTATAAATATAATAACGCCAAGGCACATTGGCAGCTTTTGAACCACAATAATAATGGCTATCTTTATGGCGATGGCTTTAACGCTGTGGGTACGCTGCACATCAGCGGCAGCCTGAGCAAGGACCTTGCTGTGGGCGTTACGCCGCGCTTTGCCTGGGACAAGGACGAGCATGGCGATGCCAGCCTTGTTGAGGGCTATGCCAAAACGCATTTGGGCGTGTGGGGGATTACTGCCGGCAGGCAGCCGATGTCCTGGGGCGTAGGGCGTGCAGGACAGCTGGCCTTTGGCAGCAATGCAACACCGCAGACAGCAATTAAACTGAATTTGCTGGAGCCGCATACCTTTGACAACGGTGCGTTGAAATTCCTGGGTAAGGCGAATGTCAACGTCTTCGCCAGCAGGCTGGAGGGCAACAGAGTTGCAAGTTCCAGCTCGGCACTGGAAAAGGACCATGCCGCTTTGGTGGGCGTGCGCGTAGATGTTATGCCGACGGATGCGTTTACCATCGGTTTGGAGCGCATGTCGATGCTCAAGAGGTTCAACAAGCATTGGCTGCTGGGCGATAATGCAGATGATGCTGAAAAGGATAATTGGAACGATATTGCGGGCCTTGATTTTAAATACCGCTTCCCGGGCGTGCAGGTTTATGCTTCGCTGCATGGCGAGGATCAGGCGCATGCCTTCCCCTGTGAAAATGCTTATAATGTTGGCATGTACTTTCCGCAGCTGGTGCCGGACGGCAGCTGGGATTTGCGCGTGGAGGCTGCCAAAACTAATGACGCCTGGTATGGCCATTGGGTGCTGAAGAATGGCTGGACATATAAGGATGCTATTTTGGGAGACTGGCTGGGCGCGGATGCGAAACGCGTTTATGCGGAGGTTAACCATTATCTGGCTGATGGCGGCAAGCTGGGACTGAGTTATACCTGGGCTGATATGCAGAAGACGGCGCAGCATGATGGCGGGCTGCAGGAGGTGGAGCTGAGCTACAGCAAGAGCCTGCAGAAGGATTTGCTGCTGCATACTGCTGTTGGCTATGGCAAGCTGGGGGACGATACCAGCAAGCTGGTGGCTGTTGGTCTGAGCTGGGAGTATTAAGCCTAAAGTCTGCAAGAGTTTAATATATGCTAAAACATGAAAACACCGACGTCTGCCGTACTTGTGGTACGGCGGATGCCGGTGTTTTTTGCTTATTTACATGTAAGTGGCGCAATTAAATATCGCGCTGCAACCCTTCCGTCTGCTCGCAAAGCTCGCAGCCACCTTCCCTTTCAGGGAAGATATATCAGACATGCGGAAGGCTAACCTTCGCAAATTAAACTAGCCTTTTATATGCTCCCTAACAGGGAGCTGGCATCGCCGCAGGCGATGACTGAGGGTTGTGCCCCTCTGGGAAGTGGGAAGCTTACAGGCTTGCAGCTCTCTCCAGGAATCCGCGCAGAATGTCGCAGGAAGCGGTGAACTTAGCCTGCTCTTCTTCCGTAAGCGGTAGCTCTAAAATCTCTTCAATACCGTTTTTGCCGATTACGCAGGGAACACCTGCAGCTACGTCCTTCTGGCCATATTCGCCGTTCAGCACGGTGGAGCAGGGCCAAATCAGCTTTTCGTCATGGAAGATGGCTTTGATCAGCATGCAGGCAGCGTTGGCAATGCCAAATTCCGTGCAGCCCTTGCCGTCGACTTCAATGTCGCCGGCTCTTTTAACCTGCAGCTGCAAGTCGTCCAGGCTGAGTGCTGCCAGCTCCGGACGTTCAGCGCGCAGCTGGGCAAAGCTCTTGCTGCCGATGCGGATGGCAGACCAGACAACGAAGCTGGAATTACCATGCTCGCCCATGCAGAAGGCCTGAATAGATTTGCGGCTGTAGCCTGTAGCGGCGCTGAGCACGCGCAGCAGGCGGTAGCTTTCAAGGCTGGTGCCGGTGCAGAAGCAGCGCTGCGGCTCCCAGTTCATCTTGCGGCGGATATGCTCGCAGATGATGTCTGCCGGATTAGAAATGCTGATCATAATACCCTTGAAGTCAACCTGCTTCAGGTGGCTGATAACCTCGTTGGCCATTTTGATGGAATCGTCAAACATATCAAGACGTGTTTCGCCGGGACGGCGGCTGCGGCCGAAGGCCATTACCAGAATATCGGCATCGTTCAGCTCGCTGTATTCACCGGCGCGGATGATGGCATCACGGCCGCAAAGTGCACCGCTGACGCCGTCATCTAAGTCCAGCGCCTGTGCGGCAGCTTTTTCCTTAAGAATATCAATCAATACAATATCATCTGCTTCACCGGACTGGATGAGCGCTAAAGCAACGTGAGAGCCGACATGACCTGCGCCGACGATTACAACCTTACGAGTTTTTAACATAACCAAAGCCTCCTTATGAAAACAGGGAACCGTCCCCACTAATGCTGGAGATAGTTCCCTCATTTTTGCTATGCTGTAATAAATATGCCAATGCCGTATTTATCACATTTCGCCATATTATTTGTTCGCTTCTGCTTCAGCAATAACCTTGTTGATATCTTCGATAAGAGCATCAACATCAATGCCGTGAGCGCCAGCGCCCTGACCGATGGTTTCGAAATGAGCAGCCATGCAGCCGATGCAGCCCAGACCATATTCAGCGAAAACCTCCATGATTTCAGGATGGTTTTGAACGGCTTCAATAATGCCGGTATCTTTAGTAATCATTGTATAAATCTCCTTCTTTTAATAAAAATTGTACACATAATCCGTACTTACTCATTATATCATTTGTATCTCTAAAAGCCAAATTTATTACGGAAAATTTTTTGCGAAATCAGCTTGACAGAGTTCACATTTTTTTAATTATTTTTTTACATTGAGCTGCGAAATACTTGCGTTTGCAGCCGATTAACGCTATAATGGAGAAAAGTGGTGCAATGTGGGTGAAAAGGGGGCGACATTATGCTTTTGGGTGAATACGAACATACCATAGATGCCAAAGGTCGTCTTGCTATGCCTGCAAAGCTGCGTGAAAGCCTGGGCGGTAAGTTTATCATCACCAAGGGCCTTGATGGCTGCCTTTTTGTATACGATATGGAGCAATGGCAGAAGCTGGAGCAAAAGCTGTCCGCCTTGCCGATGAGCCGCAAAACAGCGCGTGATTTTACCCGTTTCCTCTTTGGCGGTGCCTGCGAGGGCGAATGCGACAAGCAGGGCAGGGTGCTGCTGCCGGCAAACCTGCGTGCTCACGCCGGTCTGGAAAAGGATGCTGTAATCGTTGGCGTTGGCAGCAGAGCTGAAATCTGGGACGCCGGCCGCTGGAACAAATATAATGAAGAAAATGCTGAGGATGTGAGCGAGCTTGCCGAGCAGCTTGCTGACTTAGGCATATAAGATTGGTGTTGGCTATGGAATTTAAGCATACAAGTATCCTGCTCGCTGAGAGCGTGGAGTTTTTGATAACAGATAAAAATGGTATTTACGTGGACTGCACCATGGGCGGTGCCGGTCACACCAGTGCCTTTGCCGCTCAGCTGGAGGCTGGTGGCCTGATGCTTGGCATTGACCAGGACGATGATGCGATTGCGGCAGGCTCTGCGCGTTTGCTGAACAAGTTTGCCTGCAAAACCGCTGTTGCCAAGTCTAATTTTGAAAACTTTTCCCAGGTATTGGATTCTATGGGCATTGATAAAATTGACGGTATCTTTTTTGATTTGGGCGTTTCCAGCTACCAACTGGATACGCCGGAGCGTGGTTTCTCATATATGCATGACGGACCTTTGGATATGCGCATGAATAAAGAAGCGAGTCTGGATGCAGAGTACATTGTAAACCACTATAAGGAAGAAGAACTGGCGGATATTATTCACCGTTACGGCGAGGAGCGCTGGGCGAAGCGTATCGCACAGTTTATTGTGGCAGCACGCAAGGAAAAGCCGCTGACCACTACCTTTGAGCTGGTGGATGTAATCAAGAAGGCTATCCCCAAGGGAGCAAGGCTTGACGGCCCGCACCCGGCGAAGCGCACCTTCCAGGCGATTCGCATTGAGGTGAACAATGAGCTGGGAATTCTGGCTGATACGATGGAAAAAGCTGTGGACCGCTTAAAGAGCGGCGGCCGTATCGGCGTTATTACCTTCCATTCGCTGGAGGACAGAATTATCAAGCAGACCTTTGCTAAGCTGGCCAAGGGCTGCACCTGCCCGCCACAGCTTCCTGTATGCGTGTGCGGCAAAAAGCCGCAGCTGCGTAAAACCGGCAATATCGTTCCCTCCAAGGCCGAGGTTGAAGAGAATCCGCGCAGCCGCAGTGCTCGCTTGCGTTACGCAATCAAGATTTGACAGATAGATTAAGATAGATGTGATGTGTGATGAAGGGTGATTTTGATGCTTGCTAGAAAATACGACAATTACGCCTGGCAAGAGCAGCCTGCTGAGCAGTACGAAGCTCCGCAGCCTGTCCGTCGCAGAAGACGTAAACCTGATAAAATGAAGCTTATCCGCAGTGGACTGTTCAAAATTATGGCAGTTGTCATGGTGGCTTATTTCGCTATGGTTCTGCGCAGCGAGGCTATGGTGCAGTGCAGCAATGAGCTTGTCAGCCTGCAGAAGCAGGAGGCACAGCTGATTAACCAGAACAACGAGCTGAGAATTGAGGTTGAACAGCTCAAAGGTCCGGAGCGTATTATCGGCCTGGCAGAGCAGCGCCTTGGTATGAGCGTTGCCCGCAGCAACATCTATGTTAAGGCTGGCGAGAATGCAAAAAGCAGCAATTCTTTGGCTACCAAATAACAAATATACATAGCCATTCACTGTATATTGTGATATAATTTGAATGGGTTTTTGGGAGGCAGCCTTTTGGCTGCCGTTTCAATTTAACTTCTCTAGTACAAGAAATCTATAAGAAATTTATGCTTTTGCCTTTATGCTGCAGAAGCTGAAACAGGAGGTTTATAAATGGAAAAGCAATTAGCTTCTCTCCTTGCATTGCTGCCGCAGGCGGAAGTCCTTGGCAGTGCTGATAAAGTAATTACTGATGTAACTGCTGATTCCCGTGCAGTTGTGGCTGGCAGCCTTTTTATCTGCCTGAAGGGCGCGACTGTAGACGGACATAAATTTTTGGCGATGGCTGCCGAAAAGGGTGCTGTTGCTGCGCTGGTGGAAGATGTGCCGGCGGAAGTGCCGCAGGGCATTACCCTGATAAAGGTTGCTGATACGCGCGAGGCGATGGAGCTGGTAACTCCGTATTTTTATGATTACCCCGGCCGCAAGCTGAGAATGATCGGCGTGACCGGTACTAACGGCAAAACCACCTCTACCAACATTATCCGCCTGATTCTGCGTAAGGCAGGCTACAAGGTGGGCCTGATTGGTACCATCAATATCATGATTAACGATGAGATTACTGAATCTCACAACACTACTCCGGACGTAGTTGACCTGCAGAAGACGCTGTATGCTATGTGCTGCGCCGGCTGCGACTACTGCGTAATGGAGGTTTCCAGCCATGCGCTGGCACTGAAGCGTGTTGCAGGCATTGAATATGACTGCGCTGTGCTGACGAATATTACCCAGGATCACCTGGACTTCCATAAAACCATGGAAAATTATCGTGATGCCAAGAGCCTGCTCTTTGAGCATCTGACTGACGGCAATAAGCCGAATAAAAACGCTGTCTTCAACATGGACGACGCCAGCTCCGCGATTATCCGCGAGCGTACCAAGGCTAACGTGCTGACCTACGGCGAAGGCCATGACAATGACATCTACCCGCTGAGCTTTACTGTAGAGCCGAAGCATATGCAGCTTTTGCTGCACACTCCGGTGGGTGAAATGGACCTGGAGCTGAAGATTACCGGCGAGTTCAACGTGTATAATGTTATGGGCGTTATCGGTGCGATGCTGGCTGAAAAGATTGACAAGGATATCATCTGCTCCGTGCTCGACGGCTTTGACGGCGTTCCCGGTCGCTTCCAGCTGGTTGAGGCAGGTCAGCCTTATACCGTTATCGTGGACTATGCGCATACTCCCGATGGCCTGGAGAACGTGCTGAAGACTGCACGCTCCATTACCCGCGGCAAGCTGTGGGTGGTGTTCGGCTGCGGCGGCGACCGCGACAACAAGAAGCGCCCGCTGATGGGTGCATTGGCGCTGCAATTGGCTGATAATATTGTCGTTACCTCCGATAATCCGCGTACTGAGGATCCGGAGCTGATTATCGACGAAATCTTTACAGCGCTGCAGGATGTGCCTGCAGGCAAGCAGGTTACCCGTCTGAGCGACAGACATGAGGCTATCTGCTATGCGCTGGCCAACGCTGCTGCCGATGATGTAATCCTGATTGCCGGTAAGGGCCATGAAAATTACCAGATTTTGAAGGACAGAACTATTCACTTTGACGATAAAGAAGTTGTAATGGAATACTGGAGTGATAAAAAATGCTGAAGGCCAGTGAAGTTTTAGCAGCCACCAAGGCTGTTTGTGCAGATTTTGAGTTTAGCGGCGTAACCACCGATTCACGCGCGGTGAAGCCGGGAGAATTGTTTGTAGCGCTGAAGGGCGATAATTTTGACGGCCACGATTATTGTGCCAAGGCTGTGGAGCTGGGTGCTGCGGGCGTTGTTGTTTCCCATGAGGTTAGTGGCCTGCCTGCGGGCGTTGCTGTGTTCATGGTTGATGATACACTGCTTGCCTACCAGCAGCTGGCGCATGCTTACCGTCTGCGTAAGCAGGGCCTGAAGGTTTTTGCTATCACAGGCTCTAACGGCAAAACCTCTACCAAGGATTTGCTGGCTGCCTGCCTGAGCTGCAAATATAATGTTGTCAAAACTCAGGGCAACTTCAATAATGAAATCGGTCTGCCGAAAACATTGCTGAGCATTCAGCCAGATACGGATATTGCCGTTGTGGAAATGGGTATGCGCGGCCTGGGCCAGATTGCTGAGCTGTGCCGCATCGCAGAGCCTGACAGCGGCCTGATTACCAACGTGGGTGAAACCCATATGGAGCTTTTGGGCAGCATGGAAAATATCGGCAAGGCTAAGAGCGAGATTGTAGTTAATCTGCCGGAGGATGGCTTTGCTGTGCTCAACGGCGACAATGAATACGTGCTGGCGGCAGCAGGCAAGACGAAGGCGCAGGTTGTGTACTTCGGCCTGGGCGAAAACTGCGACTTCCGCGGCAGCGACATTGTGACCAGTGGCGCAGGCACTACCTTTACCTGCACGCACAAGGCTACAGGTGAGGCTGTGAAGGTGAGCCTGCAGCTGATTGGCGAGCATAATGTTTACAACGCGCTGAGCGCTATTGCCGGCGCTTACTGCTACGGCGTGCCGCTGGCAGTCAGTGCGCAGGCATTGGCAACTGCCCGTCTTACCGGCAGCCGTCAGGAAATAATTTATATCGGCGACATTACCTTTATCAATGACGCATATAATGCAAGTCCTGCTTCTATGGAAGCGGCACTGAAAACCTTGGCGGAGGCCAAGAAGGCAGCGCATGGCAAGGCTCGCACTATTGCTGTGCTGGCTGACATGCTGGAGCTGGGCGCTATCAGCGAGGACGCTCATCGCCGCGTGGGGCGCTGGGCTGTAGAAAACGGTGTGGATTTTGTACTGACCTATGGCCCGCAGGCTGCTTATATTGCAGATGAGGCTGCAAAGCTTGGCGGCAAGAGCAAGCATTGCGCTGACCGTCAGGAGGCAGCAGATACACTGCGCCAGCTGGCTAATGCAGGTGACATTATCCTGCTGAAGGGCAGCCATTCCATGCAGGTTGACAAGATGCTGGAGCTGTTCAAGTAAACTTTAGAGAGTGAGATTTAATAGATGTTGAAATTAATCGGAATTCCTGTGACTGCGTTTATCGTGTGTGCCTTAATCGGCCCGGTGCTGATTCCTTATCTGCACAAGCTGAAGTTTGGCCAATCCATTCGCGAATGCGGGCCGGCGAGCCATATGGCCAAAAGCGGCACGCCGACTATGGGTGGCCTGATGATGCTGGCGGCACTGATTGTGGCTTTGCTATGGGGCAAGTTTACTCCCCATGTGATTATTGCCCTGGTGCTGACGGTGGGCCATGCAGTTATAGGCTTTATAGATGATTACATCAAGGTTGTAATGAAGCGCAATCTGGGCCTGACAGCGAAGCAAAAATTTTTGCTGCAGTTCATTCTGGCCGGCGCTTATGTGTATTTTGCTGAAACGCATATCCGCAATACGGAGCTGTGGGTTCCCGGCATCAATGCTGTTGTTGACATGGGGTGGGGTTATTATGTGCTGGCCTTCCTGCTTTTGGTGGGCACGACCAATGCCGTAAACCTGACTGATGGTCTGGACGGACTGGTTTCCTTTGTCAGTCTGCCGGTTACGCTGGTTTTTGCGTTTATTGCCTATATGCAGGGCATGCTCGATTTGAGCGGCTTTGCTTTGGGCCTGACCGGTGCCTGTCTGGGCTTTTTACTGTTTAACCGTCATCCCGCCAAGGTATTCATGGGTGATACCGGTTCCCTGGCGTTGGGCGGCGCTGTAGCTGCGCTGGCACTTTTGACACGCACCGAGCTGCTTTTGGTTGTTGTGGGCGGCATTTATGTTGCCGAAGCGATTTCGGTAATCATGCAGGTTACCTACTTCCGCTTCAGCGGCGGCAAGCGTATCTTCCGCATGGCACCGCTGCACCATCATTTTGAGCTGGGCGGCTGGCCTGAGGTTAAGGTTGTGCGTGTGTTTACAGCAGTAAGCTGCCTGTTATCTGTCATTGGCCTGTGCCTGTGGCTGAATGCATTTGTATAAAATTTTTCCGGCTATATCCTTTTGGCGCTTTTGGGGCGCTGAAATGGCTATAGCCTACATATGTTTATGAATAGAGGGTGTTTCTTGATGACTAAAAAGAATGCTGTAATCGTTTATGGCGCTGGTATCAGCGGCCGTGGCGCAGCACAGGTGCTGGCGGACAGAAAGCAGCAGGTTTATTTATATAACGATATGGACTGCACCATTGAGCCGCAGCTGTTGAAGCTTTTGCAGAGCACTGGCGGTGGTCTGGCCATCGGGCAGGATGCCTTTGAGCATTTGCTGGATATTGCCGGTGTGCTGGTGCTGTCACCAGGTATTGCCTGCGACAGCAAAAACGTGCTGGTGGCAGAGCAGCGCGGATTGGAGGTCATCAGCGAGGTAGAGCTGGGCTGCAGGCTGTACGGAGGTCATATTGCTGCTATCACCGGTACTAACGGCAAAACCACTACCACTACTATTGTGGGCGAAATGCTCAAGCGTTTGCCGGTGCCTTCTGCTGTAGGGGGCAACATTGGCTTGGCGCTGTCTAAGGAAGTAGAAAGCCTGCCGCAGGAAGGCTGGCTCGCTGCTGAGCTTTCCAGCTTCCAGCTGGAAAAAGTCAGCAGCTTCTGCCCTGATATCGCAGTAGTGCTTAACTTGACTCCGGATCATCTGGAGCGCCATCATACGATGGAGGCCTACGGCGAGGCGAAGAAAAATATTTTTCGTCAGCAGGGTGAGGCACAGGTTACAGTGCTGAATTACGATGATCCTATCGTGCGTACCTGGGGTGCGGAAACTAAAGGCCGCCTGTGTTACTTCAGCCGTAAGGAAAAACTGCAGCAGGGCATCTATATGCAGGATGGTAATTTTATCATCAGCTGGGACGGCAAAGAGGAAACTGTCTGCAATATCAGCGAGCTGCATCTGTTCGGCGGTCACAACGAAGAAAACGTGCTGGCAGCCATTGCCTGTGGCTTCTTCGCCGGTGTTGGCATCAGCGATATGGCTGATGTGCTGCGCAACTTCCACAGCATTGAGCACCGCATTGAGTACGTCGCTACCATCGACGGCGTACCGTATTATAACGATTCCAAGGCTACCAACACCGATTCTACGATTAAAGCGTTGGAGGCCTTTAAGGACGGCCACATCATCCTGCTGGCAGGCGGTCACGATAAGCTGACACCGCTGGAGCCGATGATGGAGCTGGTGAAGGAAAAGACGGATGCCCTGATTCTGCTGGGCGCAGCCAAAGAGCGCTTTTACAAGGATGCTGTTGCCTGCGGCGTGCAGAACATTGTGCTGGCCGACAGCTTTGAGGACGCAGTAGCCAAGGCGCATGCGTTGGCGCATAAGCCGCAGGTAGTGCTGCTTTCCCCGGCCTGCTCGTCCTTTGATATGTTCAAAAATTATCCGGAGCGTGGTAACTATTTTAAAAAGCTGGTACACGAGCTGGAGGGAGGTAACGTTAAGTGAAGGTAATTCTTTCCGGCGGCGGTACGGGCGGACACATTTATCCGGCCCTGACCATTGCGGACCAGATAAAAAAGCTGCAGCCTGAGGCGGAGGTCAGCTTCGTAGGCACCAGGCAGGGCTTGGAGAAGGATATCATTCCCCGCTATGGCTACAAGCTGCAGTTCATTGAGGTAGCAGGCTTTAAGCGCAGTCTGAGCTTTGACACCCTGCGCAGTGCGGCCAAGCTTTTTGCAGGCCTTTATGATGCCTACAAAATCATCAGCGACGAAAAACCTGACCTGGTGATTGGCACCGGCGGCTATGTCTGCGGTCCTGTTGTCTTTATGGCAGCGCTCAAGGGTATTCCATGCTGCATTCAGGAGCAGAATGCGATGCCCGGTGTGACCAATAAGATTTTGTCACGCTATGTACGCAAGGTATTTTTGGGCTATGAGGCAGGCCGCAAATATTTTCACGGCAAGGCGGAGCTGGAATATACCGGCAACCCTATCCGCAGTGAAATATTGCAGCATACGCGCGAGGAGGCTATTAAAGAGCTGGGGCTGGACGCCAAAAAGAAGACGATTCTTGTCAGCGGCGGCAGTCGCGGTGCACGCACCATCAACAACGCTATGCTCGAAGCAGAGCTGGCGCTTTCCGGCAGACCGGAGGTACAGGTGCTGCATGCAACAGGTGATGTGAACTACGAAGCCTATATGGCTGAAATCAAAAAGCGTGGCGGCGTGGCTGATAACATTATCATCAAACCGTATCTGCATAATATGCCGGTGGCGCTGGCTGCCGCAGATCTGGCAGTGTTCCGTGCCGGTGCAATCGGCCTGGCGGAGCTGATGGCGAAGGGCGTACCATCGCTTCTGGTGCCATATCCGTATGCTACAGCAAATCACCAGGAGTTTAATGCCAGAGCGGTAGAAGCGCAGGGTGCAGCCAAGGTTATTTTGGATAAGGACCTGACTGGCGACACCGTTTTGGAATTTATCGAGCATTTATTAGTGCACGCGGAGGAATTGCAGCAAATGCAGGCGGCAGCCAAAAAGCTTGGCAGACCGCAGGCTGCAGAGGTTATAGCCAAAGAGGCTGTGGCCTTGACTAAACAATAAGGGAGGGCCTCGAGTGGCTGAAAACAAATTAGCAAAACTGCATAACATACATTTTATCGGTATCGGCGGCGCTGGCATGAGCGCAATTGCTTATGTCCTGATTAAGCGCGGCTATGATGTGAGCGGCTCCGATCTGAACGCCGGCCATATGTCGGCACATCTGGCGGAGGAGGGCGCTATGGTTTATATGGGCCATGCTGCCAGCCAGGTGGAGGATGCTGAGGCTGTAGTTATTTCTACAGCGATTCACCAGAACAATCCGGAGCTGGTGGAGGCACGCAGACGCGGTATTCCTGTGCTGCACCGCAGTGATGTGCTGGCAGCAATTATGAATGCTGACGACGGCGTGGCTGTTGCTGGTGCACATGGCAAAACTACTACCAGTGCGATGATTTCCTGCATTGCGGCCGAAAGCGGCATTGATCCGACTGTCATCATCGGCGGCGAGGTAAGCAGCCTCGGCGGCAACGCACGCAACGGCGCAGGCCGTTTCGTAGTAGCGGAGGCAGACGAGAGCGACGGCTCCTTCCTCAAGCTGTATCCGTATCTGGCAGTAGTAACTAATATTGAAGATGACCATCTGGACCATTATGGTACAGAAGAAAATATATATCAGGCCTTTAAGCAGTTTGTTGGCAATATCAAAGAGGGCGGCAAGGCGATTCTTTGCTTTGACAATGCAAAGGTACGCCGTCTGGCTGGCGAAACTGATAAAGAGGTCATTACCTATGGTGTTGAGGGCGAGGGTGCTGACTACATTGCCCGCGACATTTCCTATGGTGTTGACGGCACCAGCTACAAGCTTTACTACAAGGGAGAATTTGTGACTGAGGTACATCTTGTTGTTCCCGGCAGACATAATGTGCTCAATTCTATGGGTGCCTTTGCTGCTGCTCGCGAGATGGGCATTGCTACCGACCAGATTCTTGCTTCCCTGAAAAAGTTTGGCGGTGCTAAGCGTCGTTTTGAAACCAAGGGTAAGGTCAATGGTGTGTGGGTTGTTGATGATTATGCCCACCATCCGACAGAAATCGGCGTAACGCTGAAGGCTGCCAGACAGACTAAGCCTGAACGTTTGCTGTGCGTGTTCCAGCCGCATCGCTATACTCGCACCAAGCTGCTGTTCTCCGAGTTCTGCGAATGCTTTAAGGATTGCGATGAGCTGATCCTGACCGACATTTATGCAGCCAGCGAGGAAGCAATTCCCGGTGTGAGCAGCATGCATCTGGCGGAGGGTATCAAGGCAGCGACAGGTCAGGAGGTGCTGTATATCGGCAAGCTGACCAAGGCTGAAGAATATCTGGAGCGCGTTGTACGTGCCGGCGACTTGGTGATGACCATTGGTGCCGGTGATGTATTTAAAATTGGTGAAGAATTAGTTAGGGAGTTGGAAAGAAATGCAGATTAATAAGCAAGATGTTGTTGCTGTTGTTTTGGGCGGTCCTTCCTCTGAGGCCGAAATTTCGCGTGTTACCGGCTGTGCTATCGCCAATGCGCTGCGCGAAAAGGGCTATAATGCCAAAGAGCTGGAGCTGGAGCCTGCTAATCTGATTAACGAGCTGCGCGATATGAACGCTAAGGTAGTATTTAACGCCGTTCATGGTATGTACGGCGAAGATGGCCGCCTGCAGAGCATTCTGGAGGCAGCAGGCATTCCCTACACCGGCTGTGGTGTGCTGGCAAGCGCTGTTTCTATGGATAAATCTGCTACGAAGCGTTATCTGCAGTCTGCAGGCATTCCTACTGCACCCTGCATGATTATCAACAAGCGTGATGCAGGCGACCTGCAGGAGCTGGCAGAGAAAATTATTTCCGAGTTCGGTCTGCCTGTAGTTATCAAGGCAGCAACCCAGGGCTCCAGCATTGGCGTTGTTATTCCTAAGACTGCGGAGGAGGTTGTTCCTGCGCTGGAGGAAGCCTTCAAGTATTCCGAAAACGTGCTGGCAGAAAAGTGCATCAAGGGCAAGGAGCTGACCATCTCCATTATGGAAGAAAATGGCGAGCCGAAGCCGCTGCCGGTTATCTGGATTGCACCGCATTCCGGTGCCTATGATTTCCATTCCAAATATACCAAGGGTGCTACGGACTACCATTGTCCCGCACCGTTTGATGAGGAAACTACCGCTTATATCCAGAAAATAGCTGTAGAAACCTACAAGCTGCTGGGACTTTCCGGTGTAGCACGTGTAGATGCAATGCTGGGTGATGCAGATGGCGTTGCTTATGTGCTCGAGGCCAACACTGTGCCCGGCATGACCGCAACCAGCCTGGTTCCGAAGGCTGCTGCTGCTGTAGGCATCAGCTTCCCAGATTTGTGTGAGAAAATTTTGCTGAGCGCTAAATAATACAACGCTTCGCTAATGAATGAAGGAGGTGCAGCATGGATTCGTCGCAAAGCTTTCGCGAGCAGGTGCGCAGGCGCCGACGCCAAAAAATATGGCGGCTGGTAAAACTTGTGTTATTTACGGCGGCCTCTGCTGCCGCCTGCTTCTATGGCTGGCGCTTTCTGCACAGTCCGTCCTTTGCCTTCGGCAGTGTCAGCATTCACGGCACCAGCCTGCTGACGGAGGCGGATGTTATTTCGCTCGCCGGCTGCGGCAAGGGACCGCTGAACCTGTTCAACGCCAGCACGTCGCGTGTGCGTGAAGCACTTTCGCATGATGTGCGCTTTCAAAATGCGGAGGCGGCCTACCGCTTCCCGGCGACGCTGCAGGTGAGCGTTGAGGAGCGTCAGCCGGCGCTTTATGTAGCCAATTCGTATCGTAGCTACCTGAAGCTTGATTACAATGGCATTGTCATCAGCGTAACGACGACTATTCCTGATGCCAAGGCACCGGTGCTTGCCGGTGTGAAGTGCGGAAATCTGTATCTTGGCGACAGGGTGGAGGATGAAGGCGTGCTGCAGATCCTGAAGTTTTTGCAGCAGCTGACGCCGGAAGCACAGCAGCGTATTGGCGAAATTGCTGTTGACAACAAGCAGGAGGTCAAGCTGCAGCTGAGCGGCTGCTTCCCGGTGCGTCTGGGTAAAGCGCAGGAGCTTGCGCAGAAGGCGCCGCTGTTTATGACAGTGTTTAATGAAATTAAAGATAAGAATATTAAGGCTGAATATATTGATTTGACCTTTGCCAAGCCTTACATCAAGCTTCTGCCGAAGCAAGGCGCCGTTTAAAGGGATTTGACTGCATTTGTGCAGTGATTGTCACAGTGAGGGAGAAAAAATGAAAGAAATTTTGACTATGGATTTAAAGGGCAAGCTCTTGATTGCCGTGGTATTCATGGTGTTGGGCTTTATGCTTTCGGTACAGTACAAAGCTACTGAGCGTCAGCGCTCGGTACGAATGGACCGCGTTGAGGATTTGTCTGAACGCCTGAGGTCTATGGAAAGCGAAAACAAACAGCTGCAGCTGGAGCTGGAAACCTTACGTGCAGGTGCTGCCAAGGATCCGGCAGATGAGCGCATGAAGCTGATGGCCGGAACTACTGATGTAGAGGGCACAGGCATTGAGATTTTGCTGGACGACAGCAACATTGCCAAAAAGTCTAACGAAAACCCCAATCTGTATATCATTCATGATGAGGATTTGCTGCGTGTGCTCAACGAGCTGCGTGCTGCAGGTGCGGAAGCGATTTCGCTGAACGACCAGCGCATCGTAGCGATGAGCGAGGTGCGCTGTGCAGGACCGACGATTTCGGTCAACAATGTGCGCAGTGCTCCGCCCTATGTAATCAAGGCTATCGGCGCTCCCAAAACGCTGAGCAGTGCGCTGCGTCTGCGTGGCGGTGTTGTTGAAACCTTTGAGTTCTGGGGCATTCAGGTAAAAATCAAAACGGTAGAAAAGCTGCATATCCCGGCGCTTAAATCGTCGCGCAGCTTTGAATATGCCAAAACGGTGGAAGGGAAGGAGGCAGCAAAATGATTGCATTTGCTATTGCGGGCCTTGTGCTGGGCCTGATGCTTGGTGTTTACTGTCCCTTCAGTGTGCCGCCTGAATACGCCCGCCTGCTGGCTGTAGCCGTTATGGCAGGCATGGACGCAGTGCTTGGCGGTATGCGTGCTTCGTTAGAAGGCAATTATGATGCACAGGTCTTTATATCCGGCTTTTTCATTAATGGTATTCTGGCAGCCTTTTTGTGCTATGCCGGCAACCTGATTGGTATTGATTTATATTTGGTAGCAGTCCTGATTTTTGGCATGCGTGTCTTCCAGAATATGGGCATTATCCGTCGCCTGTATATGGGTAAATAGTGCTGCAGAAAAAAATTCTGCAATAAGCAGGAAAATGGCAGGCGTATGTTGAAAAGTAAACAGTGAAATTTATAGCAAAAAAAGCTACCCAAAGCTAAGGGGGACGTAAAATATGTTTGATGACGTAGAAACAACCTTTGAACCATTAGCCAACATTAAGGTAATCGGTGTTGGCGGCGGCGGCAATAATGCCGTTAACCGTATGATTGATGCAGGCGTAAGCGGCGTTGAATTTATTGCTGTGAACTGCGATAAGCAATGCCTGATGCTTTCCAAAGCAGAAAAACGCATTCAGATCGGCGAAAAGCTGACTAAGGGCCTGGGTGCAGGCGCTAATCCTGAAATCGGCGAAAAGGCTGCCGAAGAATCCCGTGACCAGATTCTGGAGGTCCTGAAGGGTGCAGATATGGTATTTGTTACTGCCGGTATGGGCGGCGGCACCGGTACCGGTGCTGCGCACGTTGTTGCAGAATGCGCCAAGGAAATTGGTGCACTGACTGTCGGCGTTGTAACCAAACCCTTTGGCTTTGAAGGTCCTCGCCGTATGAAGCAGGCGGAAACCGGTATCGTTAACCTGAAGGAAAAGGTTGATACCCTGGTTACCATTCCTAATGACCGTTTGCTGCAGATTATTGAAAAACGCACCTCCATGCTGGAGGCATTCAAAAAGGCCGATGACGTTCTGCGTCAGGGCGTTCAGGGTATTTCCAACCTGATTGCTGTTCCCGGTCTGATTAATGTTGACTTTGCCGATGTGAAGACTGTTATGTCCAACGCAGGCAGCGCACTGATGGGCGTTGGTACTGCCAAGGGCGAAGGCGGCGGCAAGGCCGCAGCCGAAGCTGCAATCAAAAGCCCGCTCTTGGAAGCATCTATTGATGGTGCCCGCGGCGTACTGATTAACATTATCGGCGGCAAGGAGCTGTCTCTCTTTGACGTCAACGAGGCTGCTAATATTGTCAATGCAGCAGCAGATCCGAACGCTGTTGTTATCTTCGGTGCTGTTATTGACGAAAGCCTGAACGATGAAATCCGTGTTACGGTTATTGCTACCGGCTTTGAGAAAAAATCTCCGGTTACCAGAAATACTGTTGGTGGTCCGGCATCTATCAACCGCAACAACAGTGGCGTAATCAAGAGCTTCTCTGATCCTAACGAGATTCCGCCATGGCTGCGCCACTGATTGAAAGGAAGGCAGTAATATGAAGTGCCCGTATTGCTCTCACAGAGACAGCCGCGTTATCGACAGCCGCGCTGTTGAGGAAGGTTGCTCCATTCGTCGCAGACGCGAATGCCCTAATTGCGGCAAACGCTTTACCACGTATGAAAAATATGAGGAAACTCCGCTGGTTGTCAGCAAGAAGGACGGCCGCCGCGAGCTTTTTGACGGCAAAAAGCTGCTGGCAGGCTTGCTCAAGGCTTGCGAAAAACGCCCTGTTCCTTATGAAAAAATCAAAGATATTGCTGACAGCATTGAGCGTGAGCTGCGCATGAGTGCTGATGCTGAGGTTCCCAGCGCCCAGATTGGCGAGCTGGTGATGAAGCATCTGGAGCAGACGGACCAGATTGCCTACGTTCGCTTTGCTTCTGTATATCGTCAGTTTGCTGATGTACGCAACTTTATGCAGGAGCTGGAGCGCATTATGCAGAACACCAAGGAAGAAAAATAGAGGTGCAGTCGATGAAACGGTATTTGCTTCTTGCTTTGACAACTGCTATGCTGGTTGCTGGCTTCAGCAGCTCGGCGCTGGCGAAGGAAAGACTCTTTACTTTTTCCAACAACAATAACGGAGCTGTGAAAGAGGTAAATTACTATTTGGATAATGGTGCCAAGGTTGTGTTTATGGACACTGCAGCCAAGGCTACGGACAGCACTGTGATTATCACCGTTGTGCTGGAAATACCCGATGGTACTGCACCGTATCAAAAGTAAATAGCAAAATGGTGCCGCAGGCACTTATAAAAGGAGACGGCGACAGCCGTCTCTTTTGGTATAAGCAGGATATATCAGCTAAAATTTAGCTGCGAATTTAAGTGCTTTTAAGGGGGATTTCAGAATGCAGGACTTTATCATTACGCAAAAAAATAATCTCTGGTGGGGTTCATTCCCACGTTTGACGCAGGCTGGCTTTGGCAATGCCTGTAGCTGCCGCCTGCATGGTGCCAGCGCTGTCGCAGAGGGGACGCTGAATTTGGCGCTGCACGTGGGAGACGAGGCGGAGCTGGTGCTGCAGAACCGCTGCCGGTTTGCGCAGGCTTTAGGTTTGGATGCAAGCAGATTTACTACCTGCGAGCAGGTGCATGGCAGCAAGGTTGTTGTAGTTGATGAGGCTTTAGTTGGCGCCGGTGCGACAACGCTTGCGGATACGATTAAGGAGACGGATGCGCTGGTGACGAGCTTGGCAAATGTGCCGATACTGCTGTTTTTTGCTGACTGCGTGCCGCTGCTTTTTGTTGATGAGCGCCAGGGCGTGTGCGCTGTAGCGCACGCCGGCTGGCGCGGTACGGTGGCGCAGATTGGTCGCAAAACAGTGGAGACGATGCAGCAAGCCTTTGGCTCCCGTCCTGCAGATATCGTTGCGGCGATTGGTCCGTCTATCGGCCAATGCTGCTACGAGGTGGACGACTTTGTACGTAGCAAGGCCGCAAGCTACGAGCAATTCTTTGCGCCACGTGACGAAAAGCCGGGAAAGTATCTGCTGGATTTGTGGGGCTATAACCGCGAGGTGCTGCTTACCGCCGGCCTTAGGGCAGAAAATATCCTTACTGCCGGCATCTGCACAGCGCATAACCACGAAATGTTCTGCTCCTACCGCGCGGAGCAGGGCAAAACAGGACGCATGGGCGTGTGCCTGTATAGAATGTCTGACAATAAAAACGCTTAAGTGCTGCGCGTGAAAAAGACTTAGGGTTGAACGTGAGCTTAGAAGCTTAAGGTGATACGTTAAAAAATGCGTTATGCAGCGAGTCGCTGAATGCTTCAGGTAACGCGTTAGAATTTTACGAAAAGAGTGAGTGAAGATGCTGAAGGATACCTTTACATTTCAAGGACCGTTAGGGGAAATAGAATGTGTTGTAGAACCGAATCGGAGTGAGAATAATGCTGTACTCGTTATGGCGCATGGCTTCCGCGGCAGCCGTGACAGCGGCGGACGCGCTGCAGGAGTGGCGCAGCAGGCTGCTGCACACGCTGCCGTAGTGCGCTTCAACTTTACGGGTACGCAGATAATTTCGCGTCAGGTGGAGGAGCTGCGCGCCGTACTGGCGGAGGTACGCCGCAGACAGCCCGGCTGCAGGCTGTTTCTTTTGGGACGCAGCTTGGGCGGTGCTGCATCCATCATTACTGCGGCTCAGGACGGAGCTCTCGCCGGACTGATTCTGTGGGCAACACCTAACGACCTGCGCTTTACCTTTCGTTATGTGATGACGGAGGATGAATACCGCCGTCTGGACAGCGGTGAAACGCTGCACTTTAACGATGAGCGCGGCGAATGCGACCTGACACCGGATTTTCTGACGGACTTTGACCAATACGATCTGCCTGCACTGCTGCAGAAGGCACAGCCTTTGCCCGTGCTTGTGCTGCATTGCAGCGCGGATGAGGTGGTGCTGGCTGAGCAGGGGCAGCGCAACGCCGCAGCCGTCGGCGAGGCGGCAGAGCTGCATATCTTTGCAGGCGGCGACCACAGCTTTACGCAGTACAGTGAGCAGGCAGGCGCGCTGTTGAGCGATTGGCTGGGCAAACGCTTGAAATGAGGCGCTTGTTAGTTGTATAATATACTTGAGTAATTATATCCTTTTTTATGGGAGGAAAGAGCATGAAGAAATTGTTAATAATCTGCCTGATGCTGGTGTGCGCGCTGGTACTTACAGCCTGCGGCCAGGCAAAGCAGGAGCAGGTGCCGAAGGCAGAGCCTGCGACGGCTGTTTTCAATACGAGCATGGGCGATTTTGAGGTGAAGCTGGCAACAGACTATGCACCGGAAACGTCAAAGAATTTTATTACACTTGCAGAAAAGGGCTTCTATAACGGTCTTATTTTCCACCGTGTAATCGATAACTTTATGATTCAGGGCGGTGACCCTGCCGGCAACGGTACCGGTGGCCCCGGCTACACCATTAAGGATGAGTTCAGCAGTAAGCTGCTGCATGACGGCCCTGGTGTAATTTCCATGGCCAACCGCGGCCCGAATACCGGCGGCAGCCAGTTCTTTATCACCCTGCGTGAAACTAAATGGCTTGACGGTAAGCACGCTGTTTTCGGCAAGGTAAGCAAGGGCATGGATGTTGTTTATAAAATCGGCAAAACAGCAACAGATTCCAATGATAAACCGTTGGAGCCTGTAATCATTAAGAAGGTTACGATAGAAAAACGTTAACACCCCTTTTAAAACAGGTAGGAGGAATTTGCTTGGCTAGTGAAGAAGAAAAAATGCAAGGTATACTGGAAACCATTGACCAACAGGAAATGGTTGGCATTTGCGGACGTAATGATGAGTTTTTGCGTATAATCCGTAGTGCTTTTGACTGTACAATCGTAGCGCGCGGCAATCAGATTACCATGAGCGGGCGTGCCGAAGAGGTGGCACTGCTGGAACAGCTGCTGCAGGAGCTGCTGTTTTTGTACCGTCAGGGACTGCCGCTGACAACGCATGATGTGCGTTACAGCATGTATATGGTGAAGGCTGGTAAGCTGGAAAGCCTGCACCGCATGTACGCTGACACGATTATCGTCAATAACCGCGGCCGTCAGGTAAAGGCCAAAACCCTGGGACAGTGGCAATATGTGGAAACAATCCGTCATAACTATATCACCTTGGGCATCGGACCTGCAGGCACAGGCAAAACCTACCTGGCGGTGGCGCTGGCAGTAGCGGCGCTGAAGAAAAAAGAGGTGGAGCGCATTATCCTGACGCGTCCTGCGGTAGAAGCAGGCGAAAAGCTGGGCTTTTTGCCCGGTGATATGCAGGATAAGGTAGACCCGTATCTGCGTCCTCTTTACGATGGCCTGTATGATATGCTGGGCACGGAAACCTTCCAGAAGTATCTCACCAAGGGCACGATTGAGGTTGCACCGCTGGCCTACATGCGCGGACGCACGCTGAATGACGCCTTCATCATTCTGGATGAAGCGCAGAATACTACGCCGGAGCAAATGAAAATGTTCCTGACGCGCTTTGGCTTTGGCAGTAAGATGGTTATTACCGGCGATATCACGCAGATAGATTTGCCGGGTGGTAAGAACAGCGGCCTGAAGGATGCAGCGCGTATTCTGGGCAACGTTCCGGGAATCGGCGTGATAAAGTTCAGCGAGCAGGATGTTGTGCGCCACGAAATCGTGGGTTCCATCATCAAGGCTTATGAACGCTTTGAAAAACAAAAAGAGAAATATAACGGAGAAAAACAAGCATGATAATTAATTTGGAAAATGACCAGCAGAAGCTAGAGCTTTCCGCGCAGGTGCTGGAGCGCCTCCAGGAGGGCTTGCAGGCAGTAGCACGCTTGAATGAGCTGCCGGAGGAGTCCGAGGTTGATGTAACTATTGTCGACGATGAGGAAATCCATGCGCTGAACCGTGAGTATCGCGGTATGGATAAGCCTACCGACGTTTTGAGCTTTGCGCTGGACGAGGACTGCGAGGATGAAGATGAGCCGGAGCTGATCGGCGGACCGGAGGAGCATCTTTTCGGTGATATCATCATCTCGGCGGAAACAGCACTGCGTCAGGCAGAGGAATACGGGCACGGCCTGGAGCGCGAAATGACGTATCTGGCAGTGCATGGTATGTTCCATCTGTTGGGCTATGACCATATGACGGAGGAGGATAAGGCTGAAATGCGTGCGAAAGAGGAGGAAGCTCTGCGTGCGATTAACCTTTCCGAAGAATATTTTGACCATCCCACAGGCATTCATTAATGCTTAATGCACAATTATTTATAACTAACCTGTAAAAAACATAGGAGGTGCTTTCCATGAAAGACGTAAAATTGAATGAATTATCCCCGGCTTGGCGCGAATTGTACGATGCAGCGGTTGCTGCCCGTAAGAATGCTTACATTCCTTATTCCAACTTTGCTGTAGGTGCGGCAGTACGCTGTGCCAACGGAAAAATCTACGGTGGCTGTAATGTGGAAAACGCTTCCTACGGACTTTGTGTCTGCGGCGAGCGTAACGCTATTTTCCATGCTGCCTGCGCCGGTGAGCGCGAAATGACAGAGCTGTGCGTAGTTGCAGATACCTCCGGCCCCGTTTCTCCATGCGGTGCCTGCAGACAGGTAATGCGCGAGTTTGGTATCCAGACCGTGATTTTGGCAAATATGAAGGGTGACTTTAAAATTACCACGGTAGAAGAGCTGCTGCCGTATGGTTTTGAATTATGATAACAGGAGCTGATTAAGATAAAGAAGGTAAACAACGAAGAAGCTAAACATTATGCCGGCTTTGTGGCAATGGTGGGACGTCCGAACGTGGGCAAATCCACTTTGACAAACAGTCTGATTGGTGAGAAAATCGCCATCATGTCCGACAGACCGCAGACTACACGCAATAAGATTATGTGCATTATGAATACTGATAACGCACAGATTATGTTTCTTGATACACCGGGCATTCATAAGCCGCAGCACAAGCTGGGCGAATACATGGTGCGCACGGCAGAAAGCACCCTGCAGGAGGTTGACGTTGTCCTCTTTGTAGTTGATGCAACCGAAAAACGCGGCGCAGGCGAGGATTATATCCTGAACCTGCTGCAGAAGGTAAAAACACCGGTAATACTGGTAGTAAATAAGATTGACAAGCTGGCAGACAAGCAAAAGCTGTTCCAGATTATGGAAGGTTATAATAAGCTGTATAAATTTGCCGCGATTGTACCTGTTTCCGCATTGAATGACAGCGAATTCCCCGGTTTGGTGCAGGAAATTACTAAGCATCTGCCGGAGGGACCGGCGTACTTCCCGGAGGATATGATTACCGACCAGCCGGAGCGCGTAATTGCTGCCGAAATGATCCGTGAAAAGGTATTGCGTCTGACGCGTGATGAAATTCCCCATTCCGTAGCGGTTGAGGTGGATGAATTCAAGGAGCGCGACGAAGAAAACGTATATATCAGAGCAACTATTTTTGTAGAGCGTGAATCGCAAAAGGGCATTGTTATCGGCGCTAAGGGCAGCCTGCTGAAGAAAATTGGCCAGCAGGCGCGTGCTGATATCGAAAAACTGCTGTACTGCAAGGTCTTTTTGGATTTATGGGTTAAGGTTAAGGCTGACTGGCGTAACAAGGATAAAGCTTTGAAGCAGCTTGGCTACAAGGAGTGAGGACTTATCAATTTTTTTCGGAAACTGATTGATTTCTGGCACAGACTGCCGCTTGCCTGGCATTACCTGAAAACAGGCACCTGGCACAAGGAGGGCAGTGCCAGCAGTGAGGACGAGCTGCGCAAGCTGGTGAGCGCCAGCGAGCGCCACGGCCAAATTGACCATGTCGAGGGCAGCATGATCGGCAATGTTTTTGACTTTGCCGACCGTGTAGCGCGTGAGGTCATGGTGCCGCGTCAGGATATGGTATGCCTGTTTTTGGATGATACGCTGGCAGAAAATATGGCTGTTGTACGCAGCAGTCATCATACACGCTATCCGCTCTGCATGGAGGATAAGGATCAGGTTGTGGGCACGCTGCATGTGCGCGATTTGCTGAAGCTTAAGCCGGGGCAGACTACCTTTGACCTGCGTCGCCTGATGCGTCCGATTGTCGTTATTCCGGAGGCTATGCCTGTGCCGAAGGCACTGCGCCTGATGCAGCAGCGTCATGTGCAGATGGTGCTTGTAGCAGATGAGTACGGTGGTACTGCAGGCCTGATTACGATGGAGGACCTGGTGGAGGAAATCGTCGGTGATATTCAGGACGAGCATGAAGCGGCGGAGCCGCCGGATGTGCTGCAGCTTCCCGATGGCAGTATTGAATTTGACGGCATGGTGCTGCTGGACGATGTGGCAGAGCAGCTGCCGATTGTATTTGATGATCCGGAGGAGGATACCATCGGCGGTTATGTCTTTGGTCTGCTGGGACGCAAGCCTGAGATTGGCGATGCTGTGGAAATTTCCGGCTACAGCTTTAAGGTGTTGCGCACGGAGGGCTTTCGTGTAGTGCGCGTGCTGGCTACGAAGCTGCCGCAGGAGCAAAAGCAGAAGGAAGAACAGCAGGATGAGTGAGTCGCAAAGGGAGCTTTTGGCAGATGATGCGCTTGTTTTACATGTAAAAAACTGGCAGACGGCTGATAAATATGCGGTCTGCTTTACGAAGGAGCATGGCAAGCTGCGCTTTATCGCCTATGGTGCCCGCTATGAAAAAAATATACATGGCAGATTGCTGCAGCCCTTTGCCAATCTGCATATTGAGGTTCAGCAGGGGCAGAAGATAGACAAGCTGCGCAGCTGTGAGCTTTTGCAGATGCCCAAGTCTATGGATATGCAGCAGATGGCTTATGCGGCGGTAGCGTCGGAGCTTACTGCCGTGCTGACGGAGGACAGAGTGCCGCAGCCGGAGCTTTATGAAATGCTGGGCGCTGCCCTGGCGGCGCTGATGCAGCGCAATCCGCGTCTGGTTGTTTTGTCCTATGCTATAAAGCTGCTGGCGGCTACGGGCTT
Organism: uncultured Phascolarctobacterium sp.; assembly: GCF_937920985.1. GTDB lineage: Bacteria > Bacillota > Negativicutes > Acidaminococcales > Acidaminococcaceae > Phascolarctobacterium_A. The sequence continues at coordinate 25,755 of NZ_CALDXR010000049.1, forward strand.
TGCACCGCAGCTTACGCATTGCGTGCATTGCGGTGAGGCTGTGACGGTGCAGGAGGATGCGTGGTTCAGTCCGCTGCAGGGCGGGCTTATCTGCAGCAGCTGCAGAAGCAGCTATAACGGCGACGGTCTGGAGCCGTGCGATGCGGAGACACGCGAGCTGTGGCAGTGGCTGGCGCAGCTTGATTACGAGCAGCCGGCGCCCTTTAGGGTGCGAGGCGGTGCGCTCATGGAGCTGGAAAAAATTCTCTTCAAGTTTATCTTCTTTCAGACGGATAAGCCGTTGAACAGCTTAAACTTTTTGAGTCAGCTGCAGCTGTGAGGCTGCTGCGAAGGCGCTTAATTGAAGAACGTAAACAAAAACGCTAAAGGCTTGTGTAAGTCTTTAGCGTTTTTTGTCAAAAAAAATCGTAAAAGCTGGAGAATTTTTCTTTCTGAACGGAAGATGCAAGGATGCTGTTTTTTGCAAATATGTTGCAGTATAAAATCTTCTTCTGCCAAGTTAATTATATTGCTGTTGCTTAATGATAAAAGATAATGTTTGTTAAGCATAAAGAAAAGACAGTTAGACAATTTGTAAAAAATAGAGCAATATGTTAAAATAAAAGAAAGGCAGAAGGTTGAGATGATTTTCGGATAAAATAGTAGGGAGAATTTGCAATGAAGATAAAAGTAACGGATGTTTTAGCAATTATAGGCTTTTCGTGGGCGCTGTATTATATAAACTTTGATAAAGAAGCTGTCAAGGCTCTTGTCACAGGTGGTGTGATAGTATGGTGGGTAATGAAAAGAGTAATGTAAAGGATATTCACTCAATTACTAATTTATGATTAGTATAATAGTAACGCGGAGCGCGAGCGGAGGGAATGAAACAGTAGAAACTAAACACAGTAGTGGAGATGATATGTAAATGAAGCTTACGGATATATTTATGATTTGCTTGGTGTTGTTGAATTATACATAGAAATTACAGATTCAAAAAAGAGATTATGGTATGCGCAGCAGTATACTATACTTGCAGATTAGTGCAATTTATGTTTTAAGTGTTAGTGAAAAAATGTGTATGAGTATATAACAGATGGGAGATTATTTAATGAAAAAGCATGTGATTTTATTTTTGGTATTTGAGTTTTTGGCGATAGGACTTATGATCAAATCTATTTTAAACGTAGTAACAGACGAAAAAAGCGCTGTAACCTTTGCTGTTGGCTGTGTGTTTGCCTGGTTTGTAAAGACGAACTGGGAAATTTTTAAGAAGGTAAAGCAGATATATAAGCAGGCTTAAACGGAAACTGCAGCAAATATTTTTGAGCTGTTCTAAAATGCTGTGCTCAACTTAAAAGCGCGATTTTTACAATCGAGTAGGAGACTGCTCATTATTTGAGCAGTCGACCTCTCACACCACCGTG
>NZ_CALDXR010000050.1 GCF_937920985.1 uncultured Phascolarctobacterium sp.
TGAAGCGGAGAAATCCGTGTATAACAGAATTCTGAGGTAAAAGTAGCTCAATACCTGGTTAACGCATACCATAAAAATGCAATTATCTGAAAGATGGGTGAAATTTGTAGGTAGCCATTCCCGCGGCAGGCAAAAGGGGCAGGAAGCTCAGGGTCGCTCCCGAAGGCTCAGACCTGTCTTCTGCGTGGCTGAAGAAATCGGAAACCGTAGATTACGTAAGGCGAAGGTCTATATGATATATTTGTCAAAGCAGTTTGTCAAGTGGGCATAACAAAAGGCAGCTATCAGCAAGCTTCGTGCTTGTGTAATAGCTGCCTTTTTTGTTGGCACGAAAAATTTTAAATTGAAACGTCCTTCAAAATTCTATAGAAGGCATAGTATTAACAATTTTATTCTTAATTTTTTCCTGCAAATATGCCTTATTTAGGCTTCGCTTATTGTATTGCAGATATGTACCATGGCTCTTTTTCACAAGCAAATCAGTAAAAAACCTTTCCCAGCTAAAAAATTCCTTACTATCTACATATTCACTCGGGTCGTTTAAAATAGCCTTTAACTCGCTATCATCAAAGATTCCCGCATTAAGTATCAGCCACTCAAACGATTCCGGTAAATATAGCGCTATTTTTCTGCCGATTCTTATTAACTGCATAACCTTTTCCATTTCACAGCCAAAGGCAGCTCCATCTGCAATTACCAAAACCTTTTCTTCGCGATGCTCCTGTAAAGCTTTAAAAACATTTGACTTTCCGTTAGCACTAATGCAGTTTACGATTCCATCACATAAACTGCTAAAAAAATCAAAACCGGCGTTAGAATCCTCCGCAATCACAAGACTCTCCTGTGCCAGCTCAGTATTCTCCAGCTCTCCATATAAGCAATAAAACTCATTATAAACCTGCTTCAGTCCAGCATATTTACCAGATTCTCGAATGCCATAGATTTCTTTGACACTGTAAGGCAGATTCGGTAAATCATCCCTAGTAACTATAACGAAATAATTATCCGACTCCTTAACACGTACAGCAAAATCCTCAGATTTAATAAATCTATTGCATTCATCTATAAAAACTATGCTGTTATGGATAAATTGCAGATTATCTTCCCACCGCTGTCCACCGATAACGACACAGGGAACGTCGCATTTTACTAAAACACCGCTGCTCTCTCCATCTCTGTCATAAGCATTTAATAAATCGAGAAGCGTTGTTTTACCGGTAGCGCTATCACCACGGATAATAGTAATATTTCTGGAGATAGTAAATTCATAGCGCAGTCTGTTATTTTGTACAAAAACACTATACTTACCCTTCATGCTCTACCTCACAAAAAATCATACACTACATCAAGCCATTCCTCTTGATTATGTACGACAACACCATTATTTAATATCTTAATGGCATATTCACCATCGCCAAAATTCATACTATGATGCAGGCTTATTGTTAAATCCTTATTTTCGGCAATCTCCAGAATCCATTTAGCACAGTTATCACCGCATGCTGTTGCATTAAATATTTTTCCGCTGTTGTCAAAAGCTAATAGCAGCAAGGTTTTGACACCACCGGACAACTCGCGAGGCGATATTGGTCCAAGCACCGGACTTTGAATCAAATGCGGGCCTACTACTTCTGATTTATCTACATCCTTAATCATCTTTTTGGCCAATTCAGATTCCAACCAAAAGTCTTCATATTGATTTATAAAGTATAATGGCGGATTGTATATCTCGTTTTCACAATCACCCAAGTAAATACTCAGCATTTTTACACCTCCCTAAAGAAGTATTCTTTCACTTTCCTAATATTATACTACAAACACTATGCTTTTTACTACTTTCGCTACATCAAAGTTTACAGCTTACTACATCATTGACTTCATAGCAGCTATAATGCTATCCTGTGCTTAGCAGAGAATAGTTTGTCCGATTTTTACGCCGATTAGTAATCAGTACCACCATTTCCGGAGCCGCTAGTCTCATTTTTTATAATGCTCTTATAGGTGAAACCAATTGACATCTTTAGCAAATAAAGCTAATATTAGGTATATGTAGTGAAGGCCCCACGGAACCGACGTCTTTTCCGACGCCTGCCTTGATACGGATTCACTTCAAAAAAGGATGAGCTTATCAGCCCTGGTTCCTGTTACTAATTGGAACAGTCAAGGCTTAAAGCTCATCCTTTTATTTTGCAATTATGACATGTTGCTTTACTTAGCTGCAGCACTTATTCGCCTCTGCCATCAAAGCTACAAAGCCTTTTCTTACCTCAACATTAGGATAATCCAAAGTATACTCCCTATAATGCCTGTCGTAACCTTTAATCGTCAAGTACCCGCTCTGATAAAGCATCGCTAGAGGATTTTCCGCATCCGCCCTATAATCAACAAAATACTGCGACTCATACGGCCTGCTAGTCAGCTTCTGCATATTCACATGATGCCCTTCCAACAGCTTCACCAAATATGTTGGCGTTCCTGACTTATACCAATAATTGTCAATGTCCATCTTATTGAACGCATTGATAATACTGAATGGATTGTAAACATCAAGTAGAGCATTGCTAAAATGGTAGCCATCATACTGCTTTTTCAGCTCTGCTTTCATAGTTTCAACAGTATAATTCAATTTAGAAGCCATTTCACTGATTACTTCACCAAAAACACTGTACAGTTCGTCTTCAGTAATACCGCAAATAGCATCATACCTGCTGTCCATACTGATATCATTCGGCTGATTAAAACCCGAGAAAACCGTAATCTGACTAAACTTCGTAACACCGGTCAGAAGCACAAAGCGAAGGCTGGCATCAGCAGCCTTAAAGGTACCATAAAAATCCTTCAGGATACTGCGATTCACATTTTCTAAGTCTTCCTCCAGTACATCCAGAAGCGGTTTGTCATATTCATCTATCAAAATAACTGCTTGATGCCCTGTTCGCGCCGCTGCCTGCTCTAAAACATATTGAAAACGACTGCTCAGAGTTGTATATATATCGCATTTGCCATATATAGTTTCCCAACTGCTCACATATTCTTCCAGAACCTTCTCCAGTTCACCAGCAAGATCAAAACGTCCCTTGGCAAAATCAATTCTAAAAACAGGATAAACATCCCATTTATCCTCCAGCGCTTCCATTTTTAAGCCATGGAACAACTCCCTGCGTCCGGAGAAATAAGCATCCAACGTACTTATAAGCAGAGATTTGCCAAAGCGACGCGGACGCGACAAAAAGCATACGTGCTCCTGTGCCAAGCGATATACTAAATCAGTTTTATCTACATATACGTAATTACCGTTTCTAATTGTTGCAAATGTTTGAATGCTTATGGGATAACGCATGGCTTAACCTCCGTTTAATTATATCTATATACATTTTACCATGAAATAATTAAAAGCTAAAGCATAGACTTTACGTTAAGCCTTTATTTCACTTCCGTGCTTCATGCCCTACTTCTTAATCGTACAAGGACGCAGGCCATCAAACTCATGAATGCTCATCGTTCCACCCTTAGGTATCGCAATAACGCTGTCATCATAGTTGCCAGAAACAAGTTTTTCCAGCACCTTGTAAGGCCCCGGCAGACGCGTAAGCGTTCCTCCCAAAAGCTTCACCAAAGGCATAATATAAGCTTCAACCTCCTGCAAATCATACGTCCCTGTATCAATGATATAAAAATCCGTGAATCCCTTATACAGCTGCTTCAGGAAGGTTTCCGCTTCTGCCTGACCACGCTCCTGCACAAGCTTGGCATAGTCAATTGTAGAGTTTTTCATAAAGTTCATCCAGCTCTTAGTTATGAAAATCGCTCCGTCAGGACGCTTTATGCCGGAACCGGTCAGAAGAACATCAATGCAGTCCATAGTGCGCGGCACAGCAATAGGACAGGTTGTGGCCTTCAAATCACACGTAGCCTTGCCGCAACCGGAACCGCAGATAACTATTTCCTCTGCTTCTGTATTTTCGTCTATAATCCTTTGCAATGTTTCATGCATCTTCTGCGGATTGCTATGAAGCGCAACATTAAGATATGTGACCTTGCCATCAAAGCCTATTTTCTTAATGGTGTTTTCCAACTCTTTTTGCAGCGTAATGCAGGAATAGATTGCTCTTTTGCCCATAATATCAGCTCCTCATATTAGCGTTAGCTTAATTATAACACGCTAGTAGGAACAGTAAAAGCTGGCTTTAAGAAGAAAGCCTCAACGCAAATTAACCTCCTCCCCCTTGACTTAGACTGTACTCCAAGTATTATACTAGAGACAACAGGAAATTAGTCAAAGGAAAGGACGGATAACAAATGTCTAAAAAGGTTGTAGTTATTTCCACAAGTTTAAGAGCAAACAGCAATTCCGAGGCTTTAGCCAAGGAATTCGTCAAAGGCGCCGAGGCCGCAGGCCATGAGGTTGAATATATATCGCTCAAGGGCAAAAGCATTGCCTTCTGCATAGGTTGCCTGGCCTGTCAAAGCAAGGGGCACTGCATTTTTAACGACGATGCGCTGCCTATCACCAAGGCTGTGCTGAATGCCGACGTAGTTGTTTGGGCAACACCTATCTATTATTACGAAATGGCCGGTCAGATGAAGGTGCTGATTGACCGCATGAATTCCATGTTTCCTAAGGATTACAAATTCCGCGAGGTATACTTCCTGGCAACTGCTGCGGACAACGGCAGCTATACCCCTGAGCGTGCACTGGCAGGCTTAACGGGATGGATTGACTGCTACGAAAAGGCTAAATTAGCCGGCAGCCTTTTCTGCGGCGGAGTCAATGCTGCAGGCGAAATCAGCGGCAGCAGCAAGCTGCAGGAGGCTTACGAGCTCGGCCTTAAGGCTTAACCGCTCCCCTCATATTGAACAGCAAAAAGGCTGACGCCTTGCGTAAATGCGAAGCGTCAGCCTTCTATTTTTACTTATCTTGCTTATCTATGAATACACTTGTTAATCCAATCCAACAATTCAATTTCACCAGCAGAACCATCAGCAATGGCAATAAACATATCAGCCAATTCGCCTCTGTTTAATACAAGACGATAGCCATTCCATTGCAATAATAGTTGAGTCATTAATGCTCCAATTCTCTTATTTCCATCAATAAAAGCATGATTAGCCGCCAAACCATAACCTAAACGAGCTATTTTATCAATAGTTGTCGGATAGAAATCTTCACCACCAAATGATTGAAGCGGTGCTGCTACAGCAGCTTCTAAACCAGAACTATCTCTTACCCCATCAATACCACCAGTTTTTTTTATGATTTTGCTATGAAGTGCAACAACATCATCTGCACTAACCCAAATCATTCTGCCATCCTCTTATAATCAGCAGCAAAATCATCTAATATGCTATCTGCCTCAGACAACATCTGCGCACGAGAGATTTTTTCCTCACCCTTCTCTAAAGTTACAGGAAACGGCATACCCTTGGCACGAACAAAAGCATTCGCAAAAATATTAAAAGCAGTAGATTGGCTCATCCCTATTCCAGCACAAATCTCCGCCATTTTTGCCTTAACATCGGAATCCATTCTAAACGTCATATTAGTATCCATATCATCGCCTCCTTGCATTACAATTATATTACATTGTTAGTGCAAAGTCAAATTTCTCTATATTGGATACGTAGATTCTGCAAGTGCAACTCCTTCGAGCCGGCGCCATCCGCCCAAAAAAGCAGAACCCCCGAAGCTATAGCCATAGCCTTGGGAGTTCTGCTTTTTACGATTATATACTTTTGCCGACGCCTTAATCTTCGTAATCGGCTTCACATTTCCCCAACTGCCTCGTTCCGTTTCCCTTTTTTCAGCTTTAATCTTTTGGAAAAGAGGTTGGCAAAATCGTTAAACAGGCACGTGAGCTAGGCATTGATGTGCCTATCGTCGGCGGTGACGGCTGGGACAACCCCAACCTGCCGGAAATCGCCGGTGCTGCTGCTCTGAACAACACCTACTTCACCAACCACTATTCAGCTGATGCCGACTCTGCTGAATCAAAAGCCTTCGTTACAGCTTTTGAGAAGGAATACAACCAAAAGCCTGACGCTCCCGCAGTACTCGGTTATGACGGTATCAAGCTTTTAGCTGATGCAATTAAACGCGCAGGCTCTGCCGAACCGGCTAAAGTTGCTAAGGCATTGGCTGAAACTAAAGCCTTCAACGCTGTTACCGGCTCTCTTGGTTTAAACGATAAGCACGATGCAGTAAAAAGCGTAACCATCATTGAATTCAAAGATGGCAAGCAGGCTTACCGCACAACTGTAAAACTCTGATTCCCCTCTTAATATCGGTTCTACTAGCCGATTTATAAAAAAAGCGAGGCTATCACAAGTGATATTTACCCAGTTTTCTGGACACCGCTTAAAAATTGAATAATTATATTTGCATCATGGATGTTTTCCTAAATTTAGAGGGAGGCATCCATTTTGTTTTAGCTTGAATTCTTTTGTTGTTATAATAATCGATGTACTCAGCTATAGCGTTTGAAAAAAATTCAAACGAAGGGTAATCTTTTTCAAATCCGTAGAACATCTCGTTTTTTAATCTGCCAAAGAAAGTTTCCATAATGCAGTTGTCATAGCAGTTACCTTTTCTAGACATTGATTGAATGATTCCATACTTTTGCAGTTCATTCCTATAAAATGCGTGCTGATATTGCCATCCTTGATCTGAGTGCATAACAAGACCTTTTACAGAAGGAAAACGTTCAAATGCCTTTTTCAGCATGTCCTTTATTTGCGCCATATCTGGATGTAGAGAAAGATTGTAAGAGATTATTTCATTGCTGTTCATATCCAAAATCGGAGAAATATAACATTTGCCCCAAGGCAGATTGAACTGCGATACATCGGTTGTCCACTTTTGCAAAGGTTTTTCGGTATTGAAATCTCGATTGATGATATTATCAGCAACTTTGCCAACATCACCTTTATAGGAGTGGTATTTTTCCTTGGGACATTTTCCAAACAAGGTAAGCTGTTTCATGATTCGTTGGACACGCTTGTGATTTACACGAAAACCTCGATTCAGAAGCTCCTTATGTACGCGCCTTACACCATATCGCTTTTTGTTCTCGTTGAAGATAACAATAATTTCGGATGATAAGTCGGCATTTCGTTCGCTGACTTTATCTGTCTTGCTAAGCTCGTAATAGTACGTTGAACGCGACATTCCAATCGCATCCAGCAAATACTTCAGTTGGTACCCTTCTTCACGCAGTTTTTGGACGAGCGCAGCTTTTTCGCCTTGAGTTGCGCTGCGCATCTCTCTTCTCTCAAGGCGATTTCTTTTTTTACAATAGCAATCTCCGCTCTCAAGCGCTCATTTTCTGCTCTGAGCAGAATCATTTCTTCTCGTTCTGATGGAGTAAGTTCTGCCGGTTCTATTTTTTTCTTCATTTCAGGCTCCTTGGGTGGTCGTCCTTTTCGTTGTGCGACCAATCCCTGATACCCTTTAATTTTATAGCATCTAACCCACTGATACAAGAGACCATCGTTAATTCCTACTGAAATAGCTGTATCCTTATTTGACGCACCAGCTAATACTTTGGCTACAAGCTCGTATTTCTCTTCTGGTGACCAAATCTTGCTATGATTTTTATGTTGTAATGCTTCTGGACCACATTTATCTTCTATCTGAGCCCAAATTCGAATTGTATTATGGAAATTTCTTTTTGGTATATCTTTAGGCGTTTCAGGCCATTTCCCTTGTCGATATAATTCTACACACTGTCTTTTGAACTTATAGCTGTATTTCATTAAAATACCCCCAATACTGGGTGTCCAGTATTGGGGGTACATATCATAGCCACAGCCTTGGGAATTCTGCTTTTTACGATTATATACTTTCGCCGACTCCTTAACCTTCGTAATCGGCTTCACATTTCCCCAACTGCCTCGTTTGGAGGCGTTGACTAGCTTTTGCTGTTTTTTCGACATCTTTTCATAGCTAATATATTTTTCCATCTTCTTAATTCCTCCATCTTCTGCTCAATCTAAAAAATATCTTGCTGCTATGTTAATGATAACACAACAGCAAGATTTAATCGCGGAAAAAAAGTTACGCACTCGTAAAACTGTATATCCTGCTGCTTGTCGGTATCCCGCCTCGCTTACTCAAAAGTACATAAGAAACGCTACGTTTCTTCTGCCCATCAGGTCTCTTGGCTGCTCGGCAGGATACGGAGAAAACACTCAACAGGTTCGCTTCTCCACGTGATTTTTCGCAACAAAAAAATCACGCGGAGTGAAGCATACTAAACGTAAAGTCACTTTTCTGATGGGCTGATTTTCTACAGCAAAAATCACCCAAAAAGTGCCTTTACTGTCCGATTACGCGTTTCTCTTTTTGCTATAATTTTTTTCGCAAAGAAACTTTAAAGTTTTTCACAAGAATAACGTTTTGTTAACATTTAAAGTTTTATACTAAAGAAGTCTAGCAGATATCTTCTAGTTAACCTAATTTTCAAAGAAAGGAGGATAGCACAATGGCTACTTATTGTGTGAAACTCAGCAATGGACATAAAGGTCAAGCAGCAGATAAATGTGATTACATTAACCGTAATGGAAAATACAAATCGGAAACCTTAAGGCAAGAATTAGTTGCCCAAGAAGACTTCAATTTACCATCATGGGCCCCTAATGCAAAAGCTTTCTTTGAAGCTGCTGATTGCTATGAACGTAACAATGGAATAACTTTTAAGCAATTCATTATTATGCTCCCATGCGAACTCAGTATCGAAGAGAATATAAAAATTTCTCGGGACATCAAAGATAAAATTATCGGCAACCATAAAGCAGGAACATGGGCAATCCATAACAAACAAGCTGTAACTGCAAACGTGCAAAACATACATCTGCATTTAATGAACAGCGAACGAATCCAAGACACTGCTTTAAAAGAAAAGTCTAGAGAATTATATTTCAGAAGATATAATCCATCTGAACCAGAAAAAGGCGGATATCAAAAAGACAGGAAAAATGACTGTCGAAGAAAAACTAAAAATCCGGAAATTGATAAAATCAGAGCTAAAATCGCAGAAGCAATAAACGCCGGTTATGAGCGCAACGGCTTCGACATCCGCGTCTCAGGAGCTACCCTTGAGAAGCAAAAAGAAGAAGCGCTGAAAGCCGGAGATGAAGACCGCGCAGAGTTTTTTGACAGGGATCCTGTAAAAACAATATCGACAAAACAATGGAAAAAAATCCAGAAGATTATCGAAGATGACAACATAATCGACCGTACCCAACCGGTACCTATTATACCATCAGAGACCAATTGGCCGACATTCGAGAAACTCATCAGCACCGACTTTTCTGCTGCTGAAGTTTTACTGGAACGAGTCAGCCTTCAGGTCAAAAAGCTCAAATATCAGTTCAAGCTGACGCAGAAAAATGCCAAAAAGATTTTGGAAAAAGTTGATGAGCTAATCAGCGGGAAAGAGTTCCGAGAGGCGATCGAAAGCATCGCGTTTATGGTTCAGAACAAAAGCGCAAGCAACTCTGCGTACATCAATCTGTATAACAAAATATACGCAAATAAAGAAACGCAGAGTCTGATGATCAACAACATCATCAATCGTGGCAGAACAAAAAAATACCAGCAAGCCAAGCTTGATTATCAGCGGGCAAAAGCAAAAAAATCAACTCTTGCTGCTGCAAACAGACTGGACGATAAAACCCAAAACCGTCTGGAACTCATAATGCAAGCCAGTTCAAAATACATGCAGAAACTTGTTGACGAAATCAAAGAAATCAACCAGACTCCTATTGCAAAAAAACGCTATGACTACATAATAACACGTCTAAAAAAATCTGCAGTAAGAGCAAGAACCCAAGCGATAGCAAAAAATAATCAGAATAAGGATCTTAAAGAAATCTTACAGGAACTGAACAAACTGATTAAACTTGCAAAACTAAATCAAGACCAAAAGTTACCTAAAGAACTCATTAAGGAAATCACTGAAAAAGAGTATCCTGATATGACGAGATTAAAGAAGATAATCAAAGAACTGGACGAAAAATCTGCTTCCTACTTCCCTGTCAAGCAGAAACCTGTATCTCCAAAAATGCAAGAACCGCAAAGCAAATTTAAAGGAAAAGTAAACGATTATCAAAGATAAGAACAAAATAAAAAATACGCCCTAAAAGCTGCTGCTCACAATTCGCCAGCAGCTTTTTTTGCGTATAAAAAAAGTGTAATTAATTTTATTTTATAAGGAGATCTCTAAAATGAACAAAGAGTATAATCAAGAGCAAACTACCATAAAAAAAGAACTTAGCTTTCTCAGTATGCAGGTTATCTGGAGTCTGCCAGAGGACACAACGTTAGCCGAAGAAATCGAAACAATGATGTCGATTACATATTCTGGTACTGCTTACCATATTGAAACAATCTGTACCACCTGTGAAATTGTCTATCACGCTGACGATCAAATTATCGAATTTGAACTTTGCTTCGTTTCACCAAAATACCAAGACTGTATCAAAGCTTGCGCTGACTTGATGAATTGTGGCTGCTTCCCCAATGAAGCAGAATGCCTATTTGAACGTAATCTGCGCAATGAGAAATTTGCTGCACAGATTTGGCATGAGAGTAATGACAGAAAATAATAGTAGTCCTACGACATATTGACATTGAGCCTCTGTGCATCTGCTCTTTCAGCCTTTGGCAGTCGAGCCCATATGATGGCTGACTGCCTGCCAAGGCTAGCAGATACACCTCTCCAAGTCAATACGTCTACTATTAAAATACGTATCAAAGGAATATAACAACATGATTTTTTTACCAAAGCCACATACACCAACAATTCCCTATAAAGCCATGAAAGATTTTCATATTGCACAAGGACATGAAGAAAAGTTTCTTGCTTTCCAGCATTGTGCACGCAATCGTTTTATCCGTGAACGTCTTTATTTTCGCCAACATGGTTTATGTCCTGTCTGCGGAAAGCAACTTATTGATATCAAACTCAAATCTCGTATCCATCACAACACGTACGACCATTTTTGCAAATCACCTAATCCTGAAATTATGATTCATTGCCCTCAAAGGAATAATTACACTTACACTATGAGCCCCAATTGTGAGCTCTGTTACTTTCAAACACCTTTACTTGCAGAAGAATGCATTGGTAAGCTCGTTCTAATACATGACACCTGCCACTATAAAATTCATAAAAAGTAGTATTGTACTCAAAACTTTTGAGTTATGATGACGCTCTTGCCCTGACGCATTCATGCGATTGCAGCGTGCTCAAAACTTATACTCAAAACGATTGTAGGATTGGAGGAATTTTTACGATTTATGGTTATGCGCGCGTATCGAGCAAAAAACAATTACACGGTAATTCAATTGAAGAACAAACTACAACACTCACAGCTAACGGTGCAATTACAATCACTACTGAGCAGTACACCGGTAAAACTACTAGCCGACCAAAACTGCAAAAATTGCTCGACTCGCTTCAACCAGGCGATACACTTATGGTTACCAAGTTAGACCGCCTGGCGAGAAATGTCAGCGAAGGCATCGAGCTTATACGAGCATTATTTAAAAAAGATGTTAAGGTCCATGTTCTCAACATAGGACTTCTGGAAAACACAAGCATGGGGAATTTTTTTATCACAACGCTGCTTGCCGTCGCTGAGTTGGAGCGCAATATGATCATTGAGCGTACCCAAGCAGGAAAAGAAGTTGCCAGAACCAAAGCTGGTTTTCGGGAGGGAAGGCCCCCTCTTCCCTGCGAAAAAATTCAACTGGCTATATCCTTACTTGACAGTTACACTTATCGCGAGGTGGAGGCAATGACAGGAATCAGCAAAGCCACGTTAGTGAGGTACCGCCGAAAAACAAAACTATAAACCCAAAGGAGTTTTTTTGCTATGCAAACACAAAGCAACAATAATTTTATGAAGTCAATTACTGGTGATACAACATTCTTTTCAAGCATTTCTAAAGCTGAGCTACAGGAAGAAGTCTTTGTAATGCTAGACACGATTTTTTCGTTTCTGAGTGAAAATGAATACCATCCTAAAAAATTAATTTTCGGGACATCACGTAATTCAAATTATGATTTTGATTTCTGGCAAGAACTGCTTTTTCCCGAACCAGTTACTAAACTGGAAAACATCCGTAAAACTATAAGCAATATTATCGACAAGTTGCCTGACGACTATAACGATATAAGTCGTACAATGATTGCTTTGTATTACTAATAAGTAATACTGCAGTAACGCGAATCGGAATATTTTTTGTAAAACAAGCAAAACCCCACATTCTGTTAACCTTTTGCTAACTTATTTTGAGTTAAAATATTTGTAACAACTACATACAGCTACTTATTTCTGCCAGGAGGACTGATATAATGATTTAAGATTATTCATTTTTCACGATTAATTTTATTTTGATTCGAAAGGAATATTAACTATGAAAATTATTATTAAAGGTAAACTTTACGACACTGAAACTGCACAAAAAATGTTAACCCTTAAAGAAAAATGGTATTGGGGAGATTATATTGAAGAGTTGTATAAGAAAAAAATGGTGAGTTTTTCTTGTATTCTCCCAAACAAATCAAACATGATACCAGCTATGGAGATGCCTACTACTATTTTAATTGTGTTTTACCCGAGCACCTGCAGCATGAAATTGATTATGACAAGATCAGGCACTTCCTTCCTATAACGGAGACGTTTGCAAAGGATTGGACTGAAAAGAATTTTACTGTTGACGAATATATCCAAATTTGGGGTACACCAGAGGAATAAAATCTAAAGATTTTTGCCGCAAGCAAGTACTACATAAATTTATTATAACAGAACATACTTTGATATCATTTACTTCTGTGTACTGTATTTCTACATCCGTACCTTAATTTTTATCTTGATATTTACACTTATCTGTATCATGCTAAACACATAGACAATTGCATGGCAAAGAAGCCCGACTTCGCAGAAATGCGAAGCCAGGCTTCTTCTTTTTTCCAGACATGTCTATATTCACCTGCTAATATATCTTCTCAATATTAGTCAAGCTAAAAAAGTTAAAGGAGCTGATTTCAAAGAAATGTAAAAACTTTTTCAAAACCATGGCAGCTGCTATCTGCGCTGCAAGCCTGCTCATGACTGGCTGTGGCAGTGACAAGGCTGCGGGCGACACCATTAAAATCAGCGCCATTGGCGAGATGACGGGCTATAACGATTCTTACGGAACTTCGATGATGCGTGGCTTTAATATGGCTGTCAAAGAAATTAACGCTAACTGCGGTATCAACGGCAAAAAAATTGCTCTCGTAGAAGCAGATACGAAAAGCGAACCTGCCGAAGCTGCCAACGCAATGAGCAAGCTCATTAATCAGGATAAGGTTTCTATGGTAGCAGGTATTTTTACAAGCTCAAGTGCTATCGCTGCCTGCAATATCAGCGAAACAGCTAAAAACCCTTATCTGGCAATTGGCGCAACTAATCCTTCCGTAACCGTTGCCAAAGATGGCAGCACCAAGCCGAACACCTTCCGCGTCTGCTTCATCGACCCCTTCCAAGGCACTGTTGGCGCTAACTTCGTCAGCAACGAGCTGAAGGCAAAAACAGCAGCGCTTTATATAGATAACAGCAGTGATTATTCCAAAGGCTTAGCAGATTTCTTCAAAAAATCCTTCACCGCCAACGGTGGCAGCATTGTTATCGAAGAAGCTTATCTGCAAAAGGATACTGATTTCAAAGCTGTACTGACCAAAATCAAAGCAGCTAATCCGGAAGTAATTTATGTTCCCGGCTATTATGAAGAGGTTGGCAAAATCGTTAAACAGGCACGTGAATTAGGCATTGATGTGCCTATCGTCGGCGGTGACGGCTGGGACAGCCCCAAACTGCCGGAAATCGCCGGTGCTGCTGCTCTAAACAACACCTACTTCACCAACCACTACTCTGCTGATGCCGACTCTGCTGAATCCAAAGCCTTCGTTACAGCTTTTGAGAAAGAATACAACAAAAAGCCTGACGCTCCTGCAGTGCTTGGTTATGACGGTATCAAGCTTTTAGCTGATGCAATTAAACGCGCAGGCTCTGCTGAACCGGCTAAAGTTGCTAAGGCCTTGGCTGAAACTAAAGCCTTCAACGCTGTTACCGGCTCTCTTGGTTTAAACGATAAGCACGATGCAGTAAAAAGCGTAACCATCATTGAATTCAAAGATGGCAAGCAGGCTTACCGCACAACTGTAAAACCCTGATTTCCCTCTTAACATCGGTTCTCCCAGCCGATTTATTGAAAAACAGGCTGTCACCAAAACAATTCAGGTGGCAGCCTGTTTTAATTTTACTTAAAGCCTGCTTGCGCCCTTCGAGCAACCTGTCATCAAAATAAAAAGCTTAAGGAAGCTCCGCAATGCTCAGTCTAAGCGTCCGGTTTTCCATGTCTCCAAGAGCTTCATGTTCCTCAATAAAAGGCTTAATCGCGTTCTCGTAACGTTCAGACAGCCATCTCTGAGTCAAAGGTTCATCAATACTGCCGGAAGCAAAATAGCTGTTCAAAGATTCTTCTGCACCAGCTTCGATGACATCGATAAAGATGCCACATGCGTTACCACAGCGAGGCTTTGCGTTCCAGCTTTTCATAAGCACTTCCGTGATCAGATCTAAGACGGCTTGGCTGCCAAAGGCAGTTCCGGCTTATCGCTATCAATGCAAGCTGCACACAGCAAGTCAACAAATTCAATTTTCTTGTCCATAACAATTACCTCCGTCATCCTGTTATATAACTGATTTCTTGCTTTTTTCGTTCACGACATAATAGCTAACCTTTTACGCTTTACAAAAATCCTTTACTACTGTTTTGCAGCATGGGGAAGAAGCGTTATCTGCATCTTGCAGTTGTCCAGATCACCTTTCGCCTCATGCTCTTGCATGAACGGCACAAGATATTCTTCATAACACTTCTCGATTTTCACATCCAGCTCTTCTTTATCGGTTTCACAGGTAATGCCGTCAACGTAGAATTGTCCTACAATCTTGCCTTTATCAAGCGTGAACATCATCAAGTCGAATGAATAAATGAGGTTGTATTCCAAAGTCGCTCTCTCAAAAAGAACATTCAATGTTTTCTTCAAAGACGCTAAAGGCAAACTTCCTGTTAAAAAGAATATACAACGGCCTGCAAGCAGAATCTGCAGCAAAAATATTACCATACAAAAATTCCATAAAACCATCTTTAAGCATGTTCAATGCCTCCCAAAAGTAATGAATTTGATGCGGATATAGATAGCTTTCAGCCCCAGCATCGTTCAAAGTAAAAATATAACCTACATATAAATTATAAGAAAAATCCCTGATGTATAAAAGCGAACAAAAAGCAATGTCCATAACTTCTTTGCAGTTTTACTATACCGTTAGAATCCTGAATGAACTATGATGGCAGTGTTATCCTCTACAGCTACGTAATCGTCTTGTTATAGGACATTCGCTGGATATACCTACAATGCTTAAAATCGTAGGTATGTCTGCTTTTCTCTTTAAAACTAAGTAATCATCATTTTTCCGTATGTCACGCTCCAACGTCTGCCTCAACTGGTCTTACTTGATTCCACTCAAAATCAAGTGGCCAAATTGGCCATTGTTTTTCATAAGCTTACGTGTATAATTAAAAGTAACGACTTAATAAAATTTTATTATATCTTTTATTTTTGCATTAATTAAGAGGTGATTTGCTTATGATAAAAAACAGTTTAAAAAAGCTTAGAGAAAGTAATGGATTAACACAAAAAGAAGTTGCTGAAAAATTAAACATTGACATTTCAACTTTTTCGAAAATAGAACGCGGCGTAAGAGGCCTCAGTATCTATATGGAAAAAGAACTAGCGGATTTATATAATGTAGATATTGAGGTTATTAATAGTTTATCTACTAAACAGACAATGTTGAATGAAACCTCTATAAATATGTTTGAAGAACCGGAAAAAATAGATATCTGTTATTCAAAGATTGAATCAACTGCTAGTATTGACGATTATAAAGAGCTTTTTGTCGGATTCGATAATATGCGCGTAATTACGTTCAGTTCTAGTGCAGCATTTATTGCAAAGATGATCCGGGAGTGCTCTTTTAAATCAGTTGATATTATTTTTGGCAATAAGAAAGTCTTTGACGGTATGCCTTATATGAAAGAGCTCGTTATGGACAGCAATGCCATCATCAATGTTCTTGTAGGAAATGAACCTGAGTATGTTGATTATCTGAAGCAAAGGCTTTCTGATAACAGCTTGAATATCTATATAGCTAATCCTAATGCACTGAGCCACGAGAAAATCTATATCTTATGGAATGACAGTGATAATAATGTAAGAGTTATCACCGGCAGCGCTAATATGTCCCTGAAAGCTTATTCCGGTAAGCAGAAGGAGAATATTATTGTTTACGACGATGACGATAAAGCTTTCGATTATTTCTATAACAGGTATGATTCCTTTCTTGAAAATACAATGTGCAAAATTGATCCGCAACGCTTAAAAAAGCTTACTTCTGAAAATCTTGTATCTGATAATCCTATTATTGTTGGCGTTATTGAAACAAAAAACACCATATATGTTGATACAAACATAGAAGATGATGCAGAAGACTTCGATGGCTATTATGCCACCAATAAGGAAAATATGAAAGCAATTTTGGATAAATGTAAGGAAAGCATGGATAAAAACTTCTTCGAAAGCAAGACAAATACAAAAAACTGCTTTGAACTTTCCCCAGAAAAATGCAAAAATGTTATTGATTCCTATAAGCTTTCTTTTTATAAGCATAAGCAAAAATCTATGGCATATCCTGAATTCCGTATAGAACCAGACATGAAAGCTTTTTTCAATAATGAGCCCTTTGATGCTGATTATGAAGAAGATAAGGTAATTAATGATATTAAAATCTTTAAAAACTTTTTTTCAGGTTATCATAACGGTAGTTTTGTCGGTAGTCTTAAACAAAGCCTTAATCTTGCAACCGAGAAGTATTATGCTTCTGTTGTCTATGGTTTTATCTCTCCTTTTATGCATTTTTGTATTAAGTTATCTGGCAATGGTGTTGCGCCATATTCTTTCCCAGCCTATCTGATTTTAAGAGGTCCTAAATCTGCTGGCAAGACTCCTTTCTGCAGCTTTCTTTTGAAGCTGATGTTTCGTCAGTACAAACTTAATTTCGATGAAATGTCAGGGCTGATGCGTAAATCAGAAAACGTTTCCCCTAAAGAAGGCCTGATCCCAGCTATGCTTAGCGGACAGGGTTTTCCTGTTGTAATTGATGAGTTGACCAAAGGCAGAGCAAGGGACTATGAAGGTAGCATCAAAAATCCGGAGATTTTTAAACATCCCTGTTCTTGTGTAATTTTTACCTGTAATGATGATTTCGAGATTTCGGATTATATTGTTAAGCGCTCTGTTTTATTCAATCTTGATATCAGCAATAATGGTTCAGGAAACCAGAAGGTAAATTCCTTTATTTCCAATTTGAATAATCTTACCGGTGACTTATACAAATGCTTTTACAGCCGTTTTTCCAAGCGTTTTCAGAAACTGCTGAAGGAATTAAATGACATCAGATATTCTAGTGAAAGCAAAAATAAGGATATTCCAGATATTTTCAAACTCGGATCCGAAGTATTGAAAGATATTTTTGAAGAATACGATTCTATTGATGATGCTAGTTACATCAAGGTATATGATTCATCTTTCTTTAGAGATGGCATGAGTAATCTTGATGAACGTAAGAAAAAGTTTATAGATGATTTTGAGTTTGGTGACTGGAGCCTTGATACTTCTCATAATTTGTTGTTCAAAGTATTTGAAGGACTTGATGGCAAATCTAAAGCCAAAGAGTTTTCTGATGCTATGAACCAATATGGTAACATTACAGCTGTCGGCAACAAAGTACGTATCAAATTAGATTGGGCTAAAAATTTTTTTGATTACGATTTTGTTGAACATCGTAATGATATTGCGGCTCCCGAACGTATAGTAGAAAGAGTAATCGAAAAACAGATACCAGTTGAGGTCGTTAAAGAAGTTGAAGCAGAAAAGCCTAAAAGCTTTATTAACAAGGTTGCTTGGTTACTGAAGGATTAAATTATCTAAGAACATATTGATTTAATTTTAAAAAGCGCAGGTGCAACGAGGCTCCTGCGCTTTTTTTGAATTGTCTGTACTATACGACTGTTTGACGCTTACTTTCAAAGGTTTATTTCTATCCATAAATTTTTATTAGCATCATTTTCACTCAATCACAACATTAGACGCCATTACTAGGGATAATCTTAAAACATTTTTAGTAAAAATTCATCTAAAATTAAAGCAAATGTGAATGCAGCAAAACACTCTCCATTCCAGAGACATAACTCTTATATTTGAAGTCGCAATATCAAATAATATTACGACATTCTCTGCAGTAATCGACCACAGGAGTAATATTATATTCCTTGAAATTATTTCAAAAAACTTTTAGTCTTTTTAATTATGAATAACATTTTGTAGCTTTTCCATTATATAATGAAAGCAACTTTTGGTTTTTCCAATTGATAATTTAATTAAAGGAGCATTCCCGTAATCAACAAATATGAGCTTTGCAAAAAAAGAGAAACCC
>NZ_CALDXR010000051.1 GCF_937920985.1 uncultured Phascolarctobacterium sp.
AAAACTACGAAAAACCGAGATAATCGGTGAAAATTAAAGATATTATAGGGAGGTGTTACAATGAGCTTTTTCTCAGATAAGTGGCGCGGTATTGTATTATGTGCTGTTTTGGCAGTGCCGTGCTGGTTTTTAGGCAAGCTGGTGCCTGTAGTCGGTGCACCGGTCTTTGCAATTCTTTTAGGCATGCTGGTAGCGCTTGTGTGGCCTGTTCAGGCCGCATTTAAGAGTGGTGTAGGCTTTGTATCTAAAAAGGTGCTGCAGTACGCAGTAATCCTGCTTGGCTTCGGGCTGAATATTTCCGTTGTACTGGCAACCGGCAAGCAGTCACTGCCGATTATTATCTGCACGATTGCAACCTCGCTCATCGTGGCCTATGTATTGCATAAGGTGATGCATATCCCAGGCAAGATTTCCACGCTTATCGGCGTAGGTTCGTCTATCTGTGGCGGTAGTGCGGTTGCAGCGACAGCGCCTGTCATCAAGGCAGATGATGAAGAGGTGGCGCAGGCTATCAGCGTTATCTTTTTCTTCAACGTGCTGGCAGCACTGCTTTTTCCATGGTTAGGAACAGTGCTGGGATTTTCTACGACAAGCGGTGAAGCCTTCGGTATTTTTGCCGGTACTGCTGTTAACGATACTTCTTCGGTTACGGCAACAGCAGCGACCTGGGATGCCATGTTCGGTCTTGGCACGGCAACGCTGGATAAGGCGGTAACAGTAAAGCTGACGCGTACACTGGCAATTATTCCGATTACGCTGGTATTAGGTTATCTTGTAGGCAAGCGTGAACAGGGTACCAATCATGAGGTGAAGATCAGGAGCATTGTACCAAGCTTCATCCTTTATTTTGTACTGGCTTCGCTGATTACGACATTAGCTACAAGCATGGGGGTGGCAGCCGAGGTTTTTGCCCCGCTGAAATGGCTTAGCAAGTTCTTCATCGTTATGGCGATGGCGGCTGTAGGTCTTAATACCAATATTGTGAAGCTTGTGACGACCAGCAGTAAGCCTTTAGGACTAGGTCTTGGCTGTTGGGCAGGTATTACATTGGTCAGCCTGCTGTTGCAGCATTTATTGCAGCTTTGGTAAGCAGAATAAAATTTATTTTTTTGGCAGCTGCAGTGATAAATAATAGTTTGTTCGCTGTTTTTGGCAGCTCAAAAGAGTATTTTGTTTGTGAGCGGGACGGAGTGAGACCCCTAGATATAGTGTTGTGGAAATCTCCACCTAGTTGTTATTAAAGTTATCCACAGATTGTGCATAACATGTTGATAATTGTGTAAAATCCTTGTAAATAAGGCACTTTTTTTTCAAGCACAAGTGGATAACACTCTGTATAACTAAAAGTTATGCACAAAAATTGTGGATAAGTCTGTTGATACTGTTGATAACCCTGCACTAAATATCGGAAGCAGGGGATATATTTTGCAGGAAAACAGGATAATACATAGTTAGCTGCAAGGTATTTTGTATACAAACGCAAGTTTTTTTGCTATTTGCTAAGTTTTTGCTTGCGTAATAGACGATTTTTGTTCATAATATTATTATGACTAATTGTAAGTAAATGGAGGAATATTAGGTTATGGCATTAAAGCAAATTGATGCATTGGCAGCTTTACGTGAGGCTGCAGGTGAAGTTATAGAAACTTCTTTGTGTGATGTACAGGGTAGCTGGCTGGCACTGGTAAATACTGAGGAAGGCAAGCGCCTGGCTTTTGCTGCGAAGGGTGAAGCTGCGCTGAGCGCACTGTGGAAGGATGTTGAGAAGGAAGCAGACGTTAAGGACGTACATGTTTCTGTTATGGCACTGAATGCAAATAATGCTGCGCTGGTGCGCCGCTATGTTAAATGGACCGCACCGACTGCCTGCGGCACTAAAGGTGCCAGCATCGGCTTCAGCGATTGGCTGGGTGAAGCGGATGCTGTTGTGGCAGAGCTGTTCGGTAAACGTCAGCTGAAACCGGTATTGGTTGATTTTACTACCGAGGACAGCGAGGCTTTGCAGCGCTATTTTGTACAGGCTGTGGATACCGCAACCTGGGGCGTGCTCGAAGAGGGCTACAAGGAAGGCTACGGCGCTAATGCTGCCGGCCTGAAAACCGAAGAGGAAATCGTTAAGGCTCTGCTTTATGGTTATAGCATGATTGGCTTTGACTGTAGCGATAAGATTGACCTGGGCATTGAAAAGCTGTCCGACGAGGCTGTTGATAAACGCTTTGAGCAGTTCAACGAAACCTTCCGTGCTGCTGTGCATGCTTCCTATCTGAACGCTGAGTTCAAGGTTGGCACCAGCAAGATTACCTTTACGGAAAATCAGCTGCATCGCATTGTTCTGGAATACGGCGAAGCAATTATGCATATCCAGTTCATCTACAACTCTTATCTGAAGAATACTCCGTGGGATATTGATTTTGAGCTGGACCTGTCCAAACCCGGTAAGGTGCTGACTCCGCAGGAGCATTATCTGATCGGTAACGAGCTGCAGCGTAACGGTATTAAGCTGAGCTCTATCTGCCTCGACCCATTGAAGGACGCAGAGGCGGTAAACGATAACCTGCAGCTGCACTGCGAGATTGCCGACACCTTCGGCTATCGCCTGAGCTTTAAAAATGTGGATATCGCTATGAACGATACCGCTGCTGCTATGAAATATCTGAAAGGCAAGGTTCATTTCAAAATGAACAATATCCTCTGGATGAGCGCAATAGAGCTTGCCAAAGCTCTGGATGCCGACCTGTTCGGCAAGCTGTGTGCTGTCTGCGGCTGTGAGGCTACAGCAGATGCTGCTGACCGTGCATTGGTGCTTGGCTACAGAAAGGCGCTGAATCCGAAAGAGGAAGGCAATGTTGCTGCTGACATGAAGGCTTTCCTGGAAGCGCATCATGCTGAATATGCTGCTGCAATCAAAGAGAATGTAGCTGCAAAATTAAAGAATATCTAAGATAAAAATTTAAGGACTTCCCAAAAAATTTTTGGGAAGTCTTTTGTTTTGCCAGAAAATCACCGGACACCTGTTCCGGTTCTGGCTGTTTCCAACTATTGGAGTGCAGGGCTTCTCTCAGAGGTATTAAACCAAAAACGGTTCCATTCACCGTCCGAATCATGCTCAAAGGCTGAAAGCATGGTTCCCAAAGGGCGTGTAACATCACAAAGCACCTCTGTATCGTCATATCCCTGTAAACGAAACCGGATTTGCAGTTCTTCTCCAATTAAAATACGTTCTTTCATTTTCCGCCTGTTCAACGTCAGCACCAGCAGAATACGGTCATAAAGCGGTTCGTGCCGCACAAATTCAAAATCCATACAATTCCCTCGTTTTGCTTTATGGTAATTTTATAATGTAGTTATATTAGTTACACTTATGGTACTGCAAAACTATTGTTTTGCCAAGTTTGTGGCGATATGATGGCGTCAGATGGTAATTTCGTTCCATCGTGTACATTGACAACTGAATGACCGTCTGAACCGAGATAAACCGCCATGACCTCTCCTGAAACAGAGGGCGAGCGCATCGAGAAATCGGTGACTCATGTATGTCGAGCAGGGCAGCATGAAGGAAACGGAACAGGTAGAACGGCAAATATGCGGAAAATGAAATATCAAAAATTTAAATAAAGCTGTTTTCCCGGTCAGGAGAAAGGAGGAAAAAGTAATGGGAAATTTGTATGGATATATCCGTGTCAGCACCAGAGAACAGAGTGAGGACAGGCAGATTCTTGCACTGAAAGACCTTTCTATCCCAGAGAAAAATCTGTTTATCGATAAACAATCCGGTAAGGACTTTGAGCGACCGCAGTACCGGAAAATGGTACGAAAACTAAAAAAAGACGACCTGCTCTATATCAAGAGCATCGACCGTCTGGGGCGTAACTATTCTGAAATTCTGGAGCAATGGCGGATTCTGACCAAGGAAAAAGGGATTGATATTATGGTGCTGGATATGCCCCTACTGGACACACGTCGGGGCAAAGACCTGATGGGGACATTTCTCAGCGATATTGTGCTGCAGGTATTGTCCTTTGTGGCAGAAAACGAGCGAAGCAATATCCGGCAGCGTCAGGCAGAAGGAATTGCCGCAGCCAAAGCAAGAGGTGTCCGCTTTGGCCGCCCACCAAAGCCTTTACCGGAAAATTTCCATCACCTATACCAACAATGGAAAAATGGAAAAATTACCGGCACAGCTGCTGCAAAGCTGTGCGGTATGCCACTTTCCACCTTCCGCTATCGTGCGGAGATTTACGAAAAAGCCAAATTATTGTAAGCAGGTGTTTTTTCAGGAATGTGTACCTTTCTGTAAAATGCCTGCTTTTTAGCTATAAGAA
The DNA here is from genome assembly GCF_937920985.1 of uncultured Phascolarctobacterium sp. Taxonomy (GTDB): domain Bacteria; phylum Bacillota; class Negativicutes; order Acidaminococcales; family Acidaminococcaceae; genus Phascolarctobacterium_A. The sequence continues at coordinate 4,323 of NZ_CALDXR010000051.1, forward strand.
AATGATACCACAGAACACCGGCTTTTTCCATACAAAATCCATGAACAAAAGTCCTTTTGCCACTTCTCAAACACCAGAAAATACACCTGCGAAAAGGTACACCATCTTGCAGGTGGTTGCCTTTCTGTTAGTGCATGGATATATGAGGTGTAAAAAATGGCAGAACAACAGGTGAAATCAAGGCAGCGTGTGGCGGATCACGGCGAGGTATTCACTGCCGAGCGTGAAGTAAAAGCCATGTGCGACCTTGTAAAGCAGGAGACAGAACGAATAGAAAGCCGATTTTTGGAGCCTGCCTGCGGTAACGGGAATTTTCTTGCGGAAGTTCTTAGCCGGAAGCTGGCAGTGGTAAAAAGTCGTTATGGGAAAAGCCCATTTGATTATGAACGGTACTCGGTACTGGCAATGACCAGCTTGTACGGAGTTGACATTTTGGAGGATAACGCAGAGGAATGCCGTCAGCGGCTGTTTGACATCTGGGACAAGGAATATACCGCCAATGCCAAAGCCCAGGCAAACGAACAGTGTCGGGAGGCGGTACGGTTTATCCTGCGCAAAAATATTCTGTGCGGAGATGCGCTTACCATGCTCCAAGCAGACGGTTCTCCTATTGTTTTTTCAGAGTGGAGCCTTGTTACAGGCAATCAGATGAAGCGCCGTGATTTTGCACTCGATGAGCTTCTGAACGGACATGAGGAGCAGATGAATATTTTCATGATTGGCTGGGAGTATGACGAAGAAGTTCAGGCATTTATCCCATCGCCCATCAGGGAATATCCGTTGACCGATTACAGGAGGGTGCAGGATTATGAGTGATTTTTACAGCAGTATGTATAACCCGGATGTCCTTACCTGTCTGGCGAATCTGTCCAACGATGAGGTGTTCACGCCGCCGGAGGTGGCAAACCGGATGCTGGATATGCTGCCGGAAGAACTGTGGCATGACAGCAGCGCAACATTTCTCGACCCGGCCTGTAAGTCCGGGGTATTCCTGCGGGAAATTGCCAAACGCCTGATTGAGGGCTTGAAAGAGGAAATTCCGGATTTACAGGAACGCATCGACCATATTTTTCACAAGCAGCTGTATGGTATCGCAATCACCGAGCTGACCAGCCTTCTCTCCCGGAGAAGTGTGTATTGTTCCAAGTATCCCAACAGCAAGTATTCTATTACGCTTTTTGAGGACACCAGCGGTAACATCCGATACAAGCGGATACCGCATCGCTGGCAGAACGGCAAGTGCCTGTTTTGCGGTGCATCTGAAAGCGAATATGAGCGAGGTGATGAACTGGAAACCCATGCTTATGAGTGGATACATACGATCAAACCGGAGGAGATATTTAAGATGAAATTTGATGTAATAATCGGCAATCCGCCCTATCAGTTGAGCGATGGTGGAAATAATGCAAGTGCTAAACCGATTTATAATTTATTTGTAGAGCAAGCCCAAAAATTAAAACCACGATACTTAGCAATGATTATTCCATCACGTTGGTATTGTGGAGGACGCGGTCTTGAAGAGTTTCGTACTACAATGTTAAATGGGGGTCATGTGAAAGAAATACATGATTATAAAAAATCATCCGACTGCTTTCCTGGAATTAGAAATGGAGGTGGGATTTGTTATTTCCTATGGGAACGTGAATTTAAATCAGAAATAGCAAAGATTGTTGAACATGATAATACTGGAATTATTAGGGAAACTTATCGACCCTTAAATGAATTTGGCGAGATTTTTATAAGAGATTCTATGGTAGCAAATATCATAAGAAAGGTACAGTCTAAGAAAGAGAAAAGTCTTTCAGAGGTTGTTTATCGACAAAAACCATTCGGATTCAGGACAAATTTTACCGATTTTGATAAAAATGGCGATATTAAAATTTATAATAAGAAAAGTAAATCAGGCTTTGATTTTGTTGATCATAATCGAGTGGTAGTGAATGAGGATTTGATTGATAAGTGGAAATTAGTAACTTCAAGGTCTACTTCAGTACCCGAAGAAGATAATGGACAAGTTCTGAGACTTTCTCAAACTTTTTTAGTAGAGCCAGGTGCAATTGTTACGGAATCATATGTTCTTATTGATGTTTTTGACTGTAAAGATGATGCTGAAAACGCCTACGCTTATTTAAAAACAAAGTTTTTTAGATTCTTGTGTCAACCAACAATTGTGTCGCCGGATGTTTCAAAAAGGACATTTATATTTGTACCATTATTAAGTTATGAAAAAGTATGGAAAGATGAAGAACTGTATGCAAGATATAACTTATTACCAGAGGAAATTAAGTTTATTGAAGATTCTATAAAATCAAGTGCGTTAGGTGGTGATGAAAATGGCAACTGATTTCTTCCCTCAGCGTCCCAATGCTCACCCAATGATTTACGCCTACGAGGACACCAATCCGCAGTATCAAGGGCTTTTGAAGGTGGGCTATACCGCCATTGATGTGGACAAGCGTGTTGCCCAGCAGTACCCCACCAAACGACCGGACGGCAGCGTTCCATATCGTATTGTCTATCGGGAAAGTGCTATGTATTCAGATGGTTCCTCGTTCACTGACCATGATGTTCATCGTGTCTTGAAACGAAAGCAGATTACCGGCATGGGCGGTGAATGGTTTCGCTGTACGGTAAATGATGTCCGGGCGGCTGTGCTGGCCGTCAAAAACCATACTGCCAATGTAGAGAATCGAGTCAACAGCTTCTCCATGCGCCCGGAACAGCAGGAAGCCGTGGACAAAACCGCTGCTTATTTTCAGAGCGCTTATGAGGAGGATTCTACACGCTACCCCAAGTTTTTGTGGAACTGCAAAATGCGCTTCGGCAAAACCTTTGCGTCCTATCAGTTGGCAAAACGAATGGGATTCAAGAGGATTCTGATTCTGACCTTCAAGCCGGCTGTCATCAGTGCATGGCAGGAGGACTTGAACAGCCACATTGATTTTGAAGGCTGGCAGTTTATTAGCCGCAACACGGAGCTGACCTATGAAACAGCGGACAAATCCCGCCCTATCGTCTGCTTTGGCTCTTTTCAGGACTATTTGGGAGTGAATAAAGAAACCGGCGGTATCAAGGCAAAAAACGAGTGGGTACATTCCACCAACTGGGATTTGGTTATCTTTGATGAATACCACTTCGGAGCATGGAAGGATACAGCCAAAAAGCTGTTTGAGCAGGAGGACGAGGACAGCTACGACAGCGAGGATATGGATAAGTATGACCGTGGCAACGCCTACGATGAAACTTTTCTCCCCATCACAACCATGTATTATCTGTATCTTTCCGGTACGCCGTTTCGGGCGCTGAATTCCGGTGAGTTTATCGAGGATCAGATTTACAACTGGACATACTCGGATGAACAGCGGGCAAAGGAAAATTGGCAAGGGGACAGAAATCCCTATGCGGCACTGCCCCGCATGGTGATGATGACTTACCGCATCCCGGATAGTATCCGTCAGATCGCTATGCAGGGAGAGTTCAACGAGTTTGACCTGAATGTATTTTTCTCTGCCAAAGGCAAAGGTGCGGACGCTTGCTTTGTCTATGAAAACGAAGTGCAGAAGTGGCTGGATCTCATTCGGGGTGCTTATCTGGAAACCAGTGTGGATGATTTGAAGCTGGGTGCTAAGAAACCTGCCATGCCGTATGCCGATGTACGCCTGCTGAATGTGTTGCAGCATACAATTTGGTTTCTGCCCAATGTAGCTTCCTGCTATGCGATGAAAAATCTGCTGATGCAGAAACAGAATACTTTCTATCATGATTACACCATCAATGTCTGTGCAGGTGCAGGAGCTGGAATTGGTGCAGCGGCTCTGGAGCCGGTGCAAAAATCCATGCGTGACCCATTGGAAAGCAAGACCATCACCCTCTCCTGCGGCAAGCTGACAACAGGTGTTACAGTCAAGCCGTGGACAGGCATTTTTATGTTACGAAATCTGTCCAGCCCGGAAACCTATTTTCAGGCGGCGTTTCGTGTGCAAAGTCCGTGGGAAATTACAACGGACGGCGGCAAAAAAGAAATTGTCAAAAAGGAATGCTATGTGTTTGACTTTGCTCTTGACCGAGCGCTCAAACAGATTTCCGATTACAGCTGCCGTTTGAACATTGACGAAGGAAACCCGGAGAAGAAGGTAGCGGAGTTTATCAATTTCCTTCCGGTCATCGCTTACGATGGCAGCACCATGCGGCAGATTGATGCGGGCGAGGTTCTGGACATTGCTATGGCAGGTACATCTGCTACCCTGCTTGCCAAACGCTGGGAAAGTGCGCTGCTTGTCAATGTGGACAACGATACCCTTTCCCGTTTGATGGCTAATCCAGCGGCGATGGATGCTCTGATGAAAATTGAAGGGTTCCGCAGTCTGAATGAGGATATACAGACCATTATCAACAAGTCCGAAGCCGTAAAAAAGGCAAAGAAAGAGGGTACAGAAAAACTCACGCCAAAAGAGAAAAAAGAACTGAGCGAGGAAGAAAAAGAGTACAAATCCAAACGCAAACAGATTCAGGAAAAGCTGATTAAGTTTGCTACCCGTATTCCAGTTTTTATGTACCTGACCGATTATCGAGAACGATGCCTGAAGGATGTTATTACACAGTTGGAACCGGGACTTTTTAAAAAAGTAACAGGTCTGGATGTTAAAGATTTCGAGTTGTTGGTATCTCTCGGCGTGTTCAATGATTCGCTGATGAATGATGCTGTTTACAAGTTCAAGAGATACGAAGATGCCAGCTTGAGCTACACAGGCATTGACCGGCATGAGGGTGAAAACCGTGGCGGTTGGGATACGGTTATCTCGGATGCTGACTATAATAGTATGTTTGCTCTGCAACAGGCTTCGATGGAAGTACCGATTCCTTCGGCGGATGATTTGCCGGAAAAGCCGTTTCTGGATTTTGCGGAAGCTGTCCGAGATATGGATCAGCCGAAAAAGGAACTGAAGGTTGCAGAAAAACCGGCTGAGTATGGGTGGCATTTAGAAAAGTCACGCTACACCCCGCTAGTGCCAAAACCGGCAGAACCTGCACCACAAAAGCTGGTGGATTTGTCCTGTGTTGTGGTTGGCGGTCAGCTTCGGCATAAAGCATTCGGAATGGGGACGGTAAAAGAAATCCAAGGTGGCTTGATTGTTGTATTGTTTGGAGGGACGGAGAAAAAGTTCCAGTTTCCCGGTGCAATACTACAAGGTTTTCTGAGCCTGCCGGAATGATTCCGAACAGCAGTACACGATAAAATTTATTGAAAGAACCGATGTGTTTTTCGTAAAAGAGAAATGCATCGGTTTTTCTTTTTTAAACGATACAAAACAGCATATTCAACGTGTTTGTGTATAATGGATATTAGTGTACTTTGTCTACTGAAAAGTAGCGCGAAAAATTTAATCATTTGATTAGTACATGTACAATAGACAAAAGGCTGAAAATGTTCGTGTACAGTGACTAAAAGAAGAAAAATGTAAAATTTTACAAAAAGGTGTTGACAAACGCTTTAGATGGGTGTATAGTATCAGTAATTTCAAATTGACAACCAAAGGTTATGATTGGGACTAAAGATAAGCGTAGAGTTTTAGAGAGCCGGTGTCTGGTGCAAACCGGTACGAAGCCTTATTGATTAAATCACCCATGAACTCGTCAGCGAAAGCTTTGCAAGTAGACTGATGCGCAACGGATGCGTTATTTCCGAGCCGGTTGATGGACTGGTGCTGAAAGTAATAAATTAGGGTGGTACCGCGTATTATACGCCCCTGCATATATGCAGGGGCGTTTTTTTATACTACTCCTGAAAAGTCCATCAAAAGATAATTGACGTAGTAGAAAATTAAGGTGTTCTTGATAGGAGGAATTAACATGTTTGAAAAGGTATTGGTAACTGGTCAGAATGATGAAACTTTATTGCCGCGTGTGTTGCGTGTGCTTTCCAAGCAAGGTGCTCAGGTACGCTCCCTGCGCATGGATGCGGAAGAAAATCGTCTGAAGCTGGAAATCCAGCTGGCAGATGTAGCTGCTGCTCAGGTTGCTAAATTGCTTGCTAAGCAGGTTGCAGTTGAGTCTGTAGCTACTATGGCGTAAGGGGGACGAACTGATGAAGCTGAAGGGCTCAGAAGCCATTGTAAAGGTCCTTTTGGAGCAGGGCGTAGATACAGTCTTCGGTTATCCCGGAGGTGCTGTGATTCCTTTGTATGATGCATTGTACGATGCACCGCTGAAAAATGTGCTGACAGCACATGAGCAGGGCGCTATTCATGCAGCTGACGGTTATGCCCGTGCGAGCGGCAGAACCGGCGTATGTATCGCAACCTCCGGTCCCGGTGCCACAAACATTGTTACCGGCCTGGCAACTGCTTATCTTGATTCCATTCCGCTGGTAGCGATTACCGGTCAGGTTGGCGTAAGCATGCTGGGACGTGATTCATTCCAGGAAATCGATATTGTCGGCGTTACGATGCCGATTACCAAATATAACATGCTGGTACGCAGCAAGGAAGAGCTGCTGCCGGCACTGCGCAAGGCATTTGCCTTAGCGCAGGAGGGCAGACCTGGACCTGTGCTGGTGGATATTCCCAGCAGCGTGCAGGTTGAGGAGCTGGAATGGTGCGAGCCGCAGGCAGCTTCTGCAGCAGAAGAGCTGCCGCAGGCAACACCGGAGCAGCTGCAGCAGGCAGCTGACGTGCTGAACAAGGCGCAGCGTCCGGTACTGCTGGTTGGCGGCGGCGCTGTCAACAGCGGTGCGCAGGATGAGTTGCTGGAGCTGGCCCAAAAGGCTGATTTGCCGGTAGTAAATACGCTGATGGGCATCGGCGTTTATCCTGAGTCTGATGAACGCTCCCTGGGTATGACCGGTATGCATGGTCATATCGCTTCCAACATGGCTGTAGCACAGGCTGATGTGCTGGTAGTAGCAGGCAGCCGTTTCAGCGACCGCGTAACCGGTGACCGCAACCGTTACGTAGGACAAAAGACGATTATCCAGCTTGATATCGACCCGACGGAAATAGATAAAAATATAGCAACAAGCCTTTCCGTAATGGGTGATGTAAAGCAGACACTGCAAAGCCTGCTGCCGTTAGTGCAGAAGGCAGCACACGCCGATTGGTGGCAGCAGATTAAGGCCTGGGATGCAACAGAGGATCGCAGCCTGCTGGCTGGCGACCGACTGACAGCTCCCTGGATGATGAAGGAGCTGAGCCGCAGCTTTGAAGGCGAGCATCCGATTTATGTAACTGACGTTGGTCAGAACCAGATGTGGGCAGCACAGCATTTAGTTGTCGATAAACCGCGTCACCATCTGACGAGCGGTGGCTGCGGTACGATGGGCTTCGGTCTCCCCGGAGCGTTGGGTGCAGCCTTTGCCGAGCCTGATAAGCAGGTAGTGCATATCTGCGGTGACGGCGGCTTCAAGATGACCGGCATGGAGCTATATACGGCAGCGCGTGAAGGCAAAAAGCTAATCAGTATCGTTATTAATAACAGCTGCTTAGGCATGGTCCGCCAATGGCAGCAGCTCTTCTACAACGAGCATTACTCCAATACGCTGCTGACAGAATTTGACTTTATCGGCTTTGCTCATTCCTGCGGTGCTGGCGGACGCAGAGCAGCGACCTGCAAGGAATTTAAGGAAGCGCTGAAGGCAGCACGCGAGGCTGACAAGCCCTTCCTGATTGAAGTAATCGTAGAGCAGGGTGACCTGGTAGAGCCGATGGTGGCAGCCGGTGCTGCGGTAGATGACTTCGTCAAGATTAACAGATGCAGATAAACAGCTATAAATAAGGGAAAATTTTTATTAAATTTATATATTAAAATAAGGGAAAAGAAAGAGGTAATAACAATGGTTAAAATGTATTATGACAACGATGCGAATCTGGAATTATTGAATGGCAAAACAGTTGCTATTATCGGCTATGGTTCTCAAGGCCATGCACATGCACTGAACCTGCAGGAGAGCGGCGTAAACGTAGTTGTAGGCCTGTATGAAGGCTCTAAATCCAAAGCTAAGGCAGAAGCTGCCGGCCTGAAGGTTATGACTACCGCAGAAGCTGCTAAGGCTGCCGATATCATCATGATGCTGATTCCGGATGAAAAGCAGGCTGCTACATATAAAAAAGATATCGCTCCGAATCTGGAGGCAGGCAATGCTCTGGCTTTTGCACACGGCTTCAACATTCACTTCGGTCAGATTGTTCCTCCTGCTGATGTAGACGTATTCATGGTTGCTCCTAAAGGCCCCGGCCATTTGGTTCGTCGTACCTATACCGAAGGCAGCGGCGTTCCTGTTCTGGTAACTGCTTACCAAAATCCGACCGGCAAGGCTCATGACCTGGCTCTGGCTTATGCTAAGGGCATTGGCGGTACCCGTGCAGGCGCTCTGGAAACCACCTTCCGTGAAGAAACCGAAACCGACCTCTTCGGCGAGCAGGCAGTTCTCTGCGGCGGCGTTTGCGCTCTGATGAACGCAGGCTTTGAAACCTTGGTAGAAGCAGGCTATGAGCCTGAAAGCGCATACTTCGAATGCATGCACGAGATGAAGCTTATCGTTGACCTGATGTATGAAGGCGGCATGGCTAAAATGCGTCATTCCATCTCCGATACCGCTGAATATGGCGACTATGTAACCGGTCCGCGCATCATCACTGCAGAAACCAAAGCTGCTATGAAACAGGTTCTGGCTGAAATTCAGGATGGTACCTTTGCTAAGAAATGGTTGCTGGAAAACCAATGCGGCCGTCCGCAATTCAACGCTATGCGTCGTCGTGCTGCAGCAACCCAGGCTGAACAGGTTGGCGCACAGCTGCGTGGCATGATGAGCTTCCTGAAGAAAAAATAATCAACAGCTTATTGGCACTTTTAGTGCAGAAAATAAAAATAAGGGAAAGAGCGTAATCCGCTAAAGGCAGCGTACAGAAAAAAATAGCTGCCGGGATTACGATAAACAAAAATAAGGGAAAGAGCGTAATCCGCTAAGGACAGCATACAGAAAAAATCAGCTGTCCGGATTGCAAAAAATAAGGGAAAGAATGTGAGCCTTAAACGCAGCATAGAAAAATAAAAGCTGCGTGGCTTGCAGTAAAAAATAAGGGAAATATTTAAAAGGTCGCTTACCTGCGCGTCAGATGCAGGAAGCGGCCTTTTTGACATGCAAGTATGATATTTTGATGTAAAAAGCCTCCCTGGCGCATGTGCGCAAGGGAGGCTTTTGTGATATCTGCGATAGAACGCAGTAGATTAAGTGTGAGCAAGATGTTGCTTTTTAATAAGAGCGAACACCTTTAAGGAGCAGCAAAGGATGAGCACTGCACTGACAGTAAGCACATAAAAGCCATGTCTGCTGCCAAGCATGGTAGCATGCGCGATATTGGCCGGTTCCGCAGCCTGCGCGGTTGCAACAATCGTACTGATAACCGCTGTACCGACTGCGCCTGCCAACTGTAGCAGCGTGTTCATCGCTGCATTACCGTCGGCATTCAGATCTTCCGGTAATTGGCTCAGGCCATTGGTCATAATCGTTCCCATGGAAAATCCTTGGCCGAAGGCAAAGAACAGGTAGAAGACGATAAAGAGCAACGAGCTCAGTTCACCGGGATAAAGGCTGTAGCAGATGACGGATACGAGAATCGATGTGTTGCCTAATAAAATCGGACGTTTGGCACCGAATTTATCCAACAGCCTGCCGCTGATAGGTGCAAGCATAGCACCAATGATGCAGCCGGGAAGCAGCAGACAACCGGCGGTGAAGGCATCCGTATGCGAAACAAGCTGCGCATAGTTGGGGATTAAAAAGCCAAGGCCTAAGCAGATAAAGCCGACGAGCAAAAGGCTGACAGTGCTGAGCGTATACGGCAGATAACGAAAAATTTCTACACGCAAAAGAGGCGCGTTGCTGCTTAATGATTGCTTGTAGAAGGCAGTTAAGGCAACAAGGCAGATTGCGAAAAGAGCAAGCACTTCGATACTGAACCAGCCGAAGTCGGAGGCAATGCTGGTAGCAAAAATCAGGCTGCTGAAGCCGATTACAAGCAAAAGGTATAAGCCGAAGTTAAAGCTTGTCTGCTCCAGCTTGCCGGCCTGACGGATATTTTTGATACCCAAAACGGCAGGAAGCAGTAAAAATGGCAGCAGGCTGACGAAAATCATGCGCCAGCCAAAGTAGCTGACGATCATACCGCCGAGCGACGGACCGACAGCCGGTGCCATGGCGGTAATAAGCGAAGCTACGCCAATCATAAAGCCCAGGCGTTCACCGGGAACCTGCTCCAGGATAATGTTAAACATCATCGGTAGGGCGATGCCTGTACCTATGCCCTGCAGCAATCTGCCGACAAGCAGAACGTTGAAGTAAGGCGACCAGGCGGCGAGCAGTGTGCCTGCAAGAAAGCTGCCGATTGCAGCAGTAAACAGGCTGCGCGTTGCGAAACGGCGCTTGAGATAAGCAGAGGTTGGGATAATAAGTGCCAACACCAGCAGATAGCCGGTAGTTATCCATTGTACGAGCGAGGTGCCGATATTAAATTCGTGCATGAGCGTGGGAAAGGTAACGTTCATAGCAGTTTCGACAACAACGCCGCTAAAGGACATGATGCCGGCGGCGACGATAGATAATAATAAACGTGCATCCAGCACACGTGTAGAGCTGTCAGTCATTATTTTTCTCCTTCCTTTGCCTGATAGCGGGAGCGTGGCCCTGCAGCGCAGGCTTATGCGTAGACATTGTTTGGTAAAGCTTGGCGATGGTAGTAGCAGTGGTGTTGATATCGGCTTCGCTGATATCGGTGATTTGCGCGGCCAACCAGCTGTGATATTGGGCGATGTAATAGGCGTGAATCTTTCGTCCCTCATCTGTCATGCGCAGTCTGACGATGCGTTTATCCTGTTCATCGCTGAACTTTTCGATAACATTGATTGCCTGCAGCTCGCTTACCAGACGAGTGATGCCGGGGCGAGTTACCTGCAACAGGTCCGCAATGTCGCTGACCTTGGGAGGCTGCGCGGTACGTTCAAGGTATTCAATGTAATCCAACACCTTGAGATTGCCGGGAGTTAAGCCTTCCGGCAGAGGTGGCTGCAGCTCTACTACACGCTTTGCTTCGTGGCAGGCTATGAGCAGAGTTTTGATTGCTTCGATAGGCAGTTTATGTGTCATGATGATTCTCCTTTGCAATATGATTACTTAAAGTAATTATCAAAGATAATTATATTGCGGTGATGGGGGGATTGTCAAGGTGGGGAAGAAGCGAAAATAATGTAAGGAATTGCTGAAAATTGTCTAAGCGAAATACTTTAGTGTGAATATCAGAATAAGCTCTTTTTCCCAATATCCTCATGAAATATGCAGTAGTTGCATATTTTATCCTCATGAAATCTGTACCAATTGCATATTTCATGAGGATATGCTAGAATGAGAGTAAAATAGAGAAGGGAGTGAGCAATTAAAATGTTACGTCGAAAAATTTATGATAAGCTCTTGGCATGGAAAAAAAGTGCAGGAAAAAAAGACGCTATTTTATTACGTGGCGTTAGGCAGTGTGGTAAAACATATATTGTCCGAGAGTTTGGAAAGCGTGAATATAAAAATTTTATAGAGATAAATTTTATTGAGCGACCTGATATGCAGACTGTATTTTCCGGAAATCTTGATGTTGATAGCATGGTTCAGCAAATTAAACTTAGTATGCCGGGTTGCCAATTTATTCCCGGTGAAACGCTTTTGTTTTTGGATGAAATTCAGGATGCTCCTAACGCCAGAACTTCCTTGAAATTTTGGACGCAGGATGGACGTTTTGATTGTATTGCCTCCGGTTCATTGTTGGGCATAGATTACAAAAATGAGGTTTCTATACCTGTCGGATATGAACAGCAATTAATTATGCGTACTCTTGATTTTGAAGAGTTTATTTGGGCGCTTGGTGCAGAAGTAAATCTCAAGGAGATGCTGGCACCATACGTAGACGGAGCAAAACGAGTTCCTGAGGCTATGCATAATTCTTTAAACAAGTATCTGCAGGAATATATGGTAGTTGGTGGATTGCCTGAGGTAGTTGATACATATATTGCAACGAAAGATTTTTACCAAGTACATCTATTGCAGGAAAAAATTCTGCGTGATTATCAGGATGATATTGCTAAATACGCGCTGAATCAGGATAAAATTAAGGCTAAGCAGTGTTTTCTGTCTATCCCGCGTCAGTTAAGCAAAGAAAACCATAAATTTCAGTATTCTGTTGTTGAGAAAAAGGCGACAGCAAGGAAATTTACCAGCAGCTTAGATTGGTTACATAATGCAGGATTAATTGATTTTGCTTATAATGTGAATTCACCTTGCTTCCCATTGAAAGCGTATGTCAAGGAAGATCAATTTAGAGTTTATCTTTGCGACATTGGTCTTTTGGTAGCTATGTATGGTTATCAGATGAAAATTGCTTTGCTGTCAGATGCGTTGGAAGGATCGGCTAAAGGTGGCATTTATGAAAGTCTTGTTGCCGATATTTTAGCAAAAAGGGGAGAAGAGCTTTATTACTATAAAAAAGAGGATTCAACCTTAGAGATTGAATTTATCTTAGAACGGGAGTGTAAGCTTGTGCCTGTAGAAGTGAAAGCCAGGAAGGGCTCGACACGTTCATTAAATGAGCTGCTTAAAATGGATAATATCGAAAGAGGTTATAAGCTCACAGCACAAAATACCGGTGTTGTTGAGAAAAAGATTACTTTACCTTTGTACATGGCTGCAATTATATGAGCTTGATGAAGCTGTTTTTTCTATTATCCTCATAAAATATGCAGTAGTTTCATATTTTATCCTCATGAAATCTGCACTGATTGCATATTTCATGAGGACAGCTTAAAATAGAGTTAAAAAGAATGTGTAAGACACTTAAAAACTGATATTGCAAGTGTTGTAATTCGATTATTGAAGTGGAGAAGCATAAATGTTATCAAATTTTACCCCGCAGGATATTTCCTATGCATCCCATCTCACCAAGCTGACCTGGGGTGACGAGATGGCGCTGACGAATGATAGCTTAAAGAATGTCCTGTACGAGGCTATGGTGCGCTATTATTATCGCAGTGAGGCTTTTTCTTTAAAGATGACAGATGAAGATGGCATGCAGGGATTTTTATTGGCGGCGCCTTTGAGTGAGCGTGATAATTCTCAGTCCTGGTTAAAGCAAAGCTTGCAGCATTTTGAATGCGAGGAGCAGGATCTTGTTTACGATTATATGCGCTATTTGTCTTATAATGGCCAAAAGGTACGTGCGCTGGCGCGACCGGAGGATTTACTGCTGTGCTTGTTTTTGAGCATGAGAAGCGGTGTTGGCAGCAAGCTGCTGCATAATGTGGAGGCGATTGCTCAGAAAAAAGGTGTCAAAAAGCTCTATTTATGGGCGGATGCTACCTGCGATTATGAATATTACCGCAAGCGTGGCTATAGCGAAGCAGCGCATTTTACGAATAATATTCTGCCGCAGTTGGGTGTGCAGGAAACATGGATATACAGCAAGGAGCTGAAGGAGTGACTGTAAATGTTGCATGAAATGAGTGATGCTTTACCGGCTTGTCCGGTAGAAACTACACTGACCTTAATCAGTGATAAATGGAAGGTGCTGATTTTGCGCGACCTTTTGACGGGAACAAAGCGCTTTGGCGAATTGAAAAAATCTTTGGACGGAGTCAGCCAAAAGGTGTTGACATCACAGCTGCGGCAGATGGAAGCTAGCGGCCTGCTGACGCGCAAGGTTTATGCTGAGGTGCCTCCGCGTGTTGAATATACGCTTACTGAGCTTGGTTACAGTCTGCAGCCTGTTTTGGAGGCTATGCGTGACTGGGGAGAGGCGTATAAGAAGAGAGTTTGAATAAGTAAAAAGGAAAGGACGTGCCCATCATAGGACACGTCCTTTCCTTTTTGGTATTTAATTAATGGAGAGTGAATAGAGTAATTCTCAGGTGTTGGAGAGGTTTATTTTAATTAGAATTTGTAGGAATAATAAAGGGTAAAGTTTCTGTTCGGAGTAAAGGAACCGGCGCTGGACAGCCAATCATCGCGGTCAAGCAGATTATTGACAATGAGTTTAACATCAGAGTTCTTATTCAGTTGGTACTTCATGTTGAAGTTCAGATTCCACATCTGAGGCGGAACAGTACCATAGCTCGGAGTTCTGTCCCAAATATGCTGTACGCTTAAGTTGGAGGAGAAATCTCTGTTTTTGTAGCCAACTAACGCATTGACATTATTTCTGTAATCAACTCTCTTCATGACATTAGATTTGGTAGTTTGCTTGGGATTAGAGAATGCAAAACCAAAGTTATAATACCAGTTGTCATCAATACATTGCTCATACAAGCCTTCAAGACCGATATTTTCAAATTTATCGGCATTTACAGGAGTGGAGATATCACTGCCATCGTATTTATCACCGGTTTTGGTGGAGTAAATTCTGTCCTCGACACGCAGTTTGTACAGGCCTAATTTCAGAGAGCTGTCATCAAATTGTTTTTTCCAGCCGATTTCATAGGTCCATGCTTTTTCTGGCTTCAGGTCGGGGTTAGGAATAAAGGTTTTGCTGTTAGAGCCGTATTGCTCCTTGATGGTGGGAACCCTGAAGGATTTATTGGCATTGACATAAATGCTTTGGGTGTCATCCATTTTATAAAGCAGCTGAATTTGCGGGCACAGCTCATTCTTTAAGTCTTCTACCATTTGATAGCGTGCGCCTAAGAACAGGTCGAGCTTTTCAGAGAGAGGAATTTCGCTCAATGCATAGAGCGCGGTATTGTTTCTGTTTCTCTTAATGGAGGAATAATCGGCTTCTTCGCGGTCAAAAACAATGCCAGCGGTCAGTTTGCTGTTACCGATATCCCATTTGTTTCTCATTTCAGCACCAAAGTTTTTTACAACATTGTCGCTTCCACCAGGTTTGCGGATATGATCCTTTAATGACCATGACTTACCTTTAAAGTCATGTCTGCGGCCATAGGTGTTAAAGAAAAAATCATCATTTTGATAGTTTAAATTTAATACATGGAAATCGTATTCACTTTGGTCGAAGGTACTCTTAGAAGAGTCTTTTTTATTGTGCCAATTATATTCGTCAAGTTGGTTAGTGTACAGGTATTGCAGTTTAATCTTATCATTGATTTTGTAATTGAGATTTAATGAATCCTTAGCGAATTTGCGACCTTCAGTGGTTAGACTTCTTGTCAGGAAGCCTCTTTTTTGGATTTGGTCACGGCTGTAGTTAACGTCAAGATTGCCTGCCTTAATGTCAATGCCACCATAACGTTTGCCATCCTTGCCAAAACCAATAGTAACTTTATTTCTATTATTTTCCTTGGTAATAATATTAATTACGCCTGCCATAGCATCGGAGCCATGCAGAACGGCACCGGCACCCTTGATGACCTCGACTCTGCTGATAGAATCAGTATCGATTGCTTCCAAGTTGGCTGAGCCTTGAGAGTTCAGAGGAATACCATCGACAAGAATAGTTGCGTTTACAGTATTTTTAGCCAGACCTCTGAAGCCGATGGTGCCGCCCATACCTACAGGGGGCGTAATAACGGCGCCGGGAACATTAGCCAGCAAATCCATTACGTTGGTAGCACCTAAACGTTCAATGTCCTTTTGCGTAAATACGTTAGTCATAGCAGGAATATGAAGATCCTTTTCTTCATACTTGGTAGCGGTAACCAGCAGAGTATCCAGTGTATACTCTACCGGCTCGGCAGCCATGGCACTGGGAACCATGGACATCAGCAAAGCTGTCATCAATAAACCCTTTTTCATCATAAAAGCCTCCTAAGATTTTAATATATTTAAAATTTCATAACAAGATGACGTGATATAGATGGAACCGCAGGAAATGTATTTGATAGGCAGTAAAATAACCTTTTTGTTTTTAATGGCTTTTAATTCCGCAAAGCTGGGATCACCGTACATTTCCTTTAATTTGACCTCGCCGCTGGGGAAATAGCCGCCATCGGTCCAATCGATAAGAATGAATACATCGGGATTACATGCAACTACCTGCTCTTTATTCAACACAGTTCCGGGCGGAATATCGTAGCGGTCGGCCATATTTTCAATACCAAGCTTTTGGAAAACGTTACCTAAAAGACTGCCCTTGGTGCTCATAGCACCGCGACTGTTAAAAATCAGGATTTTAGCGTTAGCGTTATGCTTTTCGCTTAGCAGCTTGGCAACATCATCATCAATCTTTTTATTCATGGCAGCAGCTTTGTCTTCTGCCTTTAATACCCTGCCGAAAATATTATGGATTTCCTTAACATCATCCAAGGTTTTAGCATTGGGATAAACAAAGACCTTAACACCGACATTTTCCAACTGACTGATAAAGTCTTCGCCGGTGTTTTGTCTTAAGAAAATTACATCCGGCTGCTGCTTCATAATAAATTCGACATTATATTCAGTACGCAGCTTTACCTTGTTTGCCATATGCATAACGTTGGAAATCTGTTCATCCTCTGCCCATTTGCTTAAAGCGAGGATGCGATTTGGCTCTACCATGTTAACCAAAATTTCATCAGAGCCGGGATACATAGACATAATACGTGAAGGTGGTTTATCAAACTCTATTTTTTTACCGCGGGCATCTTCTACTACGTAAGATGAATTAGTATCCTTATTTTGAGTATTATTGTTGCTGCAGCCTATGGAAAACACCAGTAATACAAGCATTAGTATGAGCAAAAGCGTGTGCCGTTTAAGTTTCTCCATTACTTTCAACTCCACTTCCTTAAATTCCAATCGAGTCATATAAACATAACGTTTCATATTGAAGCAATTCTTAATTTCTGATATTATAATAGATACTACACCTTATAGTAACTATAAAGTCAATAGGAGAATATATCAAAATGAATGAAAAGTCACATTATTTATATGCACGTGAGCTGGCAGAGCTGTATGATATTTCGAAGCAGACCCTTATTTTTTACGATAAGATTAATCTGCTCAAACCGGCTTTTGTGGGCAGTAATGGCTATAGGATGTATTCTTTTAAGCAGTTCTTTATCCTGGGTATTATTCTTGATTTAAAAAATATTGGCTTACACCTATCTGATATTCAAGATTTTATCAATAACCGTAATGCGGAATCTTTGGTACCCTTGCTTTGTAAGCAGATAAAAAATCTGGAAAAGAAGCGTGTGATGATAGATCGTTTATGCGGTCAAATCCAAAATGAAATCAGCAGGCTTAATGGCCATTCTGATATTAGGCTTAATGAAATATCATTATCTTACCTGGATGCTGAAAATTTGATTTTAAGTGATGAAATCTGCTTTTGTAAATCATTGAAGGATCGTTTTATAGCAAGTGCAGAGGTGCTTAAGATTGCTTCTGAAGATGATTGCCTGAGGAGTCTTTTAGATGCAGGTTTTCTTTTTGAGCTGGATAGTCTTGAAGAAGAACCGAAATACTATAAACTTTTTGCCAAAGCAGCTGTCAGCAAGACTAATTTTCAACGTCCCAGGAATATTTATCTGCAAATGTATGTAAACTATACCTTTCAGAATGCTTTGCAGCTTGCAGCACCGGCTATTAATGAGTTTTGCCAGACACTTAATATAAAATTGGGTAAACAGGTATATATACGCCCGATAAAAAACTATTGGACTTCGGATACTATGGATACCTTTATTTCTAAAATTGAAATTCCGGTTATAATCTGAAGCTATACAAATAAGATATAAAAGTTGTTAATTAAAACCGATATAAGCAAAAACACCACCTGCAAACGCAAGTGGTGTTTTACAATATATGGGGAATAAGAAGAAAACTTTTTACAGACGGCTTACATGGCCGATGAAATAATGGCCCCAGGAAACGCGCGCCAATGCTTCCATGGTCAGCAGGCTGAGGCTGAGCATAATGATGAAGAGCAGCGGATAAAAGCAGAGCTGCTGCGGTGACATATGCAGCAGTGTAAGCAGCTCGCTGCCGACATACATATAAATGATGTGAATCAAGAATAAACCGAAGGAATAGTTACCCAAATACATCATAAAGCGCTTGCTGAGGCTGTCCTGTGATTCCAGGGTGCAGGCATAACGGAAGAGCATAGCGATGATGATGCTGTACAAAAACAGGTTGAGCGGGAAGCAGACAAATTCCAACAGCGGCAGGATATGCAGGTAGTATTTAGCAAACCAGCAGCCGCCGATTAAAATCAGATTCAGGATGAAGCCTGTCATCAAAAGAACGTGATGGGTGTCAATCCAACGCAGCATTTTTTTATGGTAGATATAAGCCAGCATACCGAAGGAGAAGTAGGCGATATAACGCAGAAAGGTGGTAATTTCCAGCGTAAGGATGACTGCCTGATTGCTGCAGCTGATATTGTTGCAGATTTTCCAGAACAGCTGCAGCAGGACTACCTGAATAATGAAGCGGTGTAGCCTGTGATGCAGACGGCAACGGTTAAAATAACGCAGCAGCAGCGGATAGATGGCATAAAAGCCAAACAGCGCACGGAAAAAGGCCATGTGAACGGCGCTGCTGCCGGTGACGATAAGATAAGCGGCCTGCTTGAGCGTGAAGCTGGCGTTGCTGAAAAACCAGGCACCACCCAGATACAGCAGCGAAAACAGCAGGTACGGCGAAAGCACCGACAGGAACATTCTGCGGAAGAAGGACCACTTATAATAATCGGCATGGCGATTGTGGCTGATGAACATATATCCCGAAACAAACATTACCAGGGGTACGGCAAAGAGGGAGATAATATCTAACAGCATCTCGGAAATAGTGACCCACGATTCCGCGTGGGCGTGGCTGAAGTACCAGGTGGTGTGCATCAGCATGACACCCAGAACCACGAAGCCACGTAATAATAGTGGAAAACTCATAGCTTTATACATCTTCTTTCTCTCTAGTAGAGTTATTGTACTACTTTTAATTTTATAGTCAAATAGCGATTAAGCATTTAGTTTATAACTAAATGGAATATAAAAAGTTGATAAGTTGTTACAGATAACTTACAAGCATTAATATTATAACTTCTGCGCAGATGTTTGGCGCTTGACAAAGACAGCGGCAACGCAGATAATTTGAATAGAATATATAACAGATTGAGGAGGATACTGAAATGGAAAAACAGGAATGGCAAGGATATGTACAGAAGGTAGCAAGCTGTGATTACCCTATACCGTTAAATCTGATAAACGATTATGATGATTGGAAATGCCGCAGCAACGTAGGACGTATGCTGATGATTTTAAAGGATATTGAGGGAGCTATGGCGGTACTGGCAACCGTGAAGGATGTGCAGCCGGATATGGAGGATGCACCAGAGTTCGGCCTCAGCGAGGCGGAGCACAAGGTGCTGTGCCTGCGTGATATTGCCGAAATCGTCTGGCGTCTGACCGGTACCGGTGATGCACCGATTATTTATTTGAATGAAGCCTACAGATTGTGTCGTGAGTATAAGAAGGTTTTCCGCAGTGCTGACCGTGGCGCTATCTGGGCGCGCAGACTGGAGCTGCAGCGTTCCTGCGGCGCTGAGGCTGAGGCCCTGGCGGAGGCGAGAGCAATGCTGGAGGCGGAAAAGGCTGTAGAGGGCGTAAATCCTTATCGCTTCCACGCATTGAAGTTTATTGCGGAAAGCATGGCGGAGCAGGGCGATTATGCTAAGGCTGCTTTGCTTTTGGCAGACGCCTACAAATCCTTCCCGGTGAACGAGGCGGCAAAGGCTGCCCTTGCTGAGGCCGAGGCTGCTGCAGATGCTAAGGAAAGATATGCTATGTATCATCATTGCACCACGATTCAGTACCAGCCGTGGGAGAAGGATAATGTGCCGACGCTGGAGGATGTACGCCGCCTGCAGGAGCGCAACTTTGCACGTCGCGAGGCAGCGAAGGCTGCCGGCGAGGAGCCGGATGAAAAGGGTTCTTTTCAAAGTTTAATTAAGTAATTAAACCGAGCGATTAAAAGATTTTGTACGCACTTTTCACGAATCTGTTACAATTAGTAGCAGGTAATAAAAATGTGAGAAGGGATGTACTTATATGAATAAAAACTTTTTGGCTTTAGGCTTAGCTGCAGTACTGCTGGCACCCCAGGTAGCAGGCGCTGAAGGCTTTGCTATTAACGAATGGTCTGCTGAAGGCGTTGCTATGGGCGGTGCGCGCATGTTTGCTGAGGACGATGCTGCAAACGTGGCTTACAACCCTGCTTCTATCACCAAAGTAAAGGGTGAGGCAATGAAGAGCAGCTACACCTATCTGAGCCCGCATGGCAGCTACAAGCTGCATGATGGTGCCGGCAAAGAAATTGAAGCCGGTAAAAATGTGGTTCATGCCGGTTGGGCTGTTGGCAGCTATTATGTAAAACAGATTAATGATAAAGAATGGTTCGGTATCGGCGCTTTCCCGCGCTTTGCGATGGTATCCGAGTTTGAACGTGCCAGCAAGGCATCTACTAACGCATTTTTCTCTAAACTGAACGGCGTCAGCGTTACTCCGACCTATGCGCACAAATTTGACAAAAAATGGAGCGCAGCAGTTGGCGCAGAAATCAACTATGTTGGCCTGGAGCTGCAGAAGAATTCTTATCATCCGGTTGCTCAAATGAATGTTGGTGCAACGCAGACAGAAGGCGAAAGCTATGCTTTAGGCTGGAATGCTGCTGCCAACTATGCCTTTGATGATAAAAATGAAATCGGTGTAGTTTATCGTAGCCGTATTACTCACTCCTTAGAAGCAGACTTTAAAATGTATCCTGTAACTGGTGGCAAAATTACTGCTGACGCTTATGGCGTAGTAACTTTGCCTGACAGCTGGGATATCGGTTATAACCATAAATTTGACAAGAAAACTCGCTTGGAATTAAAAGCAACACGTACAAACTGGAGTACCTATGATGCTCTAAATATCTCTTTGTCTAATCCCAGTATTCCCGGTGTGCTGCCTTCTGATGTTAATTCTGCTAAAAACTGGTCTGACGGCTGGCGTTATGCTATCGGCTTAGAGCACAACTTCAGCGATAAGTATGCAGCTATGGCAGGCTTTGCTTTCGATGAAGCCTCTATTCCTTATAATGGCGGTGATTTCCTGGTACCGACCGGTATTCGCCGTACCTATTCCATCGGTGCCCGTTATAACGATAAAAAGCAGACTGTTGCTGTTGCTTTAGGCTGGATGGATGTCGGCAATCTGGATTTCGCCGGTCATGCTACCGATGCTTATAAGAGCGCTCATGCTTACGACAGCTTTACTAAGATTGCTTCTATTTCCTACCAACGTAAATTCTAATTTTATATTTTAGCTTTACCGGAGCTGCTGCACGAAAAAGTGCGGCAGCTCTTTTAATATGTCTTCTGTTTGTGCTACAATAGGCTTAACAAGGTTATTGGCGAAAGGAGAAATGCAAAATGAAATGTGATTGCGCTAATTGTCCTACACATGCCTGCTACACCAAGGGTGTGAACTGTACAGGCGTGCCCTTGGAGGCTGTCAAGGAAGCCTATACCGAGGAAGAATTGAAGCTCATGCAGGCTGCTGCCTATGTTGAAGGCACGTTCTACAGCAATATCTGCCGTCTGCAGGAAACTGCGGAGTTTGCCAAAGCTATGGGCTACAAAAAGCTGGGCATGTCTTTCTGCATCGGTCTGAATGCGGAAGCACGCTATATTGCCAAATATTTTAAGCAGCAGGGCTTTGAGTTTTACAGCGTATGCTGCAAAAACTGCAGCTTCCCCAAAAAAGAGCTGGGACTGAAGCAGGTTAAACCGGAGCTGGAGCACGAAGCAATGTGCAATCCAAAATTCCAGGCTAAGTTTTTGGCGGAAAAGGGCGTTGAGCTGTATATTTCCTGCGGCCTGTGCGTTGGCCATGATGCTATTTTCAATATGAACGCCGAAGGTCCGGTAACGAATCTAGTAGTTAAGGACCGTCTGCTGGCCCACAATCCTTTGGGCGCTATTTATTCCCGTTACTGGAAGCGTAAGCTGGGAATTATGGACGACGGAGAGGTATAAAATACACTGAATTATGCAGGGAGTAATCTCGGAGAATAATTAAAATTTTCTCTTGGATTACTCTATGCTAACTCCTTTGTAATTTTCTCGTTAATTGGTGAAAAAATCCTGCCTTCCCCGTTGCTTTTTTGTTGCAATTTGATACAATATAATTTACGGAAGGAAGGTACACTAAATGATATTTGATACACATATGCACTGTGATTATTCCTGCGACAGCGAAATGAAATTTGCTGATGCCATTGACGCAGCTGCTGAGCAGGGGATTGGTATAACGGTTACAGAGCATTGGGATTATGATTATCCGACTAATCCGGAAGCATTTACCTTTGATATAGATGAATATTTTGCGCGCCTGCAGCCGCTGAGCAGCGACAAGGTGCTGATAGGCATTGAAATCGGCATGCAGACGCATACTGCTGCTGAGGATAAAAAGGTGGCACAGGCTCATCCGTTTGATTATGTGCTGGCCTCTATCCATTGCATCGGCGGACGTGATTTATACGAGCAGACCTGCTACAAGGGACGCACACGTCAGCAGATTGTAGAAGAATTTTTGCATGATGCGATTACCTGCCTGGAACAGGAGCGCGATTTTGATGCGTTTGCGCATATTGACTATATTTGCCGTTATTGGCCGTATAAGGGAGCGGAGCGTGAGCTTCGCCTGCAGGATGCACCGGAATTATTTGATAAGCTGTTTTTGCTTTTGATTGAGCAGAACAAGCCTATCGAAATCAACACCCGCCGCCTGGATGATGCTGCGGCGGCAGCAGGCTTGCTGCCGCTGTATAAGCGTTACCGTGAGCTTGGCGGCAAATACTGCACTCTTGGCAGTGACGCCCATTATAAGGAGCATGTAGGGCGCAGATTGCAAGAGGCGCTGGCTTTGGCAGCGCAGGCAGAGCTGACACCTGTTTATTTTAAAGCGAGAAAGATGCAGATTATGGAGGGGTTAAAATGAAATGCGTGCGTTTTGAGGATTTGCGGACAGGCAACAAGCGTATAGGCTTTATTGACGGCAATGTTATCCGTTGCGTATATGGTTCTCTGGAAACATATTGGCAGATAACGGATGAAACCTTCGCTATGCGTGATGTACGCTTGCTGGCACCCTGCGTACCCAAACAGATTATCTGCGTCAGCTTTAATTACCAGAAGCATGCGGCAGAATTCGGCGTAGAAATTCCGCGCGAGCCGAGTATTTTTTCCAAGGCTGCGCATACCGTTGTTGGTACAGGTGCGGATATCATCTGGCCGAAGCAGGTGCAGGAGCTGGCCTTTGGCGCAGAGCTGGGCATTGTTGTAAAAAAGAGGATGAAGAATGTTAAGGCAGAGGATGTGCCTAAATATATTTTGGGTTATACCTGTGCTAATGATGTTACGGCCCGCGACCTGCAGCGCAAGGAGCGCCAGTGGCTGCGCTGTAAATCCTTTGATACCTTCTGTCCCTTGGGACCATGGCTGGAGACGGAGCTGGATCCCAGCGATTTATCCATCCGCTCTTATGTCAACGGTGTGCTTAAACAGGATGCGCGCACGAGCAATATGATTTATAATCCTTACGAAATCTTGAGCTACATTTCCCAAAGCTTTACGTTGGATGCCGGTGATCTGATTTTGACAGGTACTCCGGTAGGTGCAGGGCTCTTGAATGAGGGTGATGAAATCACCGTCGAAATCGAGGGCATTGGCAAAATTACCAACAGAGTAGTTATGGAATAAGATTTTACAAGACGTGTGTTGCAGCACGTCTTGTATTTTTTTCCTGATTGTGTTATATTTTGACTGATAAGTCAGTGATATATATTGTAATACCGGACTGATACTGCTGCTTGTGAGAAAGCAGCTAAAGGAGGTTCTTTTTTTATGCTTCAGAATATGACGGAAGGCGCACCTTTAAAGCTGATTATTCCCTTTATGGTGCCGCTTCTGATAGGCAATATTTTTCAGCAGCTGTATAATATTGCCGATATTATTATTGTCGGACGGACGATTGGTGTGAATGCTTTGGCTGCCGTGGGAGCGGTATCGCCGTTGTTCATGCTTACGATGGTGCTAACGATTGGTCTCAGCAACGGCTTTACCGTTGTTACCGGTCAGCGCTACGGTGCGCAGGATATGCAGGGAATGCGCCGCAGCATTGCTACCTGCGTTGTATTGAGCTTGTTTTTCGTTTTGCTCATTATGGGGATTATGCATTTGGTGATAGACCCGATGCTGGTGATGATGAATATTCCGCCGGAGCTTATGAAGGATGCTTATGCCTATGTAATGATTATTGTTGACGGCTTGCTGGCGATGATGGCATATAATCTTTTGTCGGGTATTATGCGTTCCCTGGGTGACAGCAAAACTCCGCTGTACTTTCTCATTATTTCTTCGATAGTAAATATTATTCTGGCGCTGGTTTTCATCATCAGCTTTGGCTGGGGCGTACCGGGAAGTGCGTTTGCGCTGGTTATTGCCCAGGCCTTTTCGGCGGTGCTGTGCGTAATTTATATTTATAAACGCTTTCCGCAGCTGCATATTCATCGCAGCGATTTTAATTTAGACTGGCCGGAGCTGTGGGCGCATTTGCGTATGGGCTTGCCTATGGCAGTGCAGTTTTCTGTTTTGGGCCTTGGTATTATTATTCTGCAGTCTGTCTGCAATAAGTTCGGCAGTGACCAGATTGCCGGCTTTACTACGGCGATGCGCGTAGAGCAGCTGGCGCTGCAGCCGATGATTTCCTTCGGTATTGCTATGGCTGTGTTTACGGCGCAGAATTTCGGCGCTCGCCGCTTTGACCGCATCCGCGATGCGGTGCGCCGCTGCTCGCTGCTGACGCTGGCTTTCAGCCTGTTTGCTGCAGTAGTTGTATTTGCTTTCGGCGAAGAGGTTATCGGTATCTTCCTTGATAATCCGTCACCGACGGTTATGCAGGCAGCACATCTTTATATCTTGTATACTGTGCCTGTTTACTTCTTCCTCAGTCAGATTTTTATTTACCGTAACGCCTGTCAGGGCATGGGCGTAAGTATGATACCGATGCTTTCTGGCGTGGTAGAGCTTATTATGCGTTCTATCGCAGCGATATATCTCAGCGTGCCCTTTGGCTATGAGGGTATCTGCATGGCAGAACCGATTGCCTGGATCAGCTGTGCAGTATTCGTTTTTGCAGCCTACCATTATTTTGTGCGTCTGTTGGAAAAGCAATATACACCTGCTGACTGAAAATAGTGAGCAGAAAAATATTCCGCTGAACTGTATAGTAATTACGTGCTTGAAATAGTTTTACTATGAGAATTTATCTCGACAAAAATTCCTGCGCAGGTTACAATTAAAGTACAGAGAATACATTTAGGGATGGTGAATGCTATGAAAAAAATCTTGCTGTTACTGTCAATGCTGATGTTTATTTTTACAGCTACCGTATCGGCGGCGAGTGCTGTTTTTTTGAAAAACCAATGGTATGAACCCAGCGAAGGAACAGCAGAGTACGTCAGAGTATTTACAACGGATAATCCCGATTATTATCGCTATATCAATGACAGATTTGCTTTTGCGATTAATCTTCCGGCAAACTTCAATCAGGCCTTCGAGAGCACTAATGGCGACGGCTGCATTTTTAAAGATGAATACGGCTCCAGCTTTACCGTCAGCGGCGGGAATAATATGGGTATGACGCTGGCGGATGAATATAATATGGATATCCAAAATCATCCGTCTGCTGCCTATAAGGCTAAGGGTGATGACTGGTACGTTATTTCCTATCTGGAAAATGACAGGATTTACTACAAAAAGTGCTTTATCAACAGTGATTATTGGAATACCTGGTATTTTGATTATCCGTCCTGGCTGGCAGACAGCTATAATAATAAATGCGCTGCTATCGAGCCTACTTTTACACCCGGTTGGCAATCCGGCCGAGCTGTTTACTGATAAGCTGAACGCGTAACGAAAGTTACGCGTTTTTTCTTTATTTATCACGCCTTGTGTGATAAAATTAATATATTATGGGTTAGTATGTACTGCACCTGCTGACCACCGTTAAATGATAGGAGGCGGAGCTGTGACAGCAGAGCAAAATAATATATATGGAACACTTTATTTATGCGCTACACCTATCGGTAATCTTGAGGATATGACACCGCGCGCTTTGCGGATGCTGCAGGAAGCGGATTTGATTGCGGCGGAGGATACACGTCATACGCTGCAGCTTTTGAATCACTTTAATATCAAAGGTCGCCTGGTGCGCTATGATGAGCATAGCAAGGATAAGCAGGGTGAATACCTTTTAGGTCAGCTGCTGGAGGGCAAAAATGTTGCGCTTGTGAGCGACGCAGGCTTTCCGGGAATTGCAGACCCGGGTGAGGCTTTGGCACATGATGCGATTGCCCATGGTATCAGAGTGGTGCCTGTACCAGGTGCCAACGCTGCTTTGTGTGCTTTGATTGCCAGTGGTCTGCCGACGTATCCGTTTTTCTTTGGTGGCTTTTTGCCCAAGAGTAAGCGTAACAGACGCGAGCAGCTGGAGCAATGGCAGCATATTCCTGCGACGATTATTCTTTACGAAGCACCGCACAGGATTGTGGAAGTGCTGAAGGATATTCTGAATGCCTGGGGCGACCGTCCTTTAGCGGCGGCACGCGAGCTGACGAAGCTGCATGAGGAATTCTACCGTGGCACGGTCAGCGGCTGTCTGGAATGGCTGGAGGCCAATTCGCCGCGCGGAGAGTTCTGTCTGGTGCTTGGTGCCGGTGACGGAGCTGTTGCTGCAGCCGAGGAGGAGCTTGAACCTCTTGACGAGGTGCGCAAGCTGATGGCTGAAGGCGTAGATAAAAAAACTGCCTTAGCGCAGGTAGCAAAAAAACGTAAAATTCCCAAACGGGAGCTATATAATCAACTAATTTCTGAAGGAGATGGGTCTGACAATGACTAAACCGAGTTATTATATTACAACACCAATTTATTATCCGAGTGACAATCTGCATATAGGTCATGCCTATTGCACAACTATCGCTGACAGCCTGGCACGCTTTCACCGCCTGAAGGGTGAGGATGTATTCTTCCTGACCGGCAGTGACGAGCATGGTCTGAAAATCCAACGTAAAGCTAAGGAAAAAGGTGTAACCCCGATTCAGTATGTAGATGCAATTATTGCTAACTTCAAGCTGCTGTGGAAAGAGCTGAATATCTCCAACAATGACTTTATCCGTACCAGTCAGGAGCGTCATCACAAGGTTGTTCAGGACGCACTGCAAAAAATTTATGAGCAGGGCGATATCTATAAGAAAAATTACAAGGGCCTGTACTGCGTGCCCTGCGAATCCTACTGGCTGGAGCGTCAGCTGGATGAAAACCATTGCTGCCCCGACTGCCATCGTCCGGTAGAGGAGATGGAAGAGGAAAGCTACTTCTTTAAAATGAGCAAATACCAAGATTGGTGGCTGCAATTCATCGAAGAGCATCCGGACTTTATCCAACCGGCAAGCCGCCGCAACGAAATGATCAATTTCGTTAAGCAAGGTTTGGAGGATTTGTGCATTACCCGTACTACCTTTGACTGGGGCATTCCTGTTCCGTTTGACAAAAAACATGTTGTTTATGTATGGTTCGATGCTCTGCTGAACTATCTGACCGGCATTAAATACGGCACCGATGATGCCTTCTTCCACAAATACTGGCCGGCAAGCCTGCATCTGGTAGGCAAGGAAATCGTGCGCTTCCACACCATTATCTGGCCAATCATGCTGCACGCTATGGGTCTGGAAATGCCGCAAGAGGTTTACGGTCATGGCTGGCTCGTAGTTGACGGCGATAAAATGTCCAAATCCAAGGGCAACGTTATCGACCCGCTGGGCCTGATTGATGAGTTCGGCGCTGATGCTATCCGCTACTTCCTGCTGCGCGAAATCAATCTGGGCAGTGACGGCAACTTCTCCCGTGATGCACTGATTACCCGTGTAAATGCAGATTTGGCCAACGACCTGGGCAACCTGTTGCACAGAACCGTAAGCATGATTGAAAAATATCATGGCGGAATTGTTGCCGATACCGGTGCCAGCGAGCCGATTGATGATGAGCTGAAGGCTCTCGTTAAGGAAACCGTAGCTAACTATGTTAAGGCTATGGACAACATGGAAATTAACACTGCAATTAAAGGCGTATGGGCTTTAATCAGCCGCGCCAACAAATACATCGACGAAACCGCTCCGTGGATTCTGGCTAAGGACGAGGCTAAAGCTGATCGTCTGAAGACTGTTATGTATAACCTGGCTGAAACTCTGCGTATCGTAGCTATTTTAATCAGCCCGTACATCCCAACCACTAGCCCGAAGATTTACACCCAGCTTGGCTTGGCTGTGCCTGAGCAGTTCCTGCTGGCTGACGCTGAATGGGGCGGCCTGGCAAACGGCACTAAGGTTTGCAAGGGCGAGCCTCTGTATCCGCGTATCGAGGTTACCGAAGACGGCGCAACCATCATCGGCGGTAAACGCTATGAGCATAAGGCTGCAGCTCCCGCGCCTGCTCCGGCAGAAGAAGCAAAGCCTGCAATGGAGCCGATTAAACCGGAAATCGCTTTCCCTGACTTTGAGAAAATTGACCTGCGCGTAGGCAAGGTTCTGGAAGCAGAAAAGGTTAAAAAATCCAAAAAGCTGCTCAAGCTGCAGGTAGAAATCGGTAATGAGGTACGCACTATCGTCAGCGGTATCTCCCAATACTATGAGCCTGAACAGATGGTAGGCAAAAACGTTGTTGTTGTAGCAAACCTGGCACCGGTTAAGCTGATGGGTATCGAATCCTTCGGCATGCTGCTGTGTGCTTCCGACGGACAGGGCAATCTGGCTCTTGTCGACCCGCAAAATCTTGCTTCCGGCAGTCGTGTAAAATAAAAAAGTGCTTAATGCACTCTGAGATTTAGAGCAGTCACTCTGATACGTTTTGGCGGATGAGGAGTGCCTGCTCTTCGTCTATTAACATATTGTCTTTTGTTTTGGAAGGGGGACTTATCAGTGTCCGAAAAGCTATTTTCGCGCTTGTTTTGGCGACCGTATATTTTTATAGGCATCAGTATGATTTTAGTGCTGCTCAGCAGCATGGTGCCGTATATCCTGCCGCATGCATGGCTGGGACAGCATTATCCCGGTTACGATTTTTACATGTTTAAGGGCATGGCCTGGACGCTGAAGCTGGCGCTGCTGATTTATTTATATGGCATTGTTTGCATCTTTACGAAGAATTATTTCCCTAAGCTGAGCAGCCTGTGTACCGAAGAGGTGCGCGCGGTGATTACCGGCTACAAGAGCAGCTGGAGCCGTGGCAAGCAGCTGTGTCCTGTTTTTACCTATAAAGTCGGTGATAAGGAATACAGCGAGGCCTTGAACGAAGCCAAGGGAACGAAGGAAAAGAGTGGCGACGTGCTGGAGCGTGGCTTTACGCTGAAGCTGCCGCGTAAAATTATTTATAATCCGCAAAATCCCAAGGAATTTTATCTGCCGGGCTGCGAATATTATTCGCGTAAGGCGGCGGTTTTCCGTTATATTTTGTTCAGCATGCTGCTGTTTTTGCAGCTGTATCTGAACTTTTTTGTGAATGTGAGGTAGATTATGAGCAGAACTGGTTTGTGGGATTCGCATGCCCATTTAGATGACGAAGCGTTTAATGAGGACAGAGCGCAGCTGATTGCACAGCTGGAGCAGGATATGGACGGCATCGTCAATCCCGGCTGTGATGCTGCCAGCAGTGCTGTTGCGGTGGAGCTGGCGGAAAAGTATCCGTTTATCTATGCGGCGGTTGGCTGGCATCCCGAGAATTTAAAGGGTATTCCTGCTGATTATCTGCAGCAGCTGGCAGAGTGGGCACAGCACCCGAAGGTTGTGGCAATCGGTGAAATCGGTCTTGATTATTACTGGAAGGAAAACGAGCCCA
Organism: uncultured Phascolarctobacterium sp.; assembly: GCF_937920985.1. Lineage (GTDB taxonomy): Bacteria > Bacillota > Negativicutes > Acidaminococcales > Acidaminococcaceae > Phascolarctobacterium_A. Next base: position 34,223 of record NZ_CALDXR010000051.1, read on the forward strand.
AGGATGTACAGAAGCGTATTTTCTTAGAGCAGATTGACCTGGCTAAGCAGTTTGATTTGCCGGTGATTATTCATGACAGGGATGCGCACGGCGATATGCTGGAGCTGTTCCAGAAGGAGGTGCATGGCGTACAGGCAGTGTTCCACTGCTTCAGCGGCTCGCTGGAGATGGCGAAGGAGCTGGCTAAGCGTGGCTATTACTTTGGCTTCGGCGGTACGTCTACCTATAAGAATGCGCAGAAGGTGCGCGAGGTTATGCAGTATATTCCTAAGGAGCTGCTGCTGTTTGAAACCGACAGCCCTTATCTTACACCGGTACCGTTCCGCGGCAAGCGCAATAATCCCGGCTATACGGAATATACGGCGCGTAATGCGGCGCAGGTGCTGGGAATGGATTTTGAAGAGCTGGCGGCAATTGCTACGGCAAATACCAAAAGATTATTCTGGAAGATAAAATAAAAGTACTCGGTAGATTGTATAATGCATTTGCACACCTAAAGAGCAGGAGCAAGCTTCCAAACGCGCTGAACAGGATTTGCAGCATCGCGTTAGTCAGTCTATGACTAAATCGCAGCAGCAAAGCAGTTGTTTGGAGGCTTTTGTTTTACCTGAGGAAGAGAACAGTTTTAAAATCAAACAGTTTCTGCTTTCTGCGCCTAAGTATGGATATAAATTTGCTTGGATAGATGAATATCTAGAAGAGATTGATGGTCAAAAAAATTGTTGTGAACGGCATCAATGAATTGTTTGAATAAGGATTACTGTTATGAAGAGAATAATCAATAAGATAAAAACATACAAGATTCATATTGCGGTATATGTGCTTTGTATATATATATTAGGCTCATATTATTCTTCTAATAGACTAGCGCCATTATGGCAGCACTACTTTCCTATAAAGGTATTAGCATTTGCGCTTACTAATATTTTTATGTCCATGTATAATGGGATATATACATATGGCTTAGTTGATAATGTAAATAAGAGCTATTGGTGTTCTATTGCTTTTATATTGGCATCAATGTTGTTGGTTTGGTTGATACATATAGTAACTGGATATTATATTTGGTATGTATTTTACTAATAAACGTCAAACCACATTGTGCTTGCTAAATTTAGTCCAAGCAGTGTAAAATGTTGGGTAAGAGAATAAAGGAGAGTTTTGTATATTAGCTAAAAAATGAATTAGCTTCAGGTGTATGTTATTGATGCATTTTAATTGAAAAAACAGCAATTTTGTATAGGTTGCTTGAAAAATTAATAATAGCTTGCTCTAATGTTAATTTGTTAATTAGTAAGTGCTGGTGAAACTATTTTGCTTTAATCAATGAAAAATAGCATGAAAGTAATTTAAGAGCCTGCATTTGAGGTAGTAGAGAATATAGAAGCGTGTCATTGAAACTGATAAAGACAAAATATATTCAGTGATAAAAAGAGGGGTTTCGTGAGATGGATTTTATAATAATATCTTTATTCTTTATAATAACAATACTTTCTACTATTGCAGAAAGCAGAAAGTATAAAAGAGAAGATTTTACTTCAGTATGGAAATATGTAATTTATATTGTGAGTAATTTCTTGTTTGCATCTATGATGGCTTTATTTTTGTATTGTTCATTTGTCTCTGAAAACGATTTTTTGTTAACTTATATATTTTTCATATTTAATTTTTCTATTATTTTGATGTCTTTCTACGTAGAAGATTTGGTAAGAAATAAAAAAAGAGAAATATATATTAGCGTTAAAACATTAAGAATATTACGCAACGTATTTACTTTTATTATTATGAGCATTTTGTTTTTTTGGTAGATTGTATAATCAACTTGAACAAAAAATAAAATAAAAAATCCACAG
>NZ_CALDXR010000052.1 GCF_937920985.1 uncultured Phascolarctobacterium sp.
GGCGGCCGTACCGTTGGCGCTGGCGTTGTTTCCGAAGTAGAAGAGAAATAATTTTCCGGCATAGTAAGGCAAAATACAAGACCGGTCAGCTGTTGGCCGGTCTTGATTTTTCAAGACTGATTGCGAAAGAAACGCTTTAGAGCAGCCAGGTACTGAGCAGACAGAAAAAATTTGCGTCAGACGGATATTTATAGTTGACATAAAGTGTTAACTGTGTTACTCTATATTAGCGACAATTTGTGATTGGTTTTATTATTATGTACGTAAGCGAGGTGTAACTAAATGCGTAACCTGATTACTTTGGCTTGCACTGAGTGCAAACAGAGAAACTACCAAACCAACAAAAACAAAAAGAACGATCCTGATCGTATCGAGCTCAATAAATATTGCAAGTTCTGCAAAAAACACACTCTGCACAAAGAGACCAAATAATATTGGCTCGTGCGTAACCGGGTAGTAATAGCAAGGATGTGACAAGATGGCCGTTCCGGAAACTACAGACACTGAGAATAAGGGATTCAGCATTACAACCTTTCTTAGTGAAACTAAAGTAGAATTAAAAAAGGTTACCTGGCCTACCAAACAAGAGCTTATTGCTAACACTATAGTGGTAATTATTGCAGTTGTTTTGTGCGCAGCTCTAATCTGGATTATTGATTCCATCTTTAGTATGTTATTCCGCATGATTTTGCAATAATGAGCTGTTAGGCTTAAGTAAGGAGGGAAGGGGAAGCGTTGCTTTCCGTTTATTCATGGAAGAAGAAAAGCAAGGAAAACATTGGTATGTAATTCATACCTATTCTGGCTACGAAAATAAAGTACGCGCAAACCTGGAACGAAAAGTTCATTCCTTGGGTATGGAAAATGAAATTTTCCGTATTGAAATACCTACGGAAAAAGAGGTTGAAATCACTTCGGATGGTAAGAAGAAAGTTGTCGAGCATAAGGTTTTCCCAGGCTATGTACTGGTGGAAATGATTGTAAATGAGCGCAACTGGTATGCTGTCCGCAATACTGCAGGTGTAACTGGTTTCGTCGGTTCTGATTCTACCCACCCGACTCCGCTTACAGCTGAAGAAGTAAGGCAGATTATGCCTTCGATGGGTATGGAAGTTGAAGCAACTGAAAAACCCGTTAAAATTGATTTTCAGTTACATCAGAAAGTTCGCATCAAGACTGCGCCCTTCATGGATTTTGATGGTACAGTTTGTGAAATCAACGAAGAAAAGGGTAAACTGAAGGTACTCGTTGATATCATGGGACGCGAAACTCCTGTTGAAATTGACTTTACACAAGTTGAAGAAATTGAGTAAGGAGGTGTAATTAAATGCCGAAAAAAGTCGTTAAAATGGTAAAATTACAGGTACCGGCTGCTAAAGCTACTCCGGCTCCTCCGGTAGGTCCTGCACTTGGCCAGGCTGGTGTTAACATCATGGCCTTCGTTAAGGAATTTAACGCACGTACTGAGAAACAAGTTGGCCTCATCATTCCTGTTGAGATCACTGTATTCGAAGATCGTTCCTTTACTTTCGTAACCAAAACCCCTCCGGCTGCAGTTCTGCTGAAGAAAGCTGCTGGTCTGGAAAAGGCTTCTGGTGAACCTAACAAAAAGAAAGTTGCTAAACTCGGTCGTGACAAAGTTCGCGAAATCGCAGAAAGCAAAATGCAAGACCTCAATGCTGCAAACGTTGAAGCTGCTATGAGAATGGTAGAAGGCACTGCACGTAGCATGGGTATTGTAATCGAAGACTAATTTTAAACAGTCTTCTCATTTAGTGGGAGGCAAAAGCCGCTTGTACCACATAGGAGGAATTCATAACAATGGGCAAAAAGTATGCTGACGCTTTGAAATTAATCGAAGCTGACAAATTCTACTCTCCGAAAGAAGCAGTAGCTCTGGTTAAGAAAACCGCTGCTACTAAATTCGACAGCACTGTTGAAGTTGCTTTCCGTCTGGGCGTTAACCCTAAATACCCTGATCAGCAAGTTCGTGGTGCACTGGTTCTGCCGAACGGCACTGGTAAATCCAAGACTGTTATGGTTTTTGCTAAAGGCCCCAAAGTTGCAGAAGCAGAAGCTGCCGGCGCAGATTTCGTTGGCGGTGAAGAATATGTTGATAAAATCAAGAACGGCTGGATGGCATTTGACGTGTGCATCGCAACCCCGGATATGATGGGTCTTGTTGGTCGTCTTGGTAAAATCCTTGGCCCTCGTGGTTTAATGCCTAACCCGAAGGTTGGTACCGTTACCATGGACGTAACCCGTGCCGTTAAGGAATCCAAAGCTGGTAAAATCGAGTATCGTACCGATAAATCCGGCAACGTACAAGCTCCTATCGGTAAAGCATCCTTTACTGAAGAGCAACTGTTACAAAACTACATGACTTTGGCTGATACCCTGGTTAAGGTTAAACCGGCTGGTGCTAAAGGTCAGTACATGAAGACTATCACCATGTCCTGCACCATGGGCCCTGGCGTCAAAGTTGATGTCCTGAAAGCTAACAGCGACAAATAATTGTAGTTTTACTTAATTTTACTAAATCAGAAGATAATCGGGCCATAGACAGCAGGTGCCACGTGCGTAAGTTTTAACTACGCCTGCCGAGGCTGGAGCGTGAAGATATATTAGACCTTCCGACCTCCGGCTACGGCCGAGAGGTCTTTTTGATTTAATAAAAACATCAAAAAAAGGAGGTGCAATCTAAATGGCAGTTATTAGACCTGAAAAAGTAGCTAAAGTTGCTGAAATTCAAGAGTTGCTTTCTAACTCCAAATGCACTATTTTAGTTGACTTCTGCGGTTTAACTGTTGCTCAGGATACCGAGCTGCGTCGCAAAATGCGTGAAGCTGGCGTTCACTACAATGTAGTTAAGAACACTCTGCTGCGTATTGCTGCAGAACAAGCTGGTATTGAAGGTCTGGAACCTTCTCTGGAGAAAAACACCGCTATTGCTGTTTCCCCGGAAGATCCTGTTGCAGTTGCAAAAATCGTTTGCGAATTCGCAAAAGAAAACAAAGAACTGAAAGTTAAAGTTGGCGTTCTTGATGGCAAAGTTATCGGTGCTGACGAAATCAAAGCATTGGCTTCTCTGCCGCCGAAAGAAGTTCTTATTGCCAAGATGCTGGGCAGCATGAATGCTCCTATCAGCGGTTTTGTCAATGTACTTCAAGGTACTATCCGCAATGTCGTATATGCTCTGGAAGCTGTACGCAAACAAAAAGAGTCCGCTTAATTCGCGGCGTGCTGCATAAGGCAGCTTAAAAAATAAAAACTTACTTATTATTGGAGGTAACTATAATGAATAAAGATCAAATCATCGAAGCTATTGAATCCATGACCGTACTCGAGCTGTCCGAACTGGTTAAAGCTCTGGAAGAAAAATTCGGCGTATCCGCAGCTGCTCCGGTAGCTGTTGCTGCTGCTCCGGCTGCTGGCGGCGAAGCTGCTGCAGCTGAAAAAACTGAATTCGACGTAATCCTGACTTCCGCTGGCGCTTCCAAAATCGGCGTAATCAAAGCTGTTCGCGAAGCTACCGGCCTGGGCCTGAAGGAAGCTAAAGAGCTGGTTGACGGCGCTCCGAAAGCTATCAAAGAAAAAATCTCCAAAGCTGACGCTGACGCTCTGAAAGAGAAACTGGAAGCTGCTGGCGCAACTGTAGAAGTTAAATAATCTTGCTTGCTACGCTAGTAGCACAATAGATTGTTGATTCGTCTGCAATCCGACTCCCGATGCACTTAGGTGTGTCGGGAGTTTTTTGATTTTCTGCCTCAAAGAATATATAATATTTTAAACAGAACCAGGAGGTGAGTAGGGGATGCAAGTTAATTATCAAGGCAATTGTGATGCACAAATAGTCTTGCTCCAAATAATAGGAGAGCATGAGTTACCGTTAATCGATGAAGAGCTTTCTCAGATAAAAGCTATAACGCAGAGTACAGATTTTTTGTTAATTACAGTGCAGGTCGATAACTGGAACGACGACCTTTCGCCATGGGTTGCAGAGCCGATTTTTGGAGATGCTGCCTTTGCCGGCAATGCGGAAAAACTTCTAACACGTATAAAAAATGAAGTAATTGTTCCGTTATTAAGTGAGCATCAAGATATAAAGATTTTTGCGGGCGGCTATTCCTTAGCCGGATTATTTGTATTGTGGGCGGCTTATCAAACAAATTTATTCGAAGGTATAGCAGCAGTATCTCCGTCTGTGTGGTTTCCTAAATTTGTTGATTTTGTGCATAACAACAAAATATTAACCAATAGAGTCTATTTAAGTCTTGGCGATAAGGAGGCAAAGACACGTAACCCAATAATGGCACAGGTGGCAAATGATATTCGTGATGTGTATCGCTCATTAAGAGATCATAGGTTGAGCAGTATTCTTGTTTGGAATCAGGGAAATCATTTTAAGGAACCTGCGCTGCGCATGGCAAAAGGATTTGCTTGGTTGATGAGCTATGAAAAGATTCACTCATAAGAACACCTATAGATTGTTGATTCGTCTGCAATCCGACTCCCAATGCACTTAGGTGTGTCGGGAGTTTTTTTTGATTTTGTGAATGAAGCATAGTCATAGTGCAATTCAGCTGCTTCTTATGCTATAATATAAAAGATGACCTACTATATTGCTGTGTAAAAATGATAGAGATTTTTTATAAAGGAGTTTCATATGCTTACAGACGAAAAACGTAAAAAGCTTTTGGCCGGTGCGCTGGCGGTAGTTATGCTGACAGGTGTTGCCGGCTGTGGTAACGATAAAGACAGTGAGTGGAAGAATGATAACTCTGCTCAGAATAATCAAGATGAAAAGAAGGATGAAGATAACGGCGGCGGCTTTTTTCATGGCTTCTTTCCCTGGTACTTTATCGGTCGTACCTTTGGCGTAGGACCTGCAGCAGGTGTGCGCACTGCGCCTGCTGCTAATACGAAGCAGGATAATACAGCTGCTGGTTCAGCTACTGCCAGAGATAGCAGTAATGCAGCTAATGGCGCCTCTGTGCAGCAGGGAACTGCAGGAAGCACGCAAAATTCCAAGCTCGGCAGTACGGGAAGCACAGGCAAAAGCGGCATCGGCAGTGGCATGAGCCGCTCCAGCGGCAGCGCAATTTCCTGAGGTGATGAAGATGTATAAATATCGTAAGCCTGATACCTGGCTTGATAAAATTGATTTGAATATTATGCCGTATGTGGATGCGCCGGAGTGGGAAAACCGTTATCCTACTATCAGCGCGCTGCTTATGAGCAATGCCAATAAGCGTGAGCTGCAGCGCATCAGTGCCGGCCTTACAGCAGCACTGTCACGCCTGGCAGAGGCTTTGCGTACCAATAATAATGGCGCAATGCCCTTTAATCTGTTTAATATGACGGATAAGCTCACACCGTATATCCTTGCGGATAACTCGGATCATGTGAGCTATATCAGCCGTCTTGACTTTGTAAAGAATACTGACGGCTGCTATAAGCTGGTAGAGATCAATTCGGATACTCCTTGCGCCTTGCCGGAAACATTTTATGCCAACAAGGTAGCGGAAGCATATTTTGCTAAGGAGTACGGCCTGCATCTGCAGCCGCGTTCGGATGGTGAGGAGCTGGCAGAGCCCTTTTTAAAGCTGTTGGAACAGCCTAAATATGCAGATAAGGATGTAGTGCGCATTGCTTTTGCTGCTGATAAAGGCTACAGTGAGGATTGGGCTAACGCCAAATTTTTATTTGAGCGTGTGCAAGAGGTGTTGCGTGAACGCATTTTGAGCAAGCAGCCATTTGTTTGTCGCCTTGTCAGTTTAGATGAGCTTATAGTGCATGATGACGGAGTTTACATTCCCAACGAAATTTTCAATAATAAGGAAGATAAGCTTGATATCCTCTATCGTCTGCATCCGCTGGAGCTTTTGATGGATGATGAAAGCGAGGATGGCTATCCTGTTGGCTTAAAGCTCATGGAGTTAGCTAATTTTGGTGCTGTTGATCTGGTTAATCCGGTAAAATCCATTGTACTGCAGAATAAAGCACTGCTGGCACTGGCATGGTATTTATATCAGCATCGTCTGTTCTGGACACCGCAGGAGGAAGAACTGTTGGCTGCGCATTTAACGCCGACCTATTTGGACAGCAAGCAGTTGGCTGGACAGCGTTATATTAAGAAGCCTATCTTTGGGCGTGAGGGTGCAGGCATTGCTATTGTAGAGCCTGATGGTGCGCTGAGCTACGAGGCGGAGGAATGCGATGACTGCGATTTGATTTACCAGCAGTTTCTTCCTTCAGCAGATGTACAGCAGGAAACAGATAACGGTGAGGCAACTGGCAAGTATACTTATTCCTGCTTTGTGATCAACGGTAAAGCGTCGGAGACCTTTGTGCGTTTGCAGCCGGGAGAAATTACCGGTGTAGAAGCATATTTTGTACCTGTTCTTGACGAAAAGTAAGAATTTGAGGAGTCCATAAAATGAACATCCAGGTTTACCAATCCTTTTTGACTGTAGTACAGTGCCGCAGCTTTACGCAGGCTGCGAAATATCTTAATTTTACCCAGCCTACAATCAGCAATCATATCAACGCTTTGGAAGAGGAATACGGTGTTATTCTTTTCACCCGAGACGGCAAGAATGTTTATCTGACGCAGGCAGGCAAAAACTTTGTGCCGATAGCACAGCAGCTGATGGCTGATTATCAGAAAAGCCAGGAGGTAATGCGCCAGTTTCAAAAGAAAAATTACAGTCTGAAAATAGGCGTTTCCACCCAGGGCATAAACTTTTATCTGCTTCCTGTGCTGCTGAAGCTCAAAAAGGAATTTCCTGAGCTGGAGATAGAGGTTAACCGCTGCATGACGGTAGAATCGACTATCAATGACGCTTTTGTACAAAAGCTGTATGATTTTGCCTTTGTGCATATTGATGTGCAGCCGCTTTATACCAAGCGTGTACAGCTTTGGAATCAGCCGATGGTTTTGGTAGCGTCCAAAGAATTGTATGAGCAGATGGGAAGAAATAATAATATTTATGATTATCCTTTTATCGCCTATCCTGCCAGCGAGGTATATTACAAGCATTTAAAATCTAAGGTCGATTTTACACGTCTGCAAAGCGTTCTGACCTTTAGTGATTCTGAATCCGTCTTGATGGCAGTAGAGCAGAATCTTGGCATAGCTTTGACACCGCGGGTAAAAGTAATGAAGGAACTGCAGCAGGGAACATTAGTCGAATTCCCGGTCAAGTATTCGGGAAATATGCCAATCTCGGTTCTTTACGATTATGAATTTAACTTTACCTTGCCAACAAAGCGCTTTTTGGAGCTTTTAAAAGAGTCGCAGGAAAAGATAAAGGGTTAATTTACTTTCTGTTCTTTATATAAGAATAATTTATCAAAACGCTATAACAGGAAAAATGATCTTATTGATTTTTTGATTTAGGGCTTCTTCAGCATGGTTGAAGAAGTCCTAAATTTTTAGTATAAAAAAGCGCATGGTTAAGCAAATGTCCACGAATTATAGTACAAATTTTGTATACAAAATACAGGACGGCGAATAAATTGCTTATGTATACAAGAAAAATTCCAATAAGTATAGATAAAGAAAACTGTTGAGATAATTAAGCTATAATGATAAAATTTTTATAGATAGCGTTGCTTGCGCAAAATTAAGCCGGCTAGATGACCGGCAGAAACGAGGGTATTATGTCAAAGGATATGCAAAAAACTGAAGAAAAAACAAATAAGCGTATGCCAACCTTTACGGAATCTGTTATTCCTATTATTGCTATGATGGTTATTCTGACTGTCGGCAAAGGTTATCTGGGTTACGCAACCGAGCCGCTGCTGCTTTTGGTAGCTGCTATTGCCGGCCTGATTGCTTACCGCGTTGGTGTTACCTGGGATGAAATGATGGACGAAATCTGCCAGAAGATTGCCAAGGGCATGCCGGCAATTTTGATCCTGACCTGCGTTGGTGCACTGGTTGGTACCTGGATGGCTTCCGGTACTATCCCGATGATGATTTATTATGGCGTGCAGATTGTAAACCCGACCTTCATGCTGGTAACTGCGTTCCTGATTACTGCAGTTGTATCTATCGTAACCGGTACCTCCTGGGGCTCTGTTGCTACCATGGGTGTTGCGCTGATGGGTATCGCCAGCACTTTGGGTGTAAACCTGGCAGCTACCGCTGGTGCTGTAATCGCCGGTTCCTATTTTGGTGATAAAATCTCCCCGCTGTCCGATACCACTAACCTGGCACCGGTTGCAGCTGGTTCTACTCTTTATGAGCACATTGCTCACATGTTCTGGACTACTGTTCCGGCAACTATTATTTCCCTGGTTGTTTATGCTTTCGTAGGCTTAAAGGGCAATATCGGCGGCGATGTTTCTTCCGAAGCAGTAAGCACTATGCTGACTCAGTTAGATGGCATGTACAACTTTAACATTCTGCTGATTCTGCCTGTACTGCTGATTCTGGCAGGCTCTATCTTTAAGAAACCGACTCTGCCGGTTATGATGGCTTCCACTGTTCTGGCTGGCGCTGAAGCATTGATTTTCCAAAACATCAACCTGAAAAATCTGCTGCTGGCTACCGTAAAAGGCTTTAAAATTTCTATGCTGACCACTCCCGGCTTTGACCCGGCTACTGCTGCTCCGCAGATTATCAAGCTGTTGAACCGCGGCGGTATGGCTGAAATCATGGGTACCACTCTGCTGGTATTCTGCGCATTCTGCTTTGCCGGTATTATGAGCAAGGCCGGTTGCCTGGAAGTAGTTCTGCAAAAAATCCTGACCTTTGCTAAGAGCACCGGCGATCTGATTGCTTCCACCGTTGCTTCCTGCATTACCATGGGCCTGTGCACCGGTAACTCCTACCTGTCCATTCTGATTCCCGGTGAAATGTTCCGTGATGCTTATAAAGCAAGAGGCCTTGCTGCTAAGAACCTGTCCCGTACCTTGGAGGATGCAGGTACTGTATTTGTACCGTTGGTTCCCTGGTCTGCAGCAGGTGCTTATATGACCGCCTGCACCGGCATTGAAACTCTGGATTATGCACCGTGGGCAATTCTCTGCTACACCGGTTTCATTATCGCTCTGTTCTACGGCTACACTGGTATCGGTATTGCTAAGCTGGAAGACGAAAAGAAATAAGCCGGTTGCGCAAGCAAGTCGGCAGTACTGAGCAGCTGCTTAGTACACAATGAAAGGAAAAGTGACACATTTTGATTAAGTTAATTAGAAACGCTGACGTTTATGCACCTGCGCATCTTGGTAAAAAAGATGTGCTGGTTATTGCAGATAAGGTAGTGCGTATTGCTGATAAAATCGAAGGCTACGAAGGTATGCCTGAGGTTGAGGTATTTGATTTCAGCGGCAAAAAGCTGTTGCCCGGTTACATTGATATGCATATGCATATCACCGGCGGCGGCGGTGAGCAGGGCCCTGCTTCCCGCGTACCCGAAGCAATGCTGAGCCAGATTACCAGCTGCGGTATTACTACTGTTCTGGGCCTGCTGGGTACAGATGGTGTAACCAGAAGCGTAGAAAACCTGGTAGCTAAAGCACGCGCACTGACGGAAGAAGGCATTACTGCCTACTGCCTGACCGGTGCTTACGGAATTCCTTCACCAACCATTACCGGTTCGATCGAAAAAGATATTATGATGGTTCCGCCGATTATCGGCACCAAGATTGCAGTAAGCGATCATCGCAGCTCTAATCCACAGGGACCGGAGCTGATTGAGGTTGCTACCGCAACCCGTCGCGGTGGCCTGTTGGCCAACGTTGCCGGCCTGGTAACCATGCATATGGGTTCCGGTGTTGGTAAGCTGGACCCGCTGTTCTACGCACTGGACCATTCCGATGTTCCTGCCAAAAACTTCCTGCCGACTCATATGCTGCGTACGCATGAGTTGATGGAAGAAGGTGCAAAGCTTGTACGTCGCGGCGGTTACTTCGACATGACTGCCGGCAGCACTGACGAGGATATGGAAATCGGCGCAGAACAGATTATGGAGCTTTTGAGCTGGGAAGGCATGAGCACCGACCACCTGACGATGAGCAGCGATGCTTTCGGTTCCCAACCTAAGTTCAATGAAAATGGTGACTGCATTGGTCTCACCTACTGCTCTCCTAAATATCTGCATCTGACAATCAAGAGTCTGGTACGCCGCGGCCTGCCGCTTGAAGAGGCTATTAAGCTGCTGACCTCTACACCTGCCGAGCTGCTTGGCAAGACTGGCGTTAAGGGTTGCGTTGCAGTTGGCGCGGACGCTGACCTGTTGGTTCTGGACGAAAACCTGGATATTGACGCATTGTTTGCTAAAGGCCAGGTAGCTCTGCTGGATAAAGAGATTGTACTTAAAGGACGTTTTGAATAAAACGTGGCTATAAAGTTACAGACACCCATAAAAATGAGGTGTCTGTAATTTTTTTTTTGAGCTAAATCTTGACAATTTGCATTATTTATGATAACATATCATACTACATCATTATTATTTTTGCAGGTGTAAATTTTGACAACAAATACTGCCGGGTCAGTGGTTGAACGGCGTATCTTGCTTATAATGAAAGATGAGGCTGCTCATCGAAGACAACTGACAAGGTCCTTGTGGTAAGAACCTTGTTGTTTTTTTTGTCGGGAGTGATGCTGCCAAGTTTAGTATGCTGATAATACAAGAAGGGGTGAGGAATTACATGTTTAAACCGGTTCCAGTAGGTGATAGGACTCGGTATAGTTATGCGAGAATCAATGAAATTCTGGCTATGCCGCATTTGATTGATATTCAAAGAAAGTCCTATGAGTGGTTCATTCAGAAGGGCCTCATGGAGATTCTGCATGACATTTCTCCTATTAAAGACTTTGCAGGCAATCTGGAGCTTTACTTCGAAAGCTTTGAATTAGGAGCTCCTAAATATAGCGTTGAAGAGTGTAAGGAGAGAGATGAATCTTATTCTGCACCAATGAACGTAAAAGCTCGTCTCGTTTTCAAAGATGACTCTGGCGAGATGAAAGAATCCTCTGTGTTTATGGGTGACTTCCCGCTGATGACTGATACCGGTACCTTTGTTATCAATGGTGCTGAACGTGTTATAGTCAGCCAGCTGGTACGTTCTCCTGGCGTTTACTATAGTGTAACTATGGATCCGAGCGGCAAAAAGATTTATGGTACTACCGTAATTCCTAACCGTGGCGCTTGGATTGAATATGAAACTGATATCAATGATATCATCTCTGCTCGTGTAGACCGTACCCGTAAGGTTCCGGCAACAGTGCTGCTGCGTGCTTTAGGCTTATCCTCTAATGATGAGATTATAGCATGCTTCGGCAATCATCCTGCATTGCTGGCTACCCTGGAGAAGGATACCACTACCAACAAAGATGAAGCAATGCTGGAGCTTTACAGAAAGCTGCGTCCTGGCGAGCCTGTTATCCTGGAAAACGCTGTACAGCTGATTGAGAATACCTTCTTCGACAGCAAGCGTTATGATCTGGCTAATGTTGGCCGTTATAAGCTCAACAAGAAGCTTGGCTGGCGCAACCGTTTGAGCGGTACTGTACTGGCTGAACCTATTGTTAATGAAGAAACTGGCGAAATCATCCTGCCGGAAGGCACTAAGATGACCGACGAAAATCTGGATAAGATTGAAGAGAGCGGTGTCTACAGTGAACGTGGCCTGCGTGCTGTTAAGGTTAAAAATCATGAAGCAGATATGCTGCTGATGTTTACCACCGGCATTGATGCAAAACTGCATACAGTTACCCAAGAGGATGTATTTACTTCCTTTAACTATCTGCTGAACCTGATGGATGGTTATGGTACCGGCGATGATATTGACCATTTGGGCAACCGTCGTGTACGCTGCGTTGGCGAGTTGCTGCAAAACCAGTTCCGTATCGGCCTGTCCCGTATGGAACGCGTTGTTAAAGAACGTATGACAATTCAGGACAATGAGGCTATTACTCCGCAGGCACTGATTAACATCCGTCCTGTAGTTGCTGCTATTAAAGAATTCTTCGGCAGCAGCCAGCTGTCTCAGTTCATGGACCAGAACAACCCGCTGGCAGAGCTGACTCATAAACGTCGTCTGTCTGCCCTTGGCCCTGGCGGCTTGTCCCGTGAGCGTGCAGGCTACGAAGTCCGCGACGTACACAACTCCCACTATGGCCGTATGTGTCCTATCGAGACGCCTGAAGGTCCTAACATCGGTTTGATCGGTTCCTTGTCTACCTATGCTGTTATCAATGAATACGGTTTCATGGAAACCCCGTACCGTGTTGTTGATAAAGCAAATAAACGTGTAACTGAAGAAATCAGATACATGACTGCTGATGAAGAAGATAAATATATCGTAGCACAGGCCAACGAACCGTTGGATGATGATGGCTACTTTATGGGCGAGCGTGTAACTGCCCGTGCTAAGGATGATGTCCTGTCTATTACTCCTGATAAAGTAGACCTGATGGACGTTTCTCCTAAACAGGTAGTATCTATCGCAACTGCACTGATTCCGTTCCTGGAAAACGATGACGCTAACCGTGCTCTGATGGGTGCGAACATGCAGCGTCAGGCTGTACCTCTGCTCTGTACTCAGGCTCCGATTATCGGTACCGGTATGGAATACAAGGTTGCTTCTGACTCCGGTGTCTGCGTCCTGGCTAAGCGTGCCGGCGAGGTTATCCGCGTAGTAGGCAACGAAATCCGTGTACGTGCTGAAAATGGCGAGGTAGATGTATATCCGCTGCTGAAATTCAAACGTTCTAACCAAGGTACCTGCGTTAACCAGCGTCCTATCGTCTTCAAAGGCGACAAGGTTGTTGAAAAGCAGATTCTGGCAGATGGTCCGGCTACCGATCATGGCGAGTTGGCTTTAGGCCACAACGTTATCGTTGCTTATATGCCTTGGGAAGGCTATAACTACGAGGATGCTGTTCTGCTGAACGAAGACCTGGTAAAGGCTGATATCTTTACTTCTATCCATATTGAAGAATATGACTGTGATGCCCGCGATACCAAGCTTGGTAAAGAGGAAATCACCCGCGAGATTCCTAACGTATCTGACGAAGCGCTGAAGGATCTGGATGAGCGTGGTATTATCCGCATTGGTGCTGAAGTACGTCCTGGCGATATTCTGGTAGGTAAGGTTACTCCGAAGGGTGAAACCGAACTGACTGCAGAAGAACGTCTGCTGCGTGCTATCTTCGGTGAAAAAGCACGTGAAGTACGTGACAGCTCCCTGCGTGTACCGCACGGCGAAGCTGGTAAGATTGTCAGCGTTAAGGTATTCAGCCGCGAAAACGGCGATGATCTGCCGCCGGGAGTAAACGAGCAGGTTCGTGTACATATTGCCCAAAAACGTAAGATCTCCGAAGGCGATAAGATGGCAGGTCGTCATGGTAACAAGGGTGTCGTTTCCCGCATCATGGCGCGTGAGGATATGCCGTTCCTGCCTACCGGCGAACCGGTACATATCGTACTGAATCCGTTGGGCGTACCTTCCCGTATGAACATCGGACAGGTACTGGAGAACCATCTGGGTTGGGCAGCACGTGCGCTGGGTATGGAAATTGATACCACTAACCTGGCAGCTAAGCTGAACGCAGTTGAAAAGACTGGCGCAGCAGAAGGTACTCCGGAATTTGAAGCAGCTTATAAGGAAGAGCTTGCTAATTCCGAAACCGCTAAGAAATTAGAGCATTACGGCTACGATTATGAAAAATATGGTATGCCGGAAACTGTTGAAATTGATAAATTCGGTGGCAAGAGCGTAAAAGCAGTACAGATTTCTGTACCTGTATTCGACGGTGCGCATGAGCAGGATATTGCTGATGCCCTGGAGCTTGCAGGCATTGATAAGACTGCTAAGACTACTCTGTATGATGGTCGTACCGGTGAGCCCTTCGATAACCCTGTTACCGTTGGTCTGACCTATTACCTCAAGCTTCACCATTTGGTTGATGATAAGATCCATGCACGCAGCACCGGCCCGTACTCCCTGGTTACCCAGCAGCCGTTGGGTGGTAAGGCACAGTTCGGCGGCCAGAGATTTGGTGAGATGGAAGTTTGGGCGCTGGAAGCATACGGCGCTGCTTACACCCTGCAGGAAATCCTGACTGTTAAGTCCGATGACGTTGTTGGACGTGTTAAGACCTACGAAGCAATCGTTAAAGGCGAGAATGTACCTGATCCTGGCATTCCTGAATCCTTCAAGGTACTTGTTAAGGAGCTGCAGTCTATCGGCCTGGATATCAAGGTTCTCAACGAGGACGAGGAAGAGGTTTCCCTGCGTGACGATGATGATGAAGATATCGCAACCACCGCTCGCGAAATGGACATGGATATCAGCGGCCAGGTAATTGAAAATGCACCTGAAAAGCCTGTCGATGATTATGCTGATAATGACGCTACCGAGGATGTAAGTGACTCCGGGGACATCATTGCTGATATGGGTAATTTTACAATTACCGATAATCCCGACGGTGACTTAAATGATCCGGATAATATGTAAGAGAAGGGAGCGAATGATTCTTGATCGACGTAAATAATTTTGTGTCTATGCGTATCGGTTTGGCCTCTCCTGACCAGATTAGAGCCTGGTCTTACGGTGAGGTAAAAAAACCCGAAACCATCAATTATAGAACCCTGAAGCCGGAACGAGATGGCCTGTTCTGCGAAAGAATCTTTGGCCCTACTAAGGATTGGGAGTGTCATTGCGGCAAATATAAACGCATCCGTTATAAGGGTATTGTCTGCGATAAGTGCGGCGTTGAAGTAACCCGCAGCAAGGTTCGTCGTGACCGTATGGGCCACATCGAGCTGGCTGCGCCGGTTTCCCACATCTGGTACTTCAAGGGTATCCCCAGCCGTATGGGCCTGATGCTGGACATTTCCCCGAAAAGCCTGGAGCAGGTTCTGTATTTTGCTAAATTCATCGTTCTTGATCCGGGTGAAGGCACTGACTTAGTTAAAGGTCAGTTGCTGACTGAGCCTGAGTATATGGAAAAGCGCGACAAATATCCTGAAGCAGGTATCCGTGTAGGCATGGGTGCACAGGCTATTAAAGAGCTGCTGCAAGCTATTGATCTGGAAGCTTTGACAGAGCAATTGCGCCATGATATGAAGGAGCTGAGCGGTCAGCGCCGTGTACGTGCTATCCGTCGTCTGGAGGTTGCTGAAGCCTTCCTGAAATCCGGCAACCGTCCTGAATGGATGATTATGGATGTAGTACCGGTTATTCCGCCTGAGCTGCGCCCGATGGTACAGCTGGACGGTGGCCGTTTCGCTACCTCTGATTTGAATGATTTATATCGCCGCGTTATTAACCGTAACAACCGTTTGAACCGCTTGCTGGAGCTGCATGCGCCTGATATCATTGTCCGCAATGAAAAACGTATGCTGCAGGAAGCAGTAGATGCTTTGATCGACAATGGTCGTCGCGGCCGTCCGGTTACCGGTCCTGGCAACCGCCCGCTGAAATCCTTGTCCGATATGCTCAAAGGTAAACAGGGCCGTTTCCGTCAGAACCTGTTAGGTAAACGTGTTGACTATTCCGGCCGTTCCGTAATCGTAGTAGGTCCTGAGCTGAAAATGCATCAGTGCGGCCTGCCGAAGGAAATGGCTTTGGAGCTGTTCAAACCCTTTGTTATGAAGCGTTTGGTAAACAGCGGTGAAGCAAGCAATATCAAGAGCGCTAAGCGCATGGTAGAGCGTGCTACCAATGCAGTATGGGACGTTCTGGAAGAGGTAATCAAGGAGCATCCGGTACTGCTGAACCGTGCACCGACTCTGCACAGACTGGGTATTCAGGCATTCGAGCCTATCCTGTCTGAAGGCCGTGCTATTAAGCTGCATCCTCTGGTATGTACCGCTTATAACGCCGACTTCGACGGTGACCAGATGGCTGTCCATCTGCCGCTTTCCGTTGAGGCTCAGGCTGAAGCACGTATGCTGATGATGTCTGTAAACAATATCCTGGCACCGAAGGATGGCAAGCCTGTTGCTGTTCCTACCCAGGATATGGTTTTGGGCTCCTATTATCTGACTATCGTCAAGACCAACAAGGATGATCCGAACATCAAGGGTGAAGGCAACCGCTATAGCAGCGTGGACGAGGCTCAACTGGCTTACTTCCACCAGGCTGTAGATCTGCAGGCAACCATTGAGGTTTATATTCCTAATAGCGAAATCTATGACGAAGAAAAGGGTGCAGCCGTTGGTGAAAGCGGTGTATCCCTGGTAGTTACAACTGTTGGTAACACTATTTTCAATGGCGAGCTGCCTCTGGAAATGCGTTACTATCATAAAGAAAAAGATCAGGTTGTTGAAAAGCATCTTGATGCTGAAGGCAAC
This sequence comes from uncultured Phascolarctobacterium sp., assembly GCF_937920985.1. Lineage (GTDB taxonomy): Bacteria > Bacillota > Negativicutes > Acidaminococcales > Acidaminococcaceae > Phascolarctobacterium_A. The sequence continues at coordinate 16,317 of NZ_CALDXR010000052.1, forward strand.
GTTGTTGAAGAAACCGTTGAGGTTGAACGTTGGCACCTTGGCAAGCTGATTGACAAAAAAGAATTGGGCAAACTCGTTGCTAAAGCTCATAAGCTGTACGGCAACCTGCGTACTGCCGAGATTCTGGATATTGTTAAAAAGATGGGTTACGATAATGCTTGTAAGTCCGGTATTTCTATCGCAACCTCTGATATTCAGATTCCTGCTGAAAAAGAAGTTATTCTGGAAGCAACAGAGCATGAGGTTGATAAGGTTGAGCGTCTCTTCCGTCGTGGCTTGATGAGTGATGACGAACGTTATCGTAAGGTAATCGACCTTTGGAATGATGCAACCGATAAAGTTACCGAAAAGCTGATGAAATCCACCATGAACAAGTTCAATCCTGTTTCCATGATGGCTGATTCTGGTGCCCGCGGTAACAAACAGCAGATTCGTCAGCTGGCTGGTATGCGTGGTTTGATGGCCGATCCTTCCGGTCGTATCATTGACCGTCCTATCAAATCCAACTTCCGTGAAGGCCTGACCATTTTGGAATACTTCATTTCTTCTCATGGTGCTCGTAAAGGCTTGGCCGATACCGCACTGCGTACCGCTGACTCCGGTTACCTGACTCGTCGTCTGGTTGACGTTGCCCAGGACGTAATCGTACGTGAGGATGATTGCGATATTGTAGGTATGAACCTGGTTAAGGAACGCAGCCGTCTGAGCAAAGCAGTTCTTGGTGCAAGCCAGAACAAAATTCGCGAAAAGGTTATGGGCCGCACCCTGGCTTCCGGCGTACTTGACGCAGAAGGCAACCTGATTGCAGAAGCAGATACCAACATCACTGAAGAGCTTTTCGCTAAACTCAATGATGCTAAGATTGAAGAGATTAATCTATATTCTGACGAAGATATGAATGGTGAGGATATTGAAACTGTCCGCATCAACATCAGCGACACCTTTGCACATAATGTGCTGAAGGAAGCTATGATGCATAACTTCAACAATAAAGAGGTAGCAGCTGATATTGTTAACGGTGCAGGTGAAGTGCTGGCACATACCGGCGACACCATGACCGAGGACATTATCAACGCTATTCTGGCTGACGGTACTGTTAAGGAAATGCGTATCCGCAACAACGAAATTGCCGGCATTGAGGTTGAGGCAATTACCGAAGGCAAGAAAGAGAAAACTATCATTGAAACATTGCATGACCGTATCATTGGCCGTAACCTGGCTGAGGATATTTTGGATGAAAATGGTGAAATTCTCTATCATATCAATGAATATGTTACTGAGCCTATGGCAGAACACATCTGCCAGCTGCGTGAAAAGGTTAAGATCCGCAGCGTACTGACCTGTAAGGCTAAATTCGGCGTTTGCCGTAAGTGCTATGGTCGCAACCTGGCAACCGGCAAGAACGTTGATGTAGGTGAGGCAGTCGGCACTATCGCTGCACAGTCCATCGGTGAACCTGGTACCCAGCTGACCATGCGTACCTTCCATACCGGCGGCGTTGCAGGTGCTGATGATATTACCCAAGGTCTGCCGCGTGTCGAGGAACTGTTCGAAGCACGTAAGCCGAAGCATCCTGGCATTCTGTCCGAAGTTTCCGGTCACGTACATATTACCCAGGAAGGCAACAGCCGCAAGGTAACCGTAATGGCGCTGGATGGCGAAAACCAGGAATACCAGATTCCTTATGGCGCTAAGCTGTCTGTTGTTGAGGGCGAAGAAATCGCTAAGGGCGACCGCCTGACTGAAGGTTCTCTTAACCCGCATGACGTACTGCGTATCAGCGGCGTGAAGGCTACTCAGAACTATCTGGTATCTCAGGTAGTAGGCGTTTATAAGTCTCAGGGCGTAGATATCAACAGTAAGCACATCGAGGTTATGGTTCGTCAGATGATGCGTAAAATCCGCATCGAGGAATCCGGTGACACCACAATGCTGCCGGGTGAAGACGTTGATGTGGCAGAATTTGAAGAGCAGAATACCGAGATGCTGGAAGCAGGCAAGGCTCCTGCAGAAGGCCGTGCTATCCTGCTTGGTATCACCAAAGCTTCTTTGGCTACCGACTCCTTCCTGTCTGCTGCTTCCTTCCAGGAAACCACCCGCGTGCTCACCGATGCCGCTATCAAGGGCAAGGTTGACCCGCTGCTGGGCCTGAAAGAAAACGTTATCATCGGTAAGCTGATTCCGGCAGGTACCGGTATGAGCCGTTATCGTGATATCAAAGTTAAATATAATGTTCCGATGCCCGAAGTTGCAACTGCTGAAACCGCAGCAGAAGAAACTCCCGATAAGGAATAACGTATAAGCAAGCGCGCCTCAAAGCCTTAAGCTCTGAGGCGCTTTGCTCTCTAAGGAGAACGAATTTATGCTGATAAAAAAATTCCCTGTTCCCTGCCGCGTGGATTATGTTCCTTCTCCCTATGAGCCGGATGAGGACGGTGTGCAGGATGTCGGCTATTATAACGGCAAGCTGAGCGACGGCCGTGCCTATCGTCTGGAATGCTGGCGTATGGACGATATGCTGATGCTGACGGTGATGTTTTCCGACCGCTGCCTTGAGGGCTACAGACGTGAGGATATGGCACTTTTGCTGGAGCTGGAAGATATCGTATGCTATACAGGTACCAACCGTAAGCTGCAGGCTACACGCACGGAGGATGACCGTGGACAGACTGTATGGGCCATTAATATTATGCTGGCTAATAAAAAAGGCACCTATGCGGAAATTGTGCCGTCATTGAACAGATATATCATGTAAGACAATCGCTGCTGAAGGCAAAGCTTCGGCAGCGATTTTTTCAGTTAAAATTAATTTTACATGCCTATACTGCATTGTGATACAATAGCAGTAATGGAGGCGATAACAATGAAAATTTTATTAGCTGAGGATGATATAAATTTAGGCAAGCTTTTAAGCATGCTGTTGAAAAAGCAAAATATAACTGTGAACTGGGTGCAGGATGGCGAGGCTGCCTACGATGCTGTGTATGCCGACGGCTATGATGTGCTGGTATTGGACTGGATGATGCCGCTTTTGAGCGGTCTTGATCTGTGCAAGCGTCTGCGTGAGGAGGAGTATCAGGGAAAAATATTGCTGCTGACGGCCAAGGATACGTTGGCGGATAAGGTACAAGGCTTAAACAGCGGTGCCGATGACTATCTGGTAAAGCCTTTCGAGCTGGAGGAGCTGGTGGCGCGTTTGAATGCCCTTTGCCGCCGCCAGGGACAGTACAGCGCGGAAAAGCTGAAGTACGGCGCTTATACGTTGGAAATCTCTACCTATTGTCTGGCATACGGCGAGCGTCGTGTAGAGCTGCGTCCGCGTGAATTTAAGCTGCTGGAGCTGCTTTTGCGCAACCGGGGGCAGGTTATGCCGCGTGCGATGCTGCAGGACCGTATCTGGGGCATTGACAGCGATGTGACGGAGAACAATCTTGATGTGCATATCCGTCTGCTGCGTAAAAAAATTATGGAGCTGAACGGAGAAGAACTGATTAAAACGATGCGGGGCGTGGGCTATTATGTGGAATAAGCCTTTTGAAAAGCTACGCCGGCGCATGACCTGCTTATATGCAGCCATCTTCGGTGCTTTGATTTTGGTTATTGTGGCTGCGGCCTACACCTTTATCTGGTGGGAAATACTGGCGCACGAAAAGGAAAACCTTGTAGCGCAGATTTACCATGAGGGCGAAGAATGGATAGAGTCGGAGGAGGCTCCCTGCTCTGAAGCAGCTATCCGCAGCGGCAAGATGCTCGCATACTTTGTGGATGCAGATGGCTCGAAGGTAATTTTAAACCAGCTTGGAACAAGTGGGGCGGGGCAGGCGCTGATGAGTCATAAAAATGATTGGCCGAAGGAGCTGAATACATCGCGTCTTTTGCGGATGCATGGCGCAAACGGTGAGCGTTATCGTTATCTGGCTGCAGTTGCTCCTGTTATTGACGGTGATAAGCAGGTTGGCAGGTTGTATATGTTCAAGAATATGGAATTTTATTATCATGCAGCCTATAAAACACTGTTTTTGCTTTTGTGTATGGCGCTGGTGCTGTATTTTGCCGCCTGCTATTTCGGTTATTGGCTGGCAGGACGCAATATCCGTCCTATAAGCAACATGTACGCTAAGCAGCAGCAGTTTACAGCGGATGCTTCGCATGAAATGCGCACGCCGCTTGCCGTTATGAAGCTGGCTGTGCAGGGACTGCAGGAGGATGAGGACAGCAGGCTGAGTGATTTTGCCAAAGAGTCGGTAGATATGCTGCAAAGCGAGTCGGAAAGACTTAGCCGTCTTACGGAAAATCTTATGACATTGGCGCGCAGCGATGAGGATTTTCTTCCCGTGTATACGGAGCAGGTGAATATTACGGCGCTGTGCAAAAAGGTTGCATCGCAGATGTCGCTTTTGGCAACGGACAAAAAGCTGCAGCTCAAGCAGGAAATCCAGGATAATCTGGTAATGCAGGGTGATGAAATGGCTTTATCACGCTTGCTGATTATACTTTTGGATAATGCTATGAAGTATTCGCCGCAGCAGACGACAATCACTCTGCGTGCCGCTAAGGTAAAAACGCATCTTGTACTGGAGGTACGCGACGAAGGCTGTGGCATCAGTGACGAGGATAAGCAGAAGATTTTTGACCGCTTCTTCCGCGTGGATAAGGCGCGCAGCCGCAGTCAGGGTGGCCTGGGCTTAGGCTTATCGCTGGCTTTGGCGATTGTGCGTCAGCATGGCGGTAGCATTAAGGTTCTTGATAATATGCCGCAGGGAACTGTTATGTATGTACAATTACCGACGGATGCAAAGTAATTTTTAGGCTTTCTTGCAAGCTGAAATTAAGATGAATACCCCTTTCAGTAATCGTTAAGCAGGAGCATTTATACTGTGCTTAATGAAAGGCAGGTTGACAATACTCTGCTGCTGAAGGGGGATTTTTTATGCCACGAAAATATTGGTTGCTGCTTTTTGCAGCTGCCGCAGTATTGCTGTTTGCGGGCAATGGTAGCCTGCTGGTTACAGACAGCGTTGAATCTAATTACGCTTTGACGGCGAAGGAAATGGTGCTGAGCGGCGATTGGCTTTCACCGCAGATTTATGGTCATTATTGGTATGATAAGCCGATTTTCTTTTATTGGCTGACGGCGTTGGCCTATAAAATGTTTGGCTTTACGGAATTTGCCTCGCGTTTTTTCCCGGCATTGTTCGGTTTTGGCAGCGTAGCATTGCTGGCGTGGGGCGCCAGCAAGCTGGAAAATGCGCGCAGCGGCTTTTTCAGTGCGTTGGTGCTGCTGAGCAGTGTGGAATTTTTCCTTATCAGCAAGTCCGTGATTACGGATGCTGTATTGTTCTTTTTCTTCAGTGCGACGCTGCTGTTTTTCTACCTTGGCTATCGTGACGGCAGGGCGCGCTATTGGTATATTATGTATGCTGCAGCAGGCTTTGCGGTTTTGACCAAGGGCCCGATTGGCGTGCTGCTGCCGGGATTGATTATTACGTTATTCCTGTTGTGGCAGCGTGATTGGCGCGTACTGAAGCGCATGCATCTTGTAAGCGGCACTCTGCTGTGTGCGGCGGTTGCCGTGCCTTGGTATGCTGTTATGTACAGCTTGCACGGCAGTGATTTCATCAATACCTTCTTCGGCACGCACAATTTCCTGCGCGCAACGGTATCGGAGCATCCTCGTGATGATGTGTTTTATTATTATACGCTGGTGAATCTGCTGGCGCTGTTTCCGTGGAGCGGACTTATTCCCTGGGCTGCCTATAAATGGTGGCGGCAGGGACACCGCAAGCTGGGTGAGCAGCAAAAATTCTTACTGTTGTGGGCGTTAGTTGTTTTCGTTTTCTTTCAATGCATGGCAACGAAATATATTACTTATACCTATCCGCTGCTCTTTCCGGCCAGCCTTTTGCTGGGAAGCATGCTGGCAAAATATACAGACTGTGTGAACGGCGGCTATATGTATTTTGTCGGCGGAGGCTTTGGCCTGCTGCTTGTGGGAGCATGGTTTGCGGTAAGTCAGCAGCTGATAGCATCTGAGCTGCTGTTCTTGCTGCCGTTGGCGTTGATTATTTGCGTGATGCTGGATTATATCTTGCGATTGGTGACAAGTGAGCGTGCCTGCAGTATTGCAACAATGTCGGTAGTATTTTATATTGCGCTTATTTTCAGCATTGCTGTGCCGTTCAGTGAGCAGCGCAGTGCGAAGGACTTAGGGGAGATGCTGGCGGCGCAGGATGTGCAGGAGGTTGGCTTATATGGCAAATATCCTACTTCCGCAGTTTTTTACAGCAGCAGTAAAATTGTCAAGCTGATGCATGAGCGTGAGGTTGCAGGCTATGTTCCCAAGGATTTTTCCTGGACTGGCAAGAATGTCATGCCTTACGCAACGCTGGAGCAGAATCCGTATCGTATTGTTGTGGTTACGCCAAAAAGCTATGATAGATTTATTGCTCAGCAGAATAAAAAATGGCAGGTTATTGATGCTGACAACAGCTGGATTATGCTGAGGGTGCAAAAAGGCTGAGCTGATAAGTATCTCGATAAAAAGTGCCTGTGACATGGTGTTGCAGGCACTTTTATTAATTTGACAGTTCTTTGGAAAATTAAAGTATAATTAAGTTCAAGATATTATGCTATAATAATAAGGTATTCATTAAACAGGAGGCGTAAGCATGCACAATAAAAATTCCGCTATGGCGTTCATAGTTCTGCTCGGCGTTGTCAGCTTGTTCAGCGATATGACGCATGAAGCTGCGACGAGTATCAAGGGAGCGTATTTATTAATTTTAGGAGCAAGTGCTTCTACCATCGGTTTTATCTCCGGCGTAGGCGAGCTTTTGGGCTATGGCCTGCGTTATCTTTTTGGGCGCCTTGTAGATAAAACGCACAACTATTGGGGCTTTATGATTTTAGGCTATGCTGTGGACGTTTTTGCCGTACCGGCACTGGCGCTTGTCCATCGTGACGGTTGGATAGCAGCCTGCGTGCTGCTCGTTGTTGAGCGCATCGGTAAGGCTATTAAAAAGCCTGCCAAGAATACAATTCTTTCCTTTGCGGCTTCGCAGGAGGGTGTCGGCAAAAGCTTTGCTATTCAGGAAGCCTTGGATCAGCTTGGCGCTTTTATCGGCCCCTTGCTGCTTTATGTGATTATGCTGTATAAGCATGGTGACGAATACGAGGTATATAATACGGCCTTTGCTTTTCTGGCCTTGCCTGCTGTCTGCACAATTGCTTTTTTACTGTTCGCTAAAAGCCGTTTCCCGAATCCGGAAGCCTTTGAACCGGAAGCTAAGGCAGAGAAGGAGGAAAGCTTCGTTGGCAAGAAAAGCTTTTATTTGTATCTTGCCGGCATCAGCTGCTTTGCCTTCGGCTTTGTGGATTTTCCGTTGGTGACTATGCATTTGGCAAAAAATAAGCTTTTTGACGACAGCACTTTGCCGTTGCTTTATTCCGGTGCGATGCTTGTGGATGCGGTTGCGGCGCTTTTCTTTGGCTGGCTGTTTGACAAAATGCGCACGAAGGCACTGGTTATTTCTACGGCTATTTCAGCTTTCTTTGCATTTTTTGCCTTTGGCATGACTTCACCGGGTATGATTATGCTGGGTATTGCTTTGTGGGGCGTAGGCATGGGTGCTCAGGAATCTATTATGAAAGCAGCGGTTGCTACCATGACGAGTAAGGAGCATCGTGCAAGCAGCTACGGTGCGTTCGAATTTTTCTTTGGCTTAGCGTGGTTTTTAGGCAGCTGGCTGTTGGGAGCAATTTATGATTACTCATTGAATACCTTCATCATTGTTTCTGTAGCGGCACAGCTTATCGCTTTACCATGTTATCTTTTAAGCGAGCGCAGCTTTGCAAGTGAAAAATGCTAACGAATTGCTTCAAAAGTTACACTACCTTATGTATTCGTGTATACATAAAAAATTGTTGAAAAAAGGCTTGCGTTCTTCAAAAAGTGTGTTATAATAGCGTACATAAGTAAATAACGAGTGGATGATGTATATGGGAGAAGGCACTGCCTACCGAAGGAGCAAAACTCTCAGGTGCTTAATTTTAAGCAGGAACCGTATGCTGACACAACTCTGGAGAGTCCCTTAAATGGGCGCCGAAGGTGCAAAGATGTCTTCTGAATTTCAGAAACGTCCTTATCTCTCAGGCCAGTGGACAGAGCAAAGCTTATGTGATGGCGCTATTGCCTATCATATGTCATTGACTTTTACCGGAGTATTTTTTGTATACTCCGGTTTTTTATTTGCTTATAAATAATTAATGGGAACTAAAAGGGAGATGTTTTAATCATGTTGGAAATTTTGAATGAAATTGATGCGTTTGTCTGGGGCCCGCCGCTTCTGGTGCTTTTGGTTGGTACCGGTATTCTGCTGACCTTCCGTCTGAAGCTGCTGCAGGTTTTCAAGCTGCCGCAGGCTTTGGGCCTGATCTTCAGTGCTAAGAACGATGGCAGTGGTGACGTAAACAGCTTTAAAGCACTGTGCACCGCACTGGCCGCAACTGTTGGTACCGGTAACATCGTTGGTGTTGCAACTGCAATTAAAGCAGGTGGCCCGGGCGCTTTGTTCTGGATGTGGATGGCAGCCTTCTTCGGGATGGCAACCAAATATTCCGAATGTCTGCTGGCTGTAAAATATCGTACTGTCGATGCTAACGGCAATATTTCCGGTGGCCCGATGTACTACATTGAAAATGGCCTTGGCAAAAAATACAAACCGCTGGCTGTTATGTTTGCGATTTTCGGTGTTCTGTGCGCATACTTTGGTATCGGTACCTTTGCTCAGGTAAACTCCATTGTTGAGATTACCCAGATTTCTGCAGGTATTCCTGTTGTTTACACCGGTATTGCTCTGACTGTAGTTGTTGCTGCTGTAACCATCGGCGGTCTGAAATCTATCGCAACTGTTGCTGCAAAGGTAGTTCCTGCTATGGCTCTGCTGTACTTCCTGACTACTGTCGGTATCATGATTGTTTTTGCAGATCAGGTTCCTGCTGCAATCGCAACTGTACTGAATTCCGCTTTCACTCCGACTGCCGCTCAAGGCGGTTTCCTCGGTGCTACCGTTATGCTGGCAATGCGCAGCGGTGTTGCTCGTGGCGTATTCTCCAACGAATCCGGTTTAGGTTCTGCTCCTATCGTTGCTGCTGCTGCTAAAACCAAATGGGCTGCAGAGCAAGGCTTGATTTCTATGACCGGTACTTTTATTGATACTATCATTATTTGTACTCTGACCGGCTTGTCCCTGGTTGTCAGCGGTGTATGGTGCGGACCTCTGAACGGTGCTGCAATGACTGAATCTGCCTTCACCATGGCTTTCCCGGCATTTGGCAGCATGCTGCTTTTGGTTGGCCTTGTACTCTTTGCTTTCACCACCATTCTTGGCTGGAACTACTACGGCGAACGCTGTGTAGAATATCTGATGGGCGTAAAGGCAATTCTGCCGTACCGCATCATCTTCATCTGCCTGATTGCCTGCGGTCCTTTCTTGAAACTGGAAGAGATTTGGGTTTTAGCGGATATTGTTAACGGCCTGATGGCTATTCCTAACTTAATTGCTCTGCTTGCTTTGTCCGGTGTAGTTGTTGCCGAAACCAAAGCTTATCAGAAGCATCTGGCTGAAGAAAAGAATAAATAAGTAAGCCTAATATTTCATCTTTATATAGCAAAGCGGCGTTGTGCGACTCTCCCCAGAGTTCCCACAGCGCCGTTTTGTTATTAAAAAAATCAATAAATATACTTTAGTTTACAGTTTGCAATGTATGCGTGTATACATTGCTGTAGTCTCTTGATTTCTGTATAATATGTGTTATAATCAGATACATAAGTAAATAGCGAGTGGATGAAGTGCATAGGAGAAGGCAATGCCTACCGAAGGAGCAAAACTCTCAGGTGCTTATCAAAAGCAAGAACCGTGTACAGACACAACTCTGGAGAGTCCCTTGAATGGGCGCCGAAGGTGCAAAGATGTGATTAGTTACATCCTTATCTCTCAGGCCAGTGGACGGAGCAAAACAATAATGATAGCACAGCTATCAAGGCCGCTGACAAACCAGAGTATCAGATAATCATACTCTGGCTTTTTTATTTACTTAGGGAACTTTAAAAATGAGAGGGGAAATCATCATGTTGGAAACATTGAATGCAATTGATTCGTTTGTCTGGGGTCCGCCGCTACTGGTGCTGCTTGTAGGTACTGGCATTATGCTGACTATTCGTTTAGGCTTGCTGCAGGTATTGAAGCTCCCGCAGGCCTTGAAGCTTATCTTCTGCGCTAAGAATGAAGGTCATGGTGACGTAAACAGCTTTAAAGCATTGTGTACCGCTCTTGCTGCAACTGTTGGTACCGGTAACATTGTAGGTGTTGCTACCGCAATTAAGGCCGGTGGCCCCGGTGCATTGTTCTGGATGTGGCTGGCTGCCTTCTTCGGTATGGCAACCAAATATGCAGAATGCCTGCTGGCTGTAAAATATCGTACTGTCGACGCTAACGGCAATATCTCCGGCGGTCCGATGTATTACATTCAAAACGGCCTCGGCAAGAAATATAAACCTTTGGCTATGATGTTCTGTATTTTCGGTATCATGTGCGCGTACTTTGGCGTAGGTACCTTCGCTCAGGTAAACTCCATCGTTGAGATTACCAAAATCTCTGCAGGCATCCCGGTTCTCTATACCGGCATTGCGCTGACAATTCTTGTTGCTGCCGTAACCATCGGCGGTCTGAAATCCATAGCTACTGTTTCTTCTAAGGTTGTTCCCGGTATGGCAGTAATTTACTTCCTGACTACCTTAGGTATTTTGATAGCTTTCGCTGATCAGGTGCCTGCTGCTATCGCACTGGTTATTGAAAGTGCCTTCACTACTACTGCTGCACAGGGCGGCTTCCTTGGTGCAACTGTTATGCTGGCAATGCGTAGCGGTGTTGCCCGCGGCGTATTCTCCAACGAATCCGGCTTAGGCTCTGCTCCTATCGTAGCGGCTGCTGCTAAAACTCATTGGCCTGCTGAACAAGGTCTGGTTTCCATGACCGGTACCTTTATCGATACCATCATCATCTGCACCATGACAGGCTTGTCCTTGATTGTTACTGGCGTTTGGAACGGTGAGCTCAATGGCGCTGCCATGACTAATGCAGCCTTCACCTCCGCATTCCCTGCCTTCGGTAGCTGGCTGCTGTTGGTTGGCCTGGTGCTCTTCGCCTTCACTACCATCCTTGGCTGGAACTACTACGGCGAACGTTGCGTAGAATACCTGATGGGTGTTAAAGCAATTCTTCCGTACCGCATCGGCTTCATCATTCTCGTTGCCTGCGGCCCGTTCCTGAAGCTGGAAGAAATCTGGGTTATGTCCGATATCGTTAACGGTCTGATGGCTCTGCCTAACCTGATTGCTCTGGTTGCTCTTTCCGGTGTAGTTGTTGCTGAAACTAAAGCATATCAACAACATCTCAAGGAAGAATCTGAGCTGGTTCCGGCAAAATTAGCCGAAGAAACCAATCATTAAGTTATCCCATTTAATTTAATATAGTGCAGCGGCACTGTGAGACTCTCCCCAGAGTTCCCACAGTGCCGCTTGCCTTTGTGCTTGCACAAAAGTTTGCGTTATGCTAAACTAGCCTTAGAAAAGATATTTTTAATCTTATTAATCTAATGTATTTTCAACCACAGGCGTTCAGAGATTTTGGCTGAGCGGCAGCTGGTTTGTCGGTAGATGAAAGGAAGTGCACAATGAGCATTATTGGTAATCTTATCTGGTTTTTATTTGGTGGTATTTTTGCAGGCATTATCTGGTATCTGGTAGGCCTTTTGTGGTGCTTGACGATTATCGGTATTCCGGTAGGACTGCAGTGCTTTAAGCTGGGGCGCTTAAGCTTCTTCCCCTTTGGCAAGGATGTAGCCTTGAGCGGTCAGACAACCTCGTTGCTGTTAAATGTTTTTTGGCTGATTTTTGGCGGTATTGAGCTGGCAATTACGCATGCAGTTTTCGCTGTAATTTTGTGCTGCACGATTATCGGCATTCCCTTTGGCATGCAGCACTTTAAGCTGGCAAAGCTGGCGCTGTTGCCGTTTGGCGCACAAATTGTAGATAATTAAGAATAAACTTATAACATGGGAATAGTTCATGCAGGAAATTTATTCACGATTTCTTCAAAACTTTGCCCTTGCTCTGTCACAGCAATATAGTATACTATGAGTGTAGCAAGAAGTTGCTACACCCTTCCCATCAAATTCATCATAAACAGCTTTCCTAAGAGAAACAGCCTGCAATATCCCCTGCAGGCTGTTTTCTCGTTTATCGGCAAGACTACAGCTCTTTTGTCAAGAATTTGCAGTAGTCTTATTTTTTTACTGGAAAATGCTTTCTGATATTGGTAAAATAAAGATTATAGATTTAGTTATTATTGGGGGACTAAAAATGATTTTTGGTGCAATGATTCTCTTGGGCTGTCTGCTTGGCTTTGCCGGTGCAGGTGGTGCAGGCTTAACAATAACACTGCTTTCTGTAGGCTTTGGTGTGCCGATTCATACTGCGCTTGGCGTTGCGCTGGCTGCCATGTCATTTACGATGCTTTCCGGTGCCGTAAGCCATTTTCGTGAAGGTGATGTACTGCTGCGCCTTGGGCTGACAACCGGCGGTGCCGGTATGCTGGGAGCGTTTGCCGGCGCACGTATTTCTGATGCCTTGCCAGGAGATATTTTATCAAAAATGACAGCAGCTCTGATGCTTGCTTCATCGGTATTGCTTTACTTTATTCTTTTTCGTAAGGATATGCTGGACAGCTTTGTGGCAAAGCATGCATCGAAGGCAGAGGGCGCAAGCTTTTATGCACATGCGCTGACAATCGGTGTAGTGACCGGCTTTTTGAGCGGAGCCTTCGGTATTGGTGCAACCGCTTTTATCCAAATAAGCCTGATGCTGTTTTTCGGTGTATCGCTCTATCATGCTATCGGTACAACGATGCTGGTTATTTTACCTATTTCTATTTCCGGCGGTTTAGGCTATTTAGTCAATGGTCATCTTGATTTTTATATTTTTCTTCAGACCTTGGGTGGACTGACTATCGGCGCATATTTGGGTGCCAAGCTTACGCGTTTGGCGTCGCGCAATGCTTTGCGTTATATTGTTCTCAGTATGCCGACAATAGGCGGACTGATGCTTTTGTTTAAGTGAAAATAATAAGCCGTAAACGTGCCTGAGCGTTTATGGTTTACTTTTTTATCATTATGGTTAACCGTAAAAGAAAAGGCGGTTGACTAATCTTTTTATCGCGTATATAATTAGTAAGTACACGAATTTATGATGGAGGCACTGTTGTGATTAGTATAAAGAATTTGAAGCATTACTATACAGATGCTGATGGCAACGAGGTAAGGGCACTGGACGGCGTAAGCCTGGAGATTAAGCAGGGCGAATTTGTTGCTGTTATCGGCGCTAACGGCAGCGGTAAATCTACGCTGGCACGTCATTTGAACGCTTTGCTGTTGCCAACGGATGGCACTGTGCTGGTAGATGGCATGGATACTGAAGATGAAAATAAAATGTGGGATATCCGCCAGAAGGTGGGCATGGTGTTCCAAAATCCTGATAACCAGATAGTTGCTGCGATTGTAGAAGAGGACGTGGCCTTTGGTCCGGAAAATATCGGAGTACCGGGACCGGAAATACCGCAGCGTGTGGCAGATTCTTTGGCTGCAGTAGGCATGACGGAATATGCCAAGCATGCACCGCATCTTTTGAGCGGCGGCCAGAAGCAGCGTGTGGCGATAGCAGGTATTCTGGCGCTGCAGCCAGAATGCATTGTGCTGGACGAGCCGACAGCGATGCTCGACCCGCAGGGACGCAAAGAAATTGTGGGCACTGTACGCAAGCTTAATGAAGAAAAAAAGATGACTATAGTTTATATTACGCATTACATGGTGGAAGCACTGGCTGCCGACCGCGTAGTTGTTATGGAAAAAGGTCATATCAGATTTATGGGTACTCCGCGTGAGGTTTTCAGCAGAGTGGATGAGCTGGAGGCTTTGGGCCTGGAGGCTCCGCTGGCGGCGAAGGTAGCCAGTGAGCTGCGCAAAAGCGGTGTAAAGCTGCCGCAGGATATTATTACAGATGAGGAGCTGGCGCAGGCATTATGTCAATAAAACTTTCTAATATATATCATACATATTCCAAGGGCACTCCGTTTGAACGTCTGGCGCTCAATGATGTGTCGCTGGAGATTGCCAAGGGCGAAATAGTTGCTATTATAGGACACACTGGCAGCGGTAAATCTACTTTAGTACAGCATTTAAACGGCTTGCTGAAGCCTGATAAGGGCAGTGCAAGCATTGATGGCATTGATATTACTGCCAAAGGGGCGGAAGCCAAGACTGCACGCCAACAGGTTGGCATGGTATTTCAGTATCCGGAGCATCAGCTGTTTGCGGAAACTGTTTTCGAGGATATCGCCTTCGGCCCGCGTAACAAAGGCTTTGCTGAGGATGAGGTAGAAAAGCAGGTGCGTGAGGCTATGGCCTTCGTCGGTCTGGATTATGATACCTATGCGCAGCGCTCTCCGTTTCAGCTGAGCGGCGGTCAGATGCGCCGTGTAGCTATTGCCGGCGTAGTTGCGATGAATCCGGATTATCTGGTTTTGGACGAGCCTTCCGCAGGCCTGGATCCGCGCAGCCGCAATGCCGTATTTAAGGAAATCATGTCATTACACAAAAGCCGCGGTATTGCCATTGTTTTGGTAACGCACAGCATGGAGGAGGCAGTAAAATATGCTGACCGTCTGCTGGTTATCAACGCTGGCAAGGTGCTGTTTGACGGCACTCCTGCAGATATTTTCAAGCAGCATGCCGATGAGCTGGTCAAGGTTGGCGTAGATGTGCCGCAGGTTTACAAGCTGGCGGATTTACTGCGCAAAAACGGCCTGGCAGTGAAAGAGAATATTAAAGACGATATGAGCCTGGTCAAGGCAATCAAGCAAGCAAAGGGGTGGAAATAATGCTGACAGATATAACCTTAGGACAATATTTCCCCGGTAACTCCTTTATCCATAAGCTTGATCCGCGTACTAAGCTGTTGGCTACCTTGATTTATATCATTGCTATTTTCTTTGCGGTAACGCCGTTGGCTTATGGTATCCTGACCGCCTTTGCAGCTGTGGTAATTCTTATCTCGAGAGTTCCCTGGATGCTGGTATTTAAGTCCTTGAAGCCTATCTGGATTATCGTTATTCTTACGATGCTGATTCATATGTTTACCGCTCCTGGTGAGCATATTGTTTTTACCTGGAAGTTTTTGAGCGTAACTGCCGAAGGCATCGATATGGGCGTAAAGATGGCTGTACGCCTGATTTTGCTGCTGCTGTTTTCTTCGGTGCTGACCTTTACGACATCGCCGATTGTACTGACAGACGGTATTGAAAATCTGCTGCGTCCGTTCAAAAAACTGGGTGTTCCTGCGCATGAGCTGGCTATGATGATGACCATTGCTTTGCGCTTTATTCCTACATTATTGGATGAAACAGACCGCATTATGAAGGCACAGACCTCTCGCGGCGCTGATTTTGCCAGCGGTAATATTTTCCAGAGAATGAAAAATATGCTGCCGCTTTTGGTACCGCTGTTTATCAGTGCCTTCCGCCGTGCCGATGAATTGGCTGTTGCAATGGAAGCTCGCTGCTATCGCGGCGGCGAAGGACGTACGCGCATGCATGAGCTGGCATATGCCGGCCGCGATTACCTGGCCTTTGCTTTGATTATTATACTGGCGGTTGGCCTCGCAGTATTGCGCTGGGGGAATGTATGCGTACAATAAAGCTGGTTGTAGCCTATGACGGCAGTGCCTATCACGGCTTTCAGAAGCAGAAGAACGTGCAGACGGTGCAAAATGTTTTGGAAGAAGTGTTGACTATGCTGTGTGGCGAGCCTGTAGTAACCGCAGGCAGCGGGCGCACGGATGCCGGGGTACATGCTTTGGCGCAGACGGTGACCTTTACTACGAACGGACGCATTCCCTGTGCTAATTTGGTGCGTGCGGCGGCAAGCCTGCTGCCGGAGGATATCGTGGTGGTGAGCGCCGAGGAGATGCCGGAAGGCTTCCACGCGCGCTTCAGCGCACAGTGGAAGACGTATCATTACAAGCTGCTTGTCAATGAGCACGTCAATCCCTTTATGGTGCGTTATGCCTGGCAGCTGCGTCAGCAGCTTAATCTGAAGGCTATGAATGAGGCGGCTGAGCTGCTGTTGGGAACACATGATTTCAGTGCCTTCCGCAGTAGCGGCAGCGTAGATACTTCGCCGATAAAAACAATTTATGCTGCCAAGTGGCAGCAGCAGGGTGAAGAGATTCTTTTCCGCATCAGCGGTGACGGCTTTTTGTATCACATGGTACGCAACATAGTCTGGTCCCTGGTACAGGTGGGAATGGGCAAGCGTACGGTGCAGGATTTTGCCGCCGAGCTGACGGCACAGCGCTGCGAATTCCTGAACGAGCCTGCTCCGGCACAGGGTTTATACCTGGCGGAGGTCGGTTATCGGGAGTATCCGCAGCTTTAAGGGAAAAACTTTTGGAAAATGCTAAAATTTTAACAAAAATACTTGACTTAAACTCTTAAGTTGCGTATAATATATCTACGTGATTTTCCGCTTGATTTCACTAGCCCCGAAATACGGTGAGAAGATCGCAACGAACTGTATATTTGGAAAATATCTAGGAGGGACACAAGCGATGAAATCTTTTATGGCTAATCCGTCTAACATCGAACACAAATGGTACGTTGTTGACGCAGCTGATAAAACTCTGGGCCGCCTGGCTGCAGAGGTTGCAAAAGTCCTGCGCGGTAAACACAAACCGACCTTTACCCCGCACATGGACACCGGTGATCACGTAATCATTATCAATGCAGATAAGGTTGTTCTGACCGGCAAAAAACTGACTCACAAAATTTATTTCCGTCATTCCGGTTATCTCGGCGGCGACAGCTATGTAAAAGCTGGCGACATGCTGAAGAAAAACCCTGTAAAAATGGTAGAGCTCGCTGTTAAAGGCATGATTCCGCACAACAGCCTCGGCGCTCAAATTTTCTCCAAACTTCATGTATATGCTGGCAGCGAACATCCGCATGCAGCTCAAAAACCTGAAGTAATGGAAATCAACGTTAGATAATATCCGGGAGGGAACAAATAAATGGCAGTAGTTACTTATAACGCAACTGGTCGTCGTAAATCTTCTGTTGCTCGCGTTCGCCTGGTTCCGGGTGAAGGCAACATCGTTATCAACGACCGTGAATTGAACAAATACTTTGGTCTGAAAACCTTAGAGCTGATTGTTAACCAACCGCTCGAAGTTACCGAAACCAAAGGCAAATATGACGTACTCGTTAACGTAAACGGCGGCGGCATTTCCGGCCAAGCTGGTGCTATCCGTCACGGCATTGCTCGCGCTTTGCTGAAAGTTGACGCTGAATTCCGTCCTGCTCTGAAAAAAGCAGGCTTCCTGACTCGCGACCCGCGCGAAAAAGAACGTCGTAAATACGGCTTGAAGAAAGCTCGTAAAGCTAGCCAGTTCTCCAAACGTTAATTTTTGGTTTACTGTCAAGCACCAATCACAAACACAAATCGCACAAATTACTCCGCAACTGTTGCAGTTGCGGAGTTTTTGTATTTATATTTGTATTTTTTGTGAAAAGCAAAAATAAAAAAAGGGTTTTAGATATACTTGCAAGAATTAATAATAGTTAAGTTTAAAAGCTGCGTGAAGGAGTGAAAGCAGATGATTGTAGGCATTGGCTGTGATATTATCGAAATAGAACGTATTGCCCGGGCAATAAAGCGCGAGTCTTTCATTCAGCGTGTATTTACAGCAAAGGAGGCTGCTTATTGCCAAAGCCGTGGCCAGCAGGCAGCAGCAAGCTTTGCAGCTCGTTTTGCAGCTAAGGAAGCAGTGCTTAAGGCTTTGGGAACAGGCCTGAGAGAAGGTTCATTGCAGGAAATAGCTGTAGCTAATGATGCATTAGGTAAACCTTTGGTGCAGCTTAGCGGGCACTTTGCAGCGCTGTCCAGACAGCTTGGCGTAAAAAATATACAAATCAGCCTGAGCCATAGCAGAGATTTTGCTGTGGCCTATGTGATAATGGAGGATGACAAATGAAATTAGTAAATGTACAGGAAATGAAACAGCTTGATCAACTGGCGACAGCAGAATATGCTGTACCGGGAATCTTATTGATGGATAATGCAGCGCAGGCTGTTGCCGATACTGTTAATGATAGCTTGGACGAGCTGGACGGCGAAAGCGTAGTTGTTTTTTGCGGTGGCGGCAATAATGGCGGTGATGGCTTCGGTGCTGCCCGTTGGCTGCAAAATTATGGTGCCAAAGTACGCGTTTTTGTCGTAGGCAAGGCGCTCGAGGCTTTTACAGGTGATGCTGCGGCAGAGCTTGCGATGCTGCAAAAAACTGATGCTAAGGTAGAGGTTATTGCCAGCGAGGATGATTGGCTGCTGGCGGAGCTGGCTGCTGCCAAGGCAGATTTGTTGGTTGATGCGTTAGCAGGAACCGGCTTCCACGGCGAGCTGGAGGGAGAAATTCTGCGTGCCTGCAAGCTGTTAAATGAAAGCGAAAAATATATTGTTGCTGTTGATGTGCCTACGGGTGTGAATGCAGATAATGGCACTGTTGCTGAAAATGCAGTGCGTGCAGATAAAACAGTAACTATGGCTTTGCTGAAAACTGGTCTTTTACTTTATCCAGGTCGCGAATATTGCGGTGATATTGAGCTGGCAGATATTGGTATGCCTGCAAAAATGGTTGACGAATGTGCGAGCAAAAAATATCGTCTGACAGACGATATTGTACGCGAGCTGCTGCCGCTGCGTAAGGCAGATGCGCATAAGGGTGATGCCGGACGCGCTGTAATCTGCGCTGGCAGCCCCGGTTTTACCGGTGCTGCAGCCTTGAGCAGCTACGCTGCTGTTAAGGCAGGCGCCGGGCTTGTTTCGCTTTATACACCGCTCAGCAGCAGAGATGTGCTTGCAGGCAAGCTGACAGAGGTTATGGTGCATGGCTTGTTGGAGCGCATGCCTGGTATTTTGGGCGGTGGTGCTGCCGGCGATGTTGCGAAAAATGCTAATGCAGCTGACGTGCTGGCGATTGGACCTGGCTTGGGTACCAGTGAAAGCACCCAGCAGGCAGTGCGCGATATATTGCTGCAGCTGCAGGTGCCTGTTGTTATTGACGCAGATGCACTGACAGCTTTGCAGGGACATACAGAAATTTTGACGCAGATGCAGGCTGCAAAGGTGCTGACTCCGCATCCCGGTGAGATGGCACGTCTTATCGGCAAGGAGATCAGCGAAATTAATGCTGACCGTATCAATATTGCAGCACAATATGCTAAAGAATGGAATGCTATACTGGTGCTCAAGGGAGCGCCGACAGTTATTGCCTGCCCGGACGGCACTGTTTATGTCAACAGCACTGGCTCTAGTGTCTTGGCTACAGGTGGCAGTGGTGATGTGCTGACAGGTATTATTGCCGGTCTGGCAGCGCAGGAGATTACTTTGCAGGAGGCTGCTGTTTGCGGTGTTTATCTGCACGGAAAGGCTGCGGATATCAGTGGTATTGATATTGGTCTGGCAGCAGGTGAGCTGGCGCAGTTTTTGCCGGAGGCGCGACATGAGGTTCTGAAAGGCAATTAATGCTTTAATACTAATTTTGTTTACAGACTTCCGCAATTAGTGTTAAAATATATTGTTGGTAGATTGCAAGTGCAAATTGAACAAGATTTATCAAGCAACTATATCAGTGG
>NZ_CALDXR010000053.1 GCF_937920985.1 uncultured Phascolarctobacterium sp.
TAGGAACGGCAAAATTTTTTACACTTCTACTACTTCTTTATCACACATCAGCAAATTTTGCCGGCTTATAATCAGCTAAAAAGCGTTTTTCCGCATAGGCCAAAGCATCATTAACGTAGCCGTAAAATTCTTTATTGGCAAGCATTTTGCTAAATTTTTCACTTAAACAGATACTGCCTGCATCCGCATTTACCAACGGCATATTGCCATATTTTTGTGCATCAGCAGTTTTGAAAAACTGCATAGTTAATACATTCACTACGCTGGCAACAGTTGCTGCCGAAGTTACAAGCTGATACTCATCCTGCATGTATTGAATAAATGCAGGCACATCAATTTGCGTATGCTGCATTAAGTAGTGCAGCAGCGCAACCTCCTCCAAGCGTCTGCCATTAGCAAGCTCCAAGCCAATGAACTCCAAAAGCCTGCCATGCGTAGCACTCAACGTGCTTTCGTAAGGATCTGCATACTGCCTGAAGTTATAATATGATTTCTTCTTTTGAATAAACAGATACGGATCCTTGTCACCTAAGATCAGAAAATCCAGCATCATCGGTGCATGACCAAGTTTAGACTTTACTAATTGATATGATTCCTTGAGCTTGCGCAGCTCCAAAAAATTATTTTTATTCAAAGAATCAAAAATACGCTCCCGAACCACATCGGTAAAATAAACTGTCGATGCACCCGGCAAAAAGTTATTATGCACAATGCGACGCAGCTTTTCCTTGCTGCAGCTGCGGTCACCGTATAACGCTATTGGCAACATGTAATTGTTTTCATAGTTACCGATAAAATCAATAACCTCCAGATAGCGCTTCGCCTTGCTTTTACGCAGACCACGGCCAAGCTGCTGCACAAAGACAATGGCAGACTGCGTAGGACGCAGCATGATAATCTGATTTACAGAAGGAATATCTACACCTTCATTCAAAACATCAACAGAGAAAAGATAATCCAGCTTGTCTACGCCATCTTCATCGCTTTCAAGTCGTTTGATAAGCCTTGCACGCTCTTCCTCACTGGTAGCACCTGCCAAAAAGGCAGCTCTTTTGCCATGTTTATTAAACGCCTCCGCCAAGGCTTTCGCTTCTTCTATCCTGCTGCAAAAAACTATGCCCTTGACGCGCCCTTGGTCACAGCCATAAAAATCTGCATAATACAGGATATTTTTGACACGTTCTTCACTCGTCAGGCGCACGAAATCAGCATTATCATCCAAAAGCTCGCCATCTACAACAATTTCGCTTACGCCGTGATAATGAAACGGCACCAGCATATTTTCAGCCAAGGCCTGATTCAAACGGATTTCGTAAGCAATGTTATGGTCAAAGGTTTTAAAAATATCGCAGTCATCGGAACGCTCCGGCGTTGCTGTCATGCCCAGTAAAAACTTAGGCTTAAAATAGCTCAGCACCTTCTGGTAGCTCTTGGCTCCTGCATGATGCGCTTCGTCGATAATAATATAATCAAAAGCATCAGGCGCAAAGGCATGCAGATTTTCATCCTTCACCAAGGTCTGCACTGTAGCAAAAACATAGTCCCTGTCTATTTCTCTGTGACCGCTGGTAAATAAACCTGTCGTAATATGCTCATCAATAATCTGCTCAAAGCTTTCCTTGGATTTACGCGCAATCAGCCCACGATGCACGATAAACAGGCAGCGTTTAGGCTGCGCTGCCCTCACATCAAAGGCCGAAAGATACGTTTTACCTGTACCGGTAGCAGAAATCAGCAAAGCACGATTCTTGCCCTCTGCCCTAAGTGCAGCAATATTTTGCAAGGCTGCTGCCTGCATTTTATTAGGATTGATTTTGTACAGCTTATGTATTTTGGTATAAGCACGCTGCCGTTGGCTGCGCGCTTCACCATAAATGCGCTCGTAGGCAGCAATCCATTCCTCAGTAACAGGCGTAGCATCATCCCATGCCTGATTAAACTCTTCCTGCATCTGCCTGATTAAAGCGCCATCCTTCATGGAAGAAAGCTGCACATTCCACTCACGGTTAACAGTCAGCGCACTTTGCGTCAAATTACTGCTACCGACAATCATCGTGTAATTTTCATCCTTTGTAGAGGTTGCGTGTGTATGGAACAAGTAACCCTTAGCATGGAAATTATAGTCAGAGGTGATAATCTTCAATTCCAGATTAGGAAACTGCAGCAATCTGCGCAGCGCTCGTGGTTCCGTAAAGTTTTGGTATTGCGAAGCCAAAATCTTTCCCTTAATATGCTTATTCTCCAATTCCTTCAGCGTATCAATCAAGCAGGCAATACCGCTATTAGTTACAAACGCCACAGAAAAGAAAAATTCATCACAATGCTCCAGCTCAAAGAGCAGGTTTTCCAATACCTTTACCTGCTCCTGCTGGTTATTGGTTAATATCTTCGGCAAAAAGCGCTCGTCAGTTTCAATATTAAAATCAATAAAGCCCGCCTCCAAATACAAGGCAAGTTCACTGCTGTTCACGATTATTCAATCTCCTCTTGCTGCAGGCGCTCCACAATCGGCATATCCGCTGCTGCCCAATCCAATGTGTTCAAATCCGCCGGAGCCAACCATTTTGCTGCCACATGCTCCTTCATAACGAACTTGGGCTGTGCCAGCTTGCACACATACGCATGCATGGTAATCGCAAAATCCGGATAGGTGTGCTCCACCGTCATCAGATACGCATCCTCAGGAATGCTGATATCCATGTCCATTTCCTCGCGCAGCTCGCGTTCCAGCGCAGTGTGACGTTCTTCGCCAGCCTCTACCTTACCGCCGGGAAACTCAAATTTATAGCTTACATAATCAAATTTGCCTTTATTACGCTGCATGCACAAAATCTTGCCGTCATGCTCAATTACCGCTGCCACTACCTCATAATGCTTCATCATTACAACCTCCGTGCGTTTTCTCTTGTTTCTTTCAACAGAACTACTGCATCATATACCGCTTCTCCATTAGTACCGGGAATAATATCCTCAAAATCAGCATAGCTTCTGTTAAACGAATTAATAACTCTATTTTGACTATTATAAAATGTAGCATGTAGTGTTCTTCTCATTCTGCAGTCAAGATCATATTCATCATGTGAAATAAGGTATTCATCTTTATCTGCGTCATACCATTCCACCCATACAAGTGCACATTGATGATTACCATGCCCATACTTTTCGCTGCCGATATAAAATCTTGCCGTTGCTGTATCAATCCACGCCCCGTAATGTGCATCAGAACCTATCCAATACCATCTCGGCGGCTGCGGCGGATTAAAGGCTGCACAGGTTGCAGTCAGCGACAGCAGTAAAACCAACAAACACAATATTTTCTTCATCACAAACACACCTTTCAAACTCATTTATCTTTTATCTTGTTTATTTGTAAAGAATTTCTCTACCCTATTCTACCCCACATCTTCCTCTTAAGCAACCGCCTACCGCTCCGTCAGCACATCAAAGCTCTTGCCATCCGTTGTCACCGTCAGCGTACCGTGGTCATGCGTTGTCAGCACCTTCGCGCCAAGATGCGTTAAGCTGCCCACCACGTTCTTGTTCGGATGCTTATAAATCGAAAAATCACCGCAGCTGATGAGCGCGTATTTAGGCTTAACCTTGCTGACAAACGGCCAATAGGACGATGTCTTGCTGCCGTGATGGCCCACCTTAAGCACATCCGCCTGTAGCGCAGTACCGTATTTTTGCTGCAAAGCATCCTCTACCGGCGCCTCCGCATCACCCGTCAGCAGCATCTTAAAGCTGCCGTAATGCAGCATCAGCACCAGGCTGGTGTTATTCATATTCTTCAGGTCCTTTTTATTAAGGAAATCCCCCGGTGCCAGCACCTCGATATAATAATTTTTATCAATTTTAATCGTATCCCCGGCCTTCAGCGCCTGACCGTGATACTTGCCGGCGCGCAAATCCTGGTCCAGCGCCACGGACGCTTTATAGCCGTTGTTCACATAACCGCTGTCATAAATATTGCTGACACCGTATTTGCCGCGCACATACATGATATTGCCCATGTGGTCACGGTGATGGTGTGTCACAAAAGCCGTCTTGATTTTGCTGACGCCGGCCTTATCCAGCGCCTTAATCAGCGCCTGCCTGCCGCCGCTGTCGCCAACCTTATCCTTAACATCGTTGCCCACGTCAATCATGATATTACGCTTGCCGTCCTGCAGCAAAATCGCATCCGCCTGCCCCACATCCAGCACGCTGATACGCAGTCTGCCCTGGGCTGTGCCTGTGTCCTGCTTTTGCTGCATGCTCTGCGGCAGATTATTTTTTACCGCCGCGCGCACGCTTTCGGCGTTAGGCTGATACAGGCCGCTGTACGCTGCCAGCGCCACGATAAAGGCTACAATAATCTGAAAAACAAATTTTAATTTACGCATGTGTATCCTACTTCCCTCTTCTTTACCAAATTAATAATCTTTTGCTAATACATTTATTATATCACGCACATAAAAAAGCGTACATACTTTTAAGTCGTACGTACGCCTCATTCTTAATCTGTTAGTTTAAAACGCCTAAAATTTTTCTTATTTTTTCGGAGTAATCGCCAACACGCGCGCCGGCAGGCCTGTCGCTCCTTCAATACGTGGCCAGCCCGCAACCAGCAATGCTCCCGCAGGTGCCACACGGTCCAGGTTCTGCAGCACTTCAATCTGCAGCTTGCCCTTGCCCAGCACATAACGCTCGCACGCCAAATCGCCTGCCTTGGCAGCCTCTGCCGAAGCATCGGTGTCCAATGTTTCGTGGCCGTTGGCTGCAGCGTTGCGTTCTTCATAAATATATTGCAGTGCCGGCAAGGACCAGCCGGGGAAGTTTTCGCTGCCGTCGTCAGCAATACCGCTAAGCTTATCCATATCCGGCCAGTTTTTATACCAGTCTGTACGCAGTGCCACAAAAGCGCCGTCGGGAATCCGTCCGTATTCCGCTTCATAAGCCTTGATGTCCTCCACCGTTACGGCGTAATGCACATCCTCCTCAACTTTGGCAGTGATATCAATCACGCACAAGGGAAACAGCATCTGCTGTGCGCCGAACGCTTCGGATAAAGGCATATCCTTAACAAAATGACCGGGAAAGTCAATATGTGTGCCGTATTGGCCAGGAAATTTGAAGGTCTGAATCAAACATTCCAGCATCGGGTTGCCCCAATCGAACACTGTCTTGCTAACCTCTACCGAGCCTGCTGGAATACCGCTCCACACCGGGCTGTTATTGTTCATAGAGTGGGAAAGCTCTACCCATTCATAAGCATCTGATTTCATTTCTGCTAACATGTTCCATAATTTGTACATAAGAAAACCCCCTCAATAAAAAAATTGGTCCTCACTATTATCATAGTACATTGATAGGAATTTGTAAAGCAAATATTTTAACAACGGAATTTTTGTACAAATACAAAAGACTCGCCACCGCTAAAAAGCGGCAGCGAGTCCTTTTATATGTAATAATAATATCTTAATTAATCTCTCAGCTTAGCCTTATATGCTTCGGCAACCTCAGCAATTACCTTCTTCATGGAAGCATCAACCTCAGCATCGGTCAGAGTGCGGTCTGCAGCCTGATAGGTCAGGTTGAAGGCCATAGATTTGCAGCCTGCAGCAACCTGTTTGCCGGTGTAGATATCGAATACACGCACACCCTGCAGCAGCTCGCCTGCATGCGCACGGATAACCTGCTCCAGCTCGGCGTTGGTTACCTCTGCCGGAACAACAACGGCAATATCACGGCTCATGCTCGGGAACTTGGGCAGATGCTTGTATTGCGGTACAGCAGTTGCGCTTGCTACCAAAGGCTCTACGGCCATTTCCAGCACGTAGGTAACCTGATCCAGCTCAAAGTTTTCCTGAACTACCGGGTGCACCTCACCGAAGGAGCCGATAACCTCGCCATTGACAACGATGTCACAGCTCTTGCCCGGATGCAGGTACGGCTGTTGGCTGCGAGTCATGGTGTAATCGCTCACCTGCATTGCTTCCAGCAGTCCTTCAACGATGCCCTTCATATCATAGAAGTCAACGTTGCCTTTATCGTCGCACCAGTTGAGTGCTTTACGGCTGCCGCTCAGTACTGCGGTCAGCAGCTGACGCTCCTCGGGATCCTCGGTCAGCGGCAGTGCCTTCGGCAGGAAGATACGGCCGATTTCAAACAGAGCAACACTGTTGTTGTGGTTGCGCAGGTTGAAGGAGGCAGTCTGCAGCGCGCTCGGAATCATAGTGGTGCGCATTACGGAGAAAGCGTCGGTAATCGGGTTCAGCAGCTCAATGCAGTTACGACGTGCATCATCTGCTGCCAGCAGCATTTTATCATAAGCGTTGGCTTTGATAAAGCTATAGGTCATCATTTCGCTCAGGCCTGCGCCAACCATGTAATCCTGTACGTCGTCCTTAACATCGTCCAGCACAGACTGGCTGCCCTGGGTGATGGTCAGCTCCGGCTGATGGCTTTCGATAAAGTCATAGCCATGCATTCGGGCAATTTCTTCACTGATATCAGCATCGCAGTCGATGTCACGGCGCCAGGTAGGAGCGGTAATCAGCAGCTCGCCGTCCTTTGCTTCTACGCCGAAGCCTAATTTGGTAAGAATAGCAACCATTTCGTCCTCAGCGATATTCACGCCGATGCGGCCGTTAATCTTTGCTGCGGTAGTAGTGATTACTGCCGGCTTCAGCTCTTCCGGATAAGCCTCTACGATACCGCTGAAGGTTTCGCAGGCACCCATCTGCTCCAGCAGGTGAGCAGCACGGTTCAGTGCGTCATGGTCGCGGATAGTATCAACACCGCGCTCAAAACGGCCGCTGGCTTCACTGCGCAGGCCCAGCGCACGGGAGGTGCGGCGGATAGAAGGACCGTGGAAGGAAGCAGCCTCCAGAATAACGTTCCTGGTTGCGTCGGTAACCTCGGTCAGCAGACCGCCCATAACACCGCCAAGACCGGCAGCCTTTTCGGCATCACCGATGGTAATCATAGCGGAGGTCAGCTCACGCTCCTTACCGTCGAGGGTAACGAGCTTTTCGCCCTCTTCTGCACGGCGCACAATCAGAGTGTGGCCTGCAACCTTGTCTGCATCATAGGCATGCATCGGCTGGCCCAGCTCCAGCATAACATAGTTGGTAACGTCAACTACGTTGCTGATGGGGCGCACGCCGCAGGCACGCAGACGGCGCTGCATCCATTCAGGAGAAGGCATGATTTTGATATCCTTCAGCACACGGGTAGCAAAGCGGGAGCACAGCTCCGGTGCATCAATTTTTACGTTTACATAATCGCTGGCCTTACCTGCGGCAGCTTCCTTAACGTCCATAGCAGGCATTTTCAGCGGGCAGCCGGTAATAGCACTGATTTCACGCGCCAAGCCGATAATGCTGAAGCAGTCCGCACGGTTGCTGGTCAGGTCGATATCTATAACGGTATCATCCAAGCCTAAAACGGTTTTGATGTCTATGCCAATCGGAGTGTTTTCCGGCAGAATGAAGATGCCGTTTCTTTGCTCCGGCAGCAGCAGCTTGGATTCAATGCCCAGCTCATCGGCACTGCACAGCATGCCGAAGGAATCAAGGCCGCGCATTTTAGCCTTTTTCAGCTTCAGGCCCTCAGGGTTGCGCTCGCTCGGAGGCAGTACGCTGCCAACTACGGCAACAGGCACAATGTCATATTGATGTACGTTTTGTGCGCCGGTAAGAATCTGCACCGGCTCGCCGCCTTGGCCGTAATCCAGCATGCAAACCCACAGGTGGTCGCTGTCGGGATGACGGTGAATTTCCATAACCTTACCGGTGATAACACCCTCCAGGCCCTTGCCCAGTTGGGTTACGGTGTCAACCTCCAGGCCGACACGGGTAATTTTATCGCACAGCTCCGCAACGGAGATGTTAATATCTACATATTGTTTTAACCATTCTAAAGATGCAAGCATGATTGATCCTCCTTATTTGAACTGACTGATGAAGCGTTGGTCGTTTTCGAAGAACAGGCGCAAATCGTCAATGCCGTATTTCAGCATAGCGATACGTTCAACGCCCAGACCAAAGGCAAAACCGGTCATTTTCTCGGGATCATAACCGCTCATGCGCAATACGTTGGGATGTACAACACCGGCGCCGAGGATTTCCAGCCAGCCGCTGTCCTTGCAGACATGGCAGCCGCCGCCCTTAGCATGGCAAATCGGGCAGGATACGTCAACCTCAACGGAAGGCTCGGTAAACGGGAAGTAGGAAGGACGCAGGCGCACCTTAACATCATCGCCAAACATTTGCTTACAGAACAGCTCCAGAGTTCCCTTCAAATCTGCCAGGCTGATGTTTTTATCTACAACAAGGCCTTCTACCTGATGGAACATCGGGGAGTGGGTTGCGTCATAGTCGCAGCGGTAAACGGTACCGGGGCAAATCATGCGAATCGGAGTGTTAGGCTCCTTGCTTTCCAAAGTACGCGCCTGCACGCCGGAGGTTTGAGTGCGCAGCAGATAGTTTTCGGTGATATAGAAGGAATCCTGCATATCCAGTGCCGGATGATCAGGCGGCAGGTTCAGTGCGGTGAAGTTGTGGTATACGTCCTCGATTTCCGGACCGTCGCAAACGTCAAAGCCCATACGCATGAAGATTTTCTTAATCTCACGCATGGTCAGGGTTACGGGATGCAGATGACCGGTTTTCGGCTTGCGACCAGGCAGAGTAATATCAACCTGCTCATTAGCGAGCTTGTCAGCCAGTGCCTTCTTCTCCAGCACGGCGGTTGCTTCGTTGATTTTGCCTTCCAGCTCAGCCTTGATTTCGTTAACAATCTGGCCGATTTTCGGACGCTCTTCGGCAGGCAGCTTGCCCATGCCGCGCAGGATTTCAGTCATCGGGCCTTTTTTGCCCAGATATTTGACGCGCAGGTCCTTGAGCGCATCAAGAGAAGTTACGGCAGCAAGCTCTTCTAAAGCCTGTGCTTTTAATGCTTCCAATTTTTCTTTCATTGATTTCATCCTTTCTTCCTTGGACAGTTCAGAAAGTGCCGGATATGCAAATCAATAACATAGCCGCTGCATTCTCAACTGCCCCTAAAATAAGAAAACGCCCCTGCAAAACTGATAAGTTTACAGGGGCGAAAAACTTCGCGGTACCACCCAAATTTGTTCCTTCATTTGCAAGCTTTAACGCAGCCTTACGCCCACCCTACACAGCCATGCAGCCTTCAGGCAGGACACTCCCAAGGGAACTTCAGCATAATTTTGTGTGCGAAGCTTACAGCCGGTGACTTCGCTCTCTTAAACACAGCCTTAAACCTACTTGCTTGTTCATCGTGTTATCAGGGGTCGATTCAATTTGATGTTTATTATAGCACTTTTTGAGCAAAAGATAAAGAGGGGAAAATGATTTATTATTTTTCCTTTCATCCAGCCTGTTTGCTTTTCGTCCAAAACCATCATCTATTTGGATGAAACCAGCAAATATAATAACAACCGCCCCTTGAAATTAACTTTTCAGAGGGCGGTTAATTTTTTCAATATAAATTATTTTACGCAGGAGCAGGCCACAAAATGCTGCGGCTCAACCTCGCGCAGTACAGAATTGCCTTTATCACAAATACCGGCAGTCGCAGCGCTTCATGAAACGGCAGGCATCCGGCAAGTTGATAGGAGCGGTAATTTCGCCCTTGATAACCTGACTCTTAGGCTTATCCTTGCCCACGAGCAGCCAAATTGCGACTGCGCATTATAAAGCACTGTTCTTATACGAAGGACTGCTCTTACATCATTTTTAGGAACTTGTCATACATAGCCAAAAATCCCTGCATAAAGCTCTTGGCCTTAGCCAGATCCTCTGCATCCGGATGGCTTGCAGCCGCAGCCCAACGAGCCTCGCTCTCGGGGCTGGGGCTGTGCGGACTGCCTGACGGCATCTTGCGCATCATGGCAATCAGCGCCGGATCAATAGCGCCGCGGATAGACAGTGTTCCCAGCACCTTGCAGTCCTTGTTCATCAATACGCCTGCATTTACCAGGGAGCTTACAGCGTGGTCACTCGCGGGATCTGCGCCCAAGGTTTGGAACAGCACTACCTTTTTGCCGTGCAAATTCTCCAGATATTTTTTCATCTTTGCGTTCGGTGCGCCTTTATCAACCCAGTAGCCTGCCACAACAACAGCGAAGTCATCCGCAGCCGGAGCAGAGTCAACCTGCGCCAGCACGCAGCGTTCGCCTGCGGCCTCGGCCAAAGCCTTGGCAACCTTTTCCGTATTACCGGTTTTGCTGTCATAAACGATTAAAATGTCCTGCATAGTAGTACACTCCTTTTATTTCATATTCTTCATAATGCCCATCATCTTCTGGCCTGCCTGCTCCATCAGTCCCGGCTTGCCGTAAAGCGCGCATTCCGCAGCTGTCAGCAGCACTCTGTCCATCTGACGATAGTAATATTTGCCCTTCGCCGTAAAATAATACTGGCCGTCCACAGCATAAAGCAGGTCCAAAAGCTCCCACTGCTCCAACAGCGGCGCAAACAGTTTTTCCCAATCCGCATCGCTATACTGCTTCAGCAAAGCAAAATCAAACCTGCCGGAATCACACTGTCCGGAAAGCTTTTCCAACAGCAGATAGTTTTCGTTATGCTTGCCCATGCCCATGACAGCGTACTGTCCGGACATAGCCTTTTTTACATAGTCGCTTCGGTCCATAGTCTTCATATAATTATACATTCCCATGTGACCGCCGCAGGCCGCACCGCAGGTAATGATATTGGCACCGCTCTTAACTAACGTATTATAACCGCTGCGTTCATCCTCGCGCATTGCCCAATGGCAGCAGCTCAGCGCCTTGGCTCCCTGCTCCGCGAGCAGCGCATCGGCAGCGACGAACATTTCCGCCAGCATTTTATCATTATACTCATACTTGATATTCCCCTTGGCAATCGCCTGACCTAAGGGAGATTTAGGCATAATCTGCAGCTTGTACAAATCCATGCCGCTCACGCCGCAGGCCAGCGCTGTTCTGATATCGTCCAGCAGCATGGCCTGCGTCTGGCCGTTCAGGCCATAAATCAGGTCGATGATAACCTTGACGCCTTTAGCTGCCACCTCTTCGAGCTTGGCCGTTACCTCTTCCTTCGTATTCAGCCTGCCTAAGGAGCGGCGCAGTTGCGTATCAAAGGCCTGCACGCCGAAGCTGAAGCGGTTTACACCGCCGGCAATGCAGGCAGCCAGCTTATCCGCAGACAAATCATAAATACTGCTTTCAAAGGTTACCTCGCAATCATCCGCCAGCTTTGCCACGCTGTGAATTTTGTTCAGCAGCGCGCTGACCTGCGCCGGACTGAGCACGGACGGCGTACCACCGCCAAAGAAAACCGCTTCCGGTCTTTGCTTGGCAAAAACACCCTGCTGCTGCAGGAAATCCAGCTCCGCCAAAAGCGCCTGCACATATTCTTCCACCTGCTCTGCCTCAAAGGGATTGCGGTAAAAGCTGCAATAGGAGCAGCGCAGATTGCAGAACGGAATATGCAGGTACAGCGCCGTCGGCTGCGCAGGCTGTAGAGCAAACTCCTGCAGCATCGTCCCGGCCATCATCCCCGGCAACGGTTTGGTCTTGCGCGGAACATATGTCAGCTCCTTAAAGCTTGCTTCCACAGCAGTTGCCCCCGCTTGGCCGGCAAGAGCCTTATAATCATCGCGCTCATAAAACGCCTGAATATTTTTTGCATAATCAATCATCAGCCTACTCCTTTACTGCATCAGGATACATTTTTGCTGCCATGTAGCGTACTGCCTTAGGATATTCCAAGCCAGGATTGAGCAGGAACAAATCATCCGGCAGGAAAAATACCTGCTTATTTTTTACCGCATCAATGGAATTCCACGCCGGATTGCTCATAATCTCCAGCTTAGGATTACCCTCGCTATCTCTGGGCGCACCCATAGAGGTGATAAAAATTACCTGCGGATTTTTCTCCAGCAAATCCTCTAAGCTGTAGGGAGCCTTGTCAGGCTGAGTTCCCATCGGTCCGCTGACAGGCTTGGTTTCGCCTTGTACCACGTTGCGTAATTTAAGCATTTTAGCACAGCAGCCGGCAATACTGGTTTCCTTTTCCATAGTAATGCCCATGCTGGTGGTGTGCAGAATCGCTACGCTGCGCTCGCTTTTAGGCAGCTTGCTTACTGTAGCATTGATATCCTTATCAAGGCTTGCCACAACCTTCTGCGCCTTAGCATCCTTACGCAATATTTTGCCTATGGTAAGCATGCTGTGCTTAACATCCTCATAAGATTTAAGGTTCAGCACAACAACGGGAATATTGTTGGATTCCAGGGTATGCAGATAACGCTCGTGCATGCCCTTATAAGCAATTACCAGATCAGGCTTCAGCTCCACGATTTTTTCTACATTGATATTAAAGATAAAGCCTACCTCGGCAGCATCCTTGGCAAAAGCGGGCACCTTGCCTACCTGCGTTTTGGCGCGGCCGACAACCTTGCCATCTACTGCCTCCACCAGCTCCAGGAAGGACGGGGACAGGACAACAATTCTTTCCGGAATCTTCTTCAAGGTAACAATACGCTGGTTATCATCGGTAATTTTTACTGCGCTACTCGAACCGGAACTGCCGGTTAGCGGAGAGCAACCGCTTATACATAAGCATACCATAAGAACCGTTAAAATGAAACTGAAAATTTTTCGCATAATACTTCCTCTTAGGCAAACAAAGCAGGCCATCGGGCCTGCTTTATTTGTGCTTTTACTTTACCGCTATGTTTAGAATTTATATTCCATACCAACTCTGTACATACGGCCAAGACTGCCGTCAGAATACGGACCAAAGTTCTGGTGATTGCTGATATTATCAATACCCAGATAAATCTTGGTGTCTTTATTGAGATGTCTGGAGGTCATAATATTGGCAATGGTGAAATCCTTGGTTTCGTAAACAAAATTGCCCATTGTACTCTTATCACCATTATTGAAGTAATAATTGATATTAGACACAAGGTCAAAGCTCAGATCCCAAGCATAAATATTTTCTGGCTGATAGGAAACGCCAAAGGTTACCTGATGCTTAGCTCTATCTTTCAAACGAGTTCCCGCTGTTTTATCTTTAGCATCCAAGAAAGTATAACCAGCATTAAGATAAATATCTTTACCGATTCTATGAGAACCATACAATTCCACACCCTGCAGTAATGCTTCAGGAACATTTTCATAAGCCATGATCATGTCATGGTTAACTCCAGGATAAATATCAGGATGCTGCTCAGTATATTCTCCTGTCCAACGGGTACCAATCAAATCTTTAACTTCATTTCTGAATAAGCCAAAGTGAACTGTAGATCTGTCTCCCCAATCCTTTTCTACAGATAATTCATAGCTCAAGGATTTTTCCGGCTTCAAATCAGGATTGCCCACATAGAATTGACCAGGTCCACCTGGATTAGAAGCATACATCTCCCAGAATATATACAAATCATTTACGGTCGGTGTCTTGTAGCCCTGACCAACTACAGCCTTGATACGTACATCATCAGCAGCATTATAGGTTGCAGCTAAGTTACTGGTCAGCTTGTTGCTGAACTGATCACTGTGGTCAAAACGCACGGAAGGAATAATCAGCCATTTATCATTCGGTCTGAATTCATCCTGAACATATGCTGCCATATAATTAATAGCTGCTTTATCAAAAGCATCATGAGCACTTGCGCCACCCAAAGATGTGTTAGGTTTCTTTAAACGTGTACCCTCACTCTCATCCTTACGATATTCAAAACCGGCGGTCAGCTTATTCTTATCACTAAGGTTAAAGGTATCCTTGCCTTCAATAACGCTCAGAGTACGCTTAACCGTATCATGCTTAGGATCCTTCAGCGTCCAGTCACCAATACCGCCAGGTCTCATCAGGTTAGTCATGCGTGTCTTGTTCTGGCTCATATAATCCTTGTCAAATACTGATTTATAGGCTCTGAGCATCCAGTCCTGCCTGTCATCTGAACCCTGATAAGTAATAGCATAGTCAGTGCGTTTATTATTATTCCAAATCGTCTGCACCTGATCCTGCCATACTTTGCTAGGCACCATAATTTTTCTGGTAGTAGTCGATTTTTGATTTTCTTCTTTGATTTTGCTGTAATCTACGGTTAATTTATTGCCATTGTCGAAGTGATAGCCAACACTCAAAGAAAGAGGCTGCTGCTTGCCGAAGAAGTTCATCGAATCGCCGCTGCCTTTAGGATCCATATACGGTCTGCTCTTATTCAGGCCGGCATTAATCTTATAAGAATAATTGCCCTCAGCGCCCTGCAGATACAGGTTGCCTTTATAGCCTGCGCCCTTACCATCCTCATACCAGCCATATTCATAATTAATGTTAGCAATAGTCTTATCCGGAGTTTTGGTAACAACGTTGATAACACCGCCCATAGCATCACTGCCATAGAGTGCGCCAGCAGGTCCGCGGATAATCTCAACTCTTTCAACGTCCTCCATGCGGATACGGTCTACGTCCCAAGCGTTGGCAGAGTTGTAAGCAGCCTCGCCGCCTAAACGCTTGCCGTCAACCATAATCAGTACGTGGCGGGATTCACTGCCGCGAATGCTGACATTGCTGCGTCCCTGGAAATCGTTGAATACGTTGACGCCCAAAGCACCCTTCAATGCATCATGCAGGGTTTTAGCCTGTGTCTGCTCCAGCTTTTTACTGTCAACAACCTCTACTGCTGTAGGTGTTTCTTTAACTGACATCTGAGTTCTGGTTGCGGTAACAACCATAGTGTCCAAGGAAAACTCCTGTAAATTCTCTTCAGCAGCGAATGCTGTCCCCCCCCATAGTACACCGCCAGTTAACAGGGTTGTCAGGACTAACTTAGATAGTTCTTTTTTCTGCATACTCATACCACTCCTTAAAATATATACCAATCACAGCTATAACAGATTAAAATTCGGCAAAGTCTGCCATAGCCAAAACCAGTCATTTACACATATGTCTATTCAGATATATATGTTTTTTGTGTCTCTATCTGTTTTCGTAATTAATACTGTTTACAAGTATATCATTTAAAGATTGCAGAGTCAAGAAAAATATGAAAACTGTTGCAATTTATTTTTACGTAAAAAATATTAAAACTAACAAAAAAATTTACATGATACGAAGCAGAATATTTTATATTCCATTTACCTGTTGCAGACAAAAAAAGACTCCCAATTTCTTGGAAGTCTTGAATTAGAGTTGGTGGCGGCGCACGGATTCGAACCGCGGACACTGCGGGTATGAACCGCATGCTCTAGCCAACTGAGCTACGCCG
>NZ_CALDXR010000054.1 GCF_937920985.1 uncultured Phascolarctobacterium sp.
AAAACTACGAAAAACCGAGATAATCGGTGAAAATTAAAGATATTATAGGGAGGTGATATTATGGGTATACAAGCAAATTGGGTTAAAATATCCACAAATATATTTTCGAATCGGAAAATTATTCAATTATCAACCAAACCTTACGCTGATGCTATTATCATTATTTGGTTTAGACTTATCATTTTAGGCGGATTAATAAATGATAATGGCAAGTTGTATATTACTCCAAGCATCCCTTATACGAGTCAAAGCCTAGCAACAGAATTCGGCATCGCGGAAGAAATTGTCAATGAAGTCATCAAGCGTCTCCTTGAGTACAACATGCTTGATTACGTCGATAATAACCTGCACATCAAAAACTGGAATAAATATCAAAGTACCGATACGCTCAACAAAATCGTGCCCTTAAGCGGTGCAGAGAGAACTAAAGCTTGGCGCGCACGCAAAAAAGATAAAAATATAGACAAAAAAACATATGGCGAGTTTGGCAATGTCTTTTTATCTGAAAGTGAACATAAACAACTCCTCGAAAAAATCAATGACAGCAATATTGTTGATACTATGATTACGTCGTTAGATACTTATATACAATCAACGGGCAAAAAATACGTTGATCATTATGCTACTATACTAAGATGGTATAAACACAACAAAGATAAGCCTGCTGACAACTCTGTTAATGCTGATAATAATGATAAATTATCAAAACTGCTAGGAGGTTAACTACTTGGATATTAAAACTATTATCCCTGATGCGTTAGCTCTTAATCAAGAGCAGATTATCAATACTTATGATTATTATGTTGATGGTGTACTGTACTGCGGTAAATGCAATACGCCAAAAGAAGAGCACCACGTGTTCCAAGGGCACAAATTTTGCGCTCCCCGCAAATGCAGATGTGAATTGGAGAAATCAAAGTGCGAAAGAGACGCTAAGGACAAAGCCGATAATATTATAAAGCTTCAACAACAAGCTAGGGATTATCGTTTTATCGGTTTTTTACCTTCAACATACAATCACGTCTGTTTGGACGATGACGATAACAAAAGCCCCACTATTTCAAAAAGAATCAATGATTATGTTGATAATTTCGATGAGTACCGTAGAAAAGGCAAAGGATTATTACTGTGGGGGCCTAACGGCAGTGGCAAATCATTTGCCGCCAAAGGCATTGTGAATAAATTGGTTGAAAGAAACTATCCCTGTTTGGTAACTAATACGGAAAAATTTTCGCTGGCCTTCTCGCATGCCAAAAAAAGTGAAATTATTGACGCTTTAATGTTTTACGAATTAGTACTGATTGATGATATATACCTTGAGACTATACCAGACTGGTTCTTGGAAGTATTGTTTTTGCTAATAGATACACGCTACAATTGCCAAAAGCCTATGTTAGTTACTACAAACACAAATATAAAAAACATTCTTAATTCGACCCAAACTAAACATTACCGTATTTGGAGCAGATTGATTGAGTCATGTTATCCTATTAAGTTCGATAAAATAGACAGACGCAAAGATATACTCTTAAATGATTATACAGACTACGACAAATCTATTAGTGAGTAGCTTTTATATCCTCAACAACAGACTTCATGTGTTGGGGATAATCTCTTTAATAAGTACTAAAAATTTCATCACTCTACTTCTTTGCTAGAAAATTAAAAAATCCGGGGACACGCACCTCTACGCGCCCCCGGATTTTTTAATAAAAATTTTATTATCTTTCTTTTATCTATTTTTATTAACTCTTGGCTAACTTTACTTTTATTAAAATAAAAAAAGGATAAGAAGATTAATTATATAAAAAGAAAGTGGTGTTAATTATGGACGACAAATTCGACAAACTTGCTGATTACATCCTGTCCCTCCTGCTTACTAGCAGCGACAGCGATACCCTCGATAATAAGGAGAAGGCAGCCTAATGCCGCGCGCCGTTATTTACGCACGCTTCTCCAGCGATATGCAGCGTGAAGAATCCATCGACGCACAGGTACGCGCCTGCTGCAGCTATTGTCAGAGCAAAGGCTATCTCGTCGTTGGCCAATATGTCGATGAGGCCAAAAGCGGCCGCGAGCTGACCAAGCGCGACGCTTATAATCAGATGCTGGCCGATGCGCTAGAGGATAAGTTTGATATCATCATTTTCCATAAAATTGACCGCAACAGCCGCAACGAGCTGAATTACTATACGACCAAGGATAAACTGGAAAAGCTGGGTATACGCTATGAATACGCAGTGCAGCACATAGACGCGTCGCCCGAAGGCCAGATGATGGAGGGAATGCTTGTGTCTATGGCAGCCTACTATTCAAGGAACCTGGCAAAAGAAACTAAGAAGGGTTTGAACGAAAATGCCTATAAAGCCCAATTTAACGGTGGCACGCCTCCTTTAGGTTATAAAATTGTTGATAAGTATTACGTTATTGATGACCAAGAAGCTGAGGCTATCCGCCTGATTTTTAACTTGTATGTTGCTGGGCATGGCTACAAAGATATCTGCATTATACTAGCCAAAAAGGGGTTCACAACGCGCAACGGCCAACCTTTTGGCAAAAACAGCCTTTACGATATCATCGGAAACGAACGCTATTGCGGTACTTATACCTTTAACAAATCGCCTCGCAAAAAGGGCGGTCGCAACATGCACGCAAAAACCCGTCCCGATGATTTTATACGCCTTGAGGATGCCATTCCTGCTATAGTCAGTAAAGATGTTTTTCAGCAAGCTCAAGCTCGCCGCAAAATCAATAAAGCAAGACCTACGTTCAAATCCAAGGTTAACTATCTTTTGAGCGGCAAAATAATTTGTGGTCATTGTGGTCAAGCTATGGGAGGTCATAGCGTTACTCCACACAAAAAAATGTACTCGTATTATGGTTGCCTCACAAAAGAGAGGGTTCCCCTTCAAAGCTGTCCGCAAAAAACTATTAGGAAAGACGATGTAGAGGAAGCAGTGCTGACCAAAATAAAAAACGAAATCCTTACTCCTCAAGCCTTTTCAAGCATCGCCGATAAAATGCGTAAAAAGTACGCAGCTCAAAAAGGATCTATCGACAAAGATATAGCTCGCAAGCAATCTCAGCTTACGCAAGCTGAATCAAAACGTGCAAATTTGTATAAATTAGTCGAAGACGGTATGCATGATGATTTTACTATAACCAAAATACGCGCTGCCAAAGAAGCGATTGAAACATTGCAAACAGAAATCAAAACTCTCAAAAAGGTAAAGCAAAATAAAATTTTAAATGACCGGGAAATCGAAAGAGCATTCCAGCTTTTTCGTCAAAAACTGAATGATATGTCTGATGTAGATGCCAAAAAATTACTTATCGATTTATTTTTAGACAAAGTAATCGTCACTGATCAACACCTTGATATCAAGCTTTCGAGTGATGCTATTACTAATATGCTTCAAAAATAATCTATTATGCCATAAAGCAGGAGCTGCTATACAATCGTACAGCAGCTCCTGCTTTTTAAAATCGAGTAGGAGACTGCTCATTATTTGAGCAGTCGACCTCTCACACCAC
>NZ_CALDXR010000055.1 GCF_937920985.1 uncultured Phascolarctobacterium sp.
GGTAGCTGGAAGCGTAATGTTACCTGCAGTTTTGTAAGAACATACTTTAAGTTTAATTGAAGCGGAGAGAAAAGTCAAGTGAGGAGAGAGGAGGTTACTGTTCCTTTCTTCCTAAAAGTTTGTTCCTCAAATAGACAATCTTTGACAGTCGCTTATGGTATAATAAATGGTATAGAGATTTTATCAAGATTACTTGAAGCATTAGAGAAGTAAAAGAAGGAGATTGTTATGGCAAAGTTGATTTATGTACCTCTCGGCTGCAGCCTGCGCTCGCAGCTGGCAGAGGAGCTTTCGCAGCAGCCGTTGGGCGAGGGCGTACTGGTGCTGCCGA
This sequence comes from uncultured Phascolarctobacterium sp., assembly GCF_937920985.1. Classification (GTDB taxonomy): domain Bacteria; phylum Bacillota; class Negativicutes; order Acidaminococcales; family Acidaminococcaceae; genus Phascolarctobacterium_A. Next base: position 332 of record NZ_CALDXR010000055.1, read on the forward strand.
ACCGCCTGCTGATGGACGAGGTGCGCCGCAATTACCCTAATGTTGAAACCATGGGCATGGACACCTTGGCCAGCAAGCTGATGAATATCAACGGCGGTACCGATTACAAGGAATTGAGCCGTCGCAGTCAGGAGCTGATTGTGCAGGATATTATTGACTACATGATGGAGAACAAGCAGCTTACCGGTATGACCACACACAAGCAGCTGGAATATTTCGGCTCGCTGGCGCATAAAACAGGCTTTGTGAAGGCCATGACCTCACTCGTAAGCCAGCTGTCGCGCTGCGGTGCCACTAAGGACGATATCTACGGCCAAATCCAAAAATCCTTTGAGGAGGATGAGCTGAAGGGCAAGGATTTGGGTGTCTGCAATTTTTATCTGCTTTATCGTCAATATCTGGAAAACAATAACTGGTACGACCTGGAGGGCAAGTATCGTCTGGCAGAGAAGATGTTGGAGAAGCAGGATTGCAAAATTCCCTGGAAGCATATTTATATCTGCGATTTCTTCAGCCTTGACCAGGTGCAGATAAACTTTCTGCAGGCATTGGCAAAGCATGTGGATAATCTGGTAATCAGCATGAGCTACGAAGGACGCAGAGTAAGCTCCGACGAAAAGGCGAAGTATGAATCGATTACCAAGTTTATGCGCGCGAGCACGAACACCGTCAACGCGCTCAAAATTCTTGGTGCGACTGTTGCAAGCCTTGCGGCAGAGGAATTGGGACAAGCTCCGGCAGGCGTTGCTATGCGGCAGCTGCGTCACTTGGGGCATGCGCCTGCACCGGTAATTGCGGAGGGTGTGGAAAGCTACTGTTTTGCCTCCGATGAGCAGGAGATGCGCTGGGTGCTGAAGCGTATCAAGCAACAGCTGGCGCATGAAAAGTGCGCTGCCAATCGCATTGTTGTTGCCGTGCGCGACTTTTCCTTATACAGCGGCCTGCGCCAGCTGGCGGATGAATACGGTGTGCCGGTGAGCCTGCCGCAGACGACAGCGCTGGTGTCGCAGCCATTGGCTGTTATGCTGCGCCTGCTGCTTACTGCCGCAGGCAGGGGACGTGAGGCGGCAACGGCCTATCTGGAGCTGCTGAACTGCGAGCTTTTGCGTCTGTTCTTTGATGTGGATGTGGAAACGGCAAGCAGCCTGCGCACGCAAACGTATTTCAAAACACGTCAGGAGGCTATGCAGAAAGCACACGAGCTGCTGGGCGATGCAACGGAGCTGTGGCAGCAGCTGGATGCTTTTATAGAAAATACCAAAGCGGAGGCAACAATCAGCGAATATGCCGGGCAGCTGACGCAGCTTGTGCAATCGCTGCCATTGGAGGAACGTTTGGGCAGCTTGCATAAGCAGGGAGTAGCTATTGACTTTATGCTGACCTGCCTGCGTAGCAAGGACGCTGTGCTGAAGGCTGTGCAGCAGCTGGTGCATGATTATGATGTTGCGCACAATCTTACCTATAAGCTGACGCTGAGCCAGTGGAACAGCCTGCTGCAGGAGGCCTTGGGACAGGTGCAGCTTACGCTGCGCTTCGGCCGCAGGGACGGCGTACTCTTTACGGAGGTTGGCAACGTACAGGGCCTGAGCTTTGACAGCGTGTATATTATGGGCCTGCGCGAGGGCGAATTTCCGCAGGCTAAAAACGAAAACTGGATTTATAACGATACGGAGCGTAAGCAGCTGGCGGATGCAGGCTATGATTTGCCCACGGTTGGCTCCTCCTTTGATGAGGATGCCTATTTCTTTGCTCAGGCTGTGTGTGCGGCGCAAAGGGAGCTCATCCTCACTTGGCATGAGGATGTGGGCGAAAGCCTGGCCAGCAGCTATCTGGAGGAAATTTGGAAGCTGTTTTTGCAGCCGGGAAGTGAGGACAAGCGTCTGGACAAGAACTATGTGAAATCGCAGACGCTGCCTGATTTCGGCGTTGCTTCGGCGGAGGAGGCGTATAGCGACAAGCGCTTTGCTGCTGCGGATTTGCCGAAAATAGCAGAGCTCAGCGGGCAAAAGGCTCCCTCTGCGGAGCAGCAGTTGGCAGCCAAAGCGGATATTCTGCGTAAGGCACAGCAGCCGGAATATAACGGCGATTTGCAAAATTCCCTGCCGACGAAGCTGCTGCGTAAGCAAATCGGCAGCCGCTTCAGCGCGAGCAGGCTGGAGGCTTACGCTGCCTGTCCCTTCCGCTTTTTGGCGGAGAAGGTGTGGCTGGCGCAGTCGGAGGAGGAAGCGGATGATTTGCTGCAGCCGCGTGATGCCGGTGATATTCTGCACCAGACGCTGAAGAATTTTGTCGAGCCTTATCTTGGGAGCAAAATTATCGGTGAAACTATGGAAGACCTGACGGAGGAGCTGGAAGCAGTCTTTGAGGATGTCTGCACCGCTGCGCGCAATGACGGCAGCAGCACCGTTGCTTCCGTAAACGAGGATATCTGGCAGGTGGAAAAGCAGCGCTTATGGCGTATGCTGGTGCGCTGGCTGCACTTTGAATATGCCGACCAGCAGCGTTGGGGAGGCTTTACGCCGCAGGCCGTGGAATGGGATTTTAGCTCTAAAAACGGCAAGCCCTTGTACCTGACGCTCAGTGACGGCAGTGATGTATCGCTCATCGGCAGAGTTGACAGAATCGACAGCGACGGCGAGCATGCCTTTATCACGGACTATAAAAGCGGCACTCCTCCCACAGGCAGTGCGATGGAGCAAGGGCTCGACCTGCAGCTGCCGGTGTATCTGCTGGCGGTGGCGGAGCTTTCCAAGGAGCAGCTTGCAGTCAGCGGCGGCTGCTATTATTCGCTGAAGGAGGGCAAGCGTAAAAGTGCCTTTTTGCTGGAAAGCGTGGGCAACAGCGACTTGCCGTATAAAAAGCCGAAGAACGCCGCAGAGCTGACCTGGGATAGCTTTAAGCAGGAAAAAGAGCAGCTGCTGAAGGATTATATAGAAAGAATTTATGCAGGCGATTTTGCATTGGCAGGCTGCAGGCGCTGCGATGTATATTGCCCGTTACATGATATTTGCCGTGTGCAGCTGGTGAGCGGCGACGGCGGACAGGGAGGCGAGAGCGATGAGTAAGAATCCTACACCGGAGCAGGCTTTGGCGATAAATACGATTAAAAGCAATGTTTCGCTGCTCGCCGGTGCCGGCAGCGGTAAAACCTATGTGCTGATGAAGCGCTTTGTGCAAATTCTGCGCGCTGATTTGAGCGTTAATCCCACGAATATTGTGGCGATAACCTTTACGCGCAAGGCTGCCGACGAAATCAAGGGGCGTGTACGTCAGGCTGTAAGCGAATGTGTGGAGCAGGCGCAGAATGATTTGGAAAGACTGCGCTGGCAGGAGCATCTGCAGAAGGTGGAGAGTGCGCCGATAAGCACGATTCATAGCCTGTGCAGCCGTATTTTGAGAGATAACCCGGTAGAAACACAGCTTGATCCGGAATTTACGATTTTAGAGGATTTTGAAGCGCAGGACTTTTTTAAAGAAACGCTGCAGCAATATTTACGCAAAAATATCAAGGAAAACGCTGCCCTGCGCAGGCTGGTGCAAACCTACGGCGTCAACAGCTTCGTTAATCAGGTTACGGCGCTGGGGGACAAGCTGTCGGAGCTGGTGCGTGAAGATAATCTGGCAGAGCCTTATCTTAAGGCGAAGGAAGAACTGCCGGCCCTGCAGCAGAAGCTGTTTGCTGCTGTGCGCGAGGTAATCGAAGCGCGCGAGGCTTTGGGGGCAAAGACCAAGGGACGCCAGACCTTGACGGAGGCAGCAGGACTGCTGGACGAAATGCAAAAGCAGCTGCTGGCGCCGGAGCCGGATTGCTCCCTGTTGGATGCGTCGGGCGTTGTTAAGGTTAGCGGCAAGGCGTTGGCAGCGGAGCTGACTAATTTAAAAAATCTGCGTCAGGAGCTGAACAATGTACTTTTGAACGCCAAGGGCTGCGATTTAGTGCAGGATTGGCTCGCCGTGCTGCAGGAGTTTTATGCCTGCCTGAGCGCACGCAAGCAGGAAAATAATGTCCTGTTTAATGATGATCTGGATTTGCTGGCCATCGAGCATTTGCAGAAGAATGAGGCGCTGCGGCAAAAGTATCAGGAGCGCTATAAATATATTATGGTAGACGAGTTCCAGGACACCAACGAACGCCAGCGTCAGCTGATTTATCTGCTCTGCGGCAATAAGCTGGATAATACGAATAATCTTTTTATCGTCGGTGACGTAAAGCAGTCTATTTATCGTTTCCGTCATGCGGATGTCAGCGTCTTTAATAGGGTAAAAGAGGATATTGCGCAGAATGCTGGCAAAAACCTTGGCATGAAAACCAACTTCCGCAGCACGCAAAGCATTGTCGAAAGCTGTAATACCGCCTTTTGTCAGCTGATGGATTTGCCGAAGGAGGAAATCTGCCTGGAGCATCACGAGGGTGCTAACACCGGCGGCGCTAAGGTTTGCCTGCTGCAGGTGCCGTATAAATCCAAGGATGATGACCTGGGCGCTAAAGAGGATAAATGGCAGAAGGAGGCAGAGGCAATCGCCGCCTATCTGCAGCAGGAGCTGCCCAAGGTTGAGCCGCAGCTCAGGCCGGGGGCAAGCAAGGCTATTTTGCTGCGAGCAATGACGCATTGCGAAATTTTGCGCCAGACGCTGCAAGGCTACGGCATAAATTGCGTAGTAGTTAAGGGCAAGGGTTTTTATGAGCAGCAGGAGGTTCTGGATATTCTGAATCTGCTGGCTGCGCTGCACAACCGGTACGCAAGCCTGGAGCTGGCAGGTGCTTTGCGCTCCAACTATTTCGGCCTGAACGATGCTACACTGACGCAGCTTTTCTGGCAGACGGGCAAGGACAGACAGCTGTGGGACGTTTTGCAGGCTGTCGGCAGCGGTGAGCTGCAGCTGAACCTGCAGCCGGAGCAGCAGGCGCTGGCTATGCGGGCTGCCGAACGCTTACGCAGCCTGCGTCAGGCAGCAGCGCTGATGGCACTGCCGGAGCTGTTTGCACAGCTTTGGGACGAGCTGAAGCCGGAATTCGTTCTGTCGCAGCAGGAAAACGGCCCGAGCAAGCTGGCCAATGTCAAAAAGCTGCGCCGCCTGGCACAGCAGTATTGCCAGACGAAGCAGGCTTCGCTGGCGGAATGGCTGCAAAACGTTAAGGATTTGCGCGCAAGCAGCAGCAAGGAGCCTGCCGCTACCGTACAGGCCGATGATGCACTGCAGATTATGACGATACATAATTCCAAGGGCTTGGAATTCGATCTGGTTATTTTACCGCAGCTAGATAAATCAGTGAAGGGCGATACTGCGTCTATCAAATATTTGCCCGGCAAGGAAGGCGAGCAGGGACTTTTGGGCATCAAGGTACCCGATAAGGAAATGCAGCTGCAAAACAGCGGCGTGTACGAGCTGGCGAAGGCGCGCGACAAGGTGCTGGAAGAGGAAGAAGCCAGACGCTTGCTGTACGTTGCTATGACGCGTGCGCAAAAGCAGCTTTTAATGGTCGGTACGGTGGCGGAAGAAAAGCTGCCGGAGGCTGTTATCGGGTTGCCTGCCGCCAAGGGCTGGTGGCAGCAGCTTCAGGCAGTATACGAGGCTGACTGGGAAAAGCAGGAAAGCAGCTGTCCATGGGTACGCCTTTTGTGTGCTGATGCTTTAAGCCCGGCTGTTGTGCAGCAGGGCGAGCAGCAGCAGCTGGTGCTGGAACCGTTGGCCTTGGCACCGCTGCCTGCCTACGCAGCCTGCGGCCGCACTTGCTTTACGGCAAGTGCGCTGCAGACGTATCTGCATTGCCAGCGCCAGTACTACTACCAGCAGGTTCTGGCGCTGCCCGAGCTGGAGCAGACAGTTGCTGACGAGCAGGCGCGTGAGCTGCCGGCAAGTGTAATCGGCAGTATTGTGCACAAAGCGCTGGAGCTGTATAATGGCTATAATGCGGAGGCTGTTTTTGCCATTGCGTTGGATGAATTTGCTCCCGGCGCTGCAGCAACACAGGCCAAGAGTATGTTTGATGCTTATATTGTCAGCGATTTGTATAAAGCATTGCCCAAAAAGCAGAAGCGTGAATTAGAATTTGTACAGCCTCTGCAGCAGGAGCTGGCGGCTGAGGGCGTAATTGATTTGCTGTCCTTTGACGAAGATGATAATATGATTATAGTGGACTATAAAACAGGTACGCCGCCGGAGCCTGACGAGGTGAAGCTGGGCTATGCTTATCAGCTGGCGCTGTATAAGGATGCTGCGGAAAAGCTGTACCCCGGCAAAAGAGTTGTGCGCGCCGAGCTGCACTTTTTGCAGAACATGAGCGTCTGGCAGCTGCCGTTGGATAAATCGTACCTGCAGGAAGCAATAGAGCTGTGCGAGGAAATCAGCGGTAAGGGCGAGGAGGACGATTTCGCCTGCATCTGTAACGAAAGCTGTGCTTACTGTCACTATGCATATCTGTGTCCGCAAAAGAATAAAGAATAGGTGATATAATGGAGATTTTTGCTAAATTGGAAAGCTGGGATTATCTGGCGGCGGCCATGCTGCTGTTTTCCGCATGGCTGCTGCTGGGCGGCATCGGCCGTCTGCAGAAGAGCGACCCGGAGCGTGTTGATGTGAAAAAGCTGCGCATCCGTGCCTGCGGTGGTTTGGTTGCGGGCGCTTTGTATCTGGCCTGTCGCTATCTGCAGCTGTAATATTGCCGGCAGTTAAACTTGCGTGCGGCTTTCATTAAGGTATATAATATGCTTATATATTAAACTACTACGAGGTGACTGTAATGATAAACAAAACAAGATTGATTGATGAATTTATAGAGCTGGTAAGCGTTCCCTGCCCCAGTAAGGATGAAAAGCAGGAAGCGGAGCTGATTATGGCGAAGCTGCGCGAGCTTGGTCTGGAGCCGGAGATGGATAAGGCACACGAAAAAACCGGCGGTACCTGCGGTAATGTGTGGGCCTATGTAAAGGGCACTGTGCCGAATGCTCCGAAGCTGCTGTTCGAAGCGCACATGGATTCCGTAGCACCGACAACAGGCACCAAGGTTGTCCGCAAGGACGGCGTGCTGTACAGCGATGGTACCACAACTCTGGGCGGTGACGACAAGGTTGGCGTTGCTGCCATGCTGGAGGCGGTGCGCGCACTGAAGGAGGATGGTGTAGCTCACGGCGACGTGCAGCTGTGCTTTACCGTCAGCGAGGAAATCGGCTGCCTGGGCGTAGTAAACATGGACCAAAGCTGGATTAAGGCCGATTACGGCTATTGCATGGATATCGGCGGTGCACCGGGCGAAATTACCTACGCTGCACCGAAGCTGTACGATATTTATGTAACCGTCAAGGGCAAGGCTGCCCATGCAGGCATTGCTCCGGAAGAAGGCGTCAATGCGATTATGCTGGCGGCGGACGCTCTGTCCAAGCTGCCTGCTTATGGTCGTCTGGACAGCGAAACCACCTTTAACATTGGCATGTTCAATGCAGGCGTAGGCACCAACATCGTTTGCCCGGAGGCTAAATTTGTCATTGATATGCGTTCTCTGAACGTACCGCGTCTGGAAGCGTTGAAGGATTCTACTATCGCGCTGATTAAAGAAGCTGTTGAAGCCGGCGGCGGTCAGGTTGAATTCGACGTAGTGGAAGGCTGTCCTGCTGTGGAGCTGAACAAGGACCACGAATGCATTAAGCTGGCAGCACGCGCTGCGGAAACACTGGGCTTCCCGGTAGAGCTGAAAACAACCGGCGGCTGCAGCGACGGCAACTATCTTTGCGGCTACGGCCTGCCCTGCGGCCTGTTGGCAACCGGCATGAGCAACGTGCATACTACTGCGGAATATCTGAAGGAAGAGGACCTGTACAACACTGCACGCTGGACCTACGAAATTATTAAAGAGGCAGCGAAGTAAATCATACTGTTCACGTATAGTTTTCTTGACTGGAAGAAAATTTGACGCTATAATAAAAATAACTTCATAATGTAACCTTTGGGGCAGGGTGCAATTCCCGATCGGCGGTAAAGTCCGCTAGCGCAGCAGCGCATGAACCGGTGTGATTCCGGTACCGACAGTATAGTCTGGATGAGAAAAGGTGGCAAAACTGTATTTTTACCGCATATAGGCTCCTTAGGTCTTTATGCGGTTTTTTATATTACTGGAAGGTGATATTTTGGCAAGAATGACAGATGAAGCATATATGCAGCGGGCCTTGGAGCTGGCGCTGCAGGCAGAGGGCAATACCAGTCCCAATCCGATGGTTGGCTGTGTGATTGTGGATGCCGAAGGCAATATTGTGGGTGAGGGCTATCATCATAAGGCCGGCGAACCGCATGCCGAGGTCAATGCCTTGGCGGAGGCTAAGCAGATGGCTCAGGGTGCAACGGCCTATGTAACGCTGGAGCCCTGCTCCCATTACGGACGCACCGGTCCCTGCTGCGTAGCCTTAGCACGCGCGGGCATCGGCAAGGTTGTGGTGGCCTGCCTTGATCCTAACCCAAAGGTTGCAGGTCAGGGTTTGGAATATCTGCGCCTGCAGGGTATAGAGGTTGTTACCGGCGTGTGCGAAAAAGAAGCACAGCGCCTGAATGAACGCTTCTTTACCTGGATTACGAAGCAGCGTCCGTTTATTACTTTAAAATACGCTATGACACTGGATGGCAAGATTGCCACGGCAACGGGCGACAGCAAATGGATTACCGGCGAGGAGGCACGTACCTTCGCACACCGCCTGCGTAAGCAGCATGATGCTGTGCTTGTCGGCATCGGCACGGTGCTGGAGGATGATCCAGAGCTGACTACACGATTGGTGCGCGGCAAAAATCCGGTGCGCGTGGTGCTCGACAGCAGCCTGAAGATTTCGCTGATGGCAGCAGTTCTGAATCCGCTGGCGGATACGATTATCTTTACCGGTTTGGATTCCGATATCGTTAAGGCGGAAGCGCTGGCTGCTCTGCCTAACGTAGAGGTGGTACGTCTGCCGTTGGCTGACGGCGTGCTGCCTGTGGCACAGGTTGTACAGGCTTTGGCCGAGCGCGGTATTACCAGCCTGCTGGTAGAAGGAGGCAGTGCGATTCACGGTGCCTTCTTTGATGCAGGCCTTGCTGACAGAGTGTGCGCCTTTGTAGCGCCCAAGCTGATCGGCGGCGCTGCAGCTCTGCCCCCGGTGGGCGGTGCAGGCAGCAGTCTGGTAGAAACGGGCTGGCAGCTGACAGAGGTCGATATGGAAAAATTGGGCAGTGATGTACTGATAACAGGTCTGGTGCCGGAGCTGGATAAGCAGGAGCTGCTGAGGGAGGCTGAATAATGTTTACAGGATTGGTAGCCGAACTGGGCACGGTGCAGAAGCTGGCGCAGCAGGGTGAATCCTATCACCTGACAGTTGCTGCGGTGAAGGTACTGCAGAATTTGAAAATCGGTGACAGTGTTGCCGTCAACGGCGCCTGCCTGACGGTAGTAAGCATGGATGACACCGCCTTTACCGCCGACGTGATGCCGGAAACCGTGCGCCTGACCAATATCGGCAGCCTGCATGCCGGCGACAGGGTGAATCTTGAGCGCACGCTGCGCCTGTGCGACGGTCTTGACGGTCATATTGTCAGCGGACACGTGGAAGGGCTGGGCGTAATTGCCAGCCGCAGGCCTGAGGGCATTGCGATGGTGGTAACCATCAATACGCCGCCGGAGCTTTTGAAATATATCATCAAAAAGGGCAGCATTGCGATTGACGGCATCAGCCTGACGGTGACGCAGGTTACGGAAAGCAGCTTTTCCGTATCGCTGATTCCGCATACCGCCAAGGAAACAACTCTTGGCTTTAAGGATGTAGGCGACAGCGTAAATCTGGAAACGGATATTATCGGCAAATATGTAGAGCAAATGTTAAAATTTAATCCCAAGCAGACTCAGGAGCCTGCTTTAAATAAAAATATGCTGCTGGAAAATGGGTTTATCTGAGCAGCAACAAAGAGGTAGAAAATGGAAAAGTTTAAGTATAATACAATTGATGAAGCCATCGCTGCGATTAAAGCAGGTCAGATGGTACTGGTAACCGATGACGAGGACCGCGAAAACGAAGGAGACCTGATTATGGCAGCCGAGCTGTGCACTCCCGAGGCTATTAACTTTATGGCTAAGGAAGCACGTGGACTTATCTGCATGCCGGCAGACAGCGAGGTTATGGACAAGCTGCAGTTTGGCGCTATGGTAACACACAACACCGACAATCACGAAACAGCCTTCTCTGTTTCTATTGATCATGTTGATACCACCACCGGTATTTCCGCTTACGAGCGCGCATATACCATGAAAAAATGCGCTGAGCCCGGTGCACAGCCGAGCGACTTCCGCCGTCCGGGCCACGTTTTCCCGCTGCGCGCACGCAAGGGCGGTGTACTGGTGCGTACCGGTCACACCGAAACCACTGTTGATTTGTGCAAGCTGGCAGGCCTGCAGCCGGTAGGCATCTGCTGCGAGATTATGAACGATGACGGCCATATGGCGCGTACTCCGGATTTAATCGAGTTCGCCAAAAAGCATAAGCTCGTTTTCATCACTGTTGCCGAGCTTGTTGCTTATCGCAAGGCACACGAAAAAATGGTGCATCGTGCCGCTGAGGCTGCGTTGCCGACTAAATACGGCAATTTCCGCATTATTGCATATGAAAACGATTTGGATAACCTTTGCCATGTTGCTATTGTCAAGGGTGATGTTGCCGGTAAAAAGGACGTGCTCGTGCGCGTACACAGCGAGTGCCTGACCGGTGATGCCTTCGGCAGCCTGCGCTGTGACTGCGGCGACCAGCTGGCAACTGCGCTGAAGATGATTGAAAAGGAAGGCTGCGGCACTGTCGTTTATATGCGTCAGGAGGGCCGCGGTATAGGCCTGGCCAACAAAATCCGTGCATATGCATTGCAGGATCAGGGCCTTGATACCGTAGAAGCCAACGTACGCCTGGGCTTTGCTCCCGACCTGCGTGATTACGGCATGGGTGCACAGATTCTGGCAGACCTCGGACTCACCAGCATCCGCCTGATTACCAATAACCCCGCAAAACGCATAGGCCTCTCCGGTTATGGCATCACCATCACCGACCGCGTGCCCATCATCATGGAGCCGAACGAATACAACGAACACTATCTCGACGTTAAAGAAGAGAAAATGGGCCACAAGCTGCACGAAGGCTGCAGCTGCGGCAAACACTAAGAAATATATAGGCATGCAAGCGTTGCAATTAACATATCATTGCGCTCAGGAAAAATTTGCTAAAATTTTTATTCGCTTCACGATATATTAATTACGCATCTATAACCTGCTTATAAACAATAAGCACGTCACACTCGGCGCTGCGCAATCTGAAACGTAAACTTCGGCTGAGCAATAAGCACGCCACACTAGGCGCTGCGCAGACCGGAACGGACGACGGGCTCGCAAGCACATCGATGTATAGCGAATTGCGCTCGCAACGGACAGGCACAGGAATTTTTCGCTGGAGTGTTGACGAAGCCAGCGGCAGCACGTCATACAAAAATCAGCGACGTGAAAAATTCTGCGAATCTAGTCGTCGGAATCCGGCGGAGCAGCACATAAGGGCGTTTTTTGGATACTTTTTGTCGACCAGGACAAAAAGTATCAATACCGCAAGCCAAGTCGCCGGAAGACTAAACTTAGCATTAAGTATTTAGAACGCCAAAACTAGGCTAAAACAATCAGAACGCAATACTAGGCGCTGCGCAGACCGGAACGGACGACGGGCCAGCCAGCACATCGATGTTCTGCGAACATCGCCAGCAACGGATAGGCACAGGAATTTTTCGCTGGAGCGTTGACGTAACCAATAGGAAGCACGTCACACAAAAATCAGCGACGTGAAAAATTCTGTGAATCTAGTCGCCGGAATCCGGCGGAGCAGCCGAAAAGGGCGTTTTTTGGATACTTTTTGCCGCCCTGGGCAAAAAGTATCAATAATGCAAGCGAAACGGAAGCACGCAAAACTACGCATAAAGTTTTAGAACGCCAAAACTTCGCATTAACAAACAGCACACCACTCTAGGCGCTGCGTAGACCGGAACGGACGACGGGTTCGCTAGAACACCGATGTTCTGCGAACATCGCTCGTAACGGACAGGCACAGGAATTTTTCGCTGGAGTGTTGACGAAGCCTATGGAAGCACGTCACACAAAAATCAGCGACGTGAAAAATTCTGCGAATCTAGTCGCCGGAATCCGGCGGAGCAGCCGAAAAGGGCGTTTTTTGGATACTTTTTGTCGACCAGGACAAAAAGTATCATAACAGCACGCATAACTAAAAACAGAAAAATAAAACACAAAGCAAAATATAAATTCACAAAACTCAGGAGGAACAAACCATGAAAACCTTAGAAGGAAAACTCACCGCCAAAAACATGAAAATTGCCATCGTCGTAGCCCGCTTCAACGAATTCATCACCAGCAAACTCCTCAGCGGCTGCGTAGACTGCCTCATCCGCCACGAAGCAGCTGACGAAGACCTCACCGTAGCCTGGGTACCCGGCGCCTTCGAAATCCCCATGGCAGCAAAAAAACTCGCAGAAAGCGGCAAATATGACGCAGTAATCTGCTTAGGTGCCGTAATCCGCGGCGCAACCCCGCACTTTGACTATGTATGCGCCGAAGCCTCCAAAGGCATCGCTCAGGTAAGCATGCAAACCGGCGTACCCGTAGCCTTCGGCGTACTCACCACCGAAAACATTCAGCAGGCTGTAGAACGTGCTGGCACCAAGGCCGGCAACAAGGGCGTAGACTGCGCAATGACCGCAATGGAAATGGTAAATCTCTTCAAAGAAATGTAACATTTTCACCGCTTGCCTTTTTGACTATTATGATTTATAATTGACATTGTGGAAGAGCTGATAACAGGCTGTTCCCCATGCATGAAATTTGCAAGCCCGCTAGCAGTAGTTTAGTGGGCTTGTTTTATTAAGCAAGTAAAATTTTTGCCGTAAGGCAGGATTGTGAGGCAGATATTATGGAAGATGTTTTGACAAAGGCTACGGCCGACGGTGTACGTATTTATGCATTATGCACCACTAATCTGGTACAGGAAGCAGCTAAAAAGCACGGCTGCTCCCATCTGGCAAGCGCTGCTTTGGGACGTGCGATGAACGGCGCGCTGCTGCTGGCCGCAACAATGAAGGATAACGAGCGCATCAGCCTGCGTCTGAAGGGCGACGGTCCTTTGGGCGAGGTAGTAGCAGATGCCGAAGGTAGCACAGTGCGTGGTTATGTAGAAAACCCCGATGCATTTTTGCCCCTGAAAAATGGCAAGCTGGATGTCGGCGGCGGCATCGGCGCGGGTAATATTATCGTAACGCGTTATCTGCAGAATGCAGAGCCCTTCACCGGCTACTGCGAGCTGCAGGACGGCGAAATCGCCAGCGACCTGACTAAATACCTCTATGTATCCGAACAGACACCGACAAGCGTTGCTCTGGGCGTACTGGTTGACAAGGACGGCAACGTAACAGCCTCCGGCGGCTTCTTTATTCAGGCTATGCCGGGCTGCACCGACGAGGTTCTGGAAAAGCTGGAAAACAACGTTAACCTGACTCCGTATGTAACCCAGCTGCTGGAAATCGGTTATACTCCGCAAAAGATGATTGAAATTATCGGCCGCGGTCTGGACGTTGATATTAAAGAAACCATTCCCCTGAGCTTCAAATGCCGCTGCAGCCGTGAGCGCATTCTGGCGGCTTTGGGCAGCCTTGATGTAAAATCTCTGGAGGAGCTGGCGCAGGACAAAACTACGGAAGCACACTGCGAATTCTGCAACAGCACCTATGAATATACTCAGGATGAAATCAAGCACCTGTTGGAAGAAAAGGAAAAGCAGGCACAGCTGGAAGCTGCTAAACAGAATATCAAATAACAAAACTTTTCTTGACAAACGAAACTTTTGTTTGTATAATAAAGGCAGTGAAGTGATTAAATTTAATTTTATATATTAGGAGGCAAGCAGATGGACGCAGATAAAAAGAAAGCCTTAGACATGGCGATGCACCAGATTGAAAAGGATTTTGGCAAGGGCAGCATTATGATGCTGGGCGAAGCAAGTGCCAAGATGAATATTGAGGTTATTCCTACAGGTGCTTTATCCTTAGATATTGCTCTTGGTGTCGGTGGTATTCCGCGTGGACGTGTTATTGAGATTTACGGTCCTGAATCTTCCGGTAAAACTACTGTTGCTTTGCATATGATTGCCGAAGCTCAGAAGATGGGCGGCTATGCGGCATTTATCGATGCGGAGCATGCACTGGATCCGGAATATGCCCGTCATCTGGGTGTAGATATTGACGATCTGCTGATTTCTCAGCCGGATAACGGCGAACAGGCTTTGGAAATTGCTGACGCACTGGTACGCAGCGGCGCTATTGATATTATTGTTATTGACTCCGTTGCAGCTTTGGTTCCGCGTGCCGAAATCGAAGGCGAAATGGGTGATTCCCACGTAGGCCTGCAGGCACGTCTGATGAGCCAGGCTCTGCGTAAGCTGACAGGTCTGATTTCCAAATCCAAATGTGCTACTATTTTCATCAACCAGATCCGTGAAAAGGTTGGCGTTATGTTCGGTAATCCGGAAACCACTACCGGTGGCCGCGCACTGAAATTCTACTCTACCGTCCGTATGGATGTACGTCGTATCGACACGCTGAAAAACGGCAACGATGTTATCGGCAGCCGTACCCGCGTTAAGGTTGTCAAGAACAAGGTAGCACCTCCGTTCAGACAGGCTGAGTTCGATATTATGTATGGCAAAGGCATTTCTCATGAGGGCTGCCTTGTTGATCTGGGCGCAGACCTTGATATTATCAACAAGAGCGGTGCCTGGTATTCCTACGGTGATATCCGTTTAGGACAGGGCAAGGAAAAGGTTAAAGACTTTTTGCGTGAGAATCCGGAAATTGCCCAAGAAATCGAAGCTAAAATCCGCGCAGTGACGATTGCCAAGAGCGATAATAAGGAAGCAGCTGAGGAGCCGTTGCAGGATGTGGAGTCGATCTTTAAGGAATAAGAAAAAGGAAGAAGGCTTTACCGGCGCGCAGCAGGTTTATGACTGCGCGCTGGATTTATTGTCTTACCGTGATTACAGTCATAAGGATATGCTGGAGCGCTTGCAGCGCAAGGGTGCAACTAAGTCACAGGCGCTGGAGACGGTGGCCAAGCTGGAGGATTACGGTCTGCTGAACGAGGAGCGTTACGCCCAAAGGGTGTACGAGGCCTGGCTGGCCAAACGCTATTACGGCAGACAGCATCTGCAGCTGGAGCTGACCAAGCGCGGCATACGCCCGGACGTGGCTGCGGAAATCATGGAACGCTTTACGCCTGACATTGAAGAGCAGCAGGCGGAGAATGCGGCGCAGCTTTTCGTGCAGCGCAATCAGCGCAAGCTAACAGCAGAAACTGACAACAAGAAAATATATGCGGCTGCGGGACGCTTTATGGCGGCCCGTGGCTTTTCATCAAGATATGTGCACATTATATTGGGTAAATTGCATTTTTCAGACAATATATAGCGGTTAAACTTGACAATTTTGTTAAATATACACTATAATGTAGTTATCCAATCGTGTTAATATCTACGATTTTCACGAGGCGACGCGTAAAGCGGTTGCCTTATTTTTTGCCCTATTTCAGAATAGATAATACAGTGATTTATTATAGATTCAACGGAATAAGGACATCTATAGCAGACGCAAGCAGGCGCCTGCTGTTACTGTGCAAAAAAATCTTGGAAAAATCTAATTTTAGGAGGTGAGGACGATTTTAGAAATTATCGGTACAGCTGTTGTCGTTGGTCTGGCTGGCGGTGCAGTAGGTTATCTGGTTCGCAAAAATGTTGCTGAAGGTAAAATTGCTACTGCAGAAGAGCAGGCTATCCGTATTGTACAGGATGCGGAGCAGACCGGCGAAGCAAAACGCAAAGAAATCATGATGGAGGCTAAAGAAGAAATCCATCGTCTTCGTTCCGATATGGAGCGTGAAAATAAAGACAGACGTAATGACCTGCAGCGTCAGGAGCGTCGCCTGCTGCAAAAAGAAGAAAATCTGGACCGTAAAATCGAATCCTTCGAACGCAAAGAAGAAAAGCTGGCTTCCAAGGAACAGCGCCTGAACGCTGCTCAGGAGAAGGCTGATGCAATGCTGGAAAAACGTCAGGTTGAACTGGAGCGTATTTCCGGACTGACCAGTGATGAAGCAAAGCAGGAGCTGCTGCAATCCCTCGAGGACGAGGTTAAGCATGAATCTGCTATGATGGTTAAGGATCTGGAGCAACAGGCAAAAGATGAAGCGGACCGCAAGGCAAGAGAAATTATTTCCCTGGCAATTCAACGTTGTGCAGCAGACCATGTAGCGGAAACCACCGTTTCCGTAGTAGGCCTGCCTAACGATGAAATGAAGGGCCGCATTATCGGTCGTGAAGGCCGTAACATCCGTACTCTGGAAACCCTTACCGGCATCGATCTGATTATCGATGATACTCCGGAGGCTGTTATTATTTCCGGCTTCGATCCGGTACGCCGCGAGGTTGCCCGTATCGCTCTGGAAAAATTGATTAATGATGGTCGTATTCATCCGTCCCGCATTGAGGAAATGGTTGAAAAGGCACAAAAAGAGGTTGAGCAGAAGATTAAGGAAGCCGGCGAACAGGCTACCTTTGCTGTCGGTGTGCATGGTCTGCACCCAGAACTGATTAAGCTGCTGGGCCGCCTGAAATATCGTACCAGCTATGGTCAGAATGTCCTGAACCATTCTGTTGAGGTTGCCAACCTTGCAGGTGTAATGGCTTCTGAGCTTGGTGTTGACGTTGTTCTGGCTAAGCGTGCCGGCCTGCTGCATGATATCGGCAAGGCTATCGACCATGAAATGGAAGGCTCTCACGTTGAAATCGGCGGCGAAATTGCCAAGAAGTTCCGTGAGTCCGACCTGATTGTCAATGCTATTCTGGCACATCATGGTGACTGCGAGCCTAAGAGTGTTGAAGCTGTTCTGGTATCTGCCGCTGACGCAGTATCTGCTGCCCGCCCGGGTGCAAGACGCGAAACTCTGGAAAGCTACCTGAAGCGTTTAACTCGATTGGAAGAAATTTCTGAGTCCTTTGAGGGCGTTGAAAAATGCTATGCCGTACAGGCTGGCCGCGAAATCCGCATTATGGTTAAGCCGGATGTTATCGATGATGCTTCCGCTGTGCTTCTGGCACGCGATATCTCCAAGAAGATTGAAGCTGAAATGGAATATCCCGGTCAGATCAAGGTTGTTATTATCCGCGAAACCCGTGCTGTTGATTACGCAAAATAACGAAATTCCTGAAAGAGCTGCTTAGGCAGCTCTTTTTTTGCGCCTTAGCAGGATTATAGGAATTGCTGTCGAATATATATACTTGGAATTTTTTTGACAGGTGCGCCGGTTGAGGCCGGTGCTGAAAAGGGAATGCCGGTGAGAATCCGGAGCAGTCCCGCTACTGTAAGCGGAGCCCAGGCAATTATGTCACTGACGCAAGTTGGGAAGGCGCTGAGGGCGATGAAGCTAAGCCAGGAGACCTGCCTGTTACGAAGCTTGGAGCCTACGGGAGATAGGCTGGCTTTGGTATGCGTAAATATAGAATTTTTGGCTGCAGCTGCATTTTGTGAATCTCCCGCAAGGGAGCTTTTTTCATATATGCATAAAATGAAAAGCATGCAGCTTACAAAAACGAAGGGAGGTTGAAATATGCCTGGAAAAATTATTATGGTTACCGGAGGAGCCCGCAGCGGCAAAAGCGAATTTGCAGAACGCTATGTATTGCATTATTCTCCCAAATGCGATTACATTGCTACGGCAGAAATCTTAGATGAGGAAATGGCGGAGCGCGTGCGTCTGCATCGTGAGCGTCGTGATGCGCGTTGGATTAATCACGAAGCGCCTTATCATGCCGAGCGCACGCTTGAAGCGCTGTCAGCGGAAACAGGAGCGGTTCTGTTTGACTGCCTGACTGTTTATATGTGTAACCTGCTTTATGGCAAGGATGCGCCGGCGGGTGAATTCCTGGAGCGCTGTCAGGTAGTATTTGATGAAATTGACAAGGTGCTGGCAGCAGCACGAAATTGCGGCAAAATCGTTGTCTTTGTTACGAACGAGGTGGGCAGCGGTATTGTGCCGGATAATCAGATGGCGCGTGAATACCGTGACCTTGCCGGCTGGGTTAACCAGCGTGTGGCTAATGAGGCTGACCATGTTTATTATTGTGTGGCAGGTCAGGCCGTAGACGTAAAAAAATTGGCTTTTAAATTTGAGGATGAAGGAGAATAACGACTGATATGGAGAAAATCATAATACCTGCTCTGGATGAAGAACGTATGCAAGAAGTGCGGGCAGGCTACGCTAAGATAGACAAGCCGGCAGCTAATCTGGGCAAGCTGGAGGATATGGTTGTAGGTCTTGCCGGTATGCTAGGCAAGGATTTACCGAATAAATTAAAGACGGCGATGGTTCTGATGTGCGGTGACCACGGTATTGCCAAATACGGTGTCAGCGCTTATCCGCAGGAGGTCACGCGCCAGATGATTAACGGCTATATGCGCGGTACTGCCGGTGCTACCGTACTGGCTCGTCATGCGCACGCCGATGTTTTCGTCTGCGATGTAGGCACTGCCTTTGATTTGAGCGATTTGCCCAAGGTTTATCAGAAAAAGGTAGCTTGGGGAACAAATGACTTCACCCAGGGACCGGCGATGACACGCGAGCAGGCGGAAAAAGCGATTGCCGTTGGCATCGAAATGGCTGATATGTGCATCGACCAAGGCTATAATATGCTTTATACAGGCGAAATGGGTATCGGCAATACAACTTCTACCTCTGCTATTGCCAGCGCCTTTCTGGGACTGGACCCGCAGCTGACTGTCGGTCGCGGCAGCGGTATTAATGACGAACGCATGAAGATTAAGCGTCAGGTTGTTATCGACGGCCTGGCTAAAAATATGCCGAAGCAGGGTGATGCGATGGACATTCTCTGCAAGGTAGGCGGCTATGACCACGCAGGTCTGGCCGGTGTTATTATCGGTGCGGCCCGCCGCCGTGTACCGACAATGGTTGACGGTGTCAATGCCACGGCTGCAGCACTGCTGGCCTACGGCCTCTATCCGCAGTGCCGCGATTATATGCTTTGCTCGCATCTGAGCAGCGATATTTCCCACAAGAAAATGCTGGAGCTGATGCAGCTTTCGCCGATTGTGGATGCCGGTATGCGCCTGGGTGAGGGCACCGGTGCCTCCTTGGCTATTGTTGTGCTGCAGGCAGCAATGGACGTGTATAATCATTTAAGCAGGTGATGTGATGCGTGATTTTGTAACTTGTCTGGAATTTTTGACCAGAATCCGCTTTTCCAACCGTACGGACTGGCATGATGACGATTTCAGCCGCAGCGTGCCGTACTTCCCTTTGGTTGGCCTGGTAATGGGCGTTTTTATGGGTGCGGTAAATTACGGTCTGTATTATCTGCACACACCTGATTTAATGCGCGCAGTGATGCTGGTGCTTGCGGAGCTGATTATTATCGGCGCGCTGATGTATGACGGCTTTATGGATACCTCCGACGGTGTTTTCAGCGCCCGTGACCGTGAGCGTATGCTGGAAATCATGAAGGATAGCCACGTAGGCTCTAACGCCGTTATCGCACTTGTCTGCCTCGTGCTGCTGAAGGTTGCTGCCTATACTACATTGCCGCCTGTAAAGCTGTCGTTTGCTCTGGTTGCCGTTTTTGTAGCAACGCGCACCTTTATGGTTACCTACATTGTCAATTATAAGTATGCACGCAAAACCGGTATCGGTCATATGTTTAAGGCCTATGCCAAGCCGATGTACACCTATATTGCCTTTGCACTTTGCCTGGCGCTGGTAGCAGCCTGCGGTCTGCCGTATCTGTATACGGCGATAGCGGCCTTTGTTATCTGCCAGGGCATTGCGCATTTCCTCAGCGGTCAGCTGGGCGGTCTTACCGGTGATACCTACGGCTTTTTGACGGAATGCGGCGTTGTGGTTTACCTGATGCTTGCAACCTATATAATCTGATATATTTCCCCGGCAATATTTTGCCGAATTCTAAAGAGAGAAAGGAAAAATGCTATGCATATAGAAGAAATAATCCAAAAGATTGTGCCTGCGGACAGAGGCTGTATGAAGCTGGCGCAGACACGCTTTGATAATCTGATTAAGCCGGTTGGCAGTCTGGCCAAGCTGGAAGAAATGACCTCGCGCTATTGCGGTATCAAGGGCATTTATGAAAAAGAGGATTTAGATTATCCTAAACGCGATTTGCTGGTGTGGTGCGGTATCGAAGAGGCTGCTCAGGCCGAAAAAATTATGCACGCCAAATGGCCGGTGAACGTGCTGGCTGCAGAAACCGGTGCGAAGGCAGTGGCTCTGCTCGTAACCTCGGAGGAGGAGGCTGACGCTCTGGAAGAGGGCGCTGCCCTGGTGCAGGAGCTGGTGCACGAAAAGGGACTGGGACTTTTAGGCTTTGGCTGCCTTTCTAATCCTGATAATGAGATGGTACGCACCGCTATGGCCGGCGCTCTGCTGCAGGCTGCAGCTATGAAGGTGCCGGTAATGCTGGACGGTGTTGCTGTTTGCAAAGCTGCCAAAAAGGCGGCAGAAATGGCACCGGCAGTTTTAGACTACTGCTTTGCCGGTCATGTTTCCACAGAGCCGGGTGCAGAAGAATGCCTGCAGGAGCTGGGGCTTACGGCACCGCTGCGCCTGAATATTCCCGATGGTGCCGGTGAGGGCGCTGCTGTCTGCTTTACGCTGTTCAATGCCGGCATCAAGGCCTATAAGGAAATGGAAACCTTTGAGGAAGCAGGCGTACATGCCGAGATGAAGGAATTTTCTCTGGCAGAGCAATCTAAAAAAGGAGCGAAGGCTTAATGGGTAGAATATATTTAATTCGTCACGGTGAAACGGACAGCAACAAAGGACACCGCTTTCAGGGACGCATCAACATGCCGCTGAACGCCAAAGGTCTGGAGCAGTCCGAGAAGTTGTCTGCCTATATGCAACATCTGCCGGTTGACAAGATTTACTGCAGCTCTATGCTGCGTGCCTGCATGACGGCAGCACCGCTGGCTATGAGTAAGAATATGTCCTATCAGCCGCTGGATTTGCTGCAGGAGGTAAGCTTCGGTGCCTGGGAGGGGCTGGAATATGCGGAAATCAGCCGCCGCTGGCCTAAGGAGATGGATGATTTCCTGACGCGTCCGGGCGAATGGATTCCGCCGCAGGGCGAAAGCTTTCATGATGTAGCGCGTCGCTGTCAGGCGGCTTTTGATTATATCTTCAAGCGTGAAGGTCACGAGAAAAATATCGCGATTGTATCGCATGGCGGTATTATCCGCGTGCAGCTGTGCCTGCTTTTAGGTATACCGCTGAACAATCTGTGGAAGCTGAGTGTGCATAATGTTTCTGTCAGCACTCTGAATGACTGGCAGGGTAATATCATTGCCGAAACCATCAACGATGCTCACTTTGCCAGAGAGCAGGGAAGCTCTGTAAACTGGCTGCACAAATAAAAATTAAAGCTTGCAAACCGCGCAGACGTAAAAAGCTGTCGCGGTTTTTTGCGGCGCGTATATCGAAACAGAAAAATCCGATACTGGCTGATATAAAGTTTACTGTATTTAACCGTCATACCAACGGAATTGCATTTTCGGCAAATACTGTAAGCAAGCGGGTTTGATAAGCTAAAATATATGTGAAAAGTTTCTTATTAAAGAATTTACGCATTTTTGATAAACTAAGATTGACTTTTGCAGGCGCTTACTATATACTGTAAGTGGTGTATCTCAGTGGTCCGTTTAAGTTCCTAACTTCTTCTATCATAGATGACATGGGGAAGCCAAGGTAAACATCTTAATGCGTTCTTTGGGGTATGTTCTATCTATGATTAGGAGTGATTAAACAATGAAAGAAGACAAGACTTTAACCTGCTGCGAGTGCGGCAACGAATTCGTATTCACTGCTTCCGAGCAAGAGTTCTACGAAGAAAAAGGCTTTACTAACGAACCGCGCCGCTGCCCGGCTTGCCGTCAAGCACGCAAACAACGCATGGGCGTACAAAATGACCGTCCGCAACGCGAAATGTTCCCCGCAGTTTGCGCTGAATGTGGCAAAGAGACCATGGTACCGTTCAAACCCAGCGATCGTCCGGTTTACTGCCGCGAATGCTTCAACGCACGTAAACACTAATTAGACGCTTGAAGTAACAAATTCAGGTACAGCTTAGGCTGTACCTGTTTTTTATTAGCTAATCATAGAAAAACGAAAGTTATTTTACATAAAAGTGCTTATGTGCTATACTTTTTACAAATAAACTTTTCGAAGCAAGGGAGCTTTATGACACGTACTATAGACAGTGACTTTCTGCATCGGGCGCTGCAGCATTTTTATGGCTACAGCAGCTTTCGCACGGGGCAGGAAGAAATTATAAGTGAAATATTACATGGACAGCCTGTGCTGGCAGTGCTGCCTACGGGTGCAGGCAAGAGCATCTGCTTTCAGCTGCCTTCACTGCTGCTGAAGGGTGTGACGCTGGTTATCTCGCCGCTGATATCGCTGATGAAGGACCAGGCAGAGGCACTGACGGCACGCGGTATTCCGGCCGCTTATCTGGACAGTAGCATGAGCAGCAACGAATACGGCAGAGTATTGCATGCTGCGCTCAACAAGCAGTGCAAGTTTTTGTACGTAGCACCGGAGCGCTTGGTCAACCAGCAGTTTATTGATTTCGCCCGCAAGGCTTATATTACCATGGTGGCAGTGGACGAGGCGCACTGCGTATCGCAATGGGGACACAGCTTCCGCAAGGAGTATTATAATATCCCCGATTTTATTCAGGCCTTGCCGACGAAGCCGCTGGTGGCAGCCTTTACTGCTACGGCGACACCGGATGTGCGCCGCGATATCATTAAACGCCTGGGCATACCGGAGGCCAAAATTGTGGTGACGGGCTTTGACAGGCCTAATCTGCATTTTGCCGTGCAGCGCACGCAGGACAAGGAGCGCTCGCTGTTGGAGTTTATGCGTAAGCATAAAAAGGATTGCGGCGTAGTTTACTGTGCTACGCGCAACAAGGTGGAAAGCGTGACGCAGCTTTTGCGGCGCCAGGGGTTCAGCGCCTTGCGCTATCATGCGGGCCTGACGCCGGAGGAGCGACGCGAAAATCAGAATGCCTTCGTTGGCGGCAGCGTGCCGCTGATTGTAGCAACAAATGCTTTTGGTATGGGTATTGATAAGCCTGATGTGCGCTTTGTGGTGCATTATAATATGCCCAAGGATATTGAAAGCTATTACCAGGAGGCAGGACGCGCAGGGCGTGACGGCCTGCCGTCGGAATGTCTGCTGCTGTATGATAAGGCGGATATTGCGGTTAATACCTATCTTATCGGCCATGACCAGCCTGATTTGACCTGGAAGGAGCACGAGCTCCAGCTGCTGAGCAAAATGACCAACTACTGCAATACGTCCTCCTGCCTGCGCAAGGTGCTGCTGGAATATTTTGGTGAAAAAACAACGTCGCAGTGCAACAATTGCGGCAACTGCGACGTGAATAAGAACGCTTCGTGGCGTAAGTTTTTGAAGTTTTAATTTTTAGTCGATATCAATAGTATTGCCCGGTTTTACAATGAGCACCTTGCTGTCGGTTTCATCCTCAACGGCAGCCTTGAAGGCTTCCACGTCCTGAGCGATGGGCGGCCAGGTGTTGTAATGTACGGGGATAACGTATTTTGCCTGCAGCAGCTTGCAGGCGATAAGTGCATCATTGGGGTCCATGGTGAAGTTGCCGCCGATGGGAAGCACTGCGTATTCAAAAGCATCGAGCTTAGGCAGCAGCTGCATATCGCTGAAGAGTGCGGTGTCACCTGCGAAGTACAGCTTAGTGCCGTAGAAATCGATGACGATACCGCAGGCGTGACCACCGGGAACACCGCTGCCGTGGAAGGCCAGTGTCAGGCGTACCTTGCCGAAGGGAAACTTAAAGGTGCCGCCAAGATGCATAGCGTGTGCTTTGCAGCCGGCATCCTGCGCCAGACCACAGATTTCAGCGGTGGAGATGATGGTAGCGTCACAATTTTTGGCGATTTCAAAGGCACTGCCCAAATGGTCGAAGTGACCATGGCTGACGAAAATATAATCAACCTTGATGTCTTTGGCGGTGAGTCCTTCCGGGTTATCGTCCAGATACGGGTCGAAGATAATAGCGGAATTATTTTTTTCCAAAATAAAGCAGGCATGGTTGATGAAATGGAATTTTGCGGTCATAATTTTCCCTCCTTAATTTGTCAGGCAGATAGCTGTTTGCTGTAAAATTAATTAGCAGCGCTTAGCTGTAATCTTATAAATATTATAGCTTAAATCTACTTTTTTGTGAATTCCTCACTGCAGGGGTGGGAAAAACTTTACAATTTTGCCTCATGTGCGGTAAAATTGATAGCGTGAAATATATAGGAGTAATGCGCTATGAATTATAAAAAAATAACTTTTGCGAGTGTTCTGCTGGGTCTGTCGCTGTACGCCGGCGTGTGTGCGGCAACTGTGCGCGAGGTCGCTGATGAAGCACCGGCCTCCAAGCAGACGATTATCGCTGATAAAAAGGATAAGAAGCTGCTGAACAAAAAGCAGCGCGCTGTCCAAATAACTCAGGAAAAGGATAAAATTGTAGTATCTAACAAACCGGTGGCTAAACCGCCTGTCGGTACGATAAAGGTTCCTGCCGCTCCACGTCCGTCGCTGCTGCAGGAGAAGGATGGCAAATTCTATTTTTCCGGTACTCAGCTGCCGGATGATTATCGTAATATCGCTATTTACGGTGAGGCGATTGCCAGCAAGGCGCAGGCTATTGCCTATATTCTTGCGGCTAACCCGGCTGTGAAGCTGGCCTGCCCGGTAGAGGAGCTGGTGGAGCTGTACTGGCAGGAGGCCAAGCGTGAAAACGTGCGCCCCGACCTTGCACTGGCGCAATCATTGGTGGAAACAGGCGCTTACCGCTATGGCGGTGACGTGCTGCATCATCAGAATAATTTCTGCGGTCTCGGTACTATCGGCGGTGGTGTGCGCGGTGCGTCCTTTGCTACGCCGCAGCTGGGCGTGCGCGCGCATATCCAGCATCTGCTGGCTTATACGCAGACGAAGCGCCCTTCAACCGATATTGTCGATCCGCGCTATGATCTGGCGCATAATATCCGCCTGGAGCGCGGTGTTGTCAACACCTGGTACGGTTTGAACGGTACTTGGGCGATGGGCTCGCTGTATTGCGAAAAGATTATGGCTACCTATCAGAAAATCCTGGCACAGCAGCCTGTTGAGCCGGAGATTAAGCCTGCACCGGCTGAACCGGTTAAGGAAAAGAATAAAAAGAAACGCAGTATGAAGCAGAGAGTTTCCGAAATACTGCAGGAGAAAAAATAAATTAACGACTGCGCAGCAGTCAGCTGAGGAGGCATTCAGTAAAATGCATATAGTTTTAGTTGAACCGGAAATTCCCGGCAATACCGGTAATATTGCACGTCTGTGCGCAGCAACCGGCTGCCACCTGCATTTGGTTCGTCCGCTTGGTTTTTCCGTGGAGGATAAATATTTGAAGCGTGCAGGTCTGGATTATTGGCATCTTGTTGATATCCATTATTATGACAGTGTTTACGAGGTGCTGGAAAAATATAAGGATAACCCCAAGTATTTCCTGACGACGAAGGCACACAGCTCTTATGCCGATGTGCAGTATGCTCAGGACAGCCTGCTGATTTTCGGCAAGGAAACTGCCGGCTTGCCGGAAACCTTGCTGCACGAATATCCCGAAAGCTGCATCCGTATTCCGATGATTGAGGATGCACGCTCTTTGAATTTGTCCAATTCCGTGGCGATTGTGGCTTATGAGGCGCTGCGCCAAAACGGCTTTGCTGATTTAACCCTTTATGGAGGAGAATATAAATGATAATTATCAAGGAATTTGATTTTGACGCTGCGCATTATCTGCCTGCGTATAACGGCAAGTGCGAGCATTTGCATGGTCATACCTATAAGCTGGTGGTAAAGGTGGAGGGCACTCCCGACCATGAGGGTATGGTTATTGATTTTATCAAGCTGAAGAATCTGGTGAAGGACGAGGTGCTGGCACATTTGGACCACGCCTGCCTGAATGATATTCTGCCGGTGCCTTCCGCAGAAAATATCAGCGTCTGGGTTTGGAATAAGCTGGTTGAGCTGCTGAAGAGCGACCATTATCATTTATATGAAGTAGAAGTTTGGGAAACTCGCACCAGTGGCTGCGTGTACAGAGGTGAATGACGTGAAGGATGTACAAAGCGAAAAGGATTTACGCAATATCCCTTTGAAGCATGTGGGAATAAAGGGCCTGCGCTGGCCGATTGAGCTGCGCGATAAAGCACGCGGTACGCAGCACAGCGTAGCGGAGGTAACTCTGGCGGTTGATTTGCCGCATGATATGCGCGGTACGCATATGAGCCGTTTTGTGGAGTGTCTGCGCACTCTCGGCCCTGTAGGCCTCGCTGATGTGGAAGCAATTTTGGACCAGCTGAAGCAGCATCTGCAGGCTGAAAGAGCTTTTATCGAGCTGAAGTTCCCGTATTTTGTGACGAAGAAGGCTCCTGTGAGCGGCATGGAAGCGCCGATGGATATCGATTGCGTGTATAAGGCCGAGAAGGGCGAGAAGCTGCGTTGGCGCATTACAGCTGTTGTGCCGGTGCAGACGCTGTGCCCCTGCTCTAAGGAAATCAGCGAATACGGTGCGCATAATCAGCGTGCCTGGGCGAAGCTGGAGGTTGAGGCGCAGGAGATGGTGTGGCTGGAGGAGCTGGTGGAATATGCCGAGGCTTCCGCAAGCACGCCGCTCTACGGTCTTTTGAAGCGCCCTGACGAAAAATACGTTACGGAGCATGCTTATGAGAATCCGCGTTTTGTAGAGGATGCCGTGCGTGAGGTTGCTTTACGTCTGGAGGCGGATAAGCGCATTACCTGGTATCGCGCAGAGGTGGAGAGCATGGAAAGCATCCATAATCATAACGCCTTTGCTGTTGTGGAAAAAGGTGAGAATGAATGTTATTAAAAGTTAACCGTGAGGGCCTGGAGGCGGCGCTGGCCAGTATCGGCGCTCATGCCGACAGTCTGCCTATTTTTGCTCATAAGGCGGAGATTATTCCGTTCAAGCTGCTGGGTGTGCGTACTCCGGCGGCGAATATTATCAAGCAGGAGATGCTGGCAGTGGGCGGCGACGTTGTAACGCCCGTCGGTGCTGTTACCTGCGCTGCAAAGTATGTTGATATTTTGCTTTTGGGTACGCTGAAGCATTATAAGGTGCTTTTGAAGAAGCTGGCGCAGATGCCTTATTTTGGTATTCCTCAGGCTGCTATTGATTTGGAGATGGCGCTGACGCCGCAAAAGCTGCGCACTACTCTGGCTGACGGCCGCGTGCTGACCTATGAGAAGCTGTGCGTGATGGGAATTTTGAACGTTACGCCGGATTCCTTTTATGAGGGCAGCCGTGTGCCTGCTATGGAGGAGCTGGTGGAGTGTGCCGGCAGAATGCTTGCTGCGGGTGCCGGTGTGCTTGATATCGGCGGTGAGTCTACCCGTCCGGGCAGCGATAGCGTTGATGGGGAGGAGGAGCGCCGCCGCGTAGTTCCTGCGATTACTGCTTTGCGCAAGGCTTATCCCGATGCTGTTATTTCTATCGATACCTATCGTGCGGATACGGCGGAGGCAGCTATTGCTGCCGGTGCTGATATGATTAACGATATCAGCGCGATGGAGGCTGACCCGCGTATGGCTGATGTGGTTGTGGCAACTAAAGCGCCGATTATTCTTATGCATATGCGCGGTACGCCGAAGAATATGCAGCAGAACTGCGAGTACAAGGATGTTGTGCAGGAGGTTGCCGTTTATCTGGCGCAGAGAGCACAGCTTTTGCGTGAGCGCGGTGTGAGTGCGGATAAGATTATTCTGGATCCCGGTATCGGCTTTGCCAAGAATGTGGAGCAGAATTTGCTGTTGATGCGTGATTTGAAGGCTTTGACGAGCTTTGGTTATCCTGTGCTGCTGGCGGCTTCGCGCAAGAGTACGCTTGGTGCTGTGCTGGGCGGTGTACCGGCGGAGCAGCGTTTGGAGGGAACGATTGCGACGAGTCTGCAGGCAATTTACGCGGGGGCGCAGATGGTGCGCGTGCATGATGTTGAGGAGAATGTGCGGGCGATTCGCACACTGGAGGCTATTTTGCGCGGCAGTGCGGAGTAGGTTAGCTTAGAAAGAATTGTTTTAGCAATTATCTGTCACGCTGCGACAGAATAATTGCTGCGAAAGTATCGTTTAGTGTGTTACAGGAAGAATTGTTTTAGCAATTATCTGTCACGCTGCAGCGAAAAATTTTTTAACGGCAATTTCGTGCGGAACAAAGACGAAATTGCAATAAAACTCGCGCTAGGCGAAGTGTTTTTCAGCAGAAGTCAGCTTAGCGCTCAAACAATATTGCAATTTCGGTTGTTCCAGGCACTCATTACCTAAAATTTTTATGCTTTCGCCGCGACAGAATAATTGCTGCGACAGTATCGTTTATTTTGCTGCGTCTATTATAATCACATCAAAAGAACAGGAGTCTGAGATGGCTATTGCATATGTTGCCTTGGGCAGTAACCTGGGCGATAAGAAAAAGAATTTACAGCGCGCGCTGATGCTGCTGATGCAGCAGGGCGTGGAGGTACTGCAGGTTTCCGGCTATTTTGCTACGGAGCCTTATGGTGTGACGGACCAGCCGCAGTTTTTGAATGCTGTGTGCAAGGTGCACACTAATCTGGAGCCTGTGGCGCTTTTGCGTACACTTTTGGCAACGGAGCTGGCGATGGGGCGTGTGCGCCTGCGTCATTGGGGCGAGCGCAATATTGATCTGGATTTGCTGCTTTACGAAAATGTCGTGATGCAGACACCGGAGCTTACGCTGCCGCATCCCGATATGCAGAACAGGGATTTTGTGCTGCTGCCGTTACTGGATATTGCACCGGAGCTGGTACATCCGCTGTTGCATAAAACTGTGCGTGAAATGGCGGCGGAGCTGAACAAATAATGCTGCGATACGAGCGATTTGTTTTACAGCAAATATGCGCTTGTGCTATAATTAAGAAAAAACATCTGGCAGGAGGTAGCTATGAGAATAGATGGTGCCGGCGGTTGCTTTGATAACCGTCTTTATGAAGTTGATATTGATGTAGCTTGGAATATTGCCTTGCTGTGCGTCAATGAGATGGGTGTAACTATTGATGAGCAGGATGATGCTGCACATCAGCTGCACTTCCATAACAAGAAAAAAATTATGCAGCTGGCTATGCAGTCTTTGGATGAGGAAACCGTACAGGTTATCATGGACTCCACTAAGGAGCGTCTGCAGATTTATAACTGGAAGCGCGAGGACAAAGAGGTTAACCAGTTCTATGAGCTGTTCGAAAAGAAGCTCACAGAATACCGTGCCTTTATTTTGTGCCCGAATTGCTCCGCAAAAATCAGCTCGTTGGTTAAGTTCTGCCCCGAGTGCGGCTGCAAAGTAAAATAAGCGCAAAAAAAGAAACCAAATACCGATTGGTATTTGGCTTCTTTTTAAATCCGAACGGATTAGATTGCGCGGTTAACTTTACCGGAACGCAGGCAACGGGTGCAAACGTTCAAGCGTTTAACAGAACCTTCAACAACTGCTCTTACTTGTTGAATATTCGGGTTCCAAGCACGTTTGGTGTGTCTATTGGAGTGGCTGACGTTGTTGCCAGCGAGTTTTCCTTTACCGCAGATTTCGCAGATAGATGCCATTGTTTCCCACCTCCTTAAACGTGATAAGACATAAGGCACATTCAAATTTAACATGAGTATCATACCATAAAGAGCGCAGAAAATCAAGGGAATTTTAAGATAAAGAGGGTATTTTTATAAATGTGGTGGAAAGAACCTGTAACAACACTAAAAGGTGTAGGTGTAAAAAAGGCAGCTGAGCTGGCTGCTCTTAATATTTTCAGCGTGGGTGATTTGCTGGAATTTTACCCGCGTCAGGGAGCTTATCTCGATTATGCCAAGCTCAAAACGATTAAGGAGCTGGATGTAGACAACAGTAAGCAGATTTTCAAAGCGACGGTTTATCAGGTGAAAAACGGCTATGGTGCCAGCCGTCGCAGTTATACGTCGGTGACGGTGCGTGACGAAACAGGTTATGCTACGCTGTACTTTTTCGGCGGGCAGCGCTATAAGGCGCAGAAGCTGAAGCCGGATACAATGCTGCAGATTACAGGCCGCGTAAGGCAGGGGCGCACTACGAAGTCCGTCAGCGAGGTTGATGTGCAGCCTTTGGAGCAGGACGAGGGCAAAACGCCGGGTATTGTCCCGGTGTATGCTTTGAGCGGTAACCTGACGCAGAAGAATCTGCGTACCTGGGTGAGTGAGGCCTTGCGCCTGGCAGCAAAGGATTTGCCGGAAAGTTTGCCGGCGAAGGTTGTGAGCCAGTGCAATTTGCCCGACCGCTATACGGCGCTGAAAAATATTCACTTTCCGGAAAGCTGGGAAGCGTTGCGACGTGCCAAGCAGCGTTTTGTTTTTGAGGAGCTGTTTTTGCTGCAGTGCGGCCTGCTGTATTATCGTCAGCAGAGCCATGATAACAGAGAGGGCATAAAGCACGCTGCAGACGGTGCGCTTGTTAAAGACGTAATGCAGGGACTGCCCTTTGAGCTGACGGCGGCACAGCAGCAGGCGTGGAGAGAGATTTCGCTCGATATGCAGGATAAAAAGCCTATGCACCGCATTCTGCAGGGCGATGTAGGCAGCGGTAAGACGGTTATCAGCGCGCTGGCGTTGGCTAAGGCGGTGGAAAACGGTTATCAGGGCTGCATTATGGTGCCGACGGAAATTTTGGCGGCGCAGCATTTTGAAACGCTGGAGCAATATCTGCAGCCTTACGGTGTGCGTATCGCTTTACTGACAGGCGGTATGCGTGCCAAGGCAAGGCGTGAGCTGCTGCTGAATCTGGAGCTGGGCCTTGTTGATGTAGTTGTGGGTACGCATGCACTTTTGGAGGAGGATGTGCGCTTTGCCAATCTGTCGCTGACGGTGACGGACGAGCAGCACCGCTTCGGCGTAGAGCAGCGTGCACGCCTGTCTAACAAATCGGCTAATGCTCCCGATGTACTGGTAATGACGGCAACGCCGATTCCGCGTACCTTGGCGCTTACTGTTTACGGCGATTTGGATATTTCCGTAATGAAGGGACGTCCGCCGCAGCGTAAGCCGGTGCGGACGCTGTGTTATACGGATGAGCGCCGCCGTGAGGTTTACGCCGGCCTGGTGCGTCAGGTGCAGGCAGGAAGGCAGGCTTATGTTGTCTGCCCGCTGATTGAGGAATCGGACGTTCTTGCTGTGCATAGCGCCGAAAGGGTATACGAGGAGCTGAAGCGCGATTTTCTGCAGGATATTCCCTGTGCTTTGCTGCATGGCAGGCTGAAGGGCGCGGAGAAGGATGCGATTATGAGCAGCTTTGCGGCAGGCGAGCTGAAGGTACTGGTGAGCACTACGGTTATCGAGGTTGGCGTGAACGTGCCCAATGCTACGCTGATGGTGATTGAAAACGCCGAGCGCTTCGGCCTGGCACAGCTGCATCAGCTGCGCGGACGTGTAGGACGCGGCAGCGAGCAGTCCTACTGCGTGCTGCTGACGGCCGCCGATTCGCCGGAGGCACTGGCGCGCCTAAACGTACTGCATGAGAGCGAGGATGGCTTCTATCTGGCGGAAAAGGATATGGAGCAGCGCGGTGCCGGTCAGCTCTTCGGCCTGAAGCAGCATGGCTTGCCAGATTTGCGAATTACTGATATAATGCGAGATGTTGACGTAATTGCGCAGGTTCGTCAGCTGGCGCAGGCGCAGCTGCGTACGCCGGAGGACTGGGCGGAAATCCGCCGTCTGGTGGAAATGCAGTTTGGTGAACGCTTTAATATGATTTTTAATTCTTAAAGAGGTTATAAATACATGAAAAAAGACTGGTTAAAAAATCCTGATGTTTGTGCTAAGGTGACGGCGGCAGTTTTGCTGGTGGCCTTGGTTTTGGGTATTCACTTTTTTGCCGATGATTTCTTCAACAAAACCTTTACACTGGCAATCAGCGGCAATGTCAACGGTCTGGTGGAATATCTGCGCTCCTTTGGCCCATGGGCGATTTTAATCAGTTTTGTGCTGGATGTGCTGATTAATGCCGGCAGCGTTTTCCCGTCGATTTTTCTTTCTACAGCCAATGGTCTGATTTTCGGCCTGCCCTTGGGCATCACAATTTCCTGGCTGGCGGAAACAACCGGTGTGGTTATCAGCTTTTATCTGATGCGCTTCTTCTTCCGCGATACAGCGCAGAGGCTGATAGAAAAAAGCAACTCGCTGAAATCCATTGATGAAGCAAGCAGCAAGCACGGCCTGGAGTGGATGGCCTTCGCCAGGGCGCTGCCGTATTTTCCGTCAGGCATTTTGACGGCGGTTGGTGCTGTGAGCAGTATGAGTGCGCGTGATTACATTATTGCCAACCTTATCGGCAAATTTCCTTCTACAGCGTTGGAGGTTGTCATCGGTCATGATGTAGTTAATTTTCAGGAGCACAGTCAAAGACTGACGCTTTTGATCGTGGTTGTGGGCGCTGTCTTTTTTGCGTATAAAAAGTGGTTCTATAAAAAGGGAAAATAAATTTGCTTAGGCGTCGCTGCAGTAATTTCTGTGGCGGCGTTTTTTCAAGATAGAGATACAGATAGTGAAAGGAAATAACAATGATGGAAAATAAACAATTGCAGCCATGGCAGCAATATCAGGCACTTTATCTGCATATACCGTTTTGCGTACAGAAATGCCTGTACTGTGATTTTGCTTCGTATGCCGGCTTGGGCGAGCAGACGAAGCGTGACTATACCGATGCCGTGTGCAAAGAAATCGCCCTGCGTGCGGATGAGGCTGCAAATATGGCGGCGAACGCCAGCATTTACTTTGGCGGCGGTACGCCGAGCGTGCTGCCGACAGAATGTATCGCCAAGTTGGTGCAGGCCTTGAAGCAGTACGGCTTTTGGCAGCGGCCCTGCGAGGCAACGATTGAGGTAAACCCTGGTACGGCAGATTTAGCAAAGCTGCAGACGCTGCGTAGCCTTGGCTTTGACCGCATCAGCTTCGGCGTACAGTCGCTGCAGGATAACGAGCTGCGGACGATAGGACGCATTCACAACGCGCAGCAGGCGCTGGAAGCGCTGACGCTGGCGCGCAAAGCAGGCTTTGCGCGCGTCAGCGCGGATTTGATTTACGGCCTGCCGTCGCAGACGCTTACCAGCCTGCAGGATACGCTGGAGCATCTGGCTGATACGGGCATTGAGCATATTTCTGTTTATGGCCTGATTGTGGAGGAGGGCACGCCGCTGGCGAGCCTTGTGGATAAGGGCAGAATAA
This sequence comes from uncultured Phascolarctobacterium sp., assembly GCF_937920985.1. Classification (GTDB taxonomy): domain Bacteria; phylum Bacillota; class Negativicutes; order Acidaminococcales; family Acidaminococcaceae; genus Phascolarctobacterium_A. The sequence goes on from NZ_CALDXR010000055.1 coordinate 33,789, forward strand.
CTTTGCCTGACGAGGACACGGCGGCGGATATGTACGAGTTGGTGCAGAGCTTTTTGCGCGAGCGTGGTTTTGAACGCTACGAAATATCAAACTACGCCAAAAACGGCCAGTATTCGCGGCACAATACTGTTTACTGGCAGTATCGTCCTTACATGGCCTTTGGCGCTGCCGCCTGCGGCTTTGACGGCCAAAGAAGGCGCACCGGGCTGAGTACGGTCAGAGAATATATTGAGCAGCTTACAAGCTTTAGCAGCGGCGATTTGCGCACGAGCGCTTTATATAATGTAGAAGAATTATCTTGTGCAGAGCTGCTGGAGGAGTTCATGTTCATGGGGCTGCGTCACAGCGAAGGCGCGAGCCTGGCGGAGGCTCGCGAGCGCTTTGGCGTTGATGTGCTGCAGCGCTTTGCCTCTGAACTGGCACCGCTGTTTGAACAAAAGCTTATTGCATATGATGCAGGTACGCAAAGACTGCGCCTGACGGAGCGTGGTATGGAGGTCGGCAATCAAATATTTGAAGTTTTTGTGATAAGTTAAAAATAAATAAAAAAGGTGTTGACAATAAAGTAGGCTAGTGCTATCCTAGTATCAAGATGTTAGCACTCCTAATGATAGAGTGCTAACAATCAAAATGAGGTGGGAATATGTTAAACGAAAGAAAGAAAAAAATTCTCCAGCTCATAATTGAGGATTATATTTCAACTGCTGAGCCTGTAGGTTCAAGGACGATTGCCCGCAAATATGATTTGGGCCTCAGTCCTGCGACCATCCGTAACGAGATGAGTGACCTGGAGCTTCTGGGTTATCTGGAGCAGCCACACACCTCGGCCGGACGTGTACCGTCGGCTCAGGCTTATCGTCTTTATGTTGATTCGCTTGTTGAACCCGGCACTCTGACAGATAATGACAGAGCGCTGATTAACGGCTGGTTCAGCGAAAGACGCAGAAGCATTGATGAAATCTTCCAGTCAACGGCGAAAATTCTTTCCCGGATGACGAAGAATGTTTCGATGGTGCTGGCTAACCGTGATGCCGGTGCGTGCTTCCGTTATATGAAGTTTTTACCTCTGGATGAGCACCATGCCATCCTGTGCATTGTAACAGATGACGGCAATGTGGCCAATTGCGTGGTAGAAATTCCTTTGGGAATGCGGCCAGAGGAGCTGGACTACATGGCAGGACGCGTCAGCAGACTGCTTGAGGGCAGAGAGCTGGCGAATATTACCGAGGACCTGTTGCAGGCGGTGCATAGCAATATAGCAGATGATAAGCTGCTGTTCACGTCGCTGGTACAGTCCATCCGCCAGATGCGTCAGAAATACCAGCAGCAAAAGGTTTTCCTGGGTGGCACCAAGCAGCTGCTGAACCAGCCGGAATTCCGCGACGTGGAGCGTGTGAAAAATCTTCTGGGTATCCTGGAGGAGGAGCGCGTGGTACGCGATTTGCTGAAGGCAGGCGAGGACAGCGGACTGAAGATCACGATTGGCAGTGAAAACAAATTCACCGGCATTCAGGATTGCAGCATGGTACAGGCAACCTACCGTCTTAACGGTCAGATAGTCGGTACGATGGCAGTTCTTGGCCCGACGCGTATGGAATACGGCAAGGTAATCACTGTTATGGATTATCTGCATAAGTATTTGAAAACGATGTTCGAGCAAAAGCCCGACAAGAAATAAAACTAAGGAGGAAGAGCCTTGCAGGATAATGAAATGAAAGAAAAACAGGCTGAGCAGGAGGCTGCGGAAGCGAAGGCTGCCGAACAGGAAACTGCGGAAGCTGCAGAAGCTGAAAAAGCTGAAGATGCTGAAGATGCAAAAAATGCGGAGGAAGCCGCTGAGCCTGAGGTTGACCCGAAGGATGCTAAAATCGAAGAACTGCAAAATCGTTTGCTGAGATTGCAGGCCGATTTTGAAAACTTCCGCCGTCGCACCAATATAGAAAAGGAACAGCTTTCCACCTTTATAACAGCAAATGTGGTTGGCAAGTTCTTAAAGGTTTTAGATAATTTTGAGCGTGCCGAAGCAAGCGTCGAAAAGGGCGATAATGTGGATGCAGTTGTCGACGGTATGAAAAAAATCCGCCGTCAGTTTGAAGATGCCTTCAAGGATTTGAAGGTAGAAGAAATCGAAGCTCAAAATGCTAAATTTGACCCGAACATCCACGAAGCTGTAATGCGTGGTCATAATCCGGAGCTGGATGATGAAATCGTAGATATGGTTTTCGAAAAAGGCTATAAGCTGGGTGATAAGGTTATCCGTCACAGTAAGGTAAGAGTAAACACCAACGAATAAGGCTGGCATGCTCTTCACAATAAATTAAAAAAATATATCACATCGATTCGGTAAAAATGTGGCATTTGCCGCATCACCGAAGGATAGTAATCAGGAGGATAAAAATCATGGCTAAAGTAATTGGTATTGACTTAGGTACTACTAATAGTGTTGTTGCAGTTATGGAAGGCGGCGAACCTACCGTCATCACTAACCAGGAAGGCAGCCGCTTAACCCCGTCTGTTGTAGGCTTTGCTAAAAACGGCGAGCGTCTTGTTGGTCAACTGGCAAAACGTCAGGCTGTTTCCAACCCTGACAGAACCATCAGCTCCATCAAACGTCACATGGGCGAAGGCTCTTACAGAGTAACTATCGACGACAAAAAATATTCCCCGGAAGAAATTTCCGCAATGATTCTGCAAAAACTGAAAGCTGATGCAGAAGCTTATCTGGGCGAAAAGGTATCCCAGGCAGTTATCACTGTTCCTGCATACTTCAATGACAGCCAACGTCAGGCTACTAAAGACGCTGGTAAGATTGCAGGCCTCGATGTTCTGCGTATCGTCAACGAGCCTACCGCTGCTTCTCTGGCATACGGCATTGATAAAACCGACGACCATACCATCATGGTATACGACCTCGGCGGCGGCACCTTCGATGTATCCATTCTGGATGTAGGCGACGGCGTATTCGAAGTAAAAGCAACCAACGGTGATACTCATCTGGGCGGCGATGACTTCGATAAGAAAATCATGGACTGGATGGTTGACGAATTCAAGAAAGCTGAAGGCATTGACCTTTCTACCGACCGTATGGCTATGCAGCGTCTGCGTGAAGCTGCTGAAAAAGCTAAAATCGAATTGTCCGGCGTTATGAGCACCAACATCAACCTGCCGTTCATCACTGCAGGTGCTGACGGTCCGAAACATCTGGATATGGATCTGACTCGTGCTAAATTCGAAGCAATGACTGCTGATCTGGTTGAACGCACCATGGGCCCTGTTCGTCAGGCTATGAGCGATGCAGGTCTTTCCGCAAGCGATATCAGCAAGGTAATCCTGGTTGGCGGTTCTTCCCGTATCCCGGCTGTACAGGCTGCTATCAAAGCATTCATGGGCAAAGAGCCTTACAAAGGAGTTAACCCGGATGAATGCGTTGCAGTAGGTGCTGCTATTCAGGCCGGCGTTCTCTCCGGTGAAGAAGGTACCGGCAACGTACTGCTGCTGGATGTAACTCCGTTGTCCCTGGGTATTGAAACCCTCGGCGGTGTATTCACCAAGATTATCGACCGTAACACCACCATCCCGACCTCTAAGAAACAGGTATTCTCTACCGCTGCTGATAACCAGCCTTCCGTTGATATCCATGTTCTGCAAGGTGAACGTGAAATGGCTGCAGACAACAAAACTCTGGGCCGCTTCGAGCTGTCCGGTATCCCGGCTGCACCGCGTGGAATTCCTAAAATTGAAGTTTCCTTCGACATCGATGCTAACGGTATCGTTAACGTAAGCGCTAAAGACCTTGGCACCGGCAAAGAACAAAAAATCACCATTACCTCCTCCGGCACCCTGGATAAGGACGAAGTAGACAGAATGGTTAAAGAAGCAGAAGCTAATGCTGAAGCTGATAAGAAACGTAAGGAAGGCGTAGAAGTTCGCAACCAGGCCGACAACATGTGCTATCAGGCTGAAAAGACCATGAAGGACATGGAAGGCAAAGGCAAGGACGAATTGATCGCTAAGGTTAAAGCTGCTGTTGACACCCTGAAAGAAACCATGAAGGGCGACGACCTCGACAAGATTAAAGCTGATACCGAAGCTCTGACCAAACCGCTGTACGAGCTGAGCGCTGAGCTTTACAAAGAAACTCAGGCACAAGAGGGTGCTGCAGGCGCACAAGGCGCTGCAGGTGCTCAAGGTGCTAAAAAAGCCGATGATGATGTTGTAGATGCGGAAGTTGTTGACGACGACAAGAAATAATCCTGTCTATAAGGCACCATCTGCGTCGTTGAAACGTCTAGACGTACTAAAAGTACGCCGTCGCCGTTTCGCCTAGCATCTGATACCTTCTCACCAGCCTTCGGGTTAGGTGAAAAGCACCATCTGCGTTGTTGATACAGATGTAAAAAAGTAATATAATATTAGTGCCCAGCTGCTGTGGCAACCGCCATCATGCATCTGGGCATTATATGCTTAAATAATATTCGGTAGAAAAGTTATAGGAGGCGCCTGTTTTGGCTAAGAGAGATTATTATGAGGTACTGGGGGTAAGCAAAACCGCTTCCCAGGACGAAATAAAAAAAGCATTCCGTAAACTGGCCCTGAAATATCATCCTGACCGCAATAAGGGCAACGAAGAAGCCATGAACAAATTCAAGGAAGCCAATGAGGCTTACAGCGTCCTTTCCGATGAGCAGAAGCGCCAGCAGTATGACCAGCTTGGCCCTGATGCCTTCGAACAGGCGCAGACTGCCGGCGGCGCTGGCGGCAATCCGTTCGGCGGTGGCTTCGGTGGCTTCGGCGGCGGTGGCATGGAGGATATTTTCGACATGTTCTTCGGCGGCCAGGGACGCGGTCGCGGTGGCCGCGAAGCGGGCCCGCAGCGCGGTGCGGATTTGCGCTTTGATATGGAAATTACCTTTGAAGAGGCAGCTTTCGGCGTAGAGAAGGAAATCAACCTGTATCGCGACGAAACCTGCGACCATTGCCACGGCGATGGTGCAGAGCCCGGCTCCAAGGTTGAAACCTGCCCTGAATGTCACGGCTCCGGCTATGTACGCTTCACCCAGAACACCATGTTCGGTCAGATGGTTAATGAGCGTCCGTGCTCCAAGTGCCACGGCGAGGGCAAGATTATTTCTAACCCCTGTAAGGAATGCCGCGGCAAGGGTACTGTGAAGAAGAATAAACGCCTGAAGGTAAAAATTCCGGCAGGTGTAGATAACGGCTCTCGTCTGCGCGTAAGCGGCGAGGGCGAGGCCGGTGCTAAGGGCGGTCAGAGCGGTGATCTTTACGTATATCTGTACGTGAAGCCACACAAGTTCTTTGAACGTGATGGCACTACTGTTCTGTGCGAGGTACCTGTCAATATCGTACAGGCAACCCTGGGCGCTGAGATCAAGGTTCCTACGCTGGATGGTCAGGTAACCGTGAAGGTTCCCGAAGGCACTCAGCCCGGTAAGGTGCTGCGCCTGAAGGAGAAGGGCATTCCCAGCCTGCGCGGCGGTCAGCGCGGTGATCAGCTGGTTCGCATCAAGGTAGTTGTGCCTACTAAGCTGAACGAAAAGCAGAAGGAAGCGCTGCGCAGCTTCGGCGAAATCAGCAAGGACAATATCAGCCCTGAGGAAAAGAGCTTCTTCAATAAAATCAAAAATCTTTTTAAATAAAAACTGTAAAAAGCTTGACACTTATCAGGCTATGTGTTATCATATTCTAGTAACAAAGCAGAAGCCACTCGCTTCTCACCTTGCGGCAAACGCTCGACAGGGTTGGATATGATATTCATGCGGGTGGAATTTGTTCTGCCCGCTTTTTTTGTTTTGCTTATATCTGATATGTTACAGATTTTATAAGCAGTAATTGCTTATCTGATGTTCATGGAGGTGAATTGTTATAAGTAAGGAAAGCTTGCGTATTAACGAAGAAATTCGTGCGCGTGAAGTGCGTGTTATTGCCAATGGGGGCGAACAGCTCGGCATTATGTCCAGCCGTGACGCTCTGAAGCTTGCATTAGAAAATCATCTGGACTTAGTCGAAATTGCTCCGACAGCAAAACCGCCTGTGTGCCGGATTATGGATTATGGCAAGTATCGTTACGAGCAGCAGAAACGCGAAAAAGAAGCTCGTAAGAAACAAAAGACCTTCGACATTAAAGAAGTTAAGCTGCGTCCCGGTATCGAGGACCACGACTTCAATGTTAAGTATAAGAATGCAGTACGTTTCCTGGAAGATGGCGATAAGGTAAAAGTTACCATCATGTTCCGTGGCCGCGAACTGTCTCATCCTGAGCTTGGCGAGGTGCTGCTGAATCGTATGGCACAGCAGTTGAAAGAAATTGCCGTCGTAGAAAGAGTTCCAAAATTAGAAGGCAAAAACATGATTATGATTGTTGCGCCAAAACCTGCTAAATAATAGAGGAGGAAATCACAATGCCGAAAATGAAAACCCGTAGAGCTGCTGCAAAGCGCTTCAAAAAAACTGCTTCTGGTGAATTCAAACATTTTAAAAACTTCAAGAGCCACATTCTCGAACATAAATCTCCTGCACGTAAGAGAAACCTGCGTAAAGCAGCTCTGGTGCACAAGACTGACAAAGAGCATGTAGCAAAAATGCTCCCGTACGCATAATTAAGAGATTTAAAGGAGGATACTAACAATGGCAAGAGTTAAAGTGGGCGTAACCGCTCATCGTCGTCATAAACACATTCTGAAACTGGCTAAAGGTTACTATGGTTCCCGCAGCAAACAATTCAAAAAAGCTAACGAGCTGGTAATGAAAGCTCTGTCCTATGCTCGTCGTGACCGTCGCGCTAAAAAACGCGAGTTCCGTCGTCTGTGGATCGCTCGTATCAACGCTGCTACCCGTGCTAACGGCCTGAGCTACAGCCGTTTCATCTGCGGCCTGACCAAAGCCGGTATCGAAATGAACCGCAAAGTTATGGCTGACATGGCTATCTATGACTCTGCTGCTTTCGCTAAGCTGGTAGAAGCTGCTAAAGCTGCTCTGTAAGAGAAAAGTAAATACTGACTGGTGCGTAGGCGCTGGTCTGAGCCTGCTCCTGTGTGCGCACGGGAGCAGGTTTTTTTGTAATTTATGAGGGGTTTAGTTTTATGCTAGTAGTTTTAAGTAAAGCCCTGGCCTTTGTGCTCATCATACTTATAGGCTATATCTGCAAACGCCGCGGCTTTTTTTCACCGACCGACTATCAGGTCGTGAGCAAAATTGTTTTGAATATTACGCTGCCCTGTGCCGTAATCAACAGCTTTGCGCATTTTGAGATGGATTATTCCTTAATCGCTGCCGTCTTTTTAGGCTTATGCGGCAATCTGCTGATGCTGTTTGTATCCTTGATGCTGACGCGCGGTGATACGCCGGCAACCAAGATTTTCTATATCTTCAGCCTTGCCGGTTATAATGTAGGCTGCTTTACGCTGCCGTTTGCGCAGGCCTTTTTAACGCCCTTTGCCGTAGTCGGCCTGTGTATGTTCGATGTGGGCAATTCCATTATGTGTACCGGTATGACCTATGCGTTGACTGCCTCCTGCATCGGCTATGCGGACGGACGCAAGGACAAATTCAGCATGAAGAATATTACGGATAAGCTGCTGCACTCGGTGCCGTTTGTCGTCTATATCAGTATGCTGCTGCTGTCGCTGGCAGGATTCCACTTCCCCAAGAGTGTGTACACGTTTACGGAGATTGTGGGCACAGGCAACCCGTTTTTGAGTATGCTGATGATTGGTATGATGTTTGAACTCAAGCTGGATAAGCGGGCCATGGGCTACGTTAAGGAGCTGTTCAGCGTTCGTTACGCAGTATCACTGGCGTGCGCCACAGCCTTTATTTATCTGGCGCCGTTCAAGCAGGAGATAAATTATGTGATTGCGCTGGCCTTTATGGCACCTTGCACGATTATAGGTCCGATTTTTGTGGAAAAGCTGGGAGCTAATGTACAGCTGGCCAGCCTGTTCAATTCATTGACGATTATTACCAGCGTCATTCTTTTTACAGCCTTTTTCATTATAATAAACGGCTGATTGACGCTGGCTCAGATATATTAGTATAATAGTAGAAAAGTAATGTGACTACGTATAGAGGAGAAACGAGATGGAACTTACCGGATTGCAAAACCCAATGGTGAAGGCTGCAGCAGAGCTGAAGCAGAAGAAATATCGTCAGCAGCAGGGCCTGTTTTTGGCGGAAGGCCTGCGTACTGTGGAAGAGGCAGTGCGTTACGGCGCCGTGCAGAGCATTTTTTATACTGCGATTGAGGATGATCGCACCCGCGCTGTGCTGGAAGAGGCTGCTGCCAAGCAGATTAAGCTCGTCTGTGTGAGCGACAAGGTGCTGAAAAAAATTGCCGATACCGAAACGCCGCAGGGAATTATTGCCGTATGTGAAATGCGCAGTAAGCGCTTGGATGATTTTCTGGCATCCGGTAAAATGCTGCTTGTTCTGGACCGTGTAACAGATCCGGGAAATATAGGCACCATGCTGCGTACTGCGGATGCGGCCGGTGTAGGTGGCTTGCTGCTTTTGCAGGGCTGCGCTGATATTTATGCGCCGAAAACAGTGCGTGCTTCCATGGGCTCGCTGTTCCACCTGCCGGTGCTGAGCGGTTTGAGCGAGGAGCTGTTGGTGCAGGCGGCACGTAAGGCAGGATATGAGCTGCTGGTTACCTGCCTGGACGGCGCGGATAATTTGTACAAGGCTGATTTGCAGGGACGTTTGGCTTTTGTTATGGGTAACGAGGCCAACGGCGTGAGTCCTGCTTTGCTGGCGGCAGCAGACAAGCGCGTCTTTATCCCTATGCAAGGACGTGCGGAATCGCTGAACGTTGCTATGGCTGCCGGTATAGTTATGTTTGAGGCGCTGCGTCAAAAGCTCAAATAAATTTTAAAATTATTGCTTGACAAAAGCTTTCTGCTATAATATAATATCTATGTTGCCTATGGATGGGTTCCCGAGTGGTTAAAGGGAGCAGACTGTAAATCTGCCGCGTTTCGCT
>NZ_CALDXR010000056.1 GCF_937920985.1 uncultured Phascolarctobacterium sp.
TGCTTGCGCTGCCGCTCCACTCATAGTTGCCTGCATCGTTCGTTACTTTGCTGCCACTTACGCCATCAATTGCGCCATCGCCGGTAACTGTTACCTTAACATCGCCAGCATTGTAGCTGTCGCCGTTTACCAAACCAGTGATGCCGCTTGCGCTGTAGCTACCACCAGTAATTGCTGCATCGCCATAGGTGCGTACTACATCGTTCAGACCAACATTCAACGTTGCTTTCTCTACTACAGACTTACCATTTGCGGTTACTACCAAATTGTAGTTCTTATTCAAGCCTGCATTATTAGCTGTTACAGTACCGCTCCAAGTATAGTCGCCTGCATCGTTCGTTACCTTGCTGCCGCTTACACCGTCAATTGCGCCATCGCCGGTAACTGTTACCTTAACATCGCCAGCATTGTAGCTGTCGCCGTTTACCAGACCAGTAACACCGCTTGCGCTGTAACCGCCGCTGGTAATTGCTGCATTACCATAAGTGCGTACTACATCGTTCAAGCCAACATTCAGCATTGCCTTTTCAACCGTAGACTTACCATTTGCAGCTACTACAAGCTTATAGTTTTTGTCCAACCCAGCATTATCTGTTGTCAAAGTACCGTTCCAGCTATAATCACCAGCATCGTTTGTTAGCTTGCCAGTGCTTACGCCGTCAACTGCGCCATCGCCAGTAACTGTTACCTTAACATCGCTTGCATTATAGCTGTCGCCGTTTACTAGTCCGGTGATACCGCTTGCGCTGTAACCGCCGCTAGTAATCGCTGCATTACCATAGGTACGTACTACGTCGTTCAGGCCAACATTCAGCGTTGCCTTTTCTACTTTAGACTTGCCATTTGCAGTTACTACAAGATTATAGTTTTTGTCCAAGCCTGCATTATCTGTTGTCAAAGTACCGCTCCAGTTGTAATCGCCAGCATCGTTGGTTACCTTGCCAGTGCTTGCGCCTGTCAGTGCGCCATCGCCAGTAACTGTTACCTTAACATCGCCGGCTTTATAGCTGTCGCCGTTTACCAGACCAGTGATATTGCCTGCGCTGTAACCGCCGCTGGTAATCGCTGCATTGCCATAGGTGCGGTATACGTCGTTCAGGCCAACACTCAGCGTTGCCTTTTCAACCGTGGACTTACCATTGCCATTCACTACCAAATCGTAGTTCTTATTCAAGCCTGCATTTGTAGTGCTTGCACTGCCTGTCCACTCATAGTTACCTGCATCATTCGTTACCCTGTCGCCTGTTACGCCAGCAATTGCGCCGTCACTTGTCTTGTTTACTGTGATTGCGCTTGCGTCATAGCTATCACCATTTACCAGACCAGTGATGTTGCCTGCGCTGTAACCGCCGCTAGTAATCGCTGCATTACCATAGGTACGTACTACGTCGTTCAGGCCAACATTCAGCGTTGCCTTTTCTACTTTAGACTTGCCATTTGCAGTTACTACAAGATTATAGTTTTTGTCCAAGCCTGCATTATCTGTTGTCAAAGTACCGCTCCAGTTGTAATCGCCAGCATCGTTGGTTACCTTGCCAGTGCTTGCGCCTGTCAGTGCGCCATCGCCAGTAACTGTTACCTTAACATCGCCGGCTTTATAGCTGTCGCCGTTTACCAGGCCTTCGATACCGCTTGCACTGTAGCTACCACTGGTAATTGCTGCATTACCATAGGTGCGTACTACGTCATTCAAGCTTACCTGCAAGGTTGCCTGTTTAACCACGGAAGCACCATCATCAACAACCAGCTTGTAGTTTTGCTGAAGCCTATCGTTCGCTGCAACTACATTGGCGTTCCACTTATAAGTATCACCAGCATCATTGGTTACCTTGCCTGTGCTATTGCCTGTCAGCGCGCCATCGCCGGTAACCGTTATCTTAACATTGCCGGCACCATAATTATCGCCGTTGACATTACCAGTCAATCCGTTAACGCCGTATGCTGTACCATTAATCAGCGCTGTATTACCATAGGTGCGCTCAACATCGTTCAGCTTAACATGCATTGTTGCCTGGTCAACGGTAATGCTGCCTGTAGCGTCATTAACAAGCTCATAGTTGCCTAACTTATTTGCATCGCCGGTAAGTGCTGCATGATCAATCTTCAAGCTGTTATCATATGTGCCAGCATCCGCAGTGTCGCGCTCTCCCTTATTAGTCGCATAGCTGCTGCCATCCTTCACATTAACGACGGCACCATCAGCCAGCTTGACATCATCACCATAAACAATAGCATTTGCCAAATTCTTAATGCTTACCACGCCATTGATATGGTTATTAATAGCATCACTGCTACCGTAGGTCAGATTAACATTAATATTATTCAGGTAAACCTTGCGCGCTAAAACATTAGATTTGCCATGAACTGTCGTTGTTGTGCTGCTTTCGCCATTATTTATGAATTCATAATTACCTGTAAGGCTATCATCAAGCTTAACACCTGCCTGCCACTCATAGGTTCCCTTATTCTTAGTACGCTTTTCATCCCCAACAGTAATAATACCTGTATCCTTGCTTTTTTGGATTGTATCCTGCGAATCATTGATAGTAACCTTGCCATCCAGCTCTGCCTTCATAGCGTCATTGAAGCTGTCAAACTTATCAATGCTCAGCGCATAGTCACTGTCTTTCCGCAAATCGCCATACGTTCTGTTAACAGTATTACCGGTAACATTCAGCACCTTTTTGGTAACAGTAATATCACCCACGGTAAAGTCATAGCCCAAATTGTTGGGGCCTGCGTCGCCACCGCTGGCAATCTGTCCGGACCACAGCCAGCTGCTGTAATCACCGACGTTCTTCAGAGCTTCGCCCTGCAGCAGGCTGTTGTTGTTCTTATAAGCTGCAAAAGCATCGTTGACCGCATCATTTGTAGTAAGCTTGCCGTTTTCAATCCAGCCGGGGATATCAAGATGATTTGTCGCATCGTAAACCCAACCTTTTTGCAGGTCATCTGCTACCGTAACCTTGGTCAGGAACACCTTCAGCAGTGGGTTAGTGCGTTTATCGTAAAGCTTCCAGGTTGTATCCTTTTTATCAAAAGTATAGCTGTCCAGCTTCTTGGCATCCTCGCCGTTTTCTTTCAGCGTTCCGTCTTTCTTAATGATATAGCTGTTAGTGACAGTGCCGCCACCGTTTACGTTGGTGCTGCCATTTGCTGCATAGCCATAAATATTGCTTACCTGGCCTGCATTGCTGCCCACAATGTTTGCTACATTGCTATTGCCTGCTACCGCAGTAGTGCTATAAGCGTTGGTCAGTTGGCCTCCAGCCGTATTACTGCCAACGATACCGCCGACATTGCTAGCGCCGCTGATTGCACCGCCATCGGTATAAGTATAATTATAAAGCTTTCTGCCATTAGCATCAGTTGCGCCTGTTTCGGTCTTGGTTACTGTTACTACGCTGTTGAACACCTGGTCCAGCGTGCCGCTGTTAGTACCGGCAATGCCGCCAACGTTGCTGCTTTGTCCTGCATCGACCACACCGGTGTTATAGCCTGCCGTCAGCGTGCCGCTGTTATTACCAAGCAGACCGCCGATGTTTTCTCCTGCAAACGCTGTAATAGTACCGTTTGTTGCATTATAGGAGCCTGCCTGAATCGTACCATTGTTATAAATCTGGTATTTGTAATAATTGTCGTGATCATCGCGACCACCGGTGATAATACCATGGTTAATACCAATGATGCCACCGACATTTGCTACACCGCTGACATTACCATTTACTCTGTTCATCAGAGAGGAATGGCTGATATTCGCGCCAGTGTCATCTGCCTTATAGCCATTTACACCGATAATACCGCCAGTACCGTTTTCCTCCCTGGTACCGTCAGCAGAAGCATTGCCATGCACTTCGCCCTCATTTTTCATGATGGCGTAGGTAATATCCGCATTGTTTTCACCAATGATGCCGCCAGCACCACCAGCTGTAGCAATAACGGTACCGGAGTTGACAATACCTACGCTTTGTGTGGCAGTACCGGTAATGGCCACTTCATTTTTGCCGATGACGCCGCCGACATAGTTCTTGCCGATAACAAAGCCTGCATTGCCTATGCCCAAAAGCTGCCCCACTTTTTTGTTTGCGCCTTCGCCTTCGCTCGTGTTCCTGCCGACAATACCGCCGACATAGGAAGCCTGCGAAGCATCTACTCTGGCTCTGTTGGTCGCATTGGTAATGATGCCCACGTTTTCACCGGTAACGCCGCCGAAGAACTGGGCGTTATCCGCAATTGCCATGCTGCCCTTTAAAGCATTTCTTGTCGCTTCATCAATCACATTCAGGTTGATATTGGAGTTGACATTAGCAATTTTGCCGCTGTTTTTACCGGCAATGCCGCCGACGTTTTCCCAACCGTAGATTTTACCGCTGTTAATCAGGTTCAGCTGGTCATCTGCGGAAATCACACCCTCGTTGACACCGGCAATACCGCCAACATTAGTAATACCGGTAATTGTAGCCTGCGGAGAATTTTCCAGGTTGTTGAGTTCGGAGCCCGCTGTATTGTAGCCTACCATACCGCCGACATTAGTGCAGCCGGTAATTGCGCCGGTATTGCGTCCCATGTTTGTAGTAGCTTGATTCTGCATACCTACCAGGCCGCCGACATTTTCACTTCCTGCATCACCAATAATTTCTACAGCGTTGGCAATATTTTCCAGCGTTGCCTTTGAGCCTGCATTACTGCCGGCAATACCGCCAATATTTTCCGAGCCATGAATAATGCTTTCATTGTAAGCATTACTGATACTACCTTCATTAGTACCAACAATACCACCGGAGGTTTTGGTATTGCCAGTTTTGCCGGTAACACCATGAGCAGAAACATTATTAATATTAAATGTAAAAAACTTTTCATTCTTACCCACGATACCGCCCAGGTTAGATGCATACTGACCTGCACTCAGATCACCAGTTGTCACCGCACTGTTGCTTTGAACATTTTCCAGCATACCGATAAGCCATTTACCAGTATCTGTGCCATTAACGCCTGCAATGCCGCCTGCCACAGTACCCGCGCCGGCGATAATTGTACTCTGGTCATCGCTGTCAGTAATACTGCCGTAGTTTTTGCCTACAAGGCCACCGATATAACCGCCGCTGCCTTTTACGGTATTGCCATAACCGGAAATACCGCTGATTTGGCCACCATTATTTTCTGCTGCTACGGCGCCAACACTGTCACCTGTTTCTTTGCCGGTGAATACAGAAGAAGCGATGTTTAAATTTTTAACTACCGCATCGTTACCAAGCTTGCCAAAAATACCGCCATTAGCCTGCAAGCCGACAATCGTGTGGCCATTGCCGTCAAAGGTGCCCGTAAAGGCTGTAGCACCACTGCCGATAGTGTTATAGGTGCTCTTGCCTGTTCCATCCACCAGGCCGCTGGCATCTATATCATTTTTCAAGGCATAATTATAGCTTAAAACATTCCTGTCAGTCATATTTTGAGCCACCCGCTGCACGGAATTAAGCTCCTTGGCATTGCTTATCCAGGTATAAATTACATTGCGGATTTTATCCCCTGTATAATTCTCACCGTCTGATTGCACATACAGGCTTTGCAGCTTATCTGTCAACTTAACAGTAGTATTATCGTCTTTTTTCAGGTCATATTTTGTATAGTTAAGATTTCCCTTAACGCCGCCAACCTCATAATCATCATTCCAACAATCTAAGGTGATTTTCATGGAGCGCTTATCATCTGCAAACCCACTATTGTTGTTGCCATAAATGCCGGTTGCTGCTGTATTATGCGCATCAATAAAAGCATGCAAAGCCTTCGCCTTGTCATTACCCTTCAGCTCACCGCCAATATTGGAAAGATCCAGAGTAATGTTGTTAACATAGACGTAGCCGGAACCATCAGGAACCTCTGCGCCCTCCAGCTCAATTTTGCCTGCAACATCAAGATTACTGTCGACAAAGATATCGCCGCTGCTGCTGACAGTCAGGTTGCCCTTGGTTACAATCTTGCCTTTTTTATAGTTACCGTACAGCAGGTTGGCTTTACCGCTCATGTACGTGCCATCATCCAGGGTGTTTTCCATGGTGCTGATGGTGATATTGCCTGTTTTGGCCTTTTTAGTATGCAGCTGATAAGCATGTGTCATGCCTTGAGAGGTCATTGCCTTAGTTTTGTCTTTCACATTATCCTTATCAGGTGCCTGGGAATCAACATAGCCGTAGTTAATACCAGGAACAATAACCTCTGTGCCTTTTTTCTCGTCACCCAAGGTAATCAGCTTACCATAGACAGTTAAATCGCCGGCGTTGATGTTAATGCCATGCTGAAGCGATTTTTCCGGATTAAAGCCGGAAAGCTCATTATGATTGCCGGTAGAGATAACACTGCCGCTCAGCTCCAAGGAGCTGTTGGTATTTAACACAACATCACTGCCGTAAAGCTTGCTGTCCATACCAAAGCGCAGGCCACCCTGCAGGTTATCTTTGGCATTAAGCTCCAGCAAGCCATCGCTGTAAATAGTGCCACCAAAAATATGCGTGCTGTTGGTAATTTCTACATTATTCAGCGTCAGACCAGGTGTATAACGAAGGGTATTATCAGCATTGGGCAAGCCAAAAACTGCCAGGGAGCCATTGTTCTTCAGGTCCATATCGCTCCAGTTGAAGCTCAAATCCTTTTTGGTGTTGATAATAGTCAGCAGCGGATCATAGGCCGTGCCATACTGCACATTGGCGCCTTTATTATCCTTCATAAACTCCTGCCAGTTGCTGTCCTGGCTGAAATATTTATGCGAGCCTGACAGAAAGGCGTTCAATATCGGCAAGCTGCCATCGCTCATACGCCAGTTATCATCCGTTGCTTCTGTTATTGTGCCATTCGTCTGTGTGGAAAACTCAAAGTTCCCCCACTGGTTCTTATCTGCTAACTTATCATAGTCAATAACTGTGGCATTTTTTTGCACCTTAAGACCAGAAGTAGCTGATTTTAAATCAATATAACCATTGTCAGTCTGCGGACGGATGTAATAAACCTTATCATCGAAATCAACATCAGATTTACCCGTGTAACGTCCATACGCACCTAGTATATCCCCTATAAAGCCACTGTCAACGTACATATTGCCCATAGTATAGGCGTTACTTATCTTCAACCTGTTGCTAGTGCCGTTCCATTTGTAGGTGGCACCCAATATACCGCCAACTACGTTGCCACCTGTATGACCTCTAAAGGAACGTAAAGAGCCAAGGTTATAAGCATTGCTAATACTTAAAGCAGCATTAGTACCGCTGCTCTGATTGCCGCCGCTCAGGTCTACAGAACCGACAATGCCACCTACCTGGCTATCCGCATTATTCTTGTTATTTACCGTAATATTACCGGTGTTGAAAACGTTTTTCAGATAACCACTGTACCAATAGCCGACAATACCGCCGACAACGTTAAAGCCATTGTAAATATCACCATTGTTATAGCTTTTTTCAACAATACCGCTCAAACGGCCGACGATGCCACCGACATGGCGTCCATACGTGTTGTAGGTGCTGTCGCCAATCGTACCCTTGTTATAGGTATCGTAAATGATAACACGTCCAATAGCCATTTCTGTACTTTCACCCAGGATGCCGCCCATATTAATTGGCGTAACACTGTATGATGCAGCATCATGGCGCGTGGTCTTGATATCGCCTACATTATAGGAGGTAGCAATACTGCCATTGTAGGCAAAACCGCCAATACCGCCGATATTGGTATAACCCGTAACATTTCCTGTATTATAGCTACTGGAAACTGCTGCACTGGCATAACCGCTTTTACCGGCAGCATCAGTACCATTACCCTTGATGATTGCCAGTCGATCATTATCAGTCAGACGGTTCCCAGTGCTATCCGTTTCCTTCGGCATGTCTATTTTACCGACGATGCCGCCAACATTGACAGCCTGTGACGTCAGCTTCGACGTATTATCTGTCGCAGTATGCACATCGCCACGGTTGCCGCCAGCTTCAATATGCACCGGCACACCGTACAGATAGCCCGCTATGCCGCCAATATTACCAGTAATATAACTTTCCGTATGGGTGGTTTCTTTCGTAAAGCTACCATCCTTTTTGATGCCGCCGGTAGCCATAATATCGCCGCCGTTGTTAATAGCGTTCAGAATGCGGTAATCCTTTTTATTTTTATTGGTTGCATCTGTGGAACCAAAATAGCCGGCAATACCGCCTACGTTCATAGCACCGCGGATATTGCTTTCTACATTATTGGCATTGGTGATATTGCTGTCTTCAGCACGGCCGACAATACCGCCCACGTTGCCTGCAGCATAATGGTCGAAACCGCTAGGATGATCATTTCGACTTGAATCTTTCTTTACCAACGCGGAGCTTACGTCTGCTTTGTTGGTTACATCCTTCAGCTCGCTGTCAGCACTGCTGCCCACAATGCCGCCGACGTTGGCTACACGTACCTCAGCCTTATGAGTGCCGGGAAGGGCACTGTCGTCATTATTCTTCCAACCGCTATTATCTGTATGATAAATATAGCTGTCAATAGTAAAGCCGTTAGCCTTGACAGCGCCCTCGTTAGAGGCATTAGCAACAGTTGTATTAATGGCACTGCCGACGATGCCGCCAACATTATAACCACCCTCAACAGTATTATAGTTAATAATCGTATACTTCGTACCGCCAACAGTCGCATTTTCTGCTTTACCAATCAGGCCGCCGATATTGTTAGAGCCATTATCTATACCGGTAATTTTACCAAGGTTATAGGAGCCCTTGTACTGGACACGGTTTTCCTCATCATTTGACAGCTTGCCGCCGTTCATATAGCCAACCAGGCCGCCAACGTTGCTAAAACCGCTGACATTACCGGTATTAGTCAGGTTCGACAGCTCACTGCTGCGGCTGTCTGGTTGAGCGGAACCGGAAGCATCAGCAAAGCTATAGGTACGCCCTGTATCATCCTTAGCATAACCGATGATACCACCGACATTGTTTTTACCGCTGACCTTCAGCGTACTGTTTACGCCCTTGACCGTGGTATTCACCGCATGACCGATAAAGGCACCGGTATCATTATCACCGCCCTGTATAGATACGCCGTCATTACCGGCAATCAGCGTTACATTGCCCATGATGGCGCCGTCAGTAAAGCCAAAAAGGCCTGTGGCAGCGTATTTATTATCACTGTTATCAATCCTCAGGCCAAAGATAGAATTGTCAAGGCCATCAAACTTGCCCTTGAAGGCATTTTCCTTCGTATTGCCGATAGGAGTCTGGTCACTGCCCGTCAGGTCAATAGAATAGCGCAGGGCATAATGGTCCCCCATGCCCCAACCTTCCGCGTTGCCGATTTTTTCCAATTCCTTGCCGTCCTTAATCCAACGGTAGGTAAAAAATTCCGTAATTGTCTGGTTCGGTGCATCAGGATTGCCAACATTAGTCGATCCATGCCAGCTGGTGCTTGTCGCTGTATCCATATCGCCACCATTATCGCTGACATCAGTAAACACCATGTATTTACCCCATTCTTTGGCCTTTTCCGGCGTACTGCTGCCAAGTACAACATCATACTTGCGGTTATCACCAACACTCTCACTCTTGTCATCATAAGGCTTGCTGACAATAGTCAGGGCATCATTCTTAGTGGTATCAAGACCACTGAGGCGGTCCATATCAATAACTACACGCTCGCCCTCAAAGACCAGCTTGCTGGCGTTGATATAACCCAGGCTCATCAGCTCGGCGTTGGTCATCGCCTTGTTCTGCTTCAGCGCGTTGGCGATATCAGTATTTTCGGTCCAGTTGTTGATATTATCTATTTTTTTGTTGGCAATATGCAGGCTGCCGACATTAATTTCCGCACTGTTGCCAATCTGCACGCCGTTGGGGTTTACAAGATAGATATTGCCGCCCTGCTTATCACCGACATAGGAATTCAGCTTGCCGTAAATCTGCGAGCTTTCGCTGCCAGTAACATAGTTCAGCATATTAAAGTTATTGTGGTCACCACGGATATTTACGCTGGCATTGGCACCAATGGAAAAGCTGTCCCAGGTGACAATGGCATTTTGCGTCGTCTGATGCATAATCATCTGGTTGCCCTGCGTCCAGCTGCCGTCTGCGAAACCACCTTTAACGCTACCGGCAACAACATCACCTACTTTGCCATTACCAGGAAGCATGTTATTAGCAACAACGCTATTGCCTGCGGCGCTGGCAACCCATGGCACTGAAAGCACAGAAAGCAATACGAGGCTGGCCAGACGCTTATTTAAATGTTTATTTAAACTGTCCTTTTGTTTCATTTTTTTCTCCCTTCATTTAAGCTGCATATTCAATTATCAATTTATTTTATAGGTCTGCTTTTCCGCGCCCTTGAGACGCAGAAAAGCACCAGGCAAAATCACTTAAAACATTTTATAAAGCTGGAACCACATATGGCCGCTATGGTCACGCGGTTCAACCCTGTCCCTTTGCGCATTGATTTTGCGGGCATAATCCAATTGGGCATGCCAGGAATTATCCAAATTATAGCGCAGGCCCACACCCCAACCGGAAAGATGCTCGATAAGAGCAGCATTATGTGATTTTACTGCGCCTGTGTCGATAAAGGCTGCAGCCTCCAGGCCCTTGATGCCCGTCTGACGGCGCACCTCGGCAGTAGCAGTAAAGCCAATATCGCCGCTGCCCTCACTGGAACCGTAGGCACGCACGCCGTTCATACCGCCCAGATAGAACATTTCGCTGCCGTCCAGGCTGCGGTTGGCAATTTGGCCGCTGAGCTGAATGCGGTAGTTTGTTTTACCGTCATAAATAACGTGCAGCAGATCACTTGTCAGCTTATGGTAGTCGCCGTTTAAGAATTTGCCATCGCCACTTAAATTGCCGTACCAGTAAATCAGGCTGTACTGGCTAAAGCGGTTCGGCAGATACTGGCTGCCGCTGATGCCTGCATGGTAAACATTGGCCATTTTTTCAGTAGTCAGCTCAATTCCCGCCAACCCTGCAGCCTTCAAATGCAGTCTGTCCTTAATTTTACGATGGTCATAGCCATAAATCGCCGTCACGCGGTTCATGCGGTCGCGGTATACAGGCGTCAGACCATAGAAGCTGAAGCCACGCGACTGACCAAGAGAATCGTAGAAGCTGTTGGTATTGATGTCGTAGCTGCTCTGGCTCCAGCCGATACCCCAACGGGTGCCGTCGCGTCCGACAGGCGCCTCATAACGCGCACCATAGTTTTTAGTATCATGGTTGGTGAGCATGCCGTTCAAAATGATTTTGTCACCCTGATGGCCAGGGTTATTGATTTCAGTATTAAAGCCGTAGCGATAACGGCCGCTATAGTAGCCGCCGGCATTGTCAGTAAATACGTAGTTGTTCCAGACGGGACGACGCAACACCTGCACCTTTACCTTCGTGGTGCCAGGCTTGCTGCCCGGTGCTAAAATTGCTCTGGCAACAACACCCGGCAAATCGTTGATATTGTTCATCGTCATTTCCAGCGGCTTATCCATGATATAAGCACCGCTTTGCAGGTTCTTATGGATATAGCCTGCCAGCACTCTGTCAGCCACGTCCGATTCATTGCTGATAATCTCAATATCATCGTACTTGGCAACATAAACTGCAATTTCCAGCTCGCCCTGCTTTACCTCCTGCGGCGGCACAATAGCCTGCGCTACAGTATAGCCGCAGGTGCGCGCATATTCATTAATTCTGCTGATGAGCTGCTGCAGCTCTGCCATCTGCAGGCTGCGTCCTTCATACTCTTTGCAGATAGCTGCCAGCTTGCCGTCCTTATCAGGCAGCGTAAAGCCTGTCAGTTTAACTTTAGCAACAAAAAACGCCGGATTAGCCTCCGTGCCTGTATTGCCGGGCTTATAAAGCTCTCCGGCTCCCTGCATGCCTGTTACCTGTTGCTCCTGTTGACCTGTTCTGTTGTAAGGATGTGTCGTTACGGCCTCCTTATCAAAGGTAGGTATGGGGTTTGCAGCGAATGCTGTTGCACTCATCAGTGAGCACATAACAGCTGCTGCCATCAGCTTTTTGTTCATTATATTCAGCTCCATTCTCTTAATTTTCTCCAAAAAGCACACCACTTGAATTAATAATATATAGATTCTCAATTGTTCACGCACAGCATTTATTTATAGTATGAAATATTCTTAATAAAGGAAGCAGCAGTACCTGAAGACAGTAAGCTGAAACAGCAGGTAATTTTTCGCACAAAACTCCCGATTGAAATCAGTCAACGTAAACACTATCGACTGAAATATATAATATTATCGCAACTGCTATACACTTACATCACAGAAAGTGTGAACAACGAGTATCTTTTTCTCACTCGATTATTTTACTCTTTATTAATATTATCGTCAACTGCCCTTTTTTAAGCTTCAGAAAACATTTTTCTTGATGTTTTTGCAAATATTTTAACTTTAGCAAAAACCTGCATCAATTTATATTGCAATTCATAAATACTCACTTTATAAAATTCTTTGTTTTTGGATAAGTTTTATCCATAGATATTTTTTTCAAAATATATGTGATTAGGTGAAGCGGTAGATTGTATAATGAAGCTGCACACCTAAGTGAGTAAGATGCGTTGTTTGAAGCTGAGCTGGATGGAATTTACTCTGCTTGATTAGAAAAATGTGCAACTTGCTCTTGCAATTTCCGAAAATTTTTACACTCAAAATTCTACGTAAGGTCCACAGCCTCCGCTGTGAAGCTTTATATATACGATCATTGCCGTAACTAATAAAAACTTTTAAATCACTTGTTCTGAGAGTCTAAAACAGGTTTTAGTATGAATAACTTACTATTATAAATTACCTATCTTCTTGACAGCAATTATAGCACTATGTCCCCCCCAGTCAAACTCTTATCCGTGAACACGCTACATTCTGCGTAAAAATTTTTACAAAGCCTTAAACACGTTACATTTGTTACACTTAACTGAAGTTTTTCGCATTTAAGGTCAATATAAGTTCAAATAAAGTAAAGAATAGGTGTAGCTTTAGCAAGCTTGCACAAAAAAAGTCGTGAGCAGATAAACTCATAAGCTCACGACTTTTTATTTTTTAATTACACACTATGAAATTATAAATTCACAGACTCTTGCAAATTAGCTAATTTGGTATCTTCCTTTACATTAACGGCAGATTTCTCACTCGCTGGCGGTAATTTTTACTTAACCATTTCTTCTATCTTGCAGCTATGCTCCTTCGTCTTCTTATCATAATTAATGCCAACTAAAAGAATTTTACCTGCATAGTCAGCAAGCGAATCCGCATATTTTTTCTCTTTAATCTGCTGCAAAGCTACGTCTGCCGACTTATTCCATTTCAGCTCAACAACCAGAGCGGGATAATCCTCTTTATACTCTGGCTTGGGAACATATACAAAGTCCGCAAAGCCTCTGCCAGTAGGAAGCTCTCTAATTGGCTTAAAGTAGTAATCCATTGTTCCCAGAAAGGCAATGGTCAGCACACTGCTCAGAGAATTTTCATCGTTATATTGAATAGTTGAAGTGTACTGATTATGAATCTTCTCCAGCAGCTCTGCGACACAAGCTGTATCCTTATCTAACACAGCTTCCAGCAAAAAGCGTGATTCCTTCTGAAAGCTTATGAGCTCACTCCATTTATTCAGCTTTGTGGCCATAGCAAACTCAAAACGAATTTCTTCATTAGGAATAAAGGCCTGTCTAAGCTTCTGGTTATATCCTAAATAGCCAAGATGAATGAGCAAGGTTATAACATCATCCTTGTCTCTGAAGCTTACCATATCATTTTGGAAAAAATATGGTGTAACCTCTACTGCATCACCAGCTAGCATATCTATGATAGCGCTGCGCAAACCATCAAAGTCCATATTAATCAAAGGTTCAATTGATTCATACGTACCTGTCTGCGTCCAATAGCTTTGAAAAGTTCCTCTTAACATTAAATTAACTACTGCTCTTGGATTATAAACATGATAGCCTTCTAAGCTATATCCATCATACCAACGCTTAACCTCTGTAAAATTTTTATTATATGCTTTGCATAAGTCCTTAACTTCATCTTCCGTAAACCCAACATATGGAGCTAGTAAACTGGGATCGAGCATTGTATACTCATCAAAATTATTCAGTGCTGACTGCGTTTTATATTTCTTTATCGGTAAAATGCCTGTCATATAGGCCAAAGCAATATACTTCGTCGGCTCTATGCCCTTGAACAAGCCACGCAAAAAATTAATGTAATCTTCCTGCACTGCTTTATTCGTACTTTCATCTCTGATGAGCACGTCCCATTCGTCTATGATGATGACAAACTTATTACCAGTCGCTGTGTTAATATCTGCCAGCGCATCTGCAACCATGTTTGTATCTGCGGAGATGACGTCTCCATATATTTCTCGCAGCTCCTTTAAAACATTCTTGGAAATAAAACTAACTGTTTCTTCCGCATTTGCAACCATCATCTGACACCATTGCACGTCAAAATGAATTACGTCATATTTATTCAAATGCTTTTCGTAATCAGCGTGTTTGGCAATTTCCAGGCCAGCAAAAAGCTCCTTCGAATCACAGCCTTTGCTATAATACGCTGCTAGCATATTAGCAGTCATGGATTTACCAAAACGACGCGGACGGCTGTTGCAGATAAATTTCTGTTGTGTCCCTAAAACTTCATTAGTAAAGCCTAACATTCTAGTTTTATCAACATAAATTTTCGAAACAACTGCATCCTGAAAAGCGCTATTATCAGGATTGACAAATTTACCCATCTGCTCGTACCTCCGTTTCTTGTCTTTTTCTACTTAAAATTATAACATAAAAGTATATAGTCGTATAGCGAGGTCAGTACAATGCGTAATTTCCTAACAGCAAAAGAGCCGCGCTTACGCACGACTCTTTTGCTGCTTTCGCTATAAATTTATCTCAGTTTTAGAAGCTCCAACGCATACCAGCATTCCACTGCCAGTTCTTACGCAAGCTGCCGCCAGTAGAACGCTCTACGTCCGCATACAGGTGGTTGTTCTTGCCAGTCATGCAGGCAAAGCCCAAGCCGTATTCAAACCAGGTGTCATGGTCATGGTTATCAATACGCAGACTGTCATTGCCGTTAGTCAAGGTTACGCCGTAATTACCGGCAAATTGATGCAGCCAGTTGGCCTTCAGGTAGATAGTATTCTTTTCGTCCATGTCATACATAAAGTTGCAGCCGATACGTCCCAAAACACTGTTGGGATCGCTTTGGCTTACGTGGATGCCATTGCTGGTGGTATATCTTGCACCACCCAAATAACCCAAAGTAAGCTGTGCCTGCGGCTCAATAGACCAATGCTCGTCAAGATATTTCTTGCGACCATATTCCGCACTAAGGCTGATGCCAGTGTTGTCAAACGCACCGGTAATCTTCTTGCCTTCGGAATCAAACACAGTGAAGTCGCTGTCTGCATCATAAATCTTGAACACTACGTCCAGATAATGGCCTTTATTGCGCAGGTCTGTGTTGTAAAAACCGATAGATTTGGCTTTGAGCTTACCACTGCCGCGGTTGAAGCTGTTCTTGCCGTCATCGTAGGAAAAAGCTACGCCCTGATAACGTTTCAGCTTATCGGTATTTTTTACAACATCGTCATAGCCAAGCTGGTACATGGTGTGGCGGTTGCTGAAGCCATCGCCGCTGTATTTACCGCCCTTGACGCGCACCCAAACGCCTTCTTCATTATTGGTTTCGTGGCGCAGGTCGCCCATGCGCTGCATAAGCTTGTCATCCTCCACCCAGTTGGCAAAAGCCAGTCTTTGGGTTGCATCTACTGCATCTACGCTGGTGGTCGGTTTAGAAGGAATGAATTCTACTTTTTTCAAGTACCAATCCTTAGTGTAACCGTCGGTAGCGCTATCTTGCATATCTAAAGTGTACTTATTCCAATACAAGGAGCCTTCCTTATCGTTAGCAAAGAAGTTTCCCTGCTCGTCCTTGACGCTTACGAGAACCGTACCGGCAGCGCCGTCAGTATTGCCATCTGCATTAACGTTGTTGAGCGTAATGTAATGGTTGCCGGTGTGAGTGCCTGCGATGTACAGACGGTCACTGTTGTTGGTATTAGTGCCTGCGTCGATGTCCATGTTAAAAGTGCTTTTATCGCCTTTTAATATGCCGATGAATAAGCCTTTGAACTTATCATCCTGCATATCAACCTTCGCCTTGCTTGTGTCAAGAACTTGAATGGTGGAATCGTAGTCAAAATCATTCCAGACGCTGCCATTATTAAGTGTTAAATGGATACCCTTGTTGCCAGCATCTCTCGTAGTTACATCTTGCCAATGTGCATCGGTTGTGTTACCGGTGAAGCTAGAACCTGCATTGTTAACAAAAGCTGTGATATAACCGTTGTTTTTAGCAGTCAAATCGCCATTAATTACAGTTTGCAAAGTGCTTGAATCCTTGCCGACAGTAATATGGCCGCCACTTGTCCAGACTTTTCCTCTGATATTAATAGCTTTTTCAGCTTGGGCATTTACGGTACTGTCAAACGATACAATACCCCATGTATCAGAAAGAATATTTAAATTTTGACCACTCTTTAATTGAATGTCAGTATTTTTATTAGCAGAAATAGCGTAATTGGAGCTGGAGATATTAATGTCACCTGTTGCGTTCAGTTGTGCATCTACCCTATCATTAGCATAAATAGCGTACTCGGAGCCTTTAATACTTAAATTCTCTGCCTTAGCTTTCAAAATTGAAGGTTTAGCGGCATCGTAACTATTTAAGCTTAAACCTCTGCCTTGGCTATCACTTTCAGCTGAAATGATGATAGTTTTTCCCTGCAAATTAATTAAAGCATTACCGAAGGTTTGAATGCCCTTAGCAAAACCGCTAATGCTTAAGGTATCTTTAGCATGAAGGTCAACGGATAATTTATTATCACCATCTTCTCTATAGGCTAAAAGATATAAACCAGCCTTTCTGTCGGCCGTTTCCAGATCAGTTGTTCCCAAAGTGATGTTAGTAGCCTGAATACTAAGACTAGTATCAGAATTGCGGTAATCGTTTTCCATTGCAATTGCAGTGCCGCCGGCATCAGAGATAAAGTTGCCTGTTAAATTAATCTTTGCCTGAGCATTATCAAATAATTTAAGGTTGGTTTCTGCACCACCGGAAGTAGTAAGGTTGCCAGCATTAATCTCTAATTTTGAACCCTCATCCATGTAAATGGTTGCTGCATCATTATATTCATCCCATTTCTTATTACCGAAATAAAGATTACTGTTACCACCGTTAATAGTTAATTTTGAATTAGTGTTAACTTCTAAAGCTCCATCAGAAGACTCTAAATTCATTTCACTCCCATTGCCTAATTCAAAATCGACATCTATATTTCTATAAAGATAAATAGCATTACCAGTATAGCTGACATTAGGAGAAACAGTTAATCCTTTATTGAAGGTATATTTTCTTTTTTCTGCACCAGTATATTCATCTGGTGATATTTGCCATTCATAATCAAGAACCACTTTATCATCGTAGGTTGCGTCAAACTTAGGTCTTTCGTTAATTTCTGCATAAGCAGTACTTGCGCAAGCACAAGTAATACTCATCGCTATCATAGCCAAAAGGCTTTTTTTATGGCTTTTAAATGTTTTCACAACAAGTTCCTCCTTAATTAGTATTGAAAACTCACTTAAAACGTCCAGAACATACCGGCATTCCACTGCCAGTTCTTACGCAGGCTGCCTCCGGTAGAACGCTCTACGTCTGCATAAAGATGGTTGTTCTTGCCAGTCATGCAGGCAAAGCCAAAGCCATATTCAAACCAGGTATCATGGTCATGGTTATCAATACGCAGGCTGTCATTGCCGTTAGTCAAGGTTACACCGTAATTACCGGCAAATTGATGCAGCCAGTTAGCCTTCAGGTAAACAGTGTTCTTTTCGTCCATGTCATACATAAAGTTGCAACCGATACGTCCCAAAACGCTGTTGGGATCGCTTTGGCTTACGTGGATGCCATTGCTGGTGGTATATCTTGCACCACCCAAATAACCCAAAGTAAGCTGTGCCTGCGGCTCAATAGACCAATGCTCGTCAAGATATTTCTTGCGACCATATTCCGCACTAAGGCTGATGCCAGTGTTGTCAAACGCACCGGTAATCTTCTTGCCTTCGGAATCAAACACAGTGAAGTCGCTGTCTGCATCATAAATCTTGAACACTACGTCCAGATAATGGCCTTTATTGCGCAGGTCTGTGTTGTAAAAACCGATAGATTTGGCTTTGAGCTTACCACTGCCGCGGTTGAAGCTGTTCTTGCCGTCATCGTAGGAAAAAGCTACGCCCTGATAACGTTTCAGCTTATCGGTATTTTTTACAACATCGTCATAGCCAAGCTGGTACATGGTGTGGCGGTTGCTGAAGCCATCGCCGCTGTATTTACCGCCCTTGACGCGCACCCAAACGCCTTCTTCATTATTGGTTTCGTGGCGCAGGTCGCCCATGCGCTGCATAAGCTTGTCATCCTCCACCCAGTTGGCAAAGGCCAGTCTTTGGGTTGCATCTACTGCATCTACGCTAGTGGTAGGTTTGTCGGGGATGAATTCTACTTTTTTCAGGTACCAATCGGTGTTATAGCCGTCAGTAGTGCTATCTTGTTTATCTAAAGTGTATTTATTCCAATACAAGGAGCCTTCCTTATCGTTAGCAAAGAAGTTGCCCTTCTCCTCATTGACGCTTACAAGAACTGTGCCTGCAGCGCCGTCAGTATTGCCATCTGCATTAACATTGTTGAGCGTTATGTAGTGATTGCCGGTGTGAGTGCCTGCGATGTACAGTCGGTCACTGTTGTTGGTATTAGTGCTTGCGTCGATGTCCATGTTAATGGTAGCGTTTGTACCGGACATGTTATTGTTGATGTAGATATCTTGGAAAAGCTTGTTACTACTGTATTCGTTATACGTCATGTCCAAACGAGCATGGTTATCTAATGTGAAGTTAGTAAGATTGCTGTCCATCCAACCATTAGCACTGAAATTTTTCCAAACTGCTCCATTTTTGAGAACAATATTAGTTTCCCTACCGCCCCAACTATCCTCTTGAGACGTGTCAACATTACCATAAAAATAAGAATCAGCATTTGTCAGATGTAAGTTGATAGTTCCTTTTTCCTGATTGTTGATAGAACCATTAATCTGTACAGTGCCTTGCTCATTAGTGTTGACATTGATTTGCGCATTTCTTTTTATATTATTTCTACCAGAATATTTCTTGTCTGTCTGTAATGCGGTTATTTTATCTGCCTGGTTCAATGCTGTTGCGTCTGTTCCAATGAAGAGGTTGTCGATATTAATTTTACCCTCATCGGTTGCTTGTATTCCGACGGAGGTAAGATTTTTGCTGTCATTGGTAAAGTTGATAGTTACGGTATTTGCTTCAAAGTTTGATTTTATATCAGAGCAGATACCATAATTACTTTTCCCATCCAGAAAAATATTTGTTGTTCCGCGCAAATTAATAGTAGACGGAGTGTAGTTTACATTACTTAGTTGGGCAAGAACATCATAAGTGCCGTTGGTGATACCGGTAACCTTACCAATACCCTCTGCATGTATATTAATAGTACTGTCAGCGCTGCCATTAATGTGACCATCATAGCTGGTATATAAACCGGCAACTTCTTTGCCGTTGCCACCTTTTGCTTGAGATGTGATATGAATATCGGCGTCATTATTGATATATACATTACCGCCATAAGCAACAACACCCATGGCTCTGTTAAGATAATTGCTATCAGAATTTTTTCCGTCAGGAGTCAGGACTTCAACATCTATGTCCAGCTTACCATTGCAGATAATATTGCCGCCTTGATTACTGTTGCCATCGAAATCACTGCCGGATAATAAACCATAGCCTACACGATGACTGGTAACGTTAATTGTATTTTCTGAAGCATTAAGAGTTACCTTACCTCCTTGATATTCCGGCTGTGGCTGGTCGCCGGTACCAACCTGATTTCTCATAGTTTGGCTCCAGACACCAACTGCACTGGCTCCCTGTTTTGCATAGCCCACATCAATAGTAAACTTTGCGCCATTAACAGTTACATTCGTAGCACCTGAAAAACTGTCAGCTGCTGTGATACCACTGGCATTGGCAACAGTGTTAACGCGAATAGTGCCGCCGTTGTTTATCGTCAGGTTATTACCACCAGATAACAGTATGCCGTTATCATCACTATCATGCCCTGTTATATTGATATCAAGCGGTGCATCATAAACACCGCCGTTTGTAATTGCACTGAAGCCAGCCGCATTAGTGCTTACCGGCACCATGCACAAAATGCTCAAAGCTATTGCTTTAGCTAAAAACTGATTATCCTTTACTTTCATCATAAGCCTCCTTATATTACATAAACCAAATATTATACATGCAATAACTATTTTAAATTATAGCACTGTATCCCCCCCCAGTCAAACTCTTATCCAGGAACACGCTACAATCGATGTAAAAATTCTTTTTATAGTCTTAAATCAGTTACATTTATTACATTTAATTGAAGAGCTATAATAGTTAAGGTTTAGATGGGTACAAGAAAACTTTAAAAAAGTTGTATCTTTGGTAATTTCTGCGCAAAAAAACGCAACGGATATAATATCTGCATCATCCACATAAAATCAAAAAGGACCGTCCCCACAGGCGATACATCATCGCCAGGGACAGTCCTTTTGAACTTCACTTAATTATTATTTCCGTTTTAAATTTCCAGCTTCTTCAGCAGGAACTCCTCCTCATCCTCTGACAGGCTTTCACCATCAAGCATTTTGTAGGCAACGCCAGCAGCCTTGGCCAGACGCATCATAACCTCTGCGCTGTAGTTGCGGTTGAGATTTGCCAAAGTCTGTCTTGCCAGCTCCATAGAAGCAGCAGACACAGTATTGCCACCAAAACGCTGGTCGCAGGCATAGGCCAGGGCAATCAGGCAGCAGACAATCTTGCTGCTGTAGTTTACATCAAGAACAGTGCGGTTATTGATAATGAAGCAAAGGTCCTTCACTGCCTGGTCCACATCAAGACCTGCCGCTCTGCCGCCATCCTCCAGGCGCAGCGCCATGCCCAAGGCATGTGCTGTAACCTGCAGGTTACACTTGTTGCTTTCGCAGTAAGCATCACGCTGGAATACCTCTTGCACAAAGCTGCCAGCAACGCGGCTCTTGCCCAATGCGTACAGGCTTGCTGTATAATAACGGTTTTCAGCTGCCAGCGGCTGCACTTTGGCAACCTGTTCCTTGCTGCCGCAACAGCCAAGTGTATAGATGGCCTGAATATTGACATTAATTTTGAGACCATAGCACGGAAAGCCCTGCAGTACACCCTGCAGCTGGTTCAAACACTCTCTTGCCAAGCTTTGGCGCTGCTGCTCAGTCCAATAAGCAACATGCTTGCGGGCAATGGTGAAAAGACGCAGGCGCAGCTCATCATTATTGGTATAGCACAGCATCTCCAGCAGCGGTCTGGCAAATTCTGCCTTATTACCGGCAGCAGCAATACTGCTGCTGCTCTGGCTAAGCTTGTTGATGACATCCTTCTGCGCATTTCCCTTTGCAGTATACTTGCGGTCACACAAGGTCTGCAGGCCATGCAGCTCATTATGCACGTCCAGCTTAGTGCCGGCGGGAGGATTGAATTTTAACTTAGCAGCAGGTGCATCAGGATTATCACCGCCGATAACGATTTCAGCAGTTTTCTGCTCCAGAATCTGGTGCATATCCACATCACTGCTCAACAGCATCTCCATGCTCAGCACCTTGTTGCTGCCCATGAGCACGCGAATCGCAACGTAGGCACCATCCTTATAACCATGCTCCAGCTTCAGATGACCATTGCCGATGGTCTGGTAAGTGTCGCCAAAGGTACGTCTTTTAATAGGGATGGCAATCTCTGCCTTGTCCGGCAGCAGCTGGAAGCCCTTGATATAGTCTGACTGGTACGGCAGCTCCGTGCCGCCGGCAACAAGCTCCTGTACAGCACCATCACGCATACCAAGATACAGGCTGTCATTAAGAATATTTTTGCCCCATTCAATTGCAGCACGCTGCTGTGCGGCTGCGGCAGCAGCCTTCGGAGCTGCAGCCTTGCCGGGCAAAGGCTGCAGGGCAGGCGCGTCTGCGCCAACCATGCGCATGTCCTCCTGCATTTTAGCAGCATATTTATGCAGGTAGTAATGATATACCGCTGCGCCTCTTGCTACAGCCTGGTCCGGGTCCAGCGCCACAATCGGCTCCAAACCGAAGAATTCGCGCAGGCGGTTGATAACCATGTAGAACTTGCTCATGCCGCCATTGACGATGACTGCATCTACCTTTACCTCACCGGCCAGCTTGGCAGCACTTTTTTGTAAAACGTCAAGAATAGGATAGATGATATTCTTGGTATCCTGCAGGCTGTCGATTTTCTTATAATCAGCAAATTGCAGGCTTTGTCCCATGAAGGGCTGGAGGATTTTTTCTACATCTTCCTGAGTGAAGGTATCATCATAGGCATAACCAATGCCGCCCATGTTGCCGCCTACAGCGAATTCCTCATCATACCAGATAAAGTCGTCATCAGCAGCATAGCCGCTGTCTGCACGCTGGCGCTCGCTCAGCTCCAGCTTCATCTCCTCCGCATAGTTCAGCAGCTGGGGCATAATAGCCTTCTTTTCCTGCTGTAGCTTGCGTACAACCATAGGACTAGTAGAATACTGTTTTTGGTAATGCTCAAACATTACATCAGCAATGGCGCGATCAAAGTCATCGCCGCCTAAAAGAGTGTATCTGTTGGTAGCAATTTCATCTACCTTTAAAACGTCGGGGCAATCCTCACGACGTTTAATCTTGTGCATGGTAATATCCAGGGTGCCGCCACCCAGGTCAAATACCAGCACGTTCTTTTCGCTGTTGAGATCAATAATATGATTAGAAATTTCACCGTTTTGTACCTGGTTAATCAAATCATAGATAACGGCATTCGGTTCAGAAAGCAGCACTGGTCTTTCGCTGCCATCCTTATTGGTAACCTGAATACCGGCTAACGCGGCAGCATCACGTGTTGCCTGGCACATTACGGAGTCAAAGTTAGCAGGTACGGTGATTACCGCATCCTTAATCTCCGTGCGATAAATTTTGCTGGCCTCCCGCAGCATGTGCTGCAGGATACGTGCCGAAACCTGCGCCGGAGTTTTGTCCATAATCTCATCAGCCAAGCCTTCGGCATGGGCACGTCCCATCTGGCTCTTAATAGATTTTGCTACCAGATGCGGGCGCAGCGCATACTGGTTTTTGGCAAAATCGCCTACCAGCGGCTCGTAGCTATATTCCTCACGATAGTACACGCAGGAAGGTAAAAGCGGCTTCTTCTGTGTGTTCAGGCGCACCTTGCCTGCTGCGCTATTGTAAACATCTACAGCACGCGGCAGGTCTACTACCTTGCTGACGATATCGCCATTAGCCTTGAGATTGACCGTAGCCAAAACAGAGTTAGTGGTTCCCAGGTCAATGCCTACGCATAAATCATTGTGTTCTTCATTATTAATCAACATTATCTACAACCTCCTTAACCTTTGGACGAGAAATTTGTACCTGTTTTTCGCTATAAATCCAACCAGGGGAATTTACCTTAACCTGCTTTTCCTCCTCAGCATTGGTAAATGGTGTGCCTTCGTAGTTCCAAAATTCAATATCGCCAGCCTTTACAATGCGCAGCGATTCAGGCTTCAGCATGGGATCAATGTGGCTGTCACGCAAAAATTGTACCAGCTTGCGCACCATAATCAGCAGACCGTTGATTTCCAGCGGCAGCACATAACCACTCTTTTTCACAGCGTCAATACCCTTGCGCAGCATTAGCAGCTCGTCCAGAATACAGCCGTATTTATCAGAATTGAGCTTACCGAAAAACTCTGTCATTTCCTGTAGCTTAACAGCCTCCAGGCGCTCGTCAAATTCACTTTGCAGATCTCTGAGCAGCATATCGGATTGCTCCAGCGCACTTTCAAGGCTTGCCAGCTTTTGCAGCAAACGCTCCTGCTCAGGACTATGAACTTTTTTCGCATTATTATTGGCGGCTGGTGCACTGCTACGGTGCTTGTTGAAGCCATAGGCATAAGTAATGGCGTTTTCCATATCAAAAAGCAGATATTTGCACAGCGTATTGCCAAAGCTGGTAATCAGCTGCTGGTCCTTTTCCTGCTGCAGTGGCTTAATATTGTGGAAAATTACAGCCAAAAGGATTTTATAGTAATGCTTAGGCTTTTTTTCCATGAATTTTTCTCTGGTGCTGCGATACAGCTCAAAAGCCTGCTGGTCACCGTTCATGCTTTTTTCCAACATGATGGCAACGCCGGTAGCATTTTCAAAAACCTCCAGACGTTTTTCTTCGGTGTTAATCTTGAAGTCGCGATAGATTCTGATCATATCGTCAACACTGCAGCTGCAGTCATACTGATTTTGGACAAAATCTGCACAGGCAGCAGGCGACATATGAAGATTGGCGCACAGAGCCTGCAAAGTCAGATTTTCCAACACGATATCCTCGGAAATTCTTTCGAAGCGTCCGGCCTTTTGCAGCACCTTCTCATGAATCTCCTTTAAAATTCCCTGAACCTTAATACTTTTTGTTTCCAGCATTATGCTTCCTCCTAATTTTTAGATTGTATAAATGTCGCCTTCCTCAGGAAACACTACCTGAGTACGGCATTGGGCATCACGCATGAGCTCCTGCTCTACGGTATTACCATAATAACCCTCGGCGCAGTGTACCAGATAGGCCTGCCGCGGGTTCAGCCTGCGAATGAAGCTGAGCATTTCCCCGTAATCCTCATGCAGCGTATAGGCATTGCCAAAGAGACGGTAACGCCAGCTTACCTGCTCCTTGCGCTTAGTACCGATAACAATGTGGGGATGGGCTGCACCATCGTAAAAGCTGCTGTAGTTGTTTTGCTGCAGCACCGGCAGCTGCAGGCTTTCCATCACGTGAATAGCGGCCATGGCCTCCGGCTCGAGGTAGATTGGATAAACCTGCCCGCTCTGTTCCATCTCGCGGTTGAACGCCATCAGAAGCTCCAACACTCTGCCAGGGTCAAAGGCCTGTAGATAAACAGATTGCCCACGTTGCAGGCTGCTCATAACATCACTGATGCGCTGTGGAAGGGTGTTCTTTTTGCGGACTCTGTAGGGTTGCTTGGCATGCAGTGCGCACATCAGCAGTACGTCTACCTGCAGGTCATCCGGTAACCAGCAACCGTCAAGCCCGAAGGCTGATTGCAACGAATAGTCTCCGGTATAGAGTATTTTGCGACCTGCATATTCAAACAGTGTCATCATAGCGCCGGGGATATGCCCCGCCGGGAAAAAGGTGACTGTGTAATCACGCTGCTTGATTTTTTGCAGGTAATTGACAGGCGCAACGCTGCTTAACAAACGCGAAGCTTCGGCTGCTCCCTGCTGACTGCTGTTGACAGCCAGACGATATTCGGCAAGCTGCTTTGTCTGCAACGTCATGTAAACGGAAGCCTGAGGCGCCATCTGCATGAGCTGCGGCAGGTAGCCGACATGGTCGGTGTGTGCATGTGAGATGTAAACGTGGTCAAGCTGCTGCATGCTTTCCATGAATTGCGAGGTGAGCAGGCTACGAAAGTCCGGAGAACAAATTGCTCCGTTGATGCGCTGAAGCCCACAATCGAGCAGGATGTTACTCTGTCCCAGACGCAGGTAGTAGCAGCTGCGGCCTACGCTTTGAGCGCCTCCCAAGGGCATAAAATAGATATCTTTTTGTCGCATGTCTTCCTCCTTTCTGTTTGCTGATATCAGTATAGCAAGCGGCAGTGACAGTTTCTGTCTATCATTGATTTTTTTGATATTTTTTATTTCAATATGATTATACTTTGAAGGATTTAAAATATCATGGAAAAAAAGGTGCGTGTAATAGAGAAAAAGGCCGCTTTACAGCGACCTTTTCTTGACTTTATGAAGCAAGCAGGGGAATACCCCTGCTGCTTTTTACATATTATATTGATGAGAAATCAGAAAGTAAATCTCAAGCCTGCGTCTACACGCCATTTTTCTTCCACATCACCGCCAAAGCTGCGTTCAAAGTCTGCGTAAAGCAGGCTGTTGTCACTCAGCTTAACGGTACCGCCGATTTGTGCTTCGTACCAGGTATCGCCAAAGTCAATGCTGGTTTTGCCTTCAGGCTCGTTTACTGCACGGAAGGTGCTGTCAAACTCGCCGCTGAATTCATGTGCTGCTGCCAGCTTTACAAAGTAGCTTGCATTATCCAGCTTCTGGCCCAGGCGGAAGCCTACACGACCTACCAATGTGTTGAACGCATCCTGCTGAACCTCAAGGTCCTTCTTCACGCCAACGCTGTCCAGATAATCGCTGTGCGCATTGTAGTCCTTGCCGTTGATACGTCCCAAGGTCAGCTCGACGCTCGGATCAAAGTAGAAGCCGTTGTCATTTTCAAAACGCTTGCCATATTCCGCACTGATGCTGGTGCCCCAGGTCTTGTAATCGCCGCTCAGCTTATGACCGCTGTCATTGAATACCTTGTAGTCATTTTCCAGCTTGCTGTACTTGGCGATGATGTCAACATACTGTCCGTCTTCGCTCTTCCAGGTACCGTAAATGCCTGCGCTGTAGGTGGAAAGGTCACCGCGGCCACTGCCATAGGTTGCACTACCATCGTTGTAGGATACTGCTGCACCGACTGTCCAACCATTGCCTGCATCTGCATCATAGCCTAACTGATATGCATTGTATTTCAGGTTGAAGTTAGTCTTTTGGCTGTCCATCTCGTACTTGCCGCCGTAGTATTTTGCCCACAGGCCTTTTTCACCTTCAGACAGACGCAGGTCGCCCATGCGCTTCATCAGGTCATTGTTTTCCGCACGCCACATCATTGCAGTGGAAGCCATAGCAGATTTTGCGCCCTTCATCATAGCGGTTTCTTGCGGTCCATAAAGAACTTCAGGATCCTTTATCTCTTCCGGACGCACGCTACCGCTTACAAGACTACCTAAACCATTGTCAGCTGAGAACTGCATGTCACCAACCTTCTGGCTAGCACTTGCGGCTGTCAGGCCTTCCACTATTTGTACCTTACCAGTCAGGTTCGTCAGCCCCTGCTGCGCTCCCAAGTAGGTCAGCTTCCTGGCCATTTTATCCAGTACGTTTTCTACCTGCTCTGTATCGTGGATATCAATACCTACGTTATCAGTGCTCAAGGTAATGGCGGAGCCTTCTGTAGCATTATTGATGGAAATATCTCCGCCGTTAATGTTATCCGGTGCACTTTCATCATGGCTATACAGCACCATAGTGTTGCCACTATAGTTATCAATAGTGATATTACCGCTGTTCTCCCCGGTCATATCAATAACACCGCGATTTGCTTCGCTGTCGCCACCTGTCAAGTAGCGTACCTTAGTTGTACCATTGTTATACCACACAGAGCCTGTGTCAAGCTTAATGGCAAGTTGCTCAGTAGTGCCGCTTCCATGCCAGGTAGAGCCGTTATTCACAGTAAGCGTAGTTGCTCCTGCAGTTGTGCCTGTCCAGTCCGCACCATTATTAAGGAAGATATTCACGCCAGTATCAGCCAATTCGTCGGGCTTGACTTCGGTAGTAGTAGCTGTCACGTAGTCACCGTGAAAATAGGAGTCTTTACCGTTAAAGCCAAGGTTTATCTGACCGTTAGTGTCTTTTATGATATGCACATCTTCAGTATCTACAATAGTAGGTGCTTCCGTTACTATATTTCCTTGAAGCTGCAACATGTTAGAACCTGCACCACTAACAAGACCATTATCATCTTTAGTTATATTTACATTTACAGTGCTCTTTTGTTTTGAAAACTTCTGGTCACTTTCTTCAAAACCTTGATAACCTCCAGCCCAAATAGCATTGGCTCCATCAAGAGCAATAATTTTTCCTCCACCAATATCAATATTAGAGGCGCAAGCCAATATACCAGTTGCAGCTTTGGTTCCATTTACTTCAATATCTACCAATCCATCAATGATAATTTTTGCTGGGGTATCATCAGAAAAATTATTATCATTTTCGTCAACGTTAAGATTTATGCCACAAATTGCTGCTCCATATTGAGGATTATTATTATTCTCGGCCCTGATTTTTACTATTTTTTTGTTTAAATCTCCCTCACCATTATAAACATGGACAGTTGCACCATTATTTGCCAAAATACCGGAAGTCAAATCATTGTTATCTGCTTTTGCATATATTTCAATGTTTCCAGGATTATATATCTCCAATAGGCCACGACCTAATTCTTCAGAGTTTGTAAAAGCTGCCAAGCCAAGAGCAGTATTGTTTTCATCTCCCGTAACATTTAGTTTTAAGTCATGGTTGTTCATATTGATATTGGTAGAATATAAAGGCATATCTTCATTTTGCGGATTATTACCTACTGATAATATTGCAAACTGAGCTTCATCATTGCTCTGAAAGTCTATGCTGACATTATTGTTAAAATTATAACTATGATTTGTCTCATCTATTACATCACTATAATCTTCTTCACCATCTTCACCCAAGAATCCTAAAATAGGGGAAGTGTAATTTTTATACTCTTTCTCAACATC
The DNA here is from genome assembly GCF_937920985.1 of uncultured Phascolarctobacterium sp. GTDB lineage: Bacteria > Bacillota > Negativicutes > Acidaminococcales > Acidaminococcaceae > Phascolarctobacterium_A. The sequence goes on from NZ_CALDXR010000056.1 coordinate 28,616, forward strand.
AAATGATTCCATAGACGCTTTATTCATTCTGCTCATACGCATAAACGCAGCTCTTTGGGGAACAGTCGAAGCTAAAGCACCTTGTCCGTTAGAATTATTGAAAACAATATTTCCCAGAGCTTTGGTAGCACTGCTTGCTGTCAATCCTTCAGTAATTTTAACATAGCCATCCAAATTGCGTTCACCATCTGCGTAAGAAGTATAGTAGAGCTTGCTAGCAAGATTATTAAGAGTATCATTTACAGTAGCAGTATTTGTCATATCAATATTGCTGTTATCTGTAATCATATTTACTACGGCATTTTCGCCATCTAATTTGGATGCCTTACTAATGGTTACATTACCAATATTGTCAAAACTGTTGTCATTATCATGCGCCATAAACACATTAATATGACCATCAAGATTACCAATTGTCAAACCAGCGGCTTCTTTTTGGAAGATATTGCCTGCTGCTACTGAAGAATTACCGCCATGCAGATTTGTAACTAAACTAGCTATACTATTCGTTGTTACCTGACCAGTGCTCCATTGATTGTACCCATTAACAGCATTTGTCCAGCTTGCGCCGTTTTGCAGATACAGGTTATTGGTACCATTACCATAGATATGACCTTTGATATAAGAAGCATCCGTTGTAAGTCCCAGATTAATAATTCCTTGACCGCCATACCATTTTGTAGTAGAAGCAGCATTGCCAACAATCTGCACTTTGTTATTTCCAGCACCAGTTACATTGCCTTCAGCATCTTCCAGCATGTTTACGTTTACGCTTGCATTTGCACCTACTGACCAGATTGCATCATAATTAGGTGAACTAATCTTACCGCCGCCAACGCTTACCTTACTATAAGCACCTTTGGCATACAAGGCAGTTGCCTTATTTGTTTCTATATCAACAAGGCCATTTATTTTTACTGTATTTGAACCATCCTTAGTAGAACCGTTCTGACTCATAGCATAAACTGCCTGCCAGTTCATTTCATATCCTGGAGTTGGAATACCGCCTCGAATCTTGACAGCGTGCTCTTCACTGTTGTCATTATTGATAAATACATGTGCACCGGTATTGCTAGTACCTGCAGTTGTTGCACGGATAGCGCTACCATAATAGTAATTATTTGAAGAATTAATAGTAATAGCTCCAGGATTATCAATCACAATCGTGCCTTCACGGTAGGCTGCAATTGCTGCCGCTGTCCACATCGGTTGGCTACCAGTAGTTCTAGGAGTAGGATAAGCGCCAAAAATTACATCGAGATTATGCCCTTGCATATCCATTGTATAGGAAGGACCATTAGCTGTTTTATCAGCTGTCGATTCGTATGGTTTATCACCCCAATTATTTATTGCCGCACAATATAATGCACTATTAGCAGAAATCTTGGGACTGTTCTCGTTAAGCTTTACATTAATGATTGCATTATCATTAAAGGTGTATTCTAATTTTTTAGTTTCAGGATTCTCACTGGTAATACTTTGATAACCATCATCATTTATTAAGCCAAAAATAACATTTGTAAATGCATTATAAACCTTATTTTCCCTCTGTGCCTGACCTGTAGTCTCATTAAACGTCAGGTTACTAAAATTTTTTGCTACAGATTGCGACGTCAGGCCTTCTGTCAGTTCCACACGTCCACTAAGATTCCTTTCACCTGTCGTATAAGCATTATAATACAGCTTAGCCGCCAGATTATCCAATGCAGCATTCACATCTGCATCACTAATATTATCTCTTTGCGTAGCAAGCGTAATACTAGAAGGAACAGTACTTAAGACATTATGTTTGCTTTCACCTATTTCTTCGTCATATATTTCCTGTGAAAGTATCGTCTTAGGAGTTGCCGAAGTAATTGTTATTGTTCCACCATCCATTATTGAAGAGCCTGCATTATGCTGATAGAAAAACGTAGTGTTACCTGCATATTTGTCAATTGCAAGATTGCCGCTGCCCATATGTACATAGCTACGTCTGTAAGCAGAATCAGATGCATTTAAGCTTTTTACTCTTTGGTTAAGTGTAGTTTCCGTAAAATCCCATGTTGTATCATAACCAGAATCCACGGTAATCCCATTATCCAAGGCTGTACCTGCCCACTTAGCACCATCACGTAAGTATATGTCAATATTCCCTTTAGCGTTGCCAGTATATGTTTTCAATCCTTGTACGCCAAGATTTATCTTGCTGCTCGAATCTGTTAACAAGTTTCCTTTTACATCATTTTGGCTACTAAATACAGTAGCGTTATCATAACCTACATCCGTTAGATGTTCAATATCAACACCTAAGTTTATATTGCTATCGTTGGTGGCTACCGCAAGATATTTGCCATCAGCGACGGTAGCATTAATACCTGCAGTACCGGTTTTAGTTGTGTAGCCTTCTTTAGAAGTGTTAATCTTCAACTTACCGACGTTAATCCTACCACCATTAGTTGCCACAAAAATATTACCATTATCGCTCTTGTAAGTCGTTTGTACTGCATCAATATCAACCAAACCATTATTGTCTGCAACTACTACATCACTACTCGCTAAAACTGTTCCCGAATTTCCGCTATTCGTGCTGGCATAAATTACTTTGCTTGTCTCACTGCCGCCACCAGCATAAATCGCGTTACTGTTGCTATTTCCGAAAGCTGTAATATTCAATTTGTCTGCTTGAATACTTACAACCCCCTTCTGATTATTATAAATACCATAAACCACATCACTGCTACTTCCTGTAGCATTAATGTTAACAGTATTGCTTACTGTACTGGCACCCAATTGATTAGTTACATATAAGTCCTTTTCAGCGCCCTTGACTGCAGCTTTGATATTTTCATTGGTCAAATCAGGAGTGATGTTGTAATCGACAATACTAGTAGACTTATTCCACATCAATGTATTAGCAGGAATTGTTCCCCCATTTACAGTAGTTGTTGCCTGTTTGATATCATATTGGTCTGCGCTACCATCATTAACCAAAACCTGCTTCCAGGTCCCACCATCAATACTGAAGCCATCAATATGGTTTTTATTATTAACATTGGAAATATCTATAGTTGCATGGCGAGCAATATCATTATCCCTATCCAAAATTGACATAGTCATATAACCATAACGATAGTTATACGTCACATCATTATCAAATTTATATTTATCCTTAAGCTGATTAAAAATGCTGCTAGTAGAGGTTGCTGTCAAATCAGTAGAATTAACCTTCATATTGCCAAAAATGTAATTATCTTTGACCTTATTAGTAACAATTACATTACCACCTTGTACTTTAGTCCCATCCATGCGATATGTATATGTGTGAGGATTATCATAAGATTCACCTACCGCACTATTTATTTTTTCATTTACATCAACATAGTGCCCAAAGAAATTCTTTTTGAACATATTGGTGTTATTGCTAGCAGCAAAACTTACAGAACTAACTAAGCTACACCCTAGCGCAACTGCAATACCTAATACTATTTTCTTTGACTTAAAAAGTGATTCTTTTGATGACATTTGTTTTGCTCTCCTTCCTGTTTTAAACACAAGCGTATTTTTTCAGACTAAGCAATCACTCTACCCTCCTCTAAGAAAATTATATTATAAAGGTCTTCATACATACTGTACTTTGCTTTTAATGCTGCAACAACAAAAGGCATAATTTCACAAGGGCGAGATACACCCTTGTGAAATTATGCCTCAGATTAATTCACTGTTCCACTTTCTTAGCCGCTGACCGACTTTACGTCCTTCTGGCAGGTAAGCTTTCGCTATTTCGCAGGCTAAAGCAAAGTTACGCATCTAACCATAAAGTATACATCATATTTGTAATGTTGCATGCTTGTTATGGTTAAATAGTATATATTATTATATATCAATGTTATCACTTAGCTATTTTTTTGTCAAGTACTTCTTCCTTATACGCAAACGCCAAAAGCATACTAAAGTTTTCTAAAAAAACGCATCTGTGGCAACCAGATTTACAATGTTTTGCCACAGATGCTAAAATGATGAGTGATAAGGAGTAGCGATTGTATGAGTAATTGATTATAGACAGATTTACTTTAGAACGTAAATCTCAAGCCTGCGTCTACACGCCATTTTTCTTCTACGTCACCGCCGAAGCTGCGTTCAAAGTCTGCGTAAAGCAGGCTGTTATCACTCAGCTTAACAGTACCGCCGATTTGTGCTTCGTACCAGGTATCGCCAAAATCAATACTGGTTTTACCTTCAGGCTCGTTCACTGCACGGAAGGTACTGTCAAATTCGCCGCTGAATTCATGTGCTGCTGCCAGCTTTACAAAGTAGCTTGCATTATCCAGCTTCTGCCCCAGGCGGAAGCCTACACGGCCTACCAATGTGTTGAACGCATCCTGCTCTACCTGCATATCCTTCTTCACGCCAACGCTGTCCAGATAATCACTGTGCGCATTGTAATCCTTGCCGTTGATACGTCCCAAGGTCAGCTCTACGCTCGGATCAAAGTAGAACCCGTTGTCATTTTCAAAACGCTTGCCATATTCTGCGCTGATGCTAGTGCCCCAGGTCTTGTAATCGCCGCTCAGCTTATGACCGCTGTCATTAAATACCTTGTAGTCATTTTCCAGCTTGCTATACTTGGCGATGATATCAACATACTGTCCGTCTTCGCTCTTCCAGGTACCGTAAATGCCTGCACTGTAGGTGGAAAGATCACCGCGGCCATTGCCGTAGGTGGCATCACCATCGTTGTAGGATACTGCTGCGCCGACGGTCCAGCCGTTGCCTGCATCTACATCATAGCCTAACTGATATGCATTGTATTTCAAGTTGAAGTCAGTATTCTGGCTGTCCATCTCGTACTTGCCGCCGTAGTATTTTGCCCACAAGCCTCTTTCACCTTCAGACAGACGCAAGTCGCCCATGCGTTTCATCAGGTCATTGTTTTCTGCACGCCACAGCATTGCGGTGGAAGCCATAGCAGATTTTGCACCCTTCATCATTGCGGTTTCCTTGCTGCCGTACATGATTGGTACGTAAGCATCCGGAGTATGAATGCTGCCTGCAATCAGGCTACCTTCACCGTTCTCTTTGTTGAAGTCCAGGTCTGCCAGACGGATTGCCATAGAGCCTGCAGTCAGGCCTTCAGCAATACCAACCTTGCCATCCAGATTGATTTCCGGTGTCGGGTTATCCTCGGTAGCAACTGCTTCGTTATAAATCAGCTTTTTGCCCAGAGCGGAAAGTGTGTTGACCACCTTATCCTGGTCACTGGTATCGATGCCGCTGCGGTCGGTATAAAGCGTAATGCCCGCATTTTGGCCGTCGGTCTTAGTTGCCTTGTCAACAACAATGTTGCCGAGTGCATCGAAGCTTGCGTTGCCGTCTTCGCCATTTTCATGTGCCAGATATGCGTTTACATAACCGGACAGATTTTGGATATTGAGGTTCTCAGATTCATGCTGATAAATATTACCGGCATGAGCACTGTCTGCACCACCATAAAGGTTGCTTATATTGCTGATAATATTTTTGGTGCTAATAGAACCAGTGGACCAGTTATGCGTTACAACAGGCATATTATCCCAAACGGCACCATTGCGCAGATACAGATTATTGTTACCAACGCCGAAGAAATGACCTTTCAAATAGGAATCAGGAGTGTTCAGACCGACATTAATTGTGCCATTGGAGCCATAAAACGGCGTAGCTGTCGAAACGTCGCCTTCAATCTGCAGATAATTGTTGCCTGCATCTATAACGTTGCCTTCTGCATCCTTCTGCATATTCAGGTTAATCAAAGCTTCATTACCAGCAGTCCAGATAGAGGAATAATTATGAGAAACAATGCGGCCACCACCGATGTCAATCGTCGCATAGTTACCACGAGCAAATAAAGATGCACAATTCTTTACATCAATATCAACAAGGCCCTTGATATCTACAGAGTTACCGTTTTCTGCTTTAGTACCATTTTGCGTCGTTACCTCAATCGCACGCCAGTTGAGCTGATAGCCCGGAGTATCAATGCCGCCACGAATCTTCACAGCATGCTCCTTGCTATTATCATTATTGATAACTACATGAGCACCAGTTGCGCCAGCAGCAGCAGTAGAGGCTCTGATAGCACTGCCGTAATAATAGTTATTGTTAGATTTCAGATACAAAGCGCCAGGATTATCAATGGTAATTGTACCGTCGCGGAAGGCACCGATAGCTGCTGCCGTCCACATCGGCTGACTGCCTGTAGCGGCTGCTTCCGGGAAGGCACTGAAAATAATGCTTAAGTCATGCCCCTGCATATCAATCGTGTAGCTTGGACCACCCTTAGTAGCAGCTGCCGTGCTATTATAAGCCTTATCACCATAGTTCGTTACAGCTGCGCAGTAAAGAGCAGCTCTTCTCATCCACGGCATACGCGGATCAACATTCAGCTTCGTTTCAATCAAAGTATCCTTATCAAATGTATATTTTAAATCGCCGTCTGCAGCACTGCCGCTCATCACGTCGCCATAAACGTCCTTATCCTTAGTTGTATCACCAAAGATAATAGCATTAAACGGCTTTTCCACCTTGCCTTCTGTCTTTGCCTGACCAGTTGCTTCGTCAAAGGTCAAATTGCTATAGAACTTAGAGATGGACGAAGTCGTCAAGCCTTCGGCAACTTCTACACGACCGCTCAGATTACGCTCACCGTCTACATAAGCACTATAGGTCAGCTTTTTAGCCAGATTATCCAGAACAGAATTTACTGCACCTTCATCAGTAGTATCTATACCATCTACAGAAGTCTGTAAATAAACGGTAGAAGGTGTTTCTGTCACAGAATATTCTTCACTACCAACACCACCACTCAAATTTTTTACCGGTGCTGCGCTCTTAATTGTCAAATCGCCGCCAAGAATCTTGCTTGCATCAGCCGCATCATGCTGATAAACGAAGGTTGTATTGCCGGAATATTTATCAATCGTCAGATTGCCTTCACCAACATTAATATAGCTTCTCTTGGAGGATGATTCGGCACCCTTATGCTGTTTAAGATGCTGAGCAGCATTAGAGGTAATGTTCCAAAGAGCTTCGCTGCCCAAATTCAAAGCTACATCTTCACCTATAGCATTGCCTTCCCAGCCTGCACCCGTAGTGAAATACAAATTAACATTTCCCTCTGCATCACCTTGGTAGTTATACTTACCGGCGAGGCCAAAATTAATTTTACTGTCAGCATCTGCCTTCATATTGCCGGTAACATTGTTGCTTCCTTTTAAAACAGTAGCCTTATCATAATCTACACTGTCAAGATGCTCAACACTGACACCTGCATTAATCGTACCGCCGTTTTCAGCCAATGCCAAATACTTGCTGCTGTCACCCATTGTTATTTTCAGCCCGGCAGTACCCTTTGTCTTATGTCCAATGTTGATAATGCCACCATCATGAGCATACAACAAATTGCCTGTAGCAGTTTCCAAACTGCTTTGGCCGGATGTCAGGTCGATTACACCATTCTTGCCGGCTTCGAGAACATTGCCGTTCGCCTTCAGCGCTACACCGACACTGCCGTCAGCAGTAGATTCCAAAATAACCTTGCTGGTATAATCCGCATTATTACCGGCATAGGCAGCGTTGCTCTGCTCATTGCCGTCCGCAGTAATCGTCATTTGGGCATCCTTAAGATGTACCAGGCCCTTCTTATCATTGTAAACACCATAAACTCTGTCGGTATTTTTTCCCTCGGCTTTAATGGTCATCTTACTGTTCCAGGTACTGGAGCCCAATACGTTGGTAACATATAAGTCCTTTTCAGCGCCGCGTACAGCTGCCTTTATTGTTTCCTTAGAAAGGTCCGGAGCAACTGTCAGTCCATAACGGGAATCGGTTTCACCAACATACCAGGTGTTTGCCGGTATTGTCGAATAACCCTGCGCAGTATCAACCTGTTTGATATCATATTCCTTATTATTGCTGTCATTGCTCAAAACAGTTTTATAGGTACCGCCTGTCAGATAAGAGGTACTGCTCATATCATCAGTAAATTTAACATTTCCTACACGCAATACATTGCCGTCATCATCAAGAATGCGTATAGATATGTAATCAAAGCCGTAATAATGAGTCAAGCCCTCAGCCGGTTTCAGCTTTTTCAAAATACCGGCACTGACCTTCTTCACAGTTTCCAAAGAACAATCCGGTAAATCACTGGCTTTAACATCAAAGTTTGCATAAATAGTAACGCCACTTACGCTCGTGCCACCCCAAGGAGAGGGTTCTTCATAACGCATATCGGCAGCCATAGTAATATCGCCGCCAAGCACCTGACCGGTAGCCTTATCATAGCCAAACACATAATTGTCAGGCTCTTGGTAGCTTTTACCTATCTGGTCACCGTTTACCGCATGACTCCAGGTAATACCACCTGCATATTCACTGCTCGTCATGTCATAGGTAGCAGCACTTGCAACACTCATCAAGCTGCAGCCTAAAGCGACGGCAATACCTAAGGCTATTTTTTTGCTTCGAATCCAAGATGATTTTGCCATAATAATAAACACCCCTTGCAAAAACACCAGACAACGATAAATAACAGCAGGGTGTCCATCTCCTGACTGTCACTTCCTCTATCATAAAGCAGTCCACTCTCACATCAACCGCTTATCAGGAACCAAAGAATTATTCTATAAATGCGTAACTTACTTGAACGTATCAACGACAATATTCTCTTGTCAGCTAACTTCTATATTGCAGCATGCCTCCTATGTAAATACATGCTCAACTAACTTATTTTTTCCAGATTGCCTCCATAATATTGCTGTATTGCGCTTCCAGGAACTTCAGCGCCTCACCGATGATTGCGTTCAGCAGCACCGGATTGAAGGTGTTGTTTTCTGCTGTAATGCAGGCATTCAGCATGAAATCGCCCTTTTCGGAAACGGTAAATTTAAAAGGACGTACATTGTTGTTCATGTTGTTGATTGCTGCAGCCAGCTCCGACAGCTTTGCTTCCGGAATTACCTGCGGTGCAATCTGCACCTGTAAAATAATGTAGACACTGTCATCCATCAGCACAGCCATCGGCAGAATCTGTCCCTTTACTTCCATACGGCTACGGAAAATTGTAGTATGACGTTCATCCTCGATTTTTTGCACGTCAAAGCAGTCTATTTTGTTATCTGTCAGAAACTGCTGCATTTTTTCAATTTTATCAGCACGCTTCTGCTCCATATCCAAAACCTTTGTCTCTTTAGTTTCTTTAACTTTTTCTGTCATTTTAAAGTCTCCTTTGACATTTTATTTAAGGGGGCGTTGGCGCTGCGGCCGCCGCCCCGCTTAGAACATTTTTACGTTGCCTGCATACCCTAAAGCTTAGAAGCTCCAGCGCAAACCAGCATCCAGACGCCAGTCATTGCTGCCGGTGTCGCCGCCAAACTTCTTCTCGAAGGTAGCGTATACATAAGAATTGTCGTTTACCTTCATGCTGCCGCCCAACTGCCATTCAAACCAGGTTCCGCCAAAATCAACTGCTGTGCTGCTTGTAGGCTCATTTTCAGCTACGAAGGTTGTAGTAAAGTCGCCGCTGAATTCATGTGCCAGGGCAAATTTCGTATAGAACATTGCCTTGTCAGTTGTTTTGCCAATTCCCAGACCAATGCGTCCGATTGCACTGGTAAAGGCATCCTGGCTGACATACATGTCCTTCTTCAAGCCTTTGGAGTCGAGGAAATCGCTGGCTGCACTATAGTCAGCTCCTGCAACACGTCCAACAGTAAACTGTACGCTCGGATCAATGTAGAAGCCGTTCTGCATCTGCATTCTGCGGCCATATTCAGCACTCAGGGACAGGCCCCAGGTATCATAATCGCCTTCCAGCTTATGGCCCATGTCATTATAAACTGTATAATCATTATCAAGCTTGCCACCTTTAACGATTACATCAGCATAATGTCCCTTGTCGCTGTTCCAGCTACCATATACAGACAGGCTGACAGCCTTGCCGTCACCATGACCGCCCATTTCGTAGGTGTTCTTGCCCTTGTTGTAGCTTACTGCCGCACCAAAGAGCATGTTGTTGTCCAGCTGCTTGTCATAGCCTAACTGATATGCATTAAAGCTGGTGCTGTACTTGGTATTCTTAGCATCAAAGCTGTTCTTGCCGCCGTAGTAACGTGCCCACAGGCCGCTTTCCTCATTTGCCAGACGTACATCACCTATACGCTGCAGCATATCGCTGTTTTCGCTACGCCACAGCAAAGCTGTGGAAGCCATAGCGGATTTAGCACCGCGCATCATAGCTGTTTCGCTGCTGCCGTAAATAATTTCCGGATCAGTACGCTTAATGCTGCCATCCTTATAATTACCCTGGCCATGCTCACCGTAGCTAATATCACCGTAAACCTTAACCTTCGTCAGGCCTTCGGCAATTTCCACATGACCGCTCAGATTATCAGGATTACTGCCGGCATCTGCATAATACAGCTTCTTGCTCAGCTCGCGGAAGAGTTTTTCAATATTATCAGTTTCAGTATAGCTGAGGTTGTCGGAATTATCGGTTCTCAAGGTAATACTGCTGCCTTCGGCTGCTTTGTCGATATTCAGCGAACCGCCGCCGAACTTGATATTATTCAGAGCGTTAGTTGCAGTATCCTTATCAGCAGTATGCTTGTAGTTAACAACAACATTGCCACTATAATTACCTACAGCAATATTACCTGCGTTAGCATCAGTCTGATTAATAATACCGCCATTACCCTTCAGGCTGCGCAACTTGCTGTTGCCGATATTGTTCCATTGTGCCTTGCTGCTGTTCAGATTCAGGTTAACGTTATCTCCGTCAGCATTACCGGTCCAGATACCCATATCAGCATAAATATTGATTACTGCGTCACCGACGGTGCTTACATCACCTGTAAGCTTGCTCTCGGCAGTTCCCAGTCCGATATCTACGCTGCTGCCGGCTGCTGCGAGAACGTTGCCGGTAATATCAGTAAGGGTGTTTCCTGCCGCATTATTATTGGTGTTAATGCTGAGCTTACCTTTATTATCCGCAGTTACATCGCCTTTAACAGTGCCGCCGGCAAGCTCAATGCTGCCTGCATCTGCCTTCACTGCATTACCGCTGCCTACGGTGATATTTGTCAGGCCATCTGCTTTAATACTGCTGCTTGCGCCATTAGCAATAAATGCACTGTCTGCAGTTACAGCGCCGGTGTTATGCAGAATGATTTTGCCGCCGTTTTCTGCCAGTAAAGCCTGACCTGTAGCCTTTATGTCCATCTTATTAAGATTTTTGAATTCAATGGTAATTGCATCTGCTTTCACAGCATCAGCACCGGAATTCAAGCTCATGCTCTTATTATTAAGCTGCAGCTGCAAATCTCTGCCTGCTCCGACGGAAGTACCTGCGGTAGTAATAATGCTTCTATCCTTGCTGAAGTCGTAAACAGCATTATCTGTATGCAGTACGCCAGCAAGCTTATACTCTTTATCCTGCTTCCATTCGCCGGTAATCTGACTTGTAAAGTTATCTTTTGTCTGTTCTTCAGGATAGGTTACATTCGGAGTAACGCTGCCATCCTTAAGGCTGCCCTGACCGGTCGTCTTATCATAGGCAATATCACCGGTTTGTTTAACAACGGAGCTTGCTGTCAGACCTTCTGCCAACTTAACATAACCGGTAAGATTCCGCTCGCCGGTAATATAACCAGTGTAATACAGCTTGTTAGCTAAAGCATTCAAAGCATTAGCAATACTATCCTCATCACTGAAGTCTACACCGCTTCTGTCCGTCAGCATGGTAATCTTGCTGTTGGCTACTGCCTTGTTAACGGTAAAGTTACCGCCGTGTACTTCAGCAGGATTGCTGCTGTTGTGCTTGTAAATGACTGTTGCGTCACCGCTGTAGCTGCCGATGGTTACGCTAGCTGCAGCGTTAGTCATATCAACTATGCCGTTAGTAGCATTGAAGCTCTTCAGGCTGCTTGCACCGCTGTTGTTCCAGGTGCTGCCGTTCAGTGTCAGGCTGAAGTCTGCACTAGTGCTTGCACCTGTCCAGATGCTGCCATTTGTCAATACTGCACTGCCTGCAGCGCTCGTGCTGCCGTTCCACTTGCTGTTGTCGGCAGTAAGGCTCAGACCTGCACCGCTGTTGTCACCGCTCCAGCTACTGTCTGTCAGATTTACTGTTGCGTTGCTGCCAGTGTTTGCGCCGTTCCAGCTTGCGCCGTTGGTCAAAGTAATATCTGCCTTGGCACCGCTGTTAATGCCATTCCAGGTAGAAGCGTCCAGTTTAATTGTGCTGCCTGCACCACTGCTGTCGCCTGTCCAGCTTGTGCCGTTAGTCAGCGTTGCGTTCAGTTTGCCGGTGTTGGCTCCGTCCCAGGTACCCTTGCTCAGGCTCATGGTAGTATTGCCGCTGTTGTCACCAGTCCAGCTTGCGCCTTCCTTGAAGTTCAGCTCTACGCTGCCGTCAGCATCTGTTGCCACATTGCCGTTCAGCTTGCTGAGGTTCTTGGCTGTAACCTTCGCACCCTTGCCATTAGCATTAATATCGCTGCCTATGATGGTATCAGCAGAATCAATCGTTACTGCTGCATTTGCGCCATTTGCGCTCACTGCACCGTTGACTTTCGCAGATTTCGTTGCCTTAATCGTTACAGCATTATTTGTGCTTACGTCACCGTTCAGCGTTGCGTTAACTGCAGTGATATCCACCTTGCTATTGTTGGCGTTGATTGCTTTCGCACCACTTACTGTCAGGCTGCCTGCATCCTGAACTGTCAGCTTGCCACCGCTTGTTGCGATGCCGTCACCGCTGTTGGCAGTAATCGTCATATCGTTGTTGTTCAGCTTCAAGGTTGTATCCTTAGCTGTAGTAATTGCACTGCTGTCGGTAGTAATCGTGGTTGCGTCTTTCGTGAAGTTATAGATATTATTATCGACGGTGTTGGAGAGTACGCCGGCCTTACGGTATTCCTTATCGGTCAGATGCTCACCGGTAATGCTTGTTACAAAGGCTGTTCTGTCCTGTTCGGTCGGATATACAGGTCCCGGTGTTACAGTCTTGTGGTCCGCACTGCCCTGACCTGTTGTCTTGTCATAGACAATGCCTGCGGTCTGTTTAGCAACAGAAGTTGCTGTCAGGCCTTCGGCTATCTTCACAGTACCGTTCAGGTTGCTTTCTGCCCCGCCTATTGCTCCCATGTAGAACAGCTTGCCTGCCAGTGCATCCAATGCTTCGTTAATCTTATCCTCATCCGTCGTATCTACGCCGGTGTTATCCGTCAGCATGGTAATCTTGCTGTTGGCTGCTGCCTTGTTAACGGTAAAGTTACCGCCGTGTACTTCAGCAGGATTGCTGCTGTTGTGCTTGTAAATGACTGTTGCGTCACCGCTGTAGCTGCCGATGGTTACGCTAGCTGCAGCGTTAGTCATATCAACTATGCCGTTAGTAGCATTGAAGCTCTTCAGGCTGCTTGCACCGCTGTTGTTCCAGGTGCTGCCGTTCAGTGTCAGGCTGAAGTCTGCACTAGTGCTTGCACCTGTCCAGATGCTGCCATTTGTCAATACTGCACTGCCTGCGGCATTAGCATTGCCATTCCACTTGCTGTTGTTAGCAGTCAGGCTCAGACCTGCACCGCTGTTGTCACCGCTCCAGCTGCTGTCGGTCAAGTTAACCGTTGCATTAGCGCCGTTATTGGCACCGGTCCAAGTAGAAGCGTTGCCCAACGTAATGTTCGCATTCGCGCCGCCGTTAGCTCCTGTCCAGGCTGCTTTATCTGCCTTAACGGTTACGCCGTCTGCAGTATTGCCTTTGCTCCAGCTTGCGCCGTTGGTCAAAGTAATATCTGCCTTGGCACCGCTGTTTGCACCATTCCATGTAGAAGCATCCAGCTTAATCGTGCTGCCTGCACCACTGCTGTCACCGGTCCAGGTTGTACCATTTGTCAGAGTTGCGTTCAGCTTGCCGGTATTAGCTCCGTTCCATGTGCCCTTGCTCAGGCTCATGGTAGTGTTGCCTGCATTGTCGCCACTCCACGCTGCGCCTTCCTTGAAGTTCAGCTCTACGCTGCCGTCAGCATCTGTTGCCACATTGCCGTTCAGCTTGCTGAGGTTCTTGGCTGTAACCTTCGCACCCTTGCCATTAGCATTAATATCGCTGCCTATGATGGTATCAGCAGAATCAATCGTTACTGCTGCATTTGCGCCATTTGCGCTCACTGCACCGTTGACTTTCGCAGATTTCGTTGCCTTAATCGTTACAGCATTATTTGTGCTTACGTCACCGTTCAGCGTTGCGTTAACTGCAGTGATATCCACCTTGCTATTGTTGGCGTTGATTGCTTTCGCACCACTTACTGTCAGGCTGCCTGCATCCTGAACTGTCAGCGTACCGCCGCTTGTTGCGATACCATCACCGCTGTTAGCAGTAATCGTCAGATTGTGGTTGTTCAGCTTCAAGGTTGTATCTTTGGCTGTAGTAATTGCACTGATGTCGGTAGTAATAGTTGTTGCGTCTTTCGTGAAGTTGTAGATATTATTATCGACGGTGTTGGAGAGTACGCCGGCCTTACGGTATTCCTTATCGGTCAGATGCTCACCGG
>NZ_CALDXR010000057.1 GCF_937920985.1 uncultured Phascolarctobacterium sp.
ATCGCGTCGACTTGTATATAATACCATGTGACCTGCATTATGTCAACACCTTTTTTGTTACTTTTTTAACATTTTTTCGTGATACACGTGGCTCAGTATTCAAATGAAGTATCATGTATACACGCTTTAAAGCACCTGAAATTCCTTCAAAAAATCTCAAAAAAAGTTAAAATTTCTACCGAAAAACGGCAAAATCTGCGTAAATTTCTCCAAAAAAAATCTAGCTGACGCAAGAATTTTTTCTCTCGTCAACTCGTTTTTTATTGTACTAATACCATTCTATTTTACTTCAATTGGCAACTTAATCAGCTTCTGCTGCTCGCCGCTGTTATCCAGCATCACAAAAATTTCTTCTGCATTACCGGTTTCCCAATCAGCTTTAAACAATTCAATCGGATACAGCTTATGAATTTGGCGCCAGCTGCTGAACTTATATGCAGGAATATATCGGCGCACCTTTTCCTCATCGCGCCAAAAAGCAGAAACTGCCTCAAAAATTTCCTCCGTCTGCCACTTCAGCCACTCCGGACGCCACTGAGGTATCTCGCAGAACACGTCAAAACGCAGAATCTCCAGCAATTCCGTTTGCTGCTCTACATAATTTTCTTCTATAAACTGCTTTAAGACAGCTGCTACACCCTTGGCGTTATGTGTCTGCGGATAGAATCCTGCCTTAACCCACCACTGCGTCAGCTGTCTGTAAAAGGCAAATGCATTCATGCCGGAAGCACGCAGCAATGCCCTCAGCGTATATTTAAAGCCACCGCTGTTGGCCGTCTGGTCCAGAATATTATCTAAATGCTTCAAATAAAGCATATCCTCATACGGCATATACTTAGTCGCTAAAATTTCATATGGCGGCTCGTCCATATACCGCAAATCGTGCTGCTCAGTCTCACGACGCATCTGCGTGCCTGGCAATACCTTTAAAAAGCCAAGCTGTAGCATATCTGCACCCAGTCCGTAAACATCATCAAAGGATTTGGCAAAGGTCGGCAAATCCTCATACGGCAGACCGGCAATCAAATCAACATGGATATGCATATTACCGAAGGACAGCAGACGTTTGATATTAGCAGACAGCTTTTCCCAGTTATCCTGCCTGTTGATAGCTTTTAATGTTGGCTGATGCGTGCTCTGAATGCCGATTTCCAACTGAAAGCGTCCCTTCGGAACAGTCGCCAGGAAATCCATAACGTGCTCTGACAGTATATCAGCCTTGATTTCAAAATGGAAGGTTGCATTTGTATCAGCCTGCGCCAGATGTCGCATCATCGGCAGAAAGTATTTTTCATCCAGATTGTAAGTACGGTCTACGAATTTCACCAAAGGCACACCTGCAGCAATAAATCGGTCCAAATCGCGCAGCACTAGCTTCAGCGGACGCTTGCGCACAGAACGCGATATACCGGACAGGCAATACGCGCAATTAAATGGGCAGCCACGCGTGCATTCGTAATAAACTATCTTATGCTCTGCCAGCATTTTTCCCAGATCAGGATACGGGAACGGCAGCAGTGACATATCATCTATTACGGTAATGCCGCCGTTCAGGTTCACCTGCTCCCCTTCGCGATACGCAATATGCTGAGGGACAGAGCCACCGCCAGCCAAATACTCCAGCAGCTCGCTGAATACCAGCTCACCCTCTCCCTGCACGATATAGTCTGCCTGCGGCAGCTCCGCAAAAATTTTTTCCGCATCAAACGCTACCTCAGGTCCGCCAATCACGATTGCTGCTTGCGGACGCAGTTTGCGCAGCATTCGTATAAGTTTAAAAACGAATGGTTTATTCCATATATGCACAGAAAAGCCGTAGACCTGTGCCGGTACAGCCATGATTTTTTCCAACACCGCTAAAATCGGTGTGTTGATAGTTTCTTCTATTAATGTTACCTCATGTCCCTGCGCTTTGGCATATTCGCCGACATAGCGTAGGCCAAGGCCGGTATGGATATATTTACTGTTAATTGCGCTTAATACTACTTGCATTTCCTTGCTCCTCAAATTTTTAACCACAAATACAGAAAAAGCTCTACAACCGAAATTGTAGAGCCTAAATTTACTGGTGCCGAAGGCCGGACTCGAACCGGCACGAGCGTGAACCCGCTTGATTTTGAGTCAAGTGCGTCTGCCAATTCCGCCACTTCGGCATAAGTTCCAATCACTCGGAACAATAGTAATTATACTCGTTTCTTAAAGCTTTGTCAATAGCCTTATTTAAAAATTCTTATAGAGGGTTACTTACTGCCAAAATACCTCTTAGAACAGACTATCCATCTGTCCTTCATTAGTCACCTCAACACGCGCCAGACTCAGAAATTCACCATCATTACCATCCTTTTTGTCAAGACGTTTACTCTTCAAATAGCTGCTGTTACTCAAACCGGCAGGAATAAGGCTCAACACATAAATATTATCGTAAGAATTATAAATTGCTTCAGTTTTGATACCAGTAAGTGAAATGAGCTGCGTATTATTCTTTTTAGCTATCTCCTTCATCGGCATAAGCAAATGACTGGAATATGTCTTTGCAAAAGGATTATCCATCAACAGCACCTTGCCTTCATTGCGGTCAGCAAAAATATCAGTCTTATCTCTACGCATATAGTACAAAAGACAGGAGAGAATAACGAATGCTGATAAAAAGCCTTCACCACCAGAATTAACCTCTACCTCGCTCCATGTAACCTGCCACTCTCGCTGAGCTTCAACCTTAAACAGCTGTACATGAACATTATTAACGCCAATAACTGCGTTATAAAGCTCTTTAACCGTTAATGATGTACCAATCAGCTCACTAATATTCTCATTTTTGCGCAGCCTTTCCATACATTTTTGAGTAATCGATTCAACAAAATCACAGACACGGGTATGATATGTATTGGCATTATCATCCCAAACTGGCAAAATCAGCCGCAACATTTTAACATCATGATCCCTAATTCTAATCCTAGAGTTACGGTCAATCTGTCCCAATTCATCATGTACACCTTGTACATATTCCTCTAATTGACCAATAATCTGCTCTTTGTTCTGCTTAATGATAGAAAGATCCGCCTCATGCTTTTCTAAAAGAGTGCTGAAAGCATGCAATACTGTACTTATCTGCTGAAGGAAGACATGTGCATCCTCGGTATTTCTGATTAAAACCTCTATACGTTTTCTGAAAAAGTCATTTTGGAAATCCTTTTCATTACTTAGTGCAAACAACACTTGCTGCAGCTTATCCTTCGTATTCGCTTGCAAAACTTTAGCATCACCATACTTTGCTTTCAATTTTGCAGTATAGGTACGCAGCTCTTCATTAGACAGATTTTCAAGCTTTTCTGCAGCATCCCAAACAGCTTGCTCTTTCAATTTTGCATATTCGTCCAAAGATACCATATTCTCATTTAAGCTTTTTAGTTGCTCATCTAAGATTTTCTCCTGTGCTTGCAACCTTTGCTGCTTATGTATGATGTCAACACGTACTGCTGCAAAATCCTTCAGTATAAGCTCACCCTTTGGCAAAGGCTCTTGCTGAGAGCAATCTTTCTTCATCTGTTTTCTGATTTGATTAAGCTTTTCTCTTATAACACCGATATTTATTTCAACTTTACTGCGTTGCTTTGCAATTTCTTTATGCTCGCGCTCTACCTCCTCTTGTTGTGCGCTGACCTCTCGTACTTTTGCTTCACTATATTGAACGTTAAGCCATGCACCATCCTTTAGGCCAAAACGCTCAGCCTTCCCCTGCAATTCATTTCTTGTCCGTTCTACACGTTCAGCAACGCTTTCCCTATTATTCTCATAATACCTAAGCTCACCGGAAAGCTTTTGCGTAATAGCATCAAACTGTGCTTCAAGAGCTAAAGTATCAAGCTCGTTTACATCGGCAAAACTCTGCAGCTTCGGAACCTTCCTGTAAGCTTCATATCTTGCTAAATGTTTCTTCAAATCTTTGATATCTAACTCAATCTCATATACACGTTGTTTTTCAAATTGAATTTTATCTTGTAAGGAATTGCATTCCCCCTGAAGCATTTTCTGCCGCTTTTCACCTTCAGAAATGCCCCTTAGACAAGTTTCCCTCTCATTCTTATCCTGCAGATATTGGTTGTACTTAACAATTAGCTGCTGCAGATCCTCTTTTTGCTGCTGTTTTTTACTGATTGTCTCCCGCATTCCATCGAGTTCATTAATAGTCTGCTCCTGTTCCAGAACAAGTTCTTCTCTGGTATTCTTAACGGAGGCATATTCTTGCCCCAGCTCCTTTAGCTTTTCATGTGTTTCCGCCAAATCATCTACCAGACTTTTATAACTTTCCTGAGTAAACTCCTGCTTATCCAGCTCACCCTGTTTACTGCAATAAAAAGCATATTCTTGCTGTCTCAGCTCTAAGGAATCCCTTATATCCTGTATTTGAGTCTGCAATTTAGCCAGCATACTTTCAAATTTTGCCACATTAAGCATATTTTCATTAAAAAGCATATAAAAATCTACATCGCCACATCGTAAAAGACCATCAGCTACAATGTGTGTGTTCGCATCTGTCAAGCTTTCGCGTAAAATAATCGGCACCGGGAACGAAGTATAAATATTTTTTTCAGCATTTTGCAGCTCTTCAATATCTTTGCTGGTCATAATCAAAGCATATGGCAAGAACGGATGCTGCCTTACCAGCTCCCGGTTACGCTCCTCGCTGTTTCTATTTTTTTGCAGCCATTCCATACCATAAACAACATTTATTCCCAAATCCTTCAGCATCTTAAGCAATTCCTCAGACAGCTCCAAGGTTTTTCCTGTCTGCAGACATTTATATTGTTTCTGGTATTCCGCAAGCTTATTATTTAAACCAGCCTTTATATCTTCTAGCTCTGTCAGCTTTTTCTTAAGCTCATTTTGTATCCGTTGCTTATCCCAGATAACCTCATCTGTAAGCTGTAAATACTGCAGTAAACCTCTCCGTTTTCCTATTTGCTCATCAATGCTTGCTTTATCCCGTATTTTGACATTTAAAGCTGCTTCTTGCTCGTTTTGCGTTTTTGTCAGACTGCGCATATCGATGTCCAATCTGCTAAACTCATTCTTAATAGCTACCAGCTTACGCTGAAGTACCTGCTGCTGTTTTAATGACTCCTCAAGCCCCGTGGTAAGCTCATTTGACAAGCCCTCCAACGCCCCAGTTTCATATTCCTGATACATATTGCGCTGCAAAGCATTTACCGGAGTCTGCCATTTCTTATTATAAGCATCTTCTAAATTAAAGTACGCTCTGATTTGTCCTTCCAAACAGCCTTGTCTACTATGCAATTCATTAAGCTGTGGCAACAGTTGCTCAAAATCATTTCTATATTGCTTTAACACAACAGCGTATTGTTCTTGATTATCCTGGCTTTCCTGAAGATTTGCCTGTTTGTCATGAATATTTTGTTCTATATGCTGCTTCAGCAAAAAACCGATATATTCCCTTTTGGGTGCAAGCTCCTTATTCTTTTGGCGTGAAGCTTCCAGCTGCTGCTCTGCAGTTTTCAAATCCTGCTCATCTTTCTTCAGGCGTTCCTGCAAGCATGCACAATCAAGAATATGTTCATCTCTTTTCAATGTCTCAATCTGCGCTTCTATTCTGCTCAGTTCTGCGACAAGCTCCTTTTGAGCAGCTACTAAACTTTCCCATTCAGCTTCCTTGTGATAATAATCAGCAGAATACTCTTCATAATGTAGTTGTAACAGCTGGCTTGCCACTTCCTGCAATTGCAGCCTGCATGATTCCTTTGCTGCTTCTGAAGCTGCTGTTAATCTTTCCAGCTCAAGATAATATGCAACTATCTTTGCCAACGATGCTTTAACCTCTAAAGAAATCTTTTCATAGTCACCAGCAATTTCGATTATCGGTGCTGCCTTCTGTTGAAATAAAGATAATTGTTGCTGTTGCTGTATTTTAGTAAAATTATCACTGTAAACTGCAACATATTTTCCCATAATCTCACGGAATCCTTCCATGCTGTTCTTATCTCTATTTTTCTTGTTTTCAACAGCCTCAAGGAACCATTTTTCTATCAATCCTTTTTCGTCCTTACAGTCGGAAAACAGCTTGGAAAGGCCAGACTCATCCGAATTGATTTTCTTTAGTATGCTTTCCCATTCGCGATAATCTATGCCATACTCCGCGAGTTTACTAAAATATTGCTTACTTTGAGCATAGTTATTCATGTCATAGTAGAAAAAACTATTCAGCTTTTCTTTCTTATATCCTTCGAATATATCTCGGCATACAGCAAAGCTTTTCAGCTTCAGCTCTTTGGCATTGCGTTCAACTACAGGCAAATGATTAATATCCTGCTCACAGGAGTTTCTGTACTCACTGATAAAATTGATTATCTCAAGCTCTTCATTATTATCAACATTTTGGCTTTTACGCACCATCATTCCCGTTAAGCAATACCCGGCGC
The DNA here is from genome assembly GCF_937920985.1 of uncultured Phascolarctobacterium sp. Classification (GTDB taxonomy): domain Bacteria; phylum Bacillota; class Negativicutes; order Acidaminococcales; family Acidaminococcaceae; genus Phascolarctobacterium_A. The sequence continues at coordinate 6,435 of NZ_CALDXR010000057.1, forward strand.
CATTGTCCAAAACCCACTCTACCATAATAAAAGTAGGCTTGACAGTTTTAAAATAGCTGGCAAAGGTTCTCTTATTGAAATTACGATGTCCCTTATGCACAAACAGAGCAGTCAAAAGCTGCACAATTACGGATTTGCCGCCACCATTATCCAAAAAAATCAAGGTGCTCTGACCATTAAATCGTAAGGTTTCATCACTAATATGACAAGTATTATGATTATAGTTTACATTAACCAGTCTGATGGCATTAATTTTGCTCATTTTTTTCTGCTCCTATAATTTTCTGTATACGATAAAACTTGTTTTTATTCAACAGCTCCCAATCCATAAAGTTGTCCAGCTTGCGAGTTGTCTTAATCATCTCATCCTGTTCAATATAATCTATCAGGCCCTGCTCCTGCAAAAAACGCAAAATTCCGGACATGAAGCCTTCCTTAGTTGTTTTCTTACGACTACTTTTTTCATCAGATTTTAAAGACTCGTACACCTCCCGCATAGCAGTAAAGGCCATGCCATTTTGAGACTGCTCATCCTCTGAATAGCGCGCTACACCTTCATTAAGCCTGTCAGTTATAGAGTTTTGCAGTTCGCCTAATAAGATAAAATCTCGCGTTTTAGAGCTACTGCCCTGCCCATCATAAAATTCCAAAAGTAGTACCAGGATAACAAACTGCACCAGATAATAATCCTTATCGGTGGCACCACTACGACAAAGCTCTTTTTTCATCTGTCCCTTAGAATAACCCAGAAAATAATTATCCTCATTGGGTATAAGATAAATAACTCCACTATACGCTGCAATAGAGCAGTCAGCAATATTAGCCTGTGACTTGACAAGTTCCTGTACCTCATTCTGCTCAATATAAGCCTTATATAATGCTGGCGCATTTTCTTCACGCAGCTCATGATGCTCCAGTAAATAATAAAAAATCTTCTGGGCATTTTTTACAGCATCTGTCTGATAAGCCATTTTTTCACTCCCAAACTGCCTTCAGCATAACGTCGGAACAACGGACGTTCTTTAAAATTCCTGTATTTTCATCTGCCTGCTTAAGCAAAATAGGCTTTGCTTCTGGCAGACGATAAACCTCCAATTTTTTTAAGGCTTCCCAATCTGCTCTTTTATCTAAAATCTCAAGCAGCATATTTTGTAGCCTGAAATCATTAGTTTCCTCTAGGATAAAATCAGAACGCTCTTTGCGTAATTCTGCAATATTCACAACATTTATCCCGAGGAGCTCCACCATTATTTCTTTAAAAATTCCTATCGTAGGGACCAAAAGCTCGCGCTCTTCCAGACTAAGATCATCAATAAGCTCTGAAAGCTGAATTTCCTTTTTTGCCAAAGTATGTGCAAGAATAACGCTCAAACTGGCTTCATACTTAGCCATTTTCTCCTGTACGCGACGGCGCTGCTCTTCTTCCCAGGCAGTGGCATCAAAAATCTCTATAGCTTCCTCCTGGCAGTCCTCTTCCATCGTGCGCACCCTTTGCAGCGTCAGGAACTGGTTAATATTTAATCCTTTATTTGGAGCCTTGTTAAACAGTGGGCGTAAAAAGATATCCAACCGCTCCAGGCAAAACGGATTAGCTAAAACTCTTTCATACAATTCTGTGTGTAAATTAAAACGCTGTACCAAGAACATTTCTGATACGTTTTTCAGTTCTTCTTCATATAATACTTGCAAATCCAACTGAAGACTTAAAATTCTTTGATACTCATCTATCGCTCTAGCTAAATATTTATCTATTTCTTGTAAATCATGCAGCTTTTCAGTATCTACAGCAGACAACTCTTCTATGCGAATGTGCTTCTCTTCCATCTCCTGTACCCGCGACTGTACCTTATTACGATAACCAGCAAATTTTTTCTTAGAATCCTCAAGAGTATTAAAATTGTCTTGTGCCCTCTCATTATACTCCACGACACTATACTCTAGTGGATTTCGTTTTATTCGTAGCATATCCGCTTGAGTTTTTTGCAATTTAATACGCATCAGGTTAAAGATATTTTTTACATCATCTAATGCCTTATCGTAGCTTTGCTTCTCCAGATGCAGGTTAAATATCATCTCCTGAATCGTCAGCTTCAGATTGCTTTCAACCTCCAGCGTCCCCAAAAGCAGATTATAGCCATCATCTGTAAGATAGTACGAGGTACGGCGCACATCCTGTTCGTCATAGATAATGCGATTGTTGACGTAGCTTATATGCAGCTCCTTCATCTCCTGCTGCTCATAATCATAACCACCAAAGTACATCGGCCTTCCTTCATTGGATAGTACTACATTAACAATAAACTTAGCCAAATCACTGCATTCAGCATAGCTCATGGACTTTTTGTAATACTTTTCATTAAGACTGTCCAAAAAAACAGTAATATTATCAATAGTACAGCTTTCTTCCTTCAGTGACTGCTCCATAATATAAAGCATCACAGAAAAAATGACATTCAGCTGCTCGTCCAAAGTATTAAAACCCCGTTCCTTCCAGATATACTTCTGACTGCTATTATCATAAAGCAGAGCATATAAGCCTACGCATTTCATGCGTCTTGTAAAATCCTTCAAAAAATCGTACTGCATAATCAACCTCAAAAATCACTTATCGTCAAAATCTCCTGCGGGATATACAAATCCTTCTGCAAAATACTTTGCATTTGCGATTGCGCATTTACGGGAAAATAACGGAAGAATCCTCCCTGCAGATTTCGGTTCTGGTCTTTTTTCGTGGACGGCAGCTGCTTGTAATTGCCTGCCTTCGCCAGCATCGCCAGATACGCAGGAATAAACGGTTTAATCTCCCCCTGCTCAGCAAAACTTTCTGCCAGCGTTTCATAAATGCCTATGCCTTCGTAATCCAAATCGCCAAAGTAGAACAGCTCATTTCCGTCTGCCAGCATATATGGTTCAGCGCTAGCGTTAAACTCCTGAAAATAGCTGACAACTCTTTTGCCGGCGCCGTAAATAATAGTACTTATATTTTCTCCCAAAAGCTGCCTGTTTCCTGCCAGCAGATGCTTTCTCATGCTAAAAAAGGTGTCTTTATTTTCTATAATCAACAACTTTTGCGGTACGGCACGTGTTGAAGCAAAATAAGCAAAGGGCTCAGCAGTACTGTAACAGTTTAGTTTAGCAAGCTCCAAACCGCAGTGACTCAATATTTTTTTGCCTGTTCCCTGAAGCAAAAACTTTTCCCTTTGCCAGATTTGGAAGCTGCGCTCGTTGTAAGAAACAGGCTTCGTAAGTAAAGCAGCACTGTTCTGCAAAAAATTGCTCAACGACAAAACATCCTTGCGTTCTTTATCATAGGCTTCAAGATTATTCTGATAATATGTTATATTAATTTGCGGAGCCAGGTTAAACAAAAGCTCCTGTTTTAACGCTGAATAATCCTGCTTCTCCTCCAGCTCCCAGTATTCCCGATACAACGGTGGCTTCTTGCCGTTTTTCTTCGACGCAAGTACAGGCTTTATCCGCCCACTACCCACAAGCTCCATGATATAAGCATGCTGTTCGCTATATTCAGCATTAATCTTACTGCCTAAAATTTCTTCCAATGTCCTGCGCTTTTTCATTGTGCACCTCAAACAAAAAACTCCTAAAGCAGCTGAATAACTTTAACCAATCTGCCTTAGGAGTATTATACCATATTTTATCTTACTTTAATTTACTTTCCCAACAGCGCCTTCAGCTCCTTGAGCTTAGCAGCAAACTTCTGCAGCGTTACCGTTACAGGCTGCGGCGTATTCAAATCCACGCCGGCGTTCTTCAGGATGTTCAGAGAATAATCGCTGCCGCCCGCATGCAAAAAGCCCAAATATTTTTCCACTGCTCCCTCTTCGCCGCTTAAAATAGCGCTGGCGAAGGCGGTCGCTGCACTGTAGCCTGTTGCGTACTTGTACACATAAAACGGCGTGTAGAAGTGCGGTATGCGTGACCATTCGCTTGCCAGTTCCTTGTCCACAGTCAGCGCCGGGCCATAGTAATCCCTGTTGCTCTGCAGCCAGTATTCCTCCAGCTTTTCGGCCTGCAGCGAACGGCCTGCTGTGATTTCGCCGTGAATATATCTTTCGAATTCAGCAAACTGCACCTGTCTGTAAACCGTTGTGCGCACTGCCTCCAAAAACTGGTTCAAAAGATAAATCTTCTGCTCCGCCGTAGCATGCTTCAAGGTATGCTCCAGCAATAGGTTTTCGTTCGTTGTGGACGCAACCTCAGCGCAGAAAATAGTATATTCCGAATTAACGTAGCTCTGCGCCTGACTGCTGAAATAGCTGTGCATAGCATGGCCCATTTCATGTGCAATGGTAGAAATGCTGTTGTAGCGCGGCTGATAATTGAGCAGCACAAAGGGATGCACGCCATACACGCCCCAGGAATATGCGCCGGAGCGCTTGCCCTTGTTTTCGTAAACGTCAATCCAGCCTTCGGTCATGCCTTTATGCAGTGCCGTCAGATATTCTTTGCCTAACGGTGCCAGTGCCTCCTCAACCTTGGCGCAGGCCTCCGGGAAGCTGCAGGCAAAGGTGTCGCCTGCATTGGAAATAGGCATATACATATCATAGTAATGGAATTCATCTACACCAAGTACATCCTTCTTCAATTGGATATACTCATGCAGCGGTGCAAAATTATCATGCACGGTATCAATCAGTCCGTCGTAAAGACTGGACGGAATATTATCCTCTGCCAACGCTGCTTCCAGTGTATCTTTATAGTTATGCACGGTAGCATAGAAATAACCGGTGCGCGCAGAGCCTGTGAGCGTTGCTGCCAGCGTATTGCGGTATTGATGATAGGTATTCATCAGGCCGGTAAAGGAATTTTTACGCAGTACACGGTCGGGCGAAGTCATATTCAGCAGATAACAGCCTTCACTGACGCTCGTCTTGTTACCCTGGCCGTCGGTAATCTCCGGGAACTGCATATCAGCGCTCACGAGCGCGCGGAAGGCCGCTGCCACTGTGCCTGTTGCCAGACGGCTTTGCGCAAAAACAGCCTCTTTATCGGCAGACAAAACATGGTCTGATAAACGAACCATATTTTTAATATAAAAACGGTATTCTGCCAATGCAGGCTCTTCGTCCAGCATTTGCAGCAGTTTTTCCTTACCTAAGGCCAGCATTTCCGGCTCTACAAAGGCGTTAGCGTTACTGAAGGCTGCCGCCATACCTTCGGCCTCGCCTGCCAGCGCCTGCAGCTTCTGGTCGGTATTATCGGCATCCTGCTGCAAGCGTGCGTAAGCATAAATCTTATCCAGCAGCTTTGCCAGCTCTTCCTGCAGCTTTAAAGCTGCGCAAACTGCGGTTGCAGTATTCAGTTTGCCCTGCATAGCCCGCAATTGCGGCAGCTTGCTTTTATATTCTTCGCAGGCCGCCTGCCAATCCTTTTCACTGGCATATATATCGCTTACATGCCATTTGCAGGCTGCCGGGATCTGCTCTCTGGCAACATTACTGCCATGAAGCGGAGTAGTATTTTTTTCTTCTGTCATTATTAATCAGCTCCTTATAAAACTGCTTATTTAGGCCACAGGCTGGGGTTACCATATTGGGCATCCAGCTCATCGCTGAACCAGCGTCCGTTCAGCACATTATGAATGATATAATTTTTGCTTTGCTCATTAACGCTCTTGTCATTTGCCATCTCAGCCAAAATACCGGCATAGCTTACTCTGCTGTTGATGCTGCTGATGCGTGCATGCTGACGGTTGGCATCCAATACAAGCTCCGGACGATAGGTGGGATTCCAAGCCTGCCATGTTGTACCCAAAGCTGGAGTATTAGGATTCCCGGTACGCATAAAGGCTGCTATCGAAGCAATAAATGCTTTGCTCAGCTCCTTGGAGCCTGCCTGCTCAAAGGCATCGGTATTTTTGGTATAGCCATAGCCCTGATCCGTCAGGAAGGGCTGGAAGATGCCATGCAGCGCACCGTTGCGCACCATGTATTCCTTGCCGACAACATCAGCAGTATGGCCAAAGGCAAAGCTGCAGATATACATATCAGCCTTATAATGCGGATACAAAACCTCGGCAGACTGCTGGCCGTTGAAGAAGCCATACAAAGCACTGCCGTATTTATTGGCAAATTTAAATTCACTGGTAGTCTTATAATCGTTGTTGATTAAGTTCAGACGATCCTTGAAAAAGGGGTCGCGCGCAGCAAAAGAGCTGAACTCATCAGCACTTGCCAGCATCATCAGCGGTACGCTGTAGTAATGCTTCGTAGCAAAGCCTTCTTCCGGCAGTACCTCGCCATCGCCGTAAAGATGGGGGAAGGCGCTCATGCGAATGACAGCGCCTGCCATCACCGGAGCCAGACGTTCTGCCGGCATTGCCTGCAGATATTGACGCACAGCCTTTTTATCCTTACCATTGTCACTCAAAAGCCAGTTTTCAGCGTTAATCAGGTTATTTTGCTTGCCGTCCTCTACCACCATCGGCGCTAATTTCTGCGCGATAGTTTTCTTGCTCTTTTCAGCATTGGCAACAGTCAGACCGCCGCTAAAGGAAATAGCCTTATCAAATTTATTTTTGAAAACAGGTGAAATCAGCATCGCCATAACATCACGTCCGCCGGCAGAAAAACCGGAAACAGTGATATTCTTGGCGTCACCGCCGAACTCCTTAATATTGTCACGTACCCAGTCCAAAGCCGCCGCTTGGTCAAGGAAGCCGAAGTTGCCGCTCTTTTCCTTCTTGTTGCCGTCTGCCAGAGCAGGCAGATTATTAAAGCCAAAAAGTCCCAGGCGATACTGTACGGAAACATAAACCATGTTGCCTTCCTGCGCCAGCTTGTTGCCCTCCATCAGATGGCTGTTGCTGGCCTGGTTATTGCCGCCGTGGATATAAACCAGTACCGGCAGATTTTTTTCCTGTATATCGGGGCGCACGATATCCAGCGTCAGCACGCCCTCCTGACCGAGCACCTTTTTGCCGTTATATTGGATATTTGCCGGAGCAGCCTTCGTGCAGTCCAAAATGCCCTTATGCTTCTTTGCCTGCTGCGCTTCACGCCAACGGTCAGCACCTGTCGGCTGCTGCGCATATGGAACACCCAGCCATTGCACTACCTGATGCTTGTCGTCATAAGCACCGGCAACAACACCCTGCTGGGTTTTAACTTCATTATTAAAATTAGCAGCCTCGGCTGCAGTTGTAAAAACGCTTGCCGCCAGCAGCGAAGCAAGCACATATTGCATCTTTTTCATCTGTATCATCTGCTCCCTCATAGAAATTTATTAAACACTTACTTTCTATTATAAAGAAGTAACGCCAGCTTGACAAGCTAAGGCACGAAAAAAGAGGCTGCCTTCTCAGCAGCCTCAAATAACTATTGTGATTGACTTTTTCAGATTATCTTTGCAGCGTAAAGAGCACACAGGGTTTTAGCATCATACAGCTCGCCATCCGCAACCATGCGACGCAACTCTGCGGGAGTAAAGGCCTGCACGCCGATGAATTCGTCCTCATCGGTATGCTGGGCAAACTTTTGCAGTCCCCAGGCCTTATATAAATGGATAATTTCATCAGAAAATCCCGGCGTGGTTGCAATGCTAATCAGCTTCTCCCAATGCTCTGCGTCATAGCCTGTTTCCTCGCTCAGCTCACGCTTAGCGCATTCCGCAGGATCCTCCTCCGGACCATGGTCCAGCTTGCCTGCGGGAATTTCCCACAGCAGTGTACCAAGCGGATAACGGCACTGTTTCACCAACACCACACGTCCGTCAGGCAGCACCGGTACAATCGCCACTGCGCCAGGATGACTGATATATTCACGCGTTGTGTCATTACCGTTCGGCAGCGTTACGTGGTCGCGCTGCACCTTCAGCAGGCGGCCGTTAAAGACCTCCTCGTTGCTTCCCGGTACATATATTTCATCTAAAGCTGCCTCATGAAATTTTTTCAGCATCATCTTACCTCATTTCTCCTGCAGTCGCTTTAAGCTGCTTTTTATCTGCTCCGCACCTTGCAGAAGCTCGGTAGCACTTTCAAATGCCGCCCTGCTGGCAGTTGCACCTGCAGTCATACGCACCAGCTCCTGCAAACGTCCGTTATAATCAAGCGTCGTCAGCTGCGTTACCGTGCGTCCGTCGACACTTTGCTTTTCGATATGAATATGATTATCCGCAAAAGCAGCAATCTGCGGCAGATGCGTAATACACAACACCTGGCCGACACTGGAAATAGCAGCAATTTTTTCCGCCATCTTCTGCGCCGTAACGCCGCCGACACCGGTATCAATCTCGTCAAATACCATCGTCGCAACATCGCCGCTGTTCATCAATACAGTCTTAACCGCCAAAGCAATACGGCTCAGCTCGCCGCCGCTCGCTACCTTTTCCAGGTCATTCAGCGGCTCGCCCATATTTGCACTGAAAATAAATTTCAGCTCATCGCGTCCAAGCGGCATAAACTTATCCAGCTGACCGCATTTTATCTGCAGTAAACCATTAGGCATCGCCAAATCACGGATATGCTGCGTAATACGCTGCGCCAACGCCTGCGCGCTGGCCTCACGCAGCTGCGTCAGCACTGCGGCAGCACGTCCCAAACGCACAACCGCTTCTGCTACCGCCTTCTGCGCCTGCTCCAAGAGCTTTGCAATCTGCTGCAGCTGCTCCAGCTTTTCCTGTGTCTGCTGCAGATAATCCAGCGCCGACTGTGTACTGCCACCATACTTCTTCTGCAGGCGGTAAATAATATCAAGGCGCTGCTGCACCTGCGCCGCGCGCTCACCGTTGAATTCACTGCCTGCCATATACTCGCTCAGCTCCGTGCGGCAATCGTCCAGACTAATCCAGGCACTGTCAGCACATTCAGCAAGCGGCGCCAGACGGCTGTCGTAGCGAGCCGCATACTGCAGCTGGTCACGCACACGCACCAGACGGGAAAGGATTGCGTCCTCCTCATCAAGCTGCTGATAAGAGCTGTCAACGGCCTTCATAATGCGCTCACTGTTCTGCAGCAAACGCGCCTCCGCCTCCAGGCCATCTTCCTCGCCTGGCTTTAAAGCAGCATCCGAAATCTCCTTTATTTCCCAGGCGTAACGGTCAAGCAACAAATCCTGCTGCTCATTTTCCTGCTCCAGCTTGCTCAAATGCTTGACCGCAGCAGTATATTCACTGTAAAGCTGCTTATACTCCTGCAGTGCCTGTACCAGCTTCGGACCGCCAAAAGCGTCCGTCAGATACAGCGGCGCGTCAGGCTTCAGCAGCGCCTGGTTCTCGTGCTGGCCATGAATATCAACCAAACGCGCACCAATAGCCTTCAGGACAGCCAAAGGCACCTGCACACCGTTGATAAAGGCACGGCTCTTGCCCGCAGCACTAATCTGACGCTTAAGGAATAAATCCTCCTCCGGCTCCAGACCGTGCTCCGCCAGCAGCGCTTTAATTTCCTGCTGACCGCTCACGTCAAAAACAGCCTGCACCCACAGTCCATCAGTGCCGCTGCGCACGTAATCGGCAGACGAGCGTCCGCCCAGCACCATACCGAAGGCATCTATCAAAATAGATTTACCAGCACCGGTTTCACCTGTGAAAACATTGAAGCCGGGGGTAAAATCAGCATGCGCGTCCTCTAACAGTGCAAAATTGTGAACATGCAATGATTGCAGCATAATTTTGTGCCTCGCTTATCTGTATTCCTTGAAGCGTTCCAGCAGAGTGAGTACAGCTTCTTTATTGGGCAGGGCGATGAAAACAGTGTCATCACCGGCAATAGAGCCAAGAATTTCCGGCCACTTCATGTAATCCACAGCAAAGGCAACAGCCTGCGCTGTGCCAGGCAGTGTACGGATAACCACCATACTGTCGGAAGCACGCACACTGACGATAGAATCGTTAAAGGTACGCTCCAGGCGCTCCATAGTCAGCATCATGCTGTGCTCCTTCGGATATGCGTAGTGGTAATGGCCGTTGGCATCCGGTACCTTGACCAGCATCAGCTCCTTGATATCGCGTGAAACAGTTGCCTGCGTAACATCAATGCCCTGATGACGTAAAGCGGAAGCCAAATCCTCCTGCGTTTCAATCTTATTGTTGTCAATAATCTCTTTAATTTTAGCGTGTCTGGTCATTTTCATAGTCAATCACCTCTAAAAGCAAAATATTTCTATGTCTTACTTTCCTATATTTATGATACATCTATGAAGGTTATGATGTATAGTAATGCCTTACGTATTCTATATAGTGCCTTATCGTGCGCCGCGCCCTGTACGTCTATCCTTCGTTTACGCCACAGCACACGAGAAGATGCCGGAAGCGAAGAAGAGTAACGATGGTGTACTTACTGCAACGTCGAGGAGCCCTGATAATGTATACTACAATGTCTTATCGTGCGCCACACCCTGTACCTCTATCCTTCGTTTACGTCACGGCACACGAGAAGGTACCGGAGACGAAGAAGGGCGACGACGGCGTACTACTGCTACGTCTAGGAGTCCTGATGACGTATACGGTGCCTTATCGTGCGCCGCCTATAGATTGCGCATTAATTTTTGTTGCCAAGTCTGATAATAATCACGTCGCGTAAGTCTTACAAATTTCATCTCATAAGGCGATTTGGCGATATGCACACTGGTATCGTTAGGCACCTCGATAACATTCTCGCCGTCAGCAGAAAGCAGCATTTCCTCGCTACCGGGAATCGGCCTGAGCTCGATTGTTTCCGACATAGGAATAACAAGCGCTCTGTTCGTCAGCGAATGCGCGCAGACAGGCGTAATGACGCTGACAGCAAGCTCCGGCATAACAAGCGGTCCGCCTGCGGAGAGTGAATATGCTGTAGAGCCTGTCGCCGTTGCGATAATCAAGCCATCGGCTGCATACTTACCGGATAAGCGTCCGTTGATAAAAAGCATCATATGCGCCAGCTTGCTGAACATGCCCTTGGCCAGAACCAAATCATTGAGCGCATGCGCCGTAGCGATTACTTCATCGCCGCAGATAACTCTCGCCTGCAGCAAACTGCGGCTTTCCAGCGTATAGTTGCCCTGAGCCAGACGGCTGATAGCCTTATACATCCCCTGCAAATCAATCTCTGCCAAAAATCCCAGCTTACCGAAGTTAATACCGAAGGCAGGCACATCGAGCGGTGCAAGGTGACGCGCCATCTGCAACAGTGTGCCGTCACCGCCGAGGCTGACACCATAGTCCAGCGTTTTGAGCGTTTGCGGCTCACTTTTATTGTAGCTGCTCACGCCATACTGCTGCGCTACCTTCTCAGGCAGCACCGGTTCAAGTCCCCAGTCCTTACAAAGCTGAATAAATTCCGGCAGAGCAATGCAGACGTTTTCTTTACCCAAGTTGGGAAAAACCCCTAAACGTTTCTTTTGCATCTCATGCCTCTGTCTTTTCTGCTTTCTTATCTAAGTCGCCATGACTGCGGCCTACAAGCTGTGCTACCTGCTCGCTGCTTACGGCATCGTCGTCACCCAGCGTCAGGTGCAACAGATATTCAATATTGCCCTCCGGTCCCTTAATCGGAGAAAAGTCCAGACCAGCAATGCCGAAGCCTTCGCTCTTGGCAAAGCCGATAACGTTGTTAATAACCTGCTTATGCACAGCAGCATCACGCACAACGCCCTTCTTGCCGACATTTTCCTTGCCTGCTTCAAACTGCGGCTTGATTAAAGCCACTACAAAGCCTTCAGGCTTAAGGATTTTATGTACCGCCGGCAAAATTTTATCCAGCGAAATAAAAGCTACGTCGATGGTAGCAGCATCAACCTGCTCGGGCAGACTGTCTGCTTCCAGATAACGCACGTTGGTGCGCTCCATGTTCACTACGCGCTCATCGTTGCGCAGCTTCCATGCCAGCTGACCATAGCCTACGTCAATCGCATACACCTTCGCCGCACCGTTCTGCAGTGCGCAGTCGGTAAAACCGCCGGTAGAAGCGCCAATATCGGCTACAACCTTGCCATCTACGCTGATGGGGAAAATCTGCAAAGCCTTTTCCAGCTTAAGACCGCCGCGGCTTACATAGGGCAGCTTGTTGCCCAGCAGACGGATAGTAACCTCCGGGGCCACCGGTGTACCCGGTTTATCTATTTTCTGTTCGTTGACCAAAACCTGTCCTGCCATAACAGCAGCCTGTGCCTTAGCACGGCTTTCAAACATACCGCGGTTAACTAACAGAACATCAAGTCTTTCTTTTTTCACTCTTCTTCACCCTTTACAAATGCTGCAGCCTTGGCAGCAATGGTTGGCGTATCCAGTCCCAAATCACGGAACAGCAGCTTTTTGTCACCATGCATTACAAATTCATCGGGAATACCGAAGCAACGCACCTCACACTGCTCCAGCAGTTTATTTGCATTAAGCTCTTCGAGAACTGCGCTGCCGACACCGCCTGCCAGTACGCCTTCTTCCAGAGTAATAATCTTGCCATAGCTTTGCGCATGCCCCCGCAAGAGTTTAGCATCAAGCGGTTTGGCAAAGCGCATATTCACAACGCCGGCACTGATTCCCTGCGCTTCCAGCAGCTCCGCTGCATCCAGCGCAGTCTGCACCATACTGCCAATCGCCCAGAAACAGACATCCTTGCCGGTACGCAGTACCTCTGCCTTACCAATCGGCAAATCCTGCCACTGCGTATCCAGCGCAACGCCCACACCGCTGCCGCGCGGATAGCGCACGGAAACAGGTCCGTCAAAATCCAGCGCTGTTTTCAGCATGTGTTGCAGTTCATTCTCATCCTTCGGCACCATAATGGTCATGTTGGGAATGCTGCGCAGATAAGCGTAGTCAAAAACGCCATGATGCGTATAGCCGTCATCACCGACAAGACCGGCACGGTCCAGACACAGCGTTACGTGCAACTTCTGCATGCAGATATCGTGCATAATGGAGTCATAAGCACGCTGCATGAAGGTAGAATAAATTGCTGCCACAGGCTTCATTCCGGCAGCAGCCATACCTGCAGCCGCAGTAACCGCATGTTGCTCGGCAATACCTACGTCAAAGAAATGGTCCTTGTGCGCCTCGGCAAAAATATTCAAGCCGGTGCCATCAGGCATTGCAGCCGTAATACCAACAATTTTATCGTCGGTATCAGCCAGCTTGCTCAAGGTTTTACCAAAAACCTCGGTATAGCTTACGGGTGCATTCGGATTAGTAATCTTTTTGCCGGTAGCAATATCAAAGGGGCCTGTACCGTGGAACTTATTGGGGCTTTCTTCCGCAGGCTTGTAGCCCTTGCCCTTTTTCGTCAGCACGTGTACCATAACCGGTCCGTCAATCTTTTTGGCAGTCTGCAATACATCCAGCAAGCCATCCAGATCGTGTCCGTCAACCGGTCCCAAATAAGTAAAGCCAAGCTCTTCAAAAATAGAAGTCGGCACCATCAGGTACTTTACGCTGCCCTTCAGGCGGCGGATAGCCTTCAGCACATCACTGCCGAACTCCATATTCTTGAGCCAGCCCTCAATATCATTTTTAATTTTATTATAGGTTTCGCCTGTACGCAGCTGATAAAGATATTCGCTCATCGCGCCCACGTTTTTGGAAATAGACATTTCGTTATCGTTGAGCACAACAATCATATTCTTATGCAGCATACCGGCATTGTTCAGCGCTTCGAAAGCCATACCGCCGGTCATGGAGCCGTCACCGATGACAGCTACAACATTATAATCCTCTCCCTGCAGGTCGCGGGCGCAGGCCATGCCAAGCGCTGCAGAAATAGACGTACTGGAATGACCGGTACCGAAGGCATCGTGCTCGCTTTCGCTGCGCTTAGGGAAACCGGAAAGACCGCCGTATTGGCGCAGCGTAGGAAATTGCTCCCTGCGTCCGGTAATAATTTTATGGATATAGGCCTGATGACCTACGTCGAAAATAATCTTATCTTCCGGTGTATTAAAAACCTTATGTAAGGCTAAAGTCAGCTCTACTACGCCCAGATTCGGCGCCAGATGGCCGCCGGTGTGCGAAATAACGCTAATTAAAAGCTGTCTGATTTCCTTAGCCAACTGCTCCAGCTGCGGCACGGAAAGCTTTTTGACATCAGCCGGTGAATTAATTTTATCTAAAAATTTATTCTCTGCCATAATTACTTCTTTCTGTCAGTCATCAGGCGGGTAATTTCACGTAAAGGCTCTGCGTTCTCGCCAAACATTTCCAGACATTCCAAAGCCTCTGCCACAGTCTTTTCTGCCAGCTCATGTGCTGCCTGCAGGCCGTACAGTGTTACATAAGTAGATTTGTGGTTCTTGGCATCGCTGCCTACCGGCTTGCCAAGCTCCTCCTCAGTGCCTTCGACATCAAGGATGTCATCGGTAATCTGGAAGGCAAGTCCAAGCAAATCAGCAAATTTGGTGAGCGCCAAAAGCTGCTGATCATTAGCGCCGGCCAGATGCGCACCGCCGCGGATGGCAGCAATAAAAAGCGCACCGGTCTTGCCCGCATGCAGTTTGCGCAGCTCATCCGGCGTAATCTTTTTGCCTTCAAATTCCAAATCAAGGCCCTGACCGCCAACCATGCCAAAGTTACCGGCACACATAGCCATTTCACGTACAGTTTCAATCAGAACCTTAGGGTCAACATTCTTCTGCTCCAGCATTACCTCAAACGCCAAAGTGAGCAGGCCGTCACCGGCAAGCACTGCCATGGCCTCACCAAAAACCTTATGGTTAGTCAGACGGCCGCGACGATAATCATCGTCATCCATGCACGGCAGGTCATCGTGAATCAGAGAATAGGTGTGAATCATTTCCAGACCGCAAGCCACAGGCAAATAATTGTAGCCCTTGCTGCCCACAGCCTCTGCCGCAGCCATCAGCAGAATTGGACGAATGCGTTTACCGCCTGCCATCAGGCTGTATTCCATAGCTTCATCTACCTTGGAAATACCCTTTTTAGCAATTCTGTTCTTCAAATAGTTTTCTACAAGTTTTTGCTGGTTAGCATAATAAGCTTTAAAATCCATTATTTTACCTCCAAATCCTGGAATGCTTCTAATTTATAGCCAACGTCGTTACTGTCGGTAACAACGATTTTTTCAACCTCCTGCTTCACTGTTTCCAATCTGCTGCTGCAGACACGGCTCAGCTCCACACCGTATTTGAATACCTCCAGAGCCTTGTCCAAAGGCAGCTCGCCGCTTTCCAGAAGCTGTACCTGTGCTTCCAGCTCGCTTAAGGCATCTTCAAACTTAATGTTCTTTGCAATCTTTTTCGTTGCCATCCTTTACCGCCTTTCTACCTGCTGCACAACCGAGGTTATCACACCGTCTGCGACTGTTGTCAGCAGCTCATCACCCCATCTGAGGTCATCAACACTGCTTACCAGCGTATAATCGGATTTTTGGCTCACAGAATAGCCTCGTCCCAAAACAGCCAGCGGACTGAGGCTGTCCAGCCTTGCCGCCGCCAGCGCCAGCTTATGCTCATCCTGCTGCAGATGCAGCTCTAAGGCCTCACGCAGTCTGCGCGAAGCAGTATCAAGACGCTGCGCCTGGTCGGCAAAAAGCCTTTCCGGGTCACGCAACGCCCACGAATTAACTAAATTATCCAATCTGCGCTGCTGCTGCGTCAGCAATGCTGACAGCAGGCTACGCGCACGCTGCTCCAGATAGGCAACGCGTTGCTTATAGCCTTCAACATCAGCCACCACCAGCTCCGCGGCCTGCGACGGTGTCGCAGCCCTCACATCAGCAGCAAAATCACACAGCGTAAAATCTGTCTCATGGCCTACGGCACTGACCACCGGAATTTTGGAGGCAGCTACCGCTCTTACGGTAACTTCTTCGTTAAAAGCCCACAAATCCTCAATAGAACCGCCGCCACGTCCTACAATAAGGACATCAGCCAGCTTTTTACGGTTAAAGAATTCAATCGCCGCAGCAATTTCCGCCGCAGCGTCCTCGCCCTGCACCTTAACAGGATAAAGCAACAGCTTAATCCCTTGATTTCTCCTGCGTGACACTGTTATGACGTCACGCACAGCGGCACCTGCAGGAGAGGTAATAATACCCACAGTGCGCGGATGCAGCGGCAGCTGCTGTTTACGTTCAGGCGCAAACAGGCCGGCACGCTCCAGCTTCTGCTTGAGCTTTTCGTAAGCCTGCATCAAATCGCCCACGCCCTGCTGCAGCAGTAAATCAGTATACAGCTGATAAACGCCGTCGCGTTCATAAACAGCCAGTCGGCCAACTGCTACCACAGTATCGCCGTTTTGCGGCTGAAAGCGCAAATTAATAGCCTTGCTACGGAACATTACGCATTTGAGCACCGCACCGGCGTCCTTCAGCGTAAAGTAGCAATGACCTGATGGATAGCGCTTAAAATTGGAGATTTCACCGACAACCTGCAGATTACGCAGCTCCGGCTCCTGCTCCAGTATATGCTTTATGAAATTATTTATTTCGCTTACCGAATAAACAGCTTCAGTCATTTTCTTTATGTAATCTCCAGGCAACAGCGGCACAACCGCTGGCATTATCACAGCTGAAGCGACCTTCGGGCACCCACAGGCGCACACGGCGCTTCGCCAGCTTTTCTTCAACATGCTTGCGGATGTACTTGTTGGAGCCGACGCCGCCAACCAAAATCACATCTCGCACACCATATGCCGCTGCGCCGTTACGCAGCAGACGGGCAAAGGTTTCCGCCAGCGTATGCTCCACCCCCAAGGCCAGAGAAGCAGCATCTGCCCCCGCCTCCAGCTTGCGCATAGCGGCAGTTGCAGGTCCCGATAAGCTCACATCAAGCTTACGCACGGACACCGGCAGCTCCAGCGGCGCTTCCGCCTGCATAGCAAGCTGCTCCAGCGCCGGACCGGTCGGAAACTGCAGTCCCAACGCCACACCGATGCGGTCCACAAACTGACCGGCATGCAAATCCAAACTGCCGCCAACCTGCGTCAGGTTGTAGCGGCTGTCCTCACGGCGTTCGCACAGCAGCAAATCAGTAGTACCACCACTGGCATGCAGCAGCAAAAAACGCTCCGCCTGCGGTCCGCCTGCCGACCAAAGACCGGCCTCCAGGTGATTTTCCTGGTGGCTGATGACCTCCAGCGGCACCTTATAGGCAGCCGCCAGGCTGCGAGCGACGCTCATGCCGGCTAGGAACGCCGGCATATAGGAGTCCGCGAGCGGACGCGGATAACCGCTGACACCAATTGCCGCCAAGGTGCAATCCTTATCGGCAAAGACCTCCTCTACCAAACGCGGTAGATTGCGTGTATGCTGAAAAACCATCTCGGACTGCTGCAGGCCGCAGCGTCCCGGCTTAACGCTCAAAATCTGTCTGGCCTCGGCAAGCAGACTGCCATCCTCCGCCAAAAGTGCGGCAGAGGTAGTATAACAGCTGGTATCAATGCCTAAATAAACCTTTTGGCTCATTTTCTTGTCAGCTTACCTAAAACACCGTTGATAAAGCGCGGAGATTCTTCGGTACCATAAGCCTTGGCAATTTCCACTGCCTCATTGATAGCAACACCTGCAGCCAAAGCAGGCTTTTCATGGCGCATTTCAAAAACTGCTACGCGCAGGATATTTCTGTCGGTAGCAGGCATACGCTCTACTGTCCAGTCGGTTGCACAGCTGTTCAAAGTCGCATCAATAGCCTCTTTGTTTTCTACAACACCGTTAACAAGCACCATAGAATACTTCTTAACATAGTTTCTGGCACTTGCTGCCCCCAGCTCCTTATGCTGGTCCAAAGCCTTGTCTACCGCAGCCTCCGGATGCAGCTCCTCGTGCTCATCTAAAGCTGCGTCAACAGCCTGTTCTACCTCATTACCGGTAAAGTCTATTTGGAATAATGCCTGTAAGGCAACCTCTCTTGCAAGTCTACGAATCATTTGCACACTCTCCTTGTATAAAAAATATTAATAAATATCTTGTATGATGATGGATTCAGATTAGGCAGATAGTACCTTATTTTTCACCGCTACCTATTAATTTGAGGCGAAACAAACGGTGCCTTATCTTTCGCCGCTACCGCTTTTATCTGTGATAGCCTGGCGGCAGTAACCTATCCAACCACTCCAGCAAATCCTCTTTTTTATCCAGCTTGCAACCGATAAAAAAGCCCAAGCCGATGCAAAGCATCAAAAACAGTGCCTGAAAAAAGCCCAACCACAGCACTATCACGCCAATAAACAAGCCAAATACCGAGCACAGCAGGCGGCCGCGATAATTATTCCAGATATCATTGAGAATATCGTTCAACATAGCTTCTGCCTCCTATTCTTCCTTTGCCTTAATCTGTTTGAAGAACAGCTCTATTTCCTTAACCTCTATACCGGTAACCTTTTTAATCGTCTCACGGACATTAGTCTTAATCTCACCGGAGGTTTCCGGAATATTTATGCCGGGTTCAATCGAAGCATTAATGCGTACATCAATGCATTGATCCTCCAGCTTCACAATAACCTTTACATGATGGATGCCGTATATTTCCTGCGACAGAACAGCAATATAATCCTCCAATGCGCCCTTGCCTACAAGCACCTTGCCCTTATCACTGTCACTTAGCTTCAGCGAGCTTACGCCCGTCAGCCCCAAGCCGGTAATCAGCAGGCGCAGGCTTACCAAAAGCATAATCACGCCGCCCACAGCATAAACCCAGTTGCCCGGGATATGGCTGATAAACGCTACCATACCGGTATCCGAAAAAACGCCCAGACTGCACAGCAACGTCAGCACCGATGCTACTGCCATCAATATCGTATACAGTGTCAGGATAATTCTATCCGCAATACACATAGCCGTTAATCCTCCTCCAAAAATTTCCTATGCTTTTCGTCCATGTCCTCCTCCGGCGGCAGCTTAAAATCATGGTCATCATGCAGATTAACCAGCTGCTGCTCAAACGAATTGGCCTCCGTTGCTTCCGCACTCTTAGCCTGCGCCTGCAAAATTTCCGCCATATCAACATCAGATGAGCTTTCCTTTTCCAGCTCACTCGCACGCCGTTTTGCTACGCCTTCGACATTGACGTCCACAAACTGCACCTCATAACCGGTCATCGCCTCAATAGCATCCTTAACCTTTTCCTGTACCTCCAAAGCAATCTCCGGAATGCAGCAGCCGTATTCGACATTAATATAAACGCTGGCATTTACCAGCTTGCCTTCAAAATGCAATCGCACACCTTTAGAAGCATTTTCCTTGCCCAAGAAGCGGTTAATGCCATCTGTCAGGCCGCCGCTCATGCCAACAACGCCGGGAACCTCCTGTGCCGCCAGACTGGCAACGATACAGATAACCTCGTCAGCGATACGGATATCTCCATATTCCTCGCCATCCTGGGCCTGTGCTGCTTCGGCAGCAGCTTCAGCGGCCTCATTGGCCTTGGCCCTGATAGTTTCCTTTATATTTTTTTCTTCCATATCCGGCACCTCCTGCTCGCTTACGCGCCGCCCAAAATGCAGCAGCGTAATGAAGACAGTTATACATTTTTATTTTCTTATTATACCACAATTTATGCAATCCGTATGCATAAAATGTATAAAAAATAACTGCTTAGCCTACTTATGATTGATTCCGCTTTTCGCTTACTATACATGAGCAACACAAGGGAACGCAGTACTTCACACATCATATGCTGCAACGCAAAAAGACCACTCCGCAGAGTGGCCTCTAAGCTCAATTTAAACTTACAATTACAGCGCTGCTTTAACCTTTGCAACCAGGTTTTCAACAGTAAAGCCGTATTTTTCCATCATTACATCGCCAGGTGCAGAAGCGCCGAAGGTGGTAATGCCCAGAACATTCTTTTCAGTGCCGGTGTAGCGGCTCCAACCGTAAGGAACACCAGCTTCAACAGCAAATTTAGTTACGCCTGCAGGCAGAACGCTTTCTTTATACTCATCGCTTTGAGCATCAAAAGCATCCCAGCAAGGCATAGATACAACGCTAACGTCAATGCCCTCTTCTGCCAGCTTAGCCTGTGCAGCCAGTGCCAGATGAACCTCACTGCCGGTACCGATCAGAACAGCCTTAGCCTCGTTCTTAGCCGGACTCAGTACATAAGCGCCCTTATGAGCGTTTTCATGGATGGTTGCTGCATAATCGTGCAGAACGGTCAGCTTTTGACGGCTCAGCAGCAGGCAGGTCGGCTTATGCTTGCTCAGGCAAGCCTGTTGCCATGCGGTAGCAGTCTCCAGAGCGTCAGCCGGGCGGATAACGCTTACGTTCGGAATCAGACGCAGTGCCATAGTGGTTTCAATCGGCTGATGAGTAGGACCGTCTTCGCCCAGCGCAATGCTGTCGTGAGTCAGTACGAATACAGACTGAATGCCCATGAGTGCTGCCATACGGATGGTAGGACGCAGGAAGTCAGCGAATACCAGGAAGGTACCGCCGAAGGGAATGAAGCCGCCATGCAGAGAAATGCCGTTCAGAACGGTACCCATAGCGTGCTCACGAACGCCAAAGTGAATATTGCGGCCAGTTCTGTCCAGCTTGGAGAAGTAACCGCCGGTTTTCATGATAGTTTTGTTGGACGGGCCAAGGTCAGCACTGCCGCCAACCAGCTCCGGCAGCTGTGCAGCCAGAACCTGGATAATATCGCCGCTTGCCTCGCGGGTAGCGTTTTTAACGGTATCCTTGAAGATTGCTTCCAGAGCAGTCAGGTTAACCATGGAGTTGCCGGCAATGCGGTCTTCCAGTTCTTTAGCCAGCTCAGGATATACCATTTTATAGTCATCCATCAAAGCCTTCCAGGCAGCTTCATTTGCAGCGCAGCCATCCAGCTTAGCAGCAAAATGCTCTTTAACCTCAGCAGGTACATAGAACATTTCCTGCAGCCAGCCAGCCTTTTCCTTAGTAGCTGCCAGTGCTTCGCCGCCCAGCGGCTCGCCATGGCAGGACGGGCTGTCCTGTTTCGGGCTGCCGAAGCCGATGTGAGTGCGTACAATAATCAGAGAAGGATGCATGGTATCAGCCTTAGCCTCTTCGATTGCTGCCTGCATAGCGTCAACATCCTCGCTGCTTGCTACGCGCAGAACCTGCCAGCCATAAGCCTTGAAGCGAGCTTCAACATCCTCAGTGAAGGCAATATCGGTGCTGCCTTCGATAGTAATTTTATTGTCATCATATAAGTAAATCAGTTTGCCCAAGCCAAGGGTACCTGCCAGAGAAGCAGCCTCGCAGGAAACGCCCTCCATCAGGTCACCATCAGAGGTCAGACCAAAGGTGTAGTGGTCAACAACCGGGAAATCAGGTTTGTTGTACTTTGCGCCCAGCATAGCTTCTGCAATAGCAAAGCCAACGCCCATAGCAAAGCCGTGGCCCAGAGGACCAGTGGATACGTCAACGCCAGGAGTCAGACCGAATTCCGGATGCCCCGGAGTCTTGCTGCCCCATTGACGGAAGTTTTTCAGCTCGTCCAGGGACAGGTCATAGCCTGCCAGGTGCAGCATAGCATACAGCAAAGCGCTGCCGTGACCCGGAGAAAGGATGAAACGGTCGCGGTTGAACCATTGCGGATCAGCCGGATTATAATTCATAAAGCGGTCCCAAATGGTGTACATCAAAGGAGCGGTACCCAGAGGGAAACCAGGATGGCCGGATTTAGCCTTTTCTACCTGGTCTGCTGCCAAAAAGCGAAGAGTGTTTACACATGCCTGATCAATTTTCTGCATCGAGAAAACCTCCATTTTTCCAAAATTATCTAAACTAATTATATCATAAATCGCTATATTGTCTACACTTTTTCGTTAAAATTGTAAACTATTTACACTTTTAACTGAATCCCTAAGTGAACGAAATAAAAATGATTACGAAATTCTAAGCAAGCAAACGATGAAAAATTTTAAAATTCACCAGGGATTCTATAAAAAGTACTAACAATCAACAAACAGAAAAAGCTCAAAAAACGCAGTAACCATGCGCTTTTCGAGCTTTTTATTCTTTTCCAGCTGTCAAAGTTGGGAGTATATTACACTCATAAGTATTTGTCAATGGATAAAATTTTAAAAAGCTAAATAGCTAAGCAAGATGTAAAGATTTTACAAAAACTACGTTTACTACTACCTAACGGTAGTAGCATTGAGCATAGCCAAAAGAAAATTTTCACTTCACATCAAAAAGCCCAGTTCAGCTTCACGTCCGCCATCAGCTCACGGTCATGCTCGCCTTCGAGCCAGGCGCCCTCCGCCGTCGCAGAAAGGTTTTTTGTCAGCTTCAGCGTTCCGCCCAGCGTCAAATGCAGATAATCCTTGTCGATATCCTGCGAGTAGTGTTGCCCAGATTCAGTACCTTTCACTGTGAAACCAAACACAGGTCCCTCACCCGCAAACACACGCTTATAGCCAAGGCGGACAGCATAATTGCCGTTTTGCAGCTCACGCCGCAGCTCTACACCAGTCTCCCCGGCCAGATAATTATTGTTTATAGAAGCGTGTACAAGATCAGGATAACCAGGAATAGCTTGACGATAGCTCTTTTGCATATAGCGCGAGGCCTGCACATTCACATAGGGCGAAACATGATAGGTTTTGCCATCATCATGATGCAAATCATACTTATATTCGCCGCCCAGCTCTACAATCTGACCGCGATACTTATCGTCTATGCTCTGCCCATTAACCAGTCCATTATAATGATTGCCCAGCTTACCATAGTTCACATAACCATACTGCTGCACAGCACCATGCTGCTTACCCATGTACGCACCAATGCGCCAGTCCTGCTGCAAGGCCTCGGTGCCGCCGCCATTAAGCTCCGTATGATTATACATGCCATAAATACCAGTGCGCGTCTCCTTGCCCGTATTCATATCCATGCCTACAGCTACAGAACGGCTTTTGCCACTTACAGCATCATCGCCATAGCTCTCCCATTCGCTAAAAGAACGCAGCCACCAATCCACATCACTGTGCTTCACCTGCGGATTCCAGATAGCCTGCAAGCGTCCGCCTGCATAGCGCTGCATAGCAGTAGAGCGCTGCACCTGCACTATCTGCGACGTTTGTACCAGCTGCTCATCAGACAGAGTACTTGCCTGAGCTGCTGCTGCAAGGCTCATGGAAGCCAAAAGTGCTGCTGTAAAAATCTTATAGTTTTGTTTCATAATGCTTTCTTCCCTCAATTCTTGCCGGTACTGCCGAAGCCGCCTGCACGTACAGCCTTCTCCACCTTATCGTCATCGTCAACGGTCAGATAGTTGTAGAAAATGCCCTGTGCAATGCGTTCGCCCTGCGGAATCGTCACAGCCTCACTGCCCATATTCAGCAGTGCCACCATAATGTGACCTTCGTTATCAGCATTATTATAATAATCGGCATCAATAATGCCCACGTTGTTCACGAGCATCAAATGCTTCTTTACAGCCATACTGCTGCGAATATGCAGACCAAGGAATTCGCCGGCCTGCATATAAGCCTTCACGCCTGTCGGCACCAGCACCAGCTTGCCCGGCTCCAGCACAACCTCTTCCGCTGCGCTGATATCATAGCCGGCGGAAAGCTCCGTCTTACGCTCCGGCATGGGGAACTCCACCTGCATATACTTGGCAACCTTTTCAAAACCACGTGTTTTCATTAGCAACTCACTCCTCCAATTTACAAAAAAGAGCTGTCACAAATGCGACAGCTCTTTTAAATTCACAAATTATTTTTGCACGCTCTTCATCAGAACAGCCTTGCGGGACAGGTTAATGCGGCCCTTGTTGTCGATTTCAGTAACCTTAACAACAATTTCATCGCCAACACTTACAACATCCTCAACCTTATCTACATGCTCGGTAGACAGTTGGGAAATATGCACCAGACCTTCCTTGCCCGGCAGAATCTCAACGAAAGCACCAAAGTTCATCAGACGGGTAACCTTACCGGTATAAACCTTGCCAACCTCAGCCTCAGCGGTAATGCCCTCGATCATCTCGATAGCCTTATTAGCAGCTTCGGTGTTAACAGCAGCGATAAATACGCGACCGGTATCATCGATATCAATCTTAGCGCCGGTTTCGTCAACAATCTTCTTGATCATCTTGCCGCCAGGTCCGATAACCTTAGCAATCTTATCAGGATCTACATGGATAGTAGTAATCTTCGGAGCATATTTGGACAGCTCTTTGCGCGGTTTGCTGATGCATTCCATCATTTTGCCCATGATGAATTCACGGCCGCGTTTAGCCTGTGCCAGAGCCTGGGTGAAGATATCCTTGTTGATACCGTCAATCTTAATATCCATCTGGATAGCAGTAATACCTTTTTCGGTACCTGCAACCTTAAAGTCCATATCGCCCAGAGCATCCTCCAGACCTTGGATATCAGTCAGAATAGTGAAGTATTCGCCATCCTTAACAAGGCCCATAGCAACGCCGGCAACAGGAGCCTTAATAGGAACGCCTGCATCCATCAGGGACAGGGTGCTTGCGCAAACAGAGCCCATAGAGGAAGAACCGTTGGATTCCAGAACCTCGGATACCAGACGGATTGCATACGGGAACTCCTCTTCAGAAGGAATAACCGGACGCAAAGCACGCTCAGCCAGAGCACCATGACCGATTTCACGACGGCCGGGGCTGCGCAGAGGTTTGGTTTCGCCTACGCTGTACGGCGGGAAGTTGTAGTGATGGATATAACGCTTGGTTTCCTCAGCGCCAAGACCATCAAGAATCTGTGCTTCACGCAGCGGAGCCAGAGCCAGAACGTTCAAAATCTGAGTCTGACCACGGGTGAACAGAGAGCTGCCATGCGGACGAGCCAGCAGGCCAACCTCGCAGCTTACCGGACGTACTTCGTCTAATTGACGGCCGTCAGGACGAATCTTATCTACAGAGATAGTGCGGCGAACGATTTTCTTAACCAGTTTTTGGGTGATGTAAGCAACGTCTTTAGCATTATCAGGATATTTCTCCAGGAATACTTCAGCGATTTCAGCTTTAACCTTAGCAACGTTTTCTTCGCGCTCCAGCTTGTTAGCATCCATCAGAGCATCTTTGAGCTTTTGAGCACCGTATTCTTCGATTTCCGCAACCATTTCTTCAGGCGGAGCATAGAACGGAACTTCCATTTTCTCTTTGCCGATTTCAGCAACGATTTTCTCCTGGAACTCTACGAGCTGTTTGATTACGCCATGACCGAACCAGATAGCGTCCAGCATGGTTTCTTCGGAAACTTCGTTAGCACCTGCTTCTACCATCAGGATAGCGTCTTTGGTGCCGGCAACAGCCAGGTTCAGTTGGCTGATTTTAGCCTGTTCAACAGTCGGGTTGATGATGAATTCACCATCAATCAGGCCTACGCGCACACCGGCGATAGGACCTTCGAACGGAATATCGGAAATAGACAAAGCGCAGGATGCACCGATCATAGCGGGCATATCCGGAGCATTGTCTGGATCAACGGAAACAGCGGTAGCAACTATTTGTACATCGTTGTGGTAGCCTTCCGGGAACATCGGGCGAATCGGACGGTCAATCAGACGGCTGGTCAGGATAGCCTGCTCAGACGGACGGCCTTCGCGTTTAATAAAGCCACCGGGGATTTTACCTACGGCGTACATTTTTTCTTCAAAATCAACAGTCAAAGGGAAGAAGTCTACACCCTCACGCGGGGTCTTGGTGCCGGTAACGGCAACTACTACGGCGGTATCGCCATAACGAACTAATACAGCGCCATTAGCTTGTTTTGCAATCTTGCCGGCTTCAATAGTAAGAGTTCTGCCGCCAAGATCCATGCTGTAACTATGCATATCTTATGCCTCCTATTCTTTTCACACATTGTGTACCTGCATATTATTCGCCGTCAATCAGAAAAATCCTCTATATTTTTACGGCTTTTTAAAATTTTTTTGAAAAAATTTCTACAACAGACCAAAACAGCCGGCAGGTCTGCCCAAGGCAACACTGCCGGCCGTCAGAAATACATTTTTACGCCATTAAAAGCCCATAAAAAGACGCATAATAAACAAAACTATTGCGCCGACAGCGGCAAAGACAATAAACGTCGGCAGCAAAAAGAAGATAACTGCCACAATGCCGCACAAAATCAGAAAAGTAATCAGAATGCCGCTGCCGCAGCCAAAGGTATGTACCTTGATATTCGGCGGCACCTGCTGCTGTCTTTCATTATAAGCATCAGCACCGCTGTCATATACAGCGCCTTCCCTGGCACTTTTGTTTTCCTCTGTGCCTGCGCTCTCGTCTATCGTCACGCCCTCAAAGGTATCGCGCTCCTCCGGACTGAGCACCTGCGCATCAATCTTGAACTGATAATGGCAGTACGGACATTCCACCGTGCCGGGAGCAACCTCGTGGCCGCAAAAATCACACTTCATATTCTGGTGCCTCCTCTCACTGCAGCAGCATCAGCAGCAAACCCTCTTCGTTAACGTAACGCGGGTCGTGCGCCTCCAGCTGCAAGGTTTCATTTAGCATATCTATCATCTGCTTCAGCTTTACATGGTCGGTAGCACGGCACATAGCAAAAACCTGCTTTTCCGTAAAGGTATAAACATCATTCAGCTTCACAAAGCAGTACATAACAGCTGCCGTCCAATGCTCAAAATCAGCGTCTGTATTATCAGGCAAAGAATTGCCACAAAGCATAAAATCGCTCCACATGGTACGCATCAGCTGTATATCATAGGCAGAAAAAAGGCCTGTTCCTCTAAGAGATTCCAGCATTGCCGAGGTCTTGTCCTCAAGCAGCGCCGCAGGCTGATAATCACTTATCTGCGTACTGAAATTAAAGCCCTCCATACGCACATAGATGGCATACAAAACAGAAACATGGCGCACGAACATCGGATTACGGTTGATGAACTCCTCCCAGCTCATCTCGCCGCTTTGGCGCACGGCAAACCAGTCTTTCGCCGCACTGACAACCTCGAAAAAGCGTTTACGCGAGGTCTGCGACATCACCAGTCCGCGCAGGAAGTTCATCACCATAGTATTTTCATAAAAAATATGGCCCATGAAAATATAGCCTTCTGTGTCAATATTATCATCTACCGGCAGCATCAGCGTATATTTTTCATTGGTGAAAATATTTCTGCAGACATACATTCCCTCCTCCGTGCGTCTTTGCACATCAAAGAGAACCAGCTTTGCCTTAATCAGCTCATTCAAAATATCAACGGAGGTATCCATCTCGGAAGCATCACGGCAGATTACATCATGGTAATGCTGCAGCGGCGTTTTGTCATCTTCAAGCAAGCGATAGTCAAAAAGAAAATAATCCCAAAAGGTCTGTGAATATTCCTCCGTGCCCGGCTTTTCCTGAACTGTACCGTTCTGAAAAATACCGCCGAAGAGAAAATCGGCCCGCTCCAAATCGCGACGGAACTGCTTCTGCGTATAGTAGCTTTGCACATCATCCAGCAAATTATGCATTCTCTCGCCGATATTCAAGTACACCTTCGTCGGCAAATCCGGCGTAGAATACAGATTGTAGCGGTCATTCCCAGGCAAAAAGCTGCCGTCCTTGCCGACAATCTGCAGTTTTCCGTCAGCCAACAGCTTGGCTTTGGCTTCGGCAGGCGCATTATCACGGGTAATAATGCGTTTCTTTTTCATATATGCATAAAACTCCTGCATAACATCCAGGAAATGTGCGATGTTACTCTCCGTTGCCGGGAAGCCGGAAACATTGCGGCAGCACCAGCCCACGCAGTCAATAAAATCCTCGCGCGACATATCACCGAGAAAGTTCTCGGAATTGCCAAGGTAAATACAAAGAATCGTAATATAATCCCAAATCTTGACAAGCTCGCCGTCCTTGGCTCCCTGCCAGGTTTTATAACGCAGGAAATCCTCAGCACAGGCTTGCTGCAGTACCGAATTCCATTCTTCATCCTGCGTATAAAATTCTTCTATCAAATCGAAAACATTAGTCATTTTTTCTCCATTCTCTGACGTATTATGGAGATATTATACCACACTTTTGTGGCTAATTTATGTTTTTTTGCGCCAGCTGTGCCGCCAGATAGATATCCTGCAGCGGCACTCCCTGCTCCTGCGCCAGTTTGGCAGCGCTGTCATATTCAACATAACAGCGTTCGCCGTTCTCCAGCAGGCAGCGCTTCACCGCTACATCACCGTAAGCAGTGTGCACCACATCCCTGCGACGCGGCAGCACAGTGCGTTCCATGCGCGCACAACGGATACCGATGGTTGTCGTTTCCGCAAAAATCAGCGCTTCCAGCTTCGCTCTGTCCTCCTCGCGGCAGATAACAGTAAGCTCCCACGCCGGACGGTTCTTCTTCATAAACACCGGATGATAATGAGCATCCAGCGCGCCTGACGCCAACAAGCGCTCCAGCGTGTAGCCCAAAAGCTCGCCGCTGCAGTCATCAATATCAGACTGCAGCTGGCAGATGCAATCTGTCTGCAAAGCATTGCTATTTACAGAGTTTTTTTTTTCGCATTATCCTCAATCAGCAGCGCACGCAAAATGCTGGGACGCTCATACTGACGCTTGCCTGCGCCCAAACCGATGCCCAGAATCTTAAAGCTCTGCGGCAGCTCGTCCGTAGTCATCAGCGCAGCAGCGGCAGCAGCACCGGTCGGTGTAACAAACTCGCCCTGCACTGGCAGCAAGCGTACATTAAAGCCAAAGCGCTGCATAATATTTGCCGTTGCCGGAACAGGCACCGGCAGCACGCCATGCTGGCAGCGGACAGTACCGCGGCCCTCGCACAGCTCCGTCACAATTACGTTTTCAACACCAAGACTGTCGGCACACACAGCAATCGCCACAATATCAACGATGGAATCAATCGCGCCAACCTCATGGAAATGCACTGCATTCTTCTCCACTGCATGTGCCTTCGCCTCGGCATCCGCAATAATATCAAAAATTTTCAACGCCAATGCCTTGGCTGCAGCACTCATATCCGTAGCATCAATAATCGCAATAACCTCCTGCAGACCACGATGCTCATGGTGATGATGATGCTCATGCGGCACATGGCTGTGCTCATGATCATGTTCGTGGTCATGATGATGTTCGTGCTCGTGCTCATGGTCATGGTCATGATGATGTTCATGCTCGTGCTCATGCTCATGGTCATGATGATGTTCGTGTTCGTGCTCATGGATATGCACTACAGCATCGCCGTTGCCATGCAAAAAGGCCATATCATGGTCATGATTAGCATGCTCCTCGTCCAGAATAACATCAAAATCGCAGCAGTCAACGCCTGCCTTAGACACTCTGCTGATTTTATATTCAAAGCCCTTCGCAGGAATACTCTTCAGAGCCTTATCCAGTGCCTCTTTGTCCGCGCCTAAATCCAAAAGTGCTGCTACCAGCATATCGCCGCTGATACCGGCATTACATTCCAAATATAAGCTTTTCATAATTTTCCTCCTGACTCTATTCTGCGTAATCGTCATAGACTACTAGTAAAATTCGCTGTAAAGATAATTAATCCTGCTTTAGCGTTTCATTCATACTGCCAGTGCGGTAGCCCTGCAAATCAAGCGCCACATAAGCAAAGCCTGCAGCCTTCAATCCTTTGTAAATCGTGCTGCGCATCGGCTCCGCCACTGCCAGCTCCAGCTGCTCGGGCAACAGCTCAACGCGCGCCAAACTGCCATGCACACGCACACGGAACTGCTTAAAGCCCAGCTCCCACAAAAGCTGCTCCGCCTTATCCACCGCCGCTAGCTTCTCCGCTGTAATACGCTCACCGTATACAAAGCGCGAAGCAAGACAAGCAAATGACGGCTTATCCCAAGTCGGCAGCTGCAGCTTATGCGACAGCAGGCGGATTTCCTCCTTCGTCAGCTCTGCAGTGCGCAGTGGGCTCTGCACCTCCAGCTCCGCCAAAGCCCTCAGACCAGGGCGGTAATCGCCAAGGTCATCCATATTCGAGCCCTCGCAAAGCACAGCGCCGTTCTCCCGCGCAATGCGCAGGAAATTGCTGAACAGCGTTTTTTTGCAGATATAGCAGCGGTCCGGCGGATTTTCGGCAAACCCCGGCACCTGCAGCTCATCAAAATCAAAGTAAAGATGACGGATTCCCCGCTTCCGACAGAACTCCTCTGCCTCTGCTATATCACGCTGCGGCACAACGCCGGAACGCGCCGTCACCGCAAGCGTATTGTCGCCAAGAGTCAGGTGCGCCGCCTGCAGCAAAAACGTCGAATCTACACCGCCGCTGAACGCAACCAGCACACTGCCCAAGCGCCGCAGCTCCTGCTGCAGCACAGCAAACTTGGCTTCCGCCTGCATTTCTAAAGCTTTATCTTCCGGCATAATAGTTCTCCCTCATAAATTTTAAATACATAGCTTGCGTTTCCCCCTTCCACCTCACTACGTTCGGCACCTTCCCCAAGGGGCAGGCAAGAAAGG
The DNA here is from genome assembly GCF_937920985.1 of uncultured Phascolarctobacterium sp. GTDB lineage: Bacteria > Bacillota > Negativicutes > Acidaminococcales > Acidaminococcaceae > Phascolarctobacterium_A. The sequence continues at coordinate 36,702 of NZ_CALDXR010000057.1, forward strand.
TTGCACAAGCAATTAATATATCGCAGTGAAAACATAAAAATTTTATGGAATAAGTGTTTGGAACCATAGAAGTGTCGCAACTGTTTGAGCGATAAGCTGACTACTGTAGCAACATCTCTTAGCATAGCGCGATTTTTGCGGCACTTCGACCTGGTTCCACACGAAATTACCGTCCGCAAATCGCTTCTTCATATTTACCATCAAACATACAACTCATCAAGCGATTTGCGGGAAAATTTTTCTTTGCAACGCGATATATAAATTGCGACGCTTACAGTCCCCTCTCCGTCATCGCTTCGCGATGCCACCTCTCCCCTAGGAGAGGCAAGAAGTCTGGCAGAAAACCATGACAAGCAATTAATATATCGTGTAAGGAATAGCAATTTTAGCAAATGAGTGCCTGGAACCATAGAAGCAAGGGTACGTAACATTCTCTTACCATATAACAAATTTTACCGAAGCTTCGTCCTGCTTCCGCACGAAATTTGCGTTATGCCCTAAGGCATAGGAAAATTGCTACTGACTGGAACGATATTTAATTGCGACGCACACGCCCCCTTCCGCCTCGCTTAGCTCGGCACCTTCCCCAAGGGGCAGGCAAGACTAAGAGCATCAGACTTGGTTTCCCCTTGGGGAAACTGTCGCGTAAGCGACTAAAGGGGGGAACGCATACACTCCTGCTTACACGCCAGCCTGTTAATCTGCGTCGCAATAATCCCCGCGCCATATCCATTATCAATATTCACAACCGAAACACAGTTAGCGCAGGAATTAATCATCGTCAGTAGCGCACTCAGTCCATGAAAGCTCGCACCGTATCCGACAGAAGTCGGCACCGCAATCACCGGATTACGCACAAGGCCACCGATAACACTCGCCAGCGCACCCTCCATACCAGCAGCCGTCACCACACAATTCGCCTGCTGCAGCAAATCCATCTTATCCAAAAGACGGTGAATACCGCTCACGCCAACATCGTAAAGCCTCTCCACATGCGTCCCGAAAAACTCCGCCGTCTGCGCCGCCTCCTCCGCAACGGGAATATCAGCAGTACCCGCAGTACACACAACAACGCAACCGCTCCGCTCCTTATCCGGGCGCTCCTGCTTCAGCGTCCGCGCCACCGGGTCATAAACAATATCAGGCAGCTGCCGCCGCACCAGCTCATACTGCTCCGGCGTTGCCCGCGTGCCGAACACCTCACCCTGCTCCGCCAAAAGACGCTTATAAATATCCGCCAGATACGCATCCGGCTTACCGCTGCAATAAACAACCTCCGCAAAGCCGGTACGCTGCTCACGCGAAGTGTCAAGACGCGCATAATTCAAATTCTCATACGCCTTGCGATTAAAATAACGCTCAGCCTCAGCCACCGAGAGCTTACCGCTGCGCACCTGTTCAAGTACACTCCTGGAGTCCACTATAAACCTCCTCTTATGACAAAGACTTAGTCCGCTGTTCGGCAGACTAAGTCTTGCATATATAAATATTAAATTTCGGTTTTATTATAGCGAAAACATACCCGCAACGCAAGTATTCTTCACATCAAGCCACAATTATACAAGGTTCTTCACAACCGCCAGCTCCATCTTGTCCGCAGGAATAACCTCGGAATGCAGTACAGGCAGGTTCTCCAGAGCCAGCATACGCTGCGGAATCTCCGTACCGCTATCGGCATGCAGCTTTTGCAGCAGCTCGAACGGATTACTGCCCTGCGGCTGCGCATCATCAAGCGCTGCCAGCACGCTGTCGGCAAATTTATACGGACTTGCGGTAGACAGCACCACAGTGTAAGTCTCGTCACTCGTCAGGAAGCGATATTTTTCCATTGCGCGCCAAGCAACGGCAGTATGCGTATCCATCAGATAATGGTAATCATTATAAATACGGCCGATAGCCTCCTTAGTTTCCAGCTCATCAACCCAAGCGCCAAAGAACTGGCTCTGAATCTGCTTCAGATCATCGCTGTCAATCTCATAATGACCTTCGGTATTCAAACGCTTCATATAATCAGCTACGCGTGCAGCATCATGCTCCGTCACGCTGTAAAGCAGGCGCTCCAGATTACTGGAAACAAGAATATCCATAGAAGGAGAAACAGTTTTAAAGAACTCACGGCGTCTGTCATAAACACCGGTATTGATAAAATCAGTCAGGACATTATTGCTGTTGGAAGCGCACAGCAGTCTGTCAATCGGCAGGCCCATCAGCTTAGCATAATAACCGGCCAGAATATCACCGAAATTACCGGTTGGAACAACGAAATTGATTGGCTGACCGGCAGTAATCTTACCTGCCTTAATAGCATCAACATAAGCGCTGAAATAATACACAATCTGCGGTACTAAGCGGCCCCAGTTAATAGAATTGGCAGAAGAGAAGGTATAACCCTTCTTCTCCAGCTCATCACTGAGCGCAGTATTGCCAAAAATTTCCTTCACGCCGCGCTGAGCATCATCAAAATTACCCTCAATGCCAAAAACCTTCACGTTCTTGCCGGCCTGGGTAATCATCTGCTGCTTCTGGATATCGCTTACGCCCTCGCTGGGGTAGAAAACAATAATCTGCGTACCCGGAACATCAGCAAAGCCCTCCAAAGCTGCCTTGCCTGTATCACCGGAGGTCGCAACCAGAATAACAACCTTATTCGTTTCACCCGTCTTCTGCATCGAGCGTGTCAGAAGATGCGGCAAAAGCTGCAGCGCCATATCCTTAAAAGCAGACGTCGGGCCATGCCACAGCTCCAGCACAGCGGTGTTGTCATTCACCTGTACCAAAGGCACAGGATTATCACCGAATTTTTCCGGCGCATAAGCAGCATTTACACATTCACGCAGCTCGTCCTCGCTGAAATCAGTCAAATACTGCAGCAGCACATCAACGGCACGCTCCGTATAAGGCTTGTGCTCCATTGCCTTTATATCAACCATACGCATCGCAGGAATATTCTGCGGTACAAACAATCCTCCATCTGCTGCCAGGCCGCGGGTAATCGCATGCGCAGCAGAAACTAAATCAGTTTTCCCTCGTGTACTAACATATAACATAAATTCAACCTACTTTCTTCTATAGTTTTTGACATCATACTGCCTTCAACGTTAACTATACGTCTTCAGGCCAGCACAGCCGTATTTCTTCAAAACACAATTGTGCAAATAGGTTATCAAGATTATAATAGCACATTTTATAAGAAGGAACAAGAGTTACTCTGCAAAAATAAGCGGCGCCACTGTTGCAGAGGTAGCACGCTGCAAATCAGCAGGTGCTGCAATAATCTGCATACCGCGCTGACCGGCACTGATTGCAATCTCCGGCCAGTTATTGCTCGTCTCGTCCATATATACAGGATAATTTTTCTTTGCACCCAGCGGTGAACAACCACCGCGGATATAGCCTGTCAGCGGCAGCACCTCCTTCAGGTGCACCAGCTCGGCACGCTTATTGCCGCTGGCTCTAGCCAAAGCCTTCAAATCAAGCTCACCGTCACCGGGAATTACGGCAAACATAATGCCGTTCTTGTCACCGCGTACTACCAGTGTTTTGAATACCTGTAATGCAGGCATGGCAACCTCTGCGGCAACATGCACAGCATCCAGATGCTCCTCGTCTACCGGATATTCCATAATACGGTATTCTATCTTCAGCTCGTCCAGACGGCGGGCTGCATTAGTTTTTTTGTTATGTTTCATCAGGAAAAACCCCCTCTATGCTAGAGAAATTACTTCATCTCTGTTATAATAGCACTATAGTAATGTAAAATGCAAATAAAATTGTGAGGACAATAAATTGAAGCTGAAAATTATCTGCGGACAGCTGGAAATTACTTCCGGCCGTCCTGATGTAAACTATAAGAAAATCATTGACACTATTGAAAAAGCACGCAGCCTTGAGACCGATATCCTGCTTCTGCCCGAAATGGCACTGCCGGGTTATCTTATCGGCGACATTTGGGAGCAGCAGACCTTTTTGGATGACTGCGCCTATTATGCCGAAAAGATTGTCGCTGCCACCGAAAACATCTGCGTTATCTTCGGCAGCGTTGCCACCGAGCCCGGTAAGCTCAACGAGGACGGACGCGTGCGCAAGTACAACGCCGCCTTTGCCTGCCAAAACGGTAAGCTGCTCGGTGGTTATCAGGGACGCAGCTTCTTCATCAAGAACTCGCTGCCCAACTACCGCGAATTTGATGACTGCCGTCATTTTTACAGCCTGCAGAAGCTCTGCGCCGAAGAAGGTGCAAGCGTCAGCGAAGCACTGCAGCCTTTGGAAATCGTCATCCGAGGCACCAGCCTGCGCATCGGCGTCATGCTGTGCGAGGACGGCTGGACGGAAAACTATCACCTCAACGTACCGCAAACGCTGGCAGCCAACGGAGCACAGCTTTTATGCAACCTTTCCTGCTCACCCTACACGCTGGGCAAAAACCGTAAGCGCAACCGCCTTTTCAGTGCGCAGGCATGCACCGCAAGCATTCCGCTTATCTATTGCAACAACGTCGGTATCCAGAATAACGGCAAGAATATCTTCACCTACGACGGCTGCAGCTCCGCTTATAACGGTGACGGCAGTCTGGTAACCTCTGCGCCCATGTATGAGGACACCTTTTTGGAATTGACCTGGGATACAGAAGCAAACCACCTTATCTCCACCTGCCCGCCGGCCGTGCTGCCCCAGGAGCCGGAATCCGTTTACCGCGCCCTTCGCTACGGCACAGCCAAATTTCTGCAGCAATGCGGCATCAAACGTATGACCATCGGTCTTTCCGGCGGCATCGACAGCGCCGTAACCGCCGTGATGTATGCAGATATCCTGGGACCGGAAAATATCCTGCTGCTCAACCTACCTTCACGCTTCAACTCCGCTGCCACGCGCAACAGCGCGCAGCAGCTGGCGCAGGCACTTGGCGCCAACTACGCCGTAATGCCTATCAGCGAAAGCTATGAGCTGACGGTTAAGCAGCTGGAGCAAACGCCCATCATCCATCTGGCAGACGGTTCAAACTTCAACCTGCAGCTCAGCGGACTGATTAAAGAAAATATCCAGGCCCGCGACCGCGGTGCACGTGTCATCGCTGCTGCGTCAGCAGCCTTCGGCGGCGCCTTCAGCTGCAACTCCAACAAAGCAGAGCTGGCTATCGGCTACGCCACCTTCTACGGCGACATCTGCGGTGCTATGGCCATGATTGGTGACCTGTGGAAGCATCAGGTTTATGCGTTAGGACGCTATCTTAATGAGGAAGTCTACAAGCGCAAGGTAATCCCTGAAGCCATCTTCACCATCCGTCCCAGCGCCGAGCTTTCGGATGCGCAGACAGTAGGCAACGGCGGCGATCCGCTTGTTTATAGCTATCACGATTATCTGCTGCGTGCCTTTATCGAAAACTGGCATAAAACAACTCCGGCAGACATCCTGCGCTGGTACAAGGCAGGCACGCTGGCTGCAGAGCTAGGCTGTACGCAGGAAGCAATTGATGAGGCCTGCTCCGACGCTGCTGCGCTGATTGCCGATTTGGAACGCTGGTGGAAGCTGTTCGCAGGCTTTGCTGTTGCTAAACGCATTCAGGCACCGCCTGTTTTGTCGCTCACCAAGCGCGCCTTTGGCTACGACCACCGCGAAGCACAGCTCACACCTTATTTCTCGCGTGAATATTACGAGCTGAAGGAAGAACTGCTGCAGTAAAAAAGCTTATCCGGCAGAAGAAAAATATGCTTTTATATTTTTCTTCTGCTTTATGATTAACAAACTATATATTTTCTCTTGACATCTGTTTAATTAAATAGTATAATACCTTTTGTATTCGGGGTGTAGCGCAGTTTGGTAGCGCACCTGCCTTGGGAGCAGGGTGTCGCAGGTTCGAATCCTGCCACTCCGACCATTTGCGCGGGTGTAGTTTAGTGGTAAAACCTCAGCCTTCCAAGCTGATGTTGTGGGTTCGATTCCCATCGCCCGCTCCAAATTAATATGGTTCAGTAGCTCAGTTGGATAGAGCAACGGCCTTCTAAGCCGTGGGTCGGGGGTTCGAATCCCTCCTGGATCACCATGAGAGAAACCCCGCAACCATGCAGGTTGCGGGGTATTTTTGTGGTGCGCCCAGCATGGGCGATAACTAGGTGGTGAAAGTCCACTACGCG
>NZ_CALDXR010000058.1 GCF_937920985.1 uncultured Phascolarctobacterium sp.
TCGCCTTACAGGCGACAGCTCCCCCCGAGGGGAGCCTCTCTTGTCCTTTGTGATTCTTTTCTTGCCTCTCCTAGGGGAGAGGTGCCGAACGTAGTGAGGCGGAGAGGGGTATCAATTTTTATAGAAAGGAAACCTATATGCATCGTTTTTTTGTACCGCAATTATATAATGAAACAATGACTATTGAGGGCGTGGATGCACGTCATATCAGTAAGGTGCTGCGCATGCAGCCGGGTGCTCAGTTGCAGATTGTGAGTGACGACGGCGTGAGCGCGCTGGCGGAGATTACAGCGATTGACAGCGAGTGTGTGACTGTGCATTGCTTAGAGAAGCTGGCGGAAAGCCATGAGCCTGCGGTGCGCCTGATTTTGGCGCAGGGCCTGGCGAAGGGCGAGAAGATGGAGTTCATCATCCAGAAGGCTGTGGAGATGGGCGCTTACAGCGTTGTGCCTGTGGCTATGGAGCATTCCGTAGTACGCCTTGACGGTGCGAAGGCTGCCAAAAAGGTGGAGCGCTGGCAGAAGATTGCCGAGTCCGCGGCCAAGCAGAGCAAGCGTGATATTATTCCCGAGGTGCAGCCTGTGCAGACTATGGCACAGATGCTGGCGGCGAATGACTGCGCTGTAAAGATTATTGCTTACGAGTGCGAGGATAAAAAGAGCCTGAAGGCGGCGCTGAAGGAGGCGCAGGCGAAGGGCGCGCTGACAGATTTGCTGCTGATTATCGGTCCTGAGGGCGGCATCAGCGAAGCGGAGCTGGATGCTGCACGCGCAGTAGGCGCTGTGCCTGTGTCGCTTGGCAGACGCATTCTGCGCGCGGAAACGGCAGGACTTGTCGCTATTTCAGCGATTTTTTATGAAACAGGAGATTTAGGAGATTAAACATAGATGAGAAAAATTGCATTTTATACGCTGGGCTGTAAGGTTAATCAGGCCGATACTGCCAGCATGGAGGGGATTTTCCGTGCGTCAGGCTATGAGGTTGTGCCTTTCGGTGAACCGGCAGACGTTTATTTAGTTAATACCTGCGTTGTTACCAATACAGGTCAGCGCAAATCGCGTCAGATTATCAACCGCGCTGTGCGTCACAATCCGCTGTCCCTGGTGGTTGTCACCGGCTGCTATCCGCAGACTGCGCCGGAGGAGGTGCGTGCTATAGAAGGTGTTGATGTAATCATCGGCAATCAGGAGCGCGGCCGCATTGTGGAGCTGGTTGAGGAGGCGCTGGAGCACAAGCGCACGGAGATTCTGGACAATGTGCAGCAGATGACTGTGGACACTAAGTTCGAAGAGCTGGGCGTTGGCACGGAAACAGATAAAACCCGCGCCTTCCTCAAAATTCAGGAGGGCTGCAACCAATACTGCACCTACTGCATTATCCCGTTTGCCCGCGGTCCGCTGCGCAGCCGCAGCCTGGAAAGCATCCGTGAGGAGGTCGGCAAGCTGGTTGCCGCAGGCTACAAGGAGGTTGTGCTCATCGGCATTCACCTTGGCTGCTACGGCAAGGAGCTGGCGAAGGAAGGCAAGCACGTTACGTTGTATGACGCAGTAAAGGCAGCGCTGAGCGTTGAAGGCGTGCAGCGTGTGCGCCTCGGTTCTTTGGAATCCGTGGAGGTGGAGCCGTGTCTGCTGCAGCTGATGGCACAGGAGCCGCGCCTGCAGCGTCACCTGCATTTGCCGTTGCAAAGCGGCTGCGACAAGATTTTGCGCGCTATGCACCGTCCTTACGATACCAAACGTTTTACAGAGCTGGTGAACGAAATTCGTGCGCAGGTGCCTGATGTGGCCATTACTACGGACGTTATCGTGGGATTCCCCGGCGAAACCGAGGAGGACTTTGCGACTACTTTGGAATTTGCCAAGCAATGCGGCTTTGCCAAAATGCACATCTTCCCGTATTCCAAACGCAAGGGAACGCCTGCTGCCGAAATGCCAGAGCAGGTGGACGAGGCAGTGAAGAGCGAGCGTACGGCGCGTCTGGCGAAGGTGGACGAGGAGCTGCATCAGCGAATGCTGCAGAGCACTGTCGGCAAGGTGGAAGAGGTGCTGTTTGAGCAGCCTGTGGACGATGAGCATATGGAGGGCCTGTGCGGTCCGTATCTGCGCGTTGTTGTTCCGGGAACCAAGAAGCTGGCCAACACCATTGCCAAGGTAAAAATTACCGGCATTAAAGAGGATTTTTTGTTGGGCGAATTGAATTAGTATATTATTATTCTAATAGGAGTGATAATAATGATGTTAACTCGTTTTGTGAAAAAAGGTTCTTTGTTATTAGTGCTTTCATTAGTTTTTGTTTCGTCGTTTTTTGTCGGCTGCTCAGCAGAAGTACAGAATTCTAATTCTGTATATGAATTGTATCCGACAACAAACATGTACAATTTTTTGAAATTAAATACCAGTGATGGCAGAATTACCCAGGTACAATATGGCATCAATAAAGACGAAGCCAGATTTGAATGCTCGTTAAATTCTTTACCGCTGGTTGATGCGTCACAGGCACAAAATGGCAGGTTTAAATTGTATCCTACGCAAAATATGTATACGTTTTTGCTTTTAGATACGATAAACGGAAGAACCTGGCAGGTTCAGTGGTCTTTTGATGAGGACAGAAGAGGTATTGTTGGAGAAATAAAATAAAAATTAGCAGGATTTTATTTTAAAAAGTAGAATATAACTAGATACGATAAATGAGAGGAGGGACATGAAATGGCTGAGGATTGTATTTTTTGCAAAATCATTAAGGGCGATATCCCTTCTACCAAAGTGTACGAAGATGATAAAATGATTGCTATCAATGACGTTGCTCCGGCTGCTCCGGTTCATGTGCTGCTGATGCCTAAGGACCACACAGCTAACATCACTACTGCGGACCCCGAGCTGGTTGCATATATGCTGGGCAAGGTTAAAATGATCGCTGAAAAGACCGGAATTGCCGAAAAAGGCTTCCGCGTTGTTATCAACACCGGCGATGAAGGCGGTCAGACAGTAAAACATTTACACATTCACGTAATTGGCGGCAAAGCTTTGGGTTGGCCCCCGTGCTAAACCTTGACAATGCTTGTCTTTTCTTGTATAATTAATCAGTAAGTGTTTTTAGCTGGCAACAGCTGAAAACTTAATTTGCATATACACTTCCCTAAGTGTGTGGAGGGAGGGAGAACAGATGGCAGAAATTAAAGTTGGCAAGAATGAAACTTTAGACAGCGCACTGCGCAGATTTAAAAGAGCAACCCAAAAGGCAGGCATTCTTTCTGAGGTAAGAAAACGCGAGCACTATGAAAAGCCGAGCGTTGCACGTAAGAAAAAATCCGAAGCAGCCAGAAAACGTAAAACCAGATAATTGGAGGCGGGCTGTATGTCTATAAAAGACCAATTGACTGCTGATATGAAGCAGGCCATGAAGGACAGAGAAGCAGGTAAACTGCGTTTGTCTGTTATCCGCATGGTGCGTGCTAATATTAAAAACGTTGAAATCAATGACAAAAAGGAACTTACAGATGATGAGGTTCTGGCTGTCTTGATGAAAGAGGTCAAAATGCGTCAGGATTCTGTTGAGGAATTCCAAAAAGCAGGTCGTGACGAATTGGTTGCCCAAGCTAAGGAAGAAATTGCTATACTGAAAAAATATCTTCCGGAAGCTCTCAGCGATGACGAGCTGAAGGCTATCGTGGCAGAAGTTATTGCTGCTGTTGGTGCTACAAGTCCCAAAGATATGGGCAAGTTAATGCCGGCAGTTATGGCAAAAACCAAAGGCCGTGCAGATGGCAAACGTATTAACGTTATGGTTCGTGAATTGCTCAAATAACAACTGATAACCGTGCTAAGAGAAATCTTGGCGCGGTTATTTTACTTTATAGGGATTATGGGTGAGAGAACTGTATGCTTTTCCTGCGCGGAAAAGTATACAGCTTTTTTATTGCGGCATCTGTGCAGGCAATATCCGCTGTTTTGCGAAAACATATTCAGCAGGTAAATTTTATTTTAAGGCGAATATAAATATATTATTATCATTTTTACAGCTCAAAGGAGGCCGTTTTTTATGGCATCTGGCTTCAGCTTTTTACGCACACAATTTCCCGGTCTGGAAAAAACAGGCGAGTTTGCGGAGCGCTATTTGTACAGCGATTCCAATTCCTGCCTTTTTAAGCTGGGACTGCTGTGCGAAGATATCGTTAATAAAATGTTTGATTTTGACAATATAGCAATGCCTTATCAGATGAAGGATACACTGGTAAACAAAATCCGGTATCTGGTTTGCGGATTTGCGTCAAAGCGGCAATATACCGCGCGCTATGGCAGGCTGGCCTTCTTCTCTAGGCTTGAAAGAAATGCTGCAGGAAAATACTGCTGAGGGCAACGCTGCTTACAATCAGGAGATATTTTTATAGGAATAATTTTCGTGATATAATTACAGAAAAAGATACCGTTAGGAGGTTCTCCAAAAGATGGCTCGATACAATGTAAGTAATTATACCGTAGAGGCACTACTGGCAAGCATTAAGTCCAAGGAAATTGCAATACCAGAAATGCAGCGTCCATTCGTATGGGATGCTTCCAAAGTTCGTGATTTGCTGGATTCCTTATATAAAGGGTTTCCTGTTGGGTATATTATTGTCTGGCAAAATCCTAAGGTGAAACTTAAGGATGGAACAACCGCTGCCGGCAAAAAAGTATTGATTGATGGGCAGCAACGTATCACGGCACTGACTGCGGCGATTGTCGGGCAAGAAGTCTTAGATGATCACTACAAGTGGAAGACGATAAAAATCGCCTTTAATCCCATTGATGAGACTTTTGAAGTAGCCAATTCCGCTAACCAGCGTTCCAGTAAATGGATATCAGATATTTCTGAAGTCTTCAAGATGACGTTTGACTCGTTTAATTTCGTCAACCAGTTTTGCCAGAAGAATGAAATAACAGATCAGGCATCGAAAATCAATGATATCATTAACAGATTGAAGGCAATTCAGAATAATAGCCTTGGTGTTATTACCTTGGCGGACGATTTGGATATTGATAGCGTTACGGATATTTTTATCCGCATCAACTCTAAGGGCGTGGTACTGTCACAGGCTGACTTTGTCATGTCGAAAATTTCCTCGAATACTGAGTATGGAGGAAACATAACCAGAAAGACTATCGATTATTTTTGTCATTTGCTGGAATCTCCAGCTGATTTGAAAGACATTCAGACCAACGACAAAGAATTCGCATCACTGCCAGATTTCTCTGCTATAAGATGGGTGGCAGAAAAGGTGTCACCTATATATAAAACATCTTATACCGATATTTTGCGTGTAGCATTTACTTATAAGTTCAAGCGCGGGAAACTGTCTGATTTGGTAAGCCTGCTCTCTGGACGTGATTTTGAAACGCGCGAATTCCAAATAGAAATAGAAGAGGATTCTTTTAGAAAATTGCATGAAGCAGTATTACAGACCGTAAATAAAACAAACTACGAACGCTTTCTGATGATTGTTGAGTCTGCTGGCATTGTCAGGGGGAGTCTGATTCGCTCGCAAAATGTTTTGAACTTTGCCTATGCGTTGTACTTGGCGTTGCGTGAGAGAAAAGTTGACAGTTCTATCATTGAAAAGATTGTACGTCGGTGGCTGGTTCTCTCCATTTTGACCGGACGTTATTCTGGTTCTCCGGAATCGACGTTTGACTATGATATTAAACGGTTCTTTTCTTCGGATGATCCTATGGCCTATTTGAAACTCACAGAGGCTGGCGATCTTTCTGATGCGTATTGGAATGTCAATCTTGTACAAAGGCTCGATACATCTGTCACCAGCAGTCCGTATTTCAATATGTTCCTTATCGCGCAAGTTAAGGCTCACGATAAAGGCTTTTTATCTGAGCAGATTAGTGTAGAAAGCATGTTGGAAAACAGGGGTGATATTCATCATCTCTTCCCTAAGAATTATCTGACTAAAAATGATTTGCCTAAAGGACAGTACAATCAGGTCGCAAACTATGTGTATTTGCAGCAGGAAATCAATATAAAAATTAGCGATGCAGCGCCTCGTGAGTATATGGCAACTGTTATAGAGCAGTGCAAGACGGGGAAGCCGATATATGGAGGAATTACCGATTTAGACAAACTCAAGGAAAACTTACAGCAGAACTGTATCCCAGAAGGCTTTGAGTTTATGGATATCAACAACTACACTGAATTTCTGGCAAAGCGCCGCGAACTGATGGCGGAAAAGATTCGTGAATATTACGAGGCGCTATAAGTTATGAAAAAATCAAGACTGGAAATAAAGCCAATAAGAAGAAATCTTAGCAGGGTGCTTGATTCAGCCAGGAATGGAAATCCAGAATCCATGCTTAAGTTGGGAAAGCATTATTCGTACTTAAAGTTTGTTGATGAAAAGTATGAAGGCGATAATGCGCTTCTGTTGGGCGTATATTGGCTAAGCAAGGCCGCTCAAAACGGCAAGTGGGAAGCTTGCTATTGGTTAGGAGCCGCGATAGAAACTACTCGTAATAATAACAGTAGCGGTGCCTATTTAAGTGCTTATATTGAGAGGGAGAAGCAAGAAAATACCATATGGCAGAGTGTAATGTCCGAGTTGAACACCGAGGGCTTTTATGAAAATGCCGTGCCGGTATACTACAATGATGTTTGCAAAAACAATGTGGCCGCTATATTGCTTTGGGAGCGTTTTCATTTTGGCTACAGCAGTGGAAGTTTGGACTCACTTGACTGCCAGTATTATAAATGCGCAGCTGAACATGGTATCATTGAAGCCAAGGCCTGTTATGGGGCTTTTAGCAAAAGAGCATGGGATACTTGGTGTTATTGGCTACAAGATGAGTCTCCGGAAGAAGCACTAAAAACGCTAAAAGATGAAGGACGGTCGATTGATTCAATTTATTACTATTACGAAACCGCCAGATACTGGTTGGTGGAGGCACTGAGGGACGGTTACGATGAGGCAATATCAGATTTAAGTAGCCTGATTGCTACTCAGCATATGCTAGATAAATTACGCGAGCCAATTGCCTCGAAATAAAAACTTCATAGAGAAATTTCCGCCGAAGGTAACTACACCCTCGTAACGATGCACCTAGTGTCGTTACGAGGGTGTTCATTTTCTGGACATGTGCGGGCTCGTCGTTTCGGAGTATCGGAATTAAATTCGTTACATTGTATTAATGATAGTCTCCCAACGATCCTGCCTGCGGTACCTTTGGCTTTATGATTGCGGCAAGCAATTTTGTGCGTGAGCAGACGAACGATTTCTTTGATTTGGATGAGGAAACGGCGGAGTTTGAATATACGCAGGCCTTCACCGGCTGCGAGCTGGTGCATGATACGCACCGCTTGGCGCTGATGAACGCCATGCTGCATGACATCCAGAGCAAAATTATTTTGGGCGATACGCTTTCCAACGTGGGCAAGGAGATGCAGGGCTATGACGTAGTGCTGACCAATCCGCCATTCGGTACGAAAAAAGGCGGCGAGCGTGCAACGCGCGACGACTTTACTTATCCGACGAGCAACAAGCAGCTGAACTTTTTGCAGCACATTTACCGCAGTTTGAAGGCTGACGGCAAGGCGCGTGCTGCCGTGGTACTGCCGGATAATGTGCTTTTTGCCGACGGTGACGGCGAAAGGATTCGTGTCGACTTAATGGATAAGTGCAATTTGCACACTATTCTGCGCTTGCCGACAGGTATTTTTTACGCGCAGGGTGTCAAGACCAACGTACTTTTCTTTACGCGCGAAAAAACGGATAAGGACAGCACTAAGGCTGTGTGGTTTTATGATTTGCGCACCAATATGCCGTCCTTCGGCAAGACGAACCCGCTGAAGGCGAGTGACTTTGCCGGCTTTGAGGCGGCCTACACGGCAGAGGACAGAAGTAAGGTAGAGGACGAGCGCTGGCAGTGCTTTACGCGTGAGGAAATTGCGCAAAAGGGCAACAGTCTGGACCTTGGCCTGATTAAGGATGACAGCGTGCTGGATTACGAGGATTTGCCGGACCCGGCGGAAAGTGCGGCGGAGGCTGCGGAAAAGCTGGCGGAGGCCGTGGATTTGCTGCAGAGTGTGGCGCAGGAGCTGAGGAGCTTGCAAAGATAAAGGTAGAGATTGAAGAATGAAGAAAGAAAAAGGCTCCCCTCGGGGGGAGCTGGCGCCCGCAGGGCGACTGAGAGGGGAGTGCTGTTATTATGCTTAGCAATAAAACCCCTCTCCGTCATCGCTACGCGATGCCACCTCTCCCTAAGGAGAGGCTTTCCTGCATCCTGCGCACAAATTCAAAGCTTGCAAAGCTAGGGATTGTGTGGTATATTAGACATAGAAAAGACAAAAAGTTTTAGAAAGCCACTTCTTACCCCGCAAAGTGTAGGAGTGGTTTTCTTTTTATTGAGCACAATTTGAAGCTTGCACAGCAATGAATTATGTGGTATATTAGATATAGAAAAAGACAACCGCCCACAAGGTGGATTGCCGAATTTTGTTAAGAAAAATCCGCTCCGCGCTCGGGAAAGTTGAGGGGCGGTTTTTCTATGTCCGGATTATCTACAATATTGAAAAATAAATGTAAGTAATGCCAGAATGAACATTCCGAAGAGCATTAAATCTTGAAAGGAATAGTTCTTCATAAGCATCACCCCCATTCGTAGAGAATGAAGGCAACACCACCCTGCAACACGGTTGTCAAAAACATTTTATCATAAATTTTAATTTAAAGCAACAAAACGTTTGCTTATAAAGGAGAGCTGGCAATGCCAAAGAAAAAGACAGCATTGACAATAGAAGAACGCTTGCAGCAGACGCTGGTGCCTGCGGAGGAACAGCCTTATGAGGTGCCGGAGAATTGGGTGTGGGTGAGGCTGAAGAGCGTCGCTTCTTGGGGTTCTGGTGGTACTCCGTCAAGAAAGCATGAAGAATATTATAATGGCGATATTTTATGGATAAAGACTGGCGAATTAAATAATGGTTGGATTTACGATACAGAAGAAAAAATAACTGATGAAGGATTGAAAAAATCTAGTGCAAAATTGTTTCCACCATATTCAGTTCTGATTGCCATGTATGGTGCGACGATTGGTAAAGTTGCAATTTTAGGTGTTCCTGCTACAACAAACCAAGCCTGTGCTTGTGCTGTTTGCAATAAATCTTTGTTGTATATGTATTTGTTCTATTATTGCATATCTCAAAAAAATGTATTTATAGAAAAAGGCAAAGGCGGAGCACAACCTAACATATCTCAGATTATTTTAAAACAACATCCCATCCCTCTTCCTCCACTCTTCGAACAGCAACGCATAGTTGAGCGCATCGAGGAGCTTTTTGCCAAGCTCGACGAAGCAAAGGAAAGACTACAGGAGGTTGCGGACAGCTTTGCTGTGCGCAAGGCAGCAATTTTGCACAAGGCATTTACGGGCGAGCTTATTGGAAAGCAAGTAACTGAATTAGTTCCATTGGAAAATTTAGTTGATTTAATTAAAATAGGACCATTTGGATCGTCTTTACATGAATCAGATTATATTGAGAATGGTATTCCTTTAGTTAATCCAAAACATATAGTTCAACAACGTATAGTACCTCAATCAAAGATATCTATATCAGATGAAAAAGCAGAAGAATTATCTTCATATAAGCTAAAGGAGAATGATATAGTCCTTGGTAGACGTGGAGAAATGGGACGTTGTGCACCGATTAGTAATAGAGAAGAAAATTGGATTTGTGGTACAGGTAGTATGATTATTCGCTTAAAGAAAGAGTATGATGCAAAGTTGTATTCTTTGATTTTAGGAAGTCAGGCGACTGTAACTTATCTTGAAAATTCTGCTGTTGGTTCTACGTTAAAAAATCTTAATGAGAAAATAGTTAGGAAAATACCAGTTCCTCAATTTTCTAGTGAAGAACAGCACGAAATCGTGCGCCTCATCGACGACCTGCTGGCGCGTGAGCGCTCTGCACAGCAGGCAACGGAGCGGGCCTTGGCAAGCATCGACCTGATGAAGAAATCCATCCTCGCGCGTGCCTTCCGCGGTGAGCTGGGCACGAACAAAGCGAGCGAAGCGAGCGCGCTGGAGCTTTTGCGGCAGGTGCTGGCGGAAGGCTGAGCATAAGCAAAGAAGAGTATGTTATTATAGGAAAAGAGTGATATTATGCGTATTGTGGCTTGTGATGATGATGTAAGCGAGCTGGAAGAGCTTAAACGGCAACTGCAGGAAATAGGCAGGAAGTATCAGCTGCTTTTGGATATACGTACATTTACTGAAGGGGAGCAGTGCTGTGAATACTTGTTTTTAAATAGCGCTGACATTGTCTTTATGGACATCTATCTGAAGTCTGGTAATGGCGTGGAGTTTGTGCGGCGGTTGCGACAGCACAGGCTTAACTTTAAGCTGGTCTTTCTTACTTCCAGCAATGACTTTGCCATCGAAAGCTATGAGCTGGATGCGGCGTACTATTTGCTGAAGCCTTTGCAGCCGGAAAAGCTGGAGCAGGCGCTGCAGCGCTGCGGTGTTTTTGACAAGGAAGAGTATGTTACTTTTGATACTGCGGTGGAGATGGTAAAGCTAAAGCCCAAGGACATTATCGTTGTAGAGGTGCAGGATAAATACTGTTATATTCACACAGTGCAGCGTACCTATAAGGTGTACAGCTCCATCAACAAGCTGCGGGAAAAGCTGACGCAGGATTATTTTCTGCTGACCTATCGTAGCGTGCTGATTAATATGCATTATGTAGAGGGTGTTTACAGCAATTATTTTTTGCTGGGTAATGGCTTCAAGGCACCAATCAGGGTGCGCGACAGCGCAGCTGTGCGCAACGCCTATATGCAGTGGGCGCTGCTGCAGGATTAAGGATACTTTGTTATAAAGAAAGAGAACCTCCGTTACGGTCATGAAGACTGTTGCGGAGGTTCTTTTTAGTGGGTAGTAAGTAGTGGTTAGTGTGGAGTGGATAGTGATTAGTTTTTAGTGAAAAATGCTTTAACTATTGTTTTGTTTGTTACAGTTTTGAATAAAAAATAATCAAGTAAAGTTGGCAAAATGCGTTTTACGATGAGAACCTGCGCTTTACGATACAAGGCGTTGAATTCACTGAATTTTATGAGATAATGAGCATGATAAAAGTTGTGCGGAAGGCGCCGGAGGCTGCCAGCAGCGGATGGCGCACGCATGGGTTTGGTTTATACTTTAAGGAGGATGATGATTATGACTAGGAAAAAGAGTAATGTCAAGGCGTTGGCCCTTGCCGTAACGTACGCAATTCTCGCAGGGGGGGGCATTGGTCTTGAACCGGTGTATGCTGCGGATGTGACGCTGAGTTTGACCAATGGTGCGATTACAGCAGGAAGCGTTATCGGTACCATTAACGGTACAGTTGGCGGCACAGCTATTGCTGATGGAACTATTACCGACGGTAGCCTTACGAACGGCAAGTTTAGCGGGACGGTTACTCTGACTGGCGATGATATTAAAACAGCAATTGAGGGTGTTGATATTTCCAAGGCGAAGGTAGGCTCTGATGCTACCAGTGGTACTATCGAGAGTCTGGTCAAAAATGTTGGAGATAATAGTAATGCTATTCAGGCTGTCAATGGTCAGGTAACTAATTTAGATAGTAAAGTAGAAGCTTATAATACTAACCTGAATACTAAGATTACTGAGCAAGTTAGTACACTTGATGCTAAGATTAATACCAAAGTAAATGCATCTGATTTTTCAGCTTACCAGGTAAAAAATGATAAGGCCGTAGATACTTTGAAGTATAACACGCAAAAAATCAAATTCAAGAAAGATAATAAGATTACGTCTGAGGATGCTACTTATATAGAAGGTATTACTCATGCTGGCGACGTAAGGCTGGCTAACGGCGAAGTAAGAGCAAAAAGCATAGTTCTTGAAGAAGTCTTTGATGATGGCACTGCCGGGCAAGCAACACTGACTCGTGAAGGCTTGGCAGCTCTTAACAGTATGGTATATGATGAGAATGGCAAAATACATATCGAAGATGGCAAACCGGTTATTCAAGCTGGTAATGGCTCTAAGGTTGGCGGCGTAACATTTGATAAACATAATATTACTGACATTGAGAGCGTAACGATTAACGAAGGAAAAACAAACCAGGTTAAGATTACTGAAGACGGTATTATTGTTGGCTTGACTTCTACTGTAATTGACAGTGAGGGCGTCTATGCCGGAGGCCATGATTTTGGCGGAGCAAAAGCAGCTATTGACGGTAAAGATGGCAAAATTAAAGGTGCAAATGGTGCATTTGGCGTTGATGATAAGGGCAACGTAACGACAACCGGCGATATCCAGGGTAATGATATTACTGTTAACGGTAAGCTCAATGCAAAGGGTGATGCAACTGTTGGCGGTGATTTGAGCGTAGCTGGTGCAGCACACTTTGCTAAAGAAACTACCTTTGCCGATGGTATTAAAACTGATGCAATTAACGAAGCAACAGCTGATAAAGGTGTTACTGTTGATGGCGTTTGGCTGAAAGACAAAGGCATTAGCGCAGCTGACGGTGCATTTACTGTTGATGGTACAAGTGGCAACGTAACGACAACCGGCGATATCCAGGGCAAGAATATTACTGCAACTGGTGCCTTGAAGAGCGATTCTTTGGAAGTGAATAAGGATGCATTTGTTGGTGGCAAGCTGGACGTGAGCGGTGCGACAACTCTGAAAGATACTTTGAACGTCAAAGGAGCGACAACCCTGGAAGATACTTTGGACGTTAAAGGAAATACGTCTGTAGACGGTACGCTGGACGTGACTGGCGCAACAACCTTGGGCAGCACCTTAGCAGTAAAAGGCGACACTACTGTTGGTGGCACTCTTGGTGTAGCCGGCAAAACTACACTGAAAGATGAGCTGCAGGTTGATAAAACAGCAACCTTTGGCACTGCGATAGGCTCGCAGACTGTTATTAAGGGCGATCAGATTGCAACCGGCAGAATTGAAACTGACGCTACCCAGGCAAGTAAAATTGGTGGAGTTACCCTCCAGAATGGCAAAGTCACTGCTACAGACATGACTGTTACCGGAACCATTGATTTTAATAACCTGAAGGTTAAGGATACCCTGACTGTTGGTACTAATACTAAGATTACCGAAGGCACATTGCAGCTTGGCACTGTTGAAGATAATAAGCTGACTGCTGATAAACTCGCTAATATTAATCAGACAATCAAGTCCGGCAAGGTAATTGAGGCTAATTCTGCAAATATTGGCGGAGTAGAAATTAAAGGTGGCAATGTAACAACAACAGGTACTGTTCAGGGAAATACTATTTCTGATGGTGCAGGAGCTACTTTAACTGGTGGTAAGATTACTGCAAAAGAAGGAAAAATCGGTAATGTTGAAATTAGCGCAGCCGGTGCGGTAACAGGTGTCAGTGAAATTAAAGCTAATACCTTTAAGGTTGATGATAATAACTTCCTGAATAACAATGGCATTACTGCAAAAGGCGGCACTATTGGCGGAGCTGTTATCAATGAAACCACTTTAAATATTGGTAGTACTACGTTAGATAAAGCAGAAGGCATTACCACTAATAAATTAAAGATTGCAGGTATGACCTTAACTGGTACAAGCTTAGATACCGGTACTGCTGATTTCCAGGTTAATGGTGTTACCTTTAACCAAGGTAAAGTAACTGCTCAGGCTGACAAAGGCTTTGTTGCCGGCACGTCTTCCTTTAAACAAGATTCCTTAATTGTCGATGCAAATAACAAATTGGAAAAAACCCAAGGCTTAACCACTGAAAAAGCAACTGTTAATGGTACTTTGGATGTTACCGGTAAGGCAACCTTTGGTGCTGCCGGCCAGCAAACTACTATTGAAGGCGATGCCGTTACAACTGATACTTTGAAAGCTAACAAGCTTATCTTAGGTGCTTCTGGTGCTGCTACTGTTGAAGTTGATAAAGATGGTTCTCTGAAAGCAGCTAACGGAAAGTTTGCAGTTGATAAGGATGGTGCATTGAAGGCAGCTAATGGTGCATTTAATGTAGATAAAGATGGCAAAACTACCTTTACTAAGGATGCTGCTAATTTAAGCTCTATTAATGGTGGTAACATTTGGGCGAAAGCAACGGATATTGCTGACAATACAAGCTCTGAATTGACTCACGATTATAAAGGCTTGCATATTAAAGGTAACAAGTCCGGTCAAAAATCTGCTTTTGATTTCGATACTGCTTCCGGCATTGGCACCTTCACTGGTCAGGATAATTCGACTACTAAAATTAACGGTAGCGCTATTCGTTCGGCAAAGAGTGATGGAACTGCTGGCAAGCTTGATGGCGAAAACCTGACTCTTTACAAAGATGGTAATAACCAGACTACAATGTCTGCCGGTAAAGCAACGTTCAAGAGCGATAAGGACAGTCAGCACGGTGGCAAGGAAACCACTATTGATGGTGGCGTAATCACTACTGATACTCTTAATGTTCAACGCATCAACCTTGGCAAAGAAATGGTTAATAGCGATGGCACAACCACTGCTGGTTCGAACCTTTCTATCGACGAACATGGCAATATCAAAGCAGCAGGCGGTAATTTTACTGTAGCTGGTACTGATCAAGGTGATAATAAAGGTGCTCTGCATAACAAGGTTGGCAACACTTCCTTGGAAACTGCTACAACTGGCGCAAGCATGAAGTTTGATACCACTACTCCAACTGGTGGCGTTAAGTCCGAGGTTTCCGTAGCAGACAACAGCGCAAAAATTTCTGCTGGTGCATCCTCTATTGAGGTTAAGAATGACGGCATTACTAATAATGGTAAGACTACGTTCAAGGGTGCCGGAGATGCAACCGTTCCTACGTCTGAAACTACTATCGATGGTAACACTATTAAAACTGGTCATCTGATTACCGATAAGCTGACGATTACTGGCAGCGGTAATGCGGATGGAACTGGAAGCACTCCTGGCTCTATCGCTTTCGGCGGTGACGGCACGATTAGAAGCGATATCAATGATGGAACCAACCATACTACGTTTGAAACTAAAAACGATGGTACGACTACTACCGTAACTAATGGCCAGACTACTACGGAAAACCAGGTTACCGCTGCAGGCAACAGCAACACTGTTAAGCAAGACGATGAGCATAAATCCGAATTCAACCAAGGCTTGACCAGCATCGGCGGCGTGGTAACGAATGGCGAAATTAAGGTAGCGCAAAAATTAGACGGTGCAACTGGCCTGCTTACCAACGAAGTTACTAATGATGAAGGTAAGTGGAGCAAGCTGGAGCAAAGCGGCACTGGCCTGACCTATACTGACAGCGCTAAGCCTGACAATGCAACACGCATCGACAGCAGCGATGTTTCCATCGGTTCTGCAACGAACGATAAAGACCGCATCAACCTGTCCGACCTTGGCCAGATTGACGACCTTGATCAGGAAATCCGCGATAACGAAGTGTACAAGAATAATGAAACCGCAGTAGGCGGCATCAATGCTGAAGCTGCAATTCGCCGCGGTGAGGTTGAACGTCTGGATAACCGCATCAGCGAAGAGGTTACCCGTCTTGACGGACGCATCAACGACGTCAACGACCGTGTAAATAAGGTAGGCGCAATGGCAGCAGCTATCGCTTCCCTGAAGAGCATTGGCTACGATCCGCAGGCTCCGAGTGAATTCAGCATCGGCCTCGGCCAATACAAGGGCGAAACCGGCGTGGCAATGGGCTTCTTCCACTATCCGAACAAGAACTTCATGATTAACGTCAGCCTGTCTACTGCTGGCGGCGAAACCATGGGCGGTATCGGTGCAACCTGGCGCTTCGGCCACAAATCCCCGCAAAAGCTTTTAGAAGAGCAGCGCGAGGAGCAGGCTAAGAAGGAGCTGGCAGCAGCCGAAAAATATCAGGCAGCAGCAAAACTTGCCAAAGAAGCGCAGGAGCGTGCTGAATATGCGGCCAAACTGGCGCGTCAGGCACAGGTGAGCGCAGATAATGCTAAGGCAGCAGCTGATGCAACCCAGGCTAAGCATTTTGGCGAATAAGCTGGCAGCAGGTGCAGTCATAGCAGGATAACAACTGGTTTTCCTATAAATCATCATACTCCGCCAAGCAATGCCCCCTAACTGCTTGCTTGGCAGTTCATGAGGCTGGAATCATCATACTGACCTTATGAACAAAAAAGGCTGGAGTTTGAGCGTTTGCTCAAATTCCAGCCTTAAAACTTGCTAAGCCATATAATCTGTGGTATATTAGTCATAGAGGATGACAACCACCTGCAAAGGTGGGTTGCCTGAGTAAACAAGTTTTAGAAAGCCACTTCTTTACCTGGAAAGTGTAGGAGTGGTTTTCTTATTGTTGCGCACAAATTCAAAACTTGCAAAGCTGTGAATTGTGTGGTATATTAGATATAGAAAAGACAACCGCCCACAAGGTGGGTTGCCTGAGAAAAAGTGTTAGAAAGCCACTTCTTAACCCGCAAAGTGTAGGAGTGGTTTTCTTATGTCCGGATTATCTACAATATTGAAAAATAAATGTAAGTAATGCCAGAATGAACATTCCGAAGAGCATTAAATCTTGAAAGGAATAGTTCTTCATAAGCATCACCTCGATTCCTGAGGAATTAAGGCAACGCCATCCTGCAACACGGTTGTCAAAAACATTCTATCATAAAATTTCAACTAAAGCAATAAAATGTTTGCTTATAAAGAGCTTCATTAAAAAATTTAAGACCTTGGCGTCAGTAAAAACTGACATCAAGGTCTTTTTGTTACGCTTTGCGTCTGAGCATATCGGCAATGCGCTTTTGGTTTTCCATCGCTGTCAACGCTCTTTCATACAGCAGCATCTGCAGCTTGCTTTTGACAGGCTGCAGCTTGGGCGAGCCTTCTATAGTGTAAACGACATTATCGTCCTTATCGGTGTACAGGCTTTTGAGCAGCGCATACTGCGTGCCATCGTTATTATACAAATAAATCTGCGTCATGCTGATTGCTGTTTTCAGCTCCGGCTTGGTGGCCTGCAGCTTAGGCAGCATTTCCTTATTGTAGCGCAGCTCGGCAGACAACAGCAAAAAAAGCTTGTCGCCCTGGCGCAATGCCTGTAAATTATCCTTATCAAGATATAAATCGCCAGCGCTGGTGCTGGTTATTTTCTCCATGTTAGCGTTGTTATCAGTGCCTGTGCCAGCGAAGGCTGTGCAAGTGCAGGCAAGCGCAAAAATCAGCGTCAGTAAAATAAGTAATTTTTTCATCATTAAGTCCCGCCTTTGTTTATAGTAGAAGAATCTTTTCCTTTATCATACAATTTTTGGCGCAATAAGTAAAGCAGCAAATGTGCTTGCTGTGCACGTCTCCAGGATACTGCTTTTTGAATAAATGCGCCAGAAAAATTCTTTTGTTAAAGTATTACAGGCAGCTTTGCTTTTGGCAGCATTAACTTCACATTTACTTCATGCTTTTACTCTGCTATACTATAATTGTACAAGCGTTGAGGAGGTGCAGTCATGCCATTGGAATATTATTTTATGCTGGCGGGTATAGTCCTGCTGCTGATAGAATTTGTGGTGCCGGGCTTCGGAATTTTCGGTGTCAGCGGCATGGTGTGCCTGACAGTCGGCGGCTTTTACGTTTTGGGCGGCAATGCCTGGGCGGCGCTGGTGCTTTTGGCAGTGTATCTGTTTTTGGTGCTGGTGATTACCCTGCTGTGCGTATATCTGCCCAAGGAAAGCAAGTATAATCCCTTTGTGCTGTGGACGCGCCAAAAAAACAGCGAAGGCTACACCGGAGGCAATGACTGGAGCATGCTGGTTGGCAAAAGAGGCAGGGCCTTAACCACGCTGCGTCCTGCAGGCACGATTTTGGTGGACGGCAAGCGTCTTGATGTGAGCAGCCAGGGAGATTATATCGAAAAGTCTGCGCCCGTGATTATCGTGCGGGTAGAGGGCAGCAAAATTTTTGTAGAACAAACGAAGGAGTGACATTATGGATTTATTATTCAGTATGATTTTCGGCAGTGGCTTTGTAGTAGTCCTGGCTATTGCCGGTATCGCGATTTTTCTTAACTTTGTGCCGTTGGGCCTGTGGATTTCGGCCATTGCTGCCGGCGTTAATGTAGGCATCTTCAACCTCATCGGTATGCGCCTGCGCCGTGTGCCCGCGTCACAGATTGTGCTGCCGCTGATTAAGGCGAACAAGGCAGGCCTTGACGTTAATGTTAACCAGCTGGAGGCGCATTATCTGGCAGGCGGTAACGTGGACCGCGTTATTGATGCTTTGATTGCGGCCCACAGAGCGCAGATTGAGCTGAGCTTTGAGCGTGGCTGTGCTATCGACCTGGCAGGCCGTAACGTGCTGGAGGCTGTGCAGATGAGCGTTAACCCCGAGGTTATCGAAACTCCGGTAGTAAGCGCTGTTGCCAAGGACGGCATCGAGCTGAAGGTTAAAGCGCGCGTAACCGTGCGCGCCAACATTGACCGCTTAGTAGGCGGTGCTGGCGAAGCAACGATTATTGCGCGTGTCGGCGAAGGCATTGTAACTAACGTAGGCTCCAGCGCTGACCACAGCAAGGTACTGGAAAACCCCGATTATATTTCCAAAACAGTTTTGGATAAAGGCCTTGATGCAGGCACTGCTTTTGAAATTCTTTCCATTGATATTGCGGACGTAGATGTAGGCCGTAACATCGGCGCTGCGCTGATGACCGACCAGGCGGAGGCAGATAAGCGCATCGCTCAGGCGCGCGCTGAGGAACGCCGTGCGATGGCTGTGGCCAAGGAGCAGGAAATGAAGGCCTATACGCAGGAAATGCAGGCGAAGGTTGTGGAAGCACAGGCTAAGGTGCCGACAGCTATGGCGGAGGCACTGGCTAACGGCCGCTTGGGCGTAATGGATTATTACCGCCTGAACAATATTCAGGCAGATACGCAGATGCGCCGCACGATTGCCGAGGTAAGCCCGGAGGGCGAGGAAAAGCCTGAGGGCAGTAAATAAGCGAGGTGTAGCTTATGGGTGATAATTTAATCCCTCTGCTTTTTGTCATCGTAATGCTGGCCAATGTGTTTTTGGACAGGCGCAAACGCCGCAGACGCAGGCAGCAGGAGCTGCCGCAGGAGCCGCAGCCGACGCAGGCGGAGCAGCAAGCGCAGGCCAAGCCTAAGGACCTTGCCGCCGAATTTGAACGCCGCCTGAAAAAGACGACGGAAGCGGCGCAGGCGCGCCAGCGTCAAAACAGCCAGGGCGTGGTGCATGACGGAACGCGTGTGCGCCGTGATGACGACAGCAGAGTTCACCGTGACGGCGAAGCAATGCACGACCACACTGGCAGGATTCACCGCGAAAATGAAGACCTGGTGCATGACAAGGGGAAGGTTTATTACGATCCCCGTGGTGATTACAGCTACGATGAAGCAAAGATGAACGCTGCTGCGGCAGCGTTCAATGCGCGTTACGCGCAGGCGCAGCCTGCAGCGAAAAAGCGCGTGAAGCTGAAGCATGCGGCACTGGTCAACGGCATTATCATGGCAGAGGTATTAGGAAAACCGCGCGCTCTTAACCCCTATGAGGAGCGCTGATTTTAGATTCTCGCAAACAGTAAGGAGATGTTGCAGAATGCTGGAAAAGCTGGATTTGAGTAAAAAAGTGTCTAAGGAAGATTATAACAAGCAGATGGATGTGCTGGGTGAACGCCTGGGAAAGGCGCAGCGCCTGGCCCGCGACGCCAAAAGACCGATTATCATCGTGTTTGAGGGCTGGCGTGGTGCGCGCCGCAGTGCGCTGATTAACGAGATGATGCAGCAGATGGATGCCCGCGGCTTTAATGTTTATTCCAGCGTGCGCTTGCGCGGTGTTCTGCAGGAGCAGCCGTTTTTCGGCGCCTTCTGGAAGCGTTTGCCGGCGTTGGGACATATTGCAGTTTATCACCGCAGCTGGTATTATCTGAAAAACGCCAACGAGCTGGCAGATAAAGAGGATAACACCAAGTATCCTGCTGTTTCTTTTGAGCATATCAACAACTTTGAAAAAATGCTCACGGACGATAATTATCTTGTGCTCAAATTTTTCCTGCATCTGTCACCGGAGCAGCAAAAGAAAAATATTGCCAAGAATGCCAAAACACTGGGCAAGGCGTGGCGTGACCTGAATCCTGCGATTGATGAAAGCGAAGATTACGATAAATTTTTGCCGCATTACGAAAAAATGCTGGAGGCCACCGATACGGTAAACGCTCCCTGGCACCTGATTGCCGACGATGATCCGCGCAGCGCGCGTCTGGAGGTATTCGGCACGATTGCCGATGCTATCGAAAAGGCCGTACAGATGCCTGTTG
The DNA here is from genome assembly GCF_937920985.1 of uncultured Phascolarctobacterium sp. GTDB lineage: Bacteria > Bacillota > Negativicutes > Acidaminococcales > Acidaminococcaceae > Phascolarctobacterium_A. The sequence continues at coordinate 20,284 of NZ_CALDXR010000058.1, forward strand.
AGCCTGCCTCTGATAAGCGCACTGCGGCCACCTACGATGTGCTGAGCAAGATTGACGCCAATAAAGAGCTTACTAAAGAAGAATATAAGGAAAAGCTCGATAAGTACCAGAAAAAGCTGACACAGCTGCAGATTGAAATGTTCAAGGCGCAGATTCCGGTAGTTATCGGCTTTGAGGGCTGGGACGCTGCCGGCAAGGGCGGCGCTATCCGCAGACTGACGGCGGCACTGGACCCGCTGGGCTTCCATGTGCATCCGATTGCGGCGCCGAACGTGGTTGAAAAGCAGTTCCATTATCAGTGGCGCTTCTGGACCAGACTGCCGCAGCCAGGCACTATAGCAATTTTTGACCGCACCTGGTACGGACGTGTCATGGTAGAGCGCATCGAAGGCTTTGCCAAACCGCAGGAATGGCAGCGTGCCTACGATGAAATCAAGGACATGGAGGCACAGTGGAGCGAGCACGGTATCGCCATCGCCAAATTCTGGCTGCAGATTGACAAGGATGAGCAGCTGCGACGCTTTAATGACCGTCAGAATGACCCCAACAAGCAGTGGAAAATTACGGACGAGGACTGGCGTAACCGTGATAAATGGGATGCTTACGAAGCGGCAGTCAACGAAATGCTGGTGCGCACCGATACCTCGTATGCACCGTGGACTGTGGTCGAGGGCAACAATAAATATTATGCCCGCTTAAAGGTTTTGAAAACAGTTATCGACTTGTTTGAATGTAAGCTGGCAGAAAAAAATCAGTAAAATACAGGAGGATATCAGCGTAATTTTGCGCTGATATTTTCTTAATACATTATAGATACTCGGAGAGGAAATGCTTTGTCCTGGATAATCAAAAACTACATTAAAGAAACAAGAGAAAATGAAACCGGCGCGCAGGTGTATCCGCCGGGCTTACGCCATCCGGTAGCCTTTATTTACCCCAATGTCTACCATCTGGGCATGTCGAACCTGGGAATGCACATTCTGTATCAGATGATTAACGAGCGCGGCGACAGTGCCTGCGAGCGCTTCTTTTTGCCGGATAAACGATTGCAGCAGGAGCATATCAAAAGCAAAACACCGCTGCTGAGCTTGGAAAACCAGCGTCCGCTGGCAGATTTTGACGTTATCTTCGTCATGCTGTCCTTTGAAATGGACTATGATAATCTGCTGACGGTGCTGGATTTGGGCAATATCCGCCTGCGGGCGGCGGAGCGCAATCAGCGCGAGCCTTTGGTGATTATCGGCGGTCCCTGTGCCACCTTTAATCCCGAGCCTTTGGCTGCCGTGGCTGACGCCTTTGTTATCGGCGAGGGCGAGGAAACAGTGCAGCACGTTCTGGATACCATCTACCGCGAGGAAAGCAAGCAAGAGCGTTTGGCGGCGCTGGCGCAGGTGCCGGGCGTTTATGTTCCCAGCCTGTATACGGCGCAGTACGATGACGAGGGCGAGTTTACCGCCCTTCTGCCGCAGGAAGGTGCGCCGGCGAAGGTAGCGCGCCAGTGGGCGCGTGATATCGACGCTTATCCGCACACCTCTGCTATCGTTACGAGCGGAACGGAATTTGAGGATATGTTTATCGTCGAGGTGGCGCGTGGCTGCGGCCGTCACTGCCGCTTCTGCATGGCAGGCTACTGCTTCCGCAAGCCGCGTCCACGTAAGCTGGAAAATATTTTGGCAGATATCGCTAAGCGTCCCGAGCGCACGAAAAAGGTGGGCCTGATGGGCGCTGCCGTTTCCGACCATCCGCAGATGGCGGAGCTGACGGAATACTTGGTGGAGCATAAGATACCGTTTTCCGTGGCCAGCATGCGCGCAGATATGCTCACGGAGCAGATTGCGCATGCACTGGCGCAGAGCGGACAGCGCACGATGACCGTAGCACCGGAGGCAGGCAGCGAGCGGATGCGCGCTGCGATTAACAAGGGCATTACGGAGGAGCACGTTTATAATTCTATCGAGCTGGCTGCTGCTGCCGGTATGCGCAACATCAAGCTGTATTATATGATCGGTCTGCCGGGAGAAGAGGACGAGGATATCGTTGAAACGGTGGAGATGATTAAACGCGTGCGTGCCAAGATGGATGCGGTGGGCAACAAGGGCGAGCTGGTTATTTCGGTCAACGGCTTTGTGCCCAAGCCCTTTACGCCGTACCAGTGGGCACCGCTGTGCAATGTGCGCACGCTGAAGAAGCGCTTTAAAATTTTGGGCGACGGCCTGAAGAAGGAAAAGCGCATTAAGCTGATAACCGAATCGCTGAAGGAAACCGTGGTGCAGTCCGTGCTGGCGCGCGGCAGCAGACGCATCGGCGAGGCGCTGCTGACGGCACATGTGGAAGGCCGCAGCCTGAAGCAGGTGCTGAAGGAGCAGGGCCTTGATGCCGAGGAGCTGGCGGAGCGCGAGCTGCAGGTGGGCCAGCCGCTGCCGTGGCAGCATCTGGACATGGGCGTGACGCAGGAGTATCTTGTGGCCGAGCTGCAGCGCAGCGAAAGCGGCAAGTTTACGCCGATGTGCTTTGACGGCTGCCGTCGCTGCGGTGTCTGCCGGGAGTAAGGCTTAGGCAGTGAAATGGCTGCTGCTGATAAAAAAATTAAGCATCCCTACACTTTTTGCAGTAAAAGTGTGGGGATGCTTTTGCTTTTTTACGCTATAATGATGCTGAGAAACACAGCTTTTGCTGCTTCGGAAGCGGTAACAACCCTTCCGTCTGCTCGCCGGTGCTCGCAGCCACCTCCCCTTACAGGGGAGATATATTTGTACCGCAATCAAGGGAGGGATATACATATGAAAAAGAATTTGTTTTTGGGCATGACCTTGGGGATGGCGCTCTTGACCAACACCGCTTTTGCTCATCTCAGCGGCGGTTATCTTTCGGATATTATTGATGAACATCCGCGCTGGCCGTTGGCAACTCAATGTATTGCTACGGATGTTAACTTAAGAACAGAGCCTAACACAAACTGTGAGGTAGTAACCATGCTGCAAAACGGCGATAAATTTTATGCAAGAAAGGTAGTGTTTATACCTAACAGTAAATATGTGTGGGTGTACGGAACTACCGAAAAAGGCTACAGAGGCTACATGTATAACCAATATATAGGTGCGTTGCCTGATGGCCAATATGCTCATTCGGATGAAGGACGTTTTCAGGCTTCGGTAGAGGCAAACTGGATTAACAATCCCGCCGGCTATGCAGCAGGCTCCGGCTATAGCATGGGCAGAGTAGAACATGCCGACGATATGAATATTGCTTATGACCTTAATAAGGTGCAGGTAGGTCCGCGAGTGTTCTACACGAGAGCCTTTGACGGAAAAACCTATCAGGTAGTGATTAACAAGGCTCCCGGCGAGATGGCAGGCTATGCAGTCGGACAGCATTTTGATCAGAAAGAGCGGAATAATTTTTACGATATGATGCGGAGAATCGGCTGGCACGAGTCTGCTGTTGATATTGAGGAGCCGACAAACAGTATCGTGTGGGAAAAATCTGTGCTTGATGCGGATGGCTTTGACAGACCTGCCAAGCAGCTGATTATCACGCTGAATGATAAAGACGTGATTGAGAGCTTTACTTACATCAATTATGATCTTGATTAGCCTGCCTGCAAAAAATTATCCCTGAAATGCAAAAAACCTGCTCTTTTCAGAGCAGGTCAGCTTGTAAGAATTAAGCCATAGCGTTGATTCTCTTTGCAAGTCTGGATTTTTTGCGAGCTGCAGCATTCTTATGGATAATGCCTTTGCGAGCTGCTTTATCGAGCAAACCGGAAGCAGTAGCCATAGTAGCTTGAGCGTCTTCTTTAGCGCCGGTTTTAGCCAGAGCCTCTACTTTGCGGGAAGCATTGCGGAGAGCTGCTTTAATCGGAGCGTTTTTAGCACGACGTTCTGCGTCGGTCTTTACACTGCGGATGGAAGATTTAATGTTCGGCAACGAATTTCACCTCCTGAATTTTCTTGTACTGCATTATTCTACCACGAATGCGAGCATTATGCAAGAGAAAATCACAAATATGCCTGCCTGTTCCTGTAAAAAAATATTTTGCGGACGCTTGACCTGAAGCTGACTCCAAATGCTAAAATAATAACAGGAAGTATGAAAGCAATTCTGGCAGGAGGTTAGCGAGATGAAAATAAACGAAGTAAGCAAAATGTATGACATTACAGCAGATACGTTGCGTTATTACGAGCGTATCGGCCTGATTCCGACTGTGAACCGCAACGAAAGCGGTATTCGCGACTACACCGAGACAGACTGTAACTGGGTAAATTTTGCCAAATGCATGCGTGCAGCAGGCATTTCTGTTGAAAGCCTGATTGAATATGTGGCACTGTTTCAGCAGGGCGACAAAACGCGGGCAGCACGCAAGGAGATTTTAATTGAGGAGCGGGCGAAGCTGCTGGAGCGCATGGCGCAGATGCAGGAAACGCTTGATAAGCTGAATTATAAAATCGATAATTATTACAAGTGCGTTGAATTTGAGGACACCAAACTAAAATAAAATGCACTACGCAGAGAGATAGCTTGGAGCTGTCTCTCTTTTTAGTTTACAGGCTTTGCCGTATAATGGTATAATAATTAGTACTAATAAAACAGGCTCAAGCCAAAAACGGCCTGAAATAATACATTTTAATGAAGGAGCAGGAAGAGTATTTTATGATTGAACAAAATCACATTCGTAACTTTTCTATTATCGCCCATATAGATCATGGCAAGTCTACCCTGGCGGACAGATTGATTGAATATACAGGAACGCTGAGCAAGCGTGAGATGGAGGAGCAGATTCTCGATTCCATGGATTTGGAGCGTGAACGCGGTATCACCATTAAGGCGCAGGCTGTGCGCAGCATTTACAAGGCTCGCAACGGCGAGGAGTATATGCTGAACTTTATCGACACCCCGGGCCACGTAGACTTTACCTACGAGGTTTCGCGTGCATTGGCAGCGTGCGAGGGCGCACTGCTGGTTATTGACGCTACTCAGGGCATTGAAGCGCAGACGCTGGCTAACGTGTATCTGGCGCTGGATAACGATCTGGAGATTATCCCGGTCATCAACAAGATTGATTTGCCGAGTGCTGATCCGGAGCATGTTAAAAAAGAAATTGAAGACGTTATCGGTATTGATGCGTCCGACGCAGTTTTGTGCAGTGCCAAGACGGGCATTGGCATCGAGGACGTGCTGGAAGCAATTGTAGCGCGCGTACCGGCGCCGCAAGGCGCCGCAGAAGCGCCGCTGAAGGCCTTGGTGTTTGACTCCAAATTTGACGCTTACAAGGGCGTAGTTTTATATGTGCGCATTATGCAGGGACGTCTGCGCAAGGGCATGAAGATTCGCATGATGGCAACCGGTGCGGAATTTGATGTTACCGAGGTCGGTTACTTCAAACCGGGCATTGTCAATGTTGATGAGCTGGAGGAGGGCCAGGTAGGCTTCTTTGCTGCCAGCATCAAAAATGTTAAGGATGCACGCGTAGGCGATACCGTAACCGATGCCGATAATCCTGCCGAAAAAGCGTTGCCCGGTTACCGCAAGGCTACACCGATGGTATACTGCGGTTTGTATCCGGTAGAGAATTCCGATTACGATAACCTGCGTGATGCTTTGGAAAAGCTGCAGCTGAACGATGCTTCTCTGGTATTTGAGCCGGAGACATCTACCGCGCTGGGCTTTGGCTTCCGCTGCGGCTTTTTGGGCCTGCTGCATATGGACGTTATCAAGGAGCGCCTGGAGCGTGAATATAATCTGAGCCTGATTACTACCGCACCGAACGTTATTTATGAGGTGTTCCGCACCAACGGTGACGTTGAAATGGTAGATAACCCGTCCCTTTTCCCGGACCCGACCGTTATCGACCATGTTGAGGAGCCTTTCGTTAATGCAACCATCATTGTGCCGAAGGATTATGTAGGCGCTGTTATGGAGCTGAGCCAGGAAAAACGCGGTGAATACGATAACATGACCTATCTTGATGATACCCGCGTAATGATTCACTACGCATTACCGCTGAGTGAGATTATCTTTGACTATTTTGACCGTCTGAAATCCGCTACCCGCGGTTATGCTTCCCTGGACTACGAGCTGTCCGGCTATCGCTATTCTGATTTGGTGAAGGTAGATATCCTGCTGAACGGCGAGCCTGTCGATGCGCTTTCCGCGATTGTGCATAAGGAATTTGCTACCGTCCGCGGCCGTCAGCTGGTTGAAAAGCTGCGCAGCCTGATTCCGCGTCAAATGTTTGAAATTCCGGTACAGGCAGCAATCGGCAACAAGGTTATTGCCCGCGAAAACGTCCGCGCTATGCGTAAGGACGTACTGGCGAAATGCTACGGCGGCGATATCAGCCGTAAGCGTAAGCTGCTGGAAAAACAGAAGGAAGGTAAAAAGCGCATGAAGCAGGTTGGCAGTGTGGAGCTGCCACAGGAGGCATTCATGGCGATTCTGAAAATGGACTAAGGCTTAGCGCTTAGTCGATAGTGTCTGATAGATAGGAGCAATGCAATTATGATGATACAACTGCAAGGCTTGCTTTCGACAATCACATTTTTGGATGTTATAGATATTGTCGTCGTTGCCTATTTTCTTTACCGTTTGTTCCTGATGCTGAAAAACACCCGTGCCGCAACATTGGGCAAGGGCCTCATGGTGCTGATAGGCTTCACGCTTATCTGCCGTTGGCTGAATCTGCATGTTATCAGCTGGCTGCTGGAAAAGAGCATGACGGTGATTATGGTCGCCCTGCCTGTTGTCTTTCAGCCGGAGCTGCGCCGTGCTTTGGAGCAAATCGGCCGCGGCAAGCTGTTCCACAAGGGCAGCGAGCTGGACGAGCAGGAGCTGGAGGAAATGCTGGATTCCGTTGCTCATGCCACTAAGGTGATGAGCAAAAACAAGGTAGGTGCGCTGATGGTTTTTGAGCGCGCTACCGGTCTGGCAGAGCGCATTGAAACCGGTGTGCCGATTGACGGTCTGGTGAGCTCGGGACTGCTGCAGAACATTTTTGTTAAGGATACACCGCTGCATGACGGTGCTGTTATTATCCGCGGCAACCGCGTTGTTGCTGCCTGCTGCCTGCTGCCGCTGACGGAAAACCGTAATCTGAGCCAGGAGCTGGGCACACGTCATCGCGCTGCTATCGGTATGTCCGAGCAGTCCGATGCGATGATTCTTGTTGTCAGCGAGGAAACCGGTACGATTTCCATTGCCCGCAACGGCGAGCTGATGCGTTACCTGACGGTGGATGATGTGAAGGAAATTTTGCGTACGGCAATTTTCCGTCCGCATGCAGCAGTTAAGAATTCTTTGGTTGATAAAATCAAGAGCTTGTGGGGCGGTGAGAAAAAATGAGATTTTTGCAAAGGCTGGCGCGTAAGGAAAACCTGTTGGCAAGGATTATCTGCCTGCTCATGGCCTGTGGACTGTGGGTATATGTAATGACTGACCAAAATCCGATTATCGAGCGTAATATCGAGGTACGTTTGCAGCAGAGAAATCTGCCGCAGAATATGATGGTCTTTAATGCTCCCGATAAAATTCTGGTAAAGGTGCGCGGTTCGCGTGCCAAGCTGAGTTCCGATAATCTGAGTGCTGAAATCAATGCTTCTATCAATTTAAAAAATATAACCGAAGGTCAGCAGAGCCTGCCGATTACGGTAACTTACTCCGGCGGCGAGATTGTATCCGTAACGCCTAAGGAGGTTTCCGTATATGTGGATACGGTAAGCGAGAAAAAGGTTCCTGTTACTACGCGTATCGTGGGAGCTGTGAACGGTGATATGACCATCGGCAACAGTATAATCACGCCGGCGGAGGTTACTCTGCGCGGTGCAACACATCGTATCGATAAGGTAAACCGCGTTGTTGCTCCGATTGATATCAGCAACCATACAGGCAGCTTCCAGACGGAAAGCGAGCTGGTTGCCGTGAGTGATGACGGTTATGATATTCCTAATATGAGAATTATCCCTGAGCGTGTAATGGTGCAGGCCAATATGGTAAGCCAGATGCATTCGCTTGATATTCCGGTTAAGCTGGTTATGAGCGGTGATTTGCCTGCCGGTATTGTTGTTACTAAGACCGAGATTGCTCCGGAGAGCATCCGTGTGACTGCGCCTCCGTCTGTGCTGAAGGAGCTGAAGGATGTTAAGACCAAGCCGGTGGATGTAAGCAAGATAAATGGCAGTACTGTTGTTGCAGCTGAGCTTGATTTGCCGGAAAAGGTAATTCCCGAAAGACGTACAGTGCAGATAAAAATATCGGTAGAAAGGCAGAATTAATTTTAGATGAAGCTGAAAATTAACAATGTGCGTATCAGCCTGCGTCAGGAGCAGACGCTGGAGCAGGCGGTGTGCCGCAAATGCGGTATACCGCGCGATGCTTTGGGCAGTGTGCGGATAGTACGCAAGGCAGTGGATGCGCGCAAGAAGAATGATATCTGCCTCAACTACCATGTGCTGGCAGATGTTGAAACCGGCGGCAGGCAGGCAAAGCGCCTGCTGGCGGACCGTGATATTACACAATATCAGGAGCAGCAGCAGCCGACGCTGAAGCTTGGCACACTGCCGCTGAGCGCACCGCCTGTGGTTATCGGCGCCGGTCCTGCGGGACTTTTGGCAGCACTGCAGCTGGCGGAGCATGGCTATAAGCCGTTGCTTTTGGAGCGCGGCAAGCCTGTGGCGCAGCGCGTGCAAGATGTGCAGCGCTTTTGGCAGACGGGAGAATTTAACCCAACGTCCAACGTACAGTTCGGCGAGGGCGGCGCAGGCACCTTTTCAGATGGCAAGCTGACTACGCGTGTGAATGATCCCATGATGGCCGAAATTTTGCAGCTTTTTGTGGCTGCAGGTGCACCGGAAAATATTTTGTACGAGCACAAGCCGCATGTTGGCACGGATAAGCTGCGTGCGATGGTGCAGGGGCTCAGCCGCCGCATTGCGGAGCTGGGCGGCAGCGTGCGTTATGATGCGCATGTTGTTGATCTGGATATCAAAAATAATGTTGTGCAGGGCGTAATCCTTGACGGCGGCGAAAGACTGGCGGCGGGAGCCGTGGTACTGGCCTGCGGTCACAGCGCGCGCGATACTTACGCTATGCTGGCGCGCAGGGGCGTTGGCATTGTAGCGAAGCCCTTTGCTATCGGCGTGCGCATCGAGCACCCGCAGGAGCTGATTGACAGGGCGCAGTACGGCAGCTTTGCCGGTCATCATCTGCTGGGCGCAGCGGATTACGCACTTGTTTACCATACGCAGGATAAAACACGCACAGCCTATTCGTTCTGCATGTGCCCGGGCGGTCAGGTGGTTGCCGCCGCTTCGGAGGCTGGTGGGGTGGTTGTCAACGGCATGAGCATGTTTAAGCGTGACAGCGGCATTGCCAACAGCGCGCTGGTAGTGAATGTGGACAGCCGGGACTTTGGTGAAGGCGCGCTGGCAGGCGTAGAATTTCAGCGCCGCTATGAGCAGCTTGCTTATGCGGCGGCAGGCAGCAGCTATTATGCGCCTGCGCAAAATCTGGACAGCTTTTTGAAGCGCAGCACGCCGTCCCTGGAGTGCATGGTGCAGCCAAGTTATCGTCCGGGACTGACGGCCTGCAGCTTAGATAAGGTGCTGCCTGCTTACGTTACGGATACTCTGCGCGAGGGCATTACGAGCTTCGGACGCAAGCTGGCGGGTTACGCCGACGGAGGCACGCTGCTGACGGGTGTGGAAACACGCACCTCGGCGCCGGTTCGCATCGAGCGCGACAGACAGAGCTATGTATCGCTGACGCATGATTTGCTTTACCCCTGCGGCGAAGGCGCAGGTTATGCCGGCGGTATTATGAGCGCTGCACTTGACGGCTATCATGTGGCGCGCGCGATTATGGAAAGATTCGCGCCGATGAAGTAATTTAGGTTGGAGAGTAATACAGAGCATTAGGCTCCCCTTGGGGGGACAAGGTGAATTGCCCGTAGGGCAAGAGAGGGCGCCCTGGGGCGGCTGGCGCCCGTAGGGCGACTGAGAGGGGATTTTGCAGTATGCATAGCATTATGTTATGTATCACCCCTCTCCGTCATCGCTATGCGATGACACCTCTCCCCAAGGAGAGGCTTTCGTTTTGCTTTTTTAGCTCAACAATTCCCAACTCACATATAAACGCATTAACATTAGGGAGGTTATTACAAAAAATGGCAAGATTATTTGGTACTGATGGTGTTCGCGGTGTAGCGAACGTAGAGCTTACTCCGGAGCTGGCCTTTAAGCTGGGCTACGCTGCTGCAAAATACTTTGGCCGCGAGGTTTCCTGCCCGAAAATTATTATCGGCAGAGATACACGCCGCAGCGGACAAATGTTGGAAAGTGCTTTGGCAGCAGGTATCTGCAGCGCTGGCGGCAATGCACATCTTCTGGGCGTTATGCCTACTCCGGCAGTTTCCTTTCTGACCAGTGAGGTTAAGGCTAACGCCGGTGTAGTAATTTCTGCTTCTCACAATCCGTTTGAAGACAACGGCATCAAATTCTTCTCTCAGACAGGTTACAAGCTGCCTGACGCAGTAGAGGACGAAATTGCAGCTATCGTTGCTGCACCGATTGATTACACTCAGGCAGTAAGCGGCAGCAGCGTCGGACAGATTATTCATGAAAAGGATTTGTCTGCACTGTATATTAAGCACATTTTGAGCACCGCTTATGCTAAGCTGAACGGTCTGAAGATTGTTATGGACTGCTCCAACGGTGCCAACAGCGAAATCGCACCGGTTATCCTGCGCAGCCTGGGTGCTGAGGTTGTAGCAATTTTCAACGAGCCTAACGGTATCAATATCAACAACGGCTGCGGCTCCACTCATCTGGAGGCTTTGCAGAAGAAGGTTGTCGAGGTTGGCGCTAATGTAGGTATCGCCAATGATGGCGATGCCGACCGCTGCCTGGTAGTTGACGAAAACGGCGAGGCTATGGACGGCGACCAGATTATGTTGATTTGCGCTCTGGAGCTGATGAAACGCAACAAGCTGCATGACAATATGCTGGTAACCACTGTTATGAGTAACGTCGGCCTGCATCAGGCTATGAAGGCTCATGGCGGCAAGACTGTCAAAACCGCTGTAGGTGACCGCTATGTACTGGAAGAAATGCTCAAGCACAATTATTCTATCGGCGGCGAGCAATCCGGTCATATCATTTTCTCCGAATTCGCTAAAACCGGCGACGGCATTCTGACTGCTGTACAGCTGCTGTGCGCAATGGTTCGCAACAACAAGTCTCTGTCTGAGATGAGCGGTGTGATGACTAAATTCCCACAGATTCTGCTGAACGTACGCGTGAAGAATAAAAACGGCTGGGAAGAAAAGGCTGCTATTCAGGAAGTAATCAAAAAATACCAGGAGGAGCTGGGCGAAAACGGTCAGATTCTGGTACGTGCTTCCGGAACTGAGCCTTTAATCCGCATTATGGCTGAAGGACCGAAGCAGGAGCGTCTGGAGCAGATTGCCAACGCTATTGCTGACGTTGTAACTAAGGAGCTGGCATAAGCAGGCTTCCTTGCTGAATGAAGATTAAAAGCAGACCTTTACATCATTTTCGGATGCAATGGTCTGCTTTTGTACTTTGCATATTTTCTTTTTAACGAACATATGTTAAAATATATTTGTGCTACCAGAATACGGTAGGCGGTTGCCCTCTACGGAGGGTTTGCGGCCCTCGATTTGCCGACATCTATATTTTTATAGAAATCTACAAGGAAGAGGGTGGTACTGATGAATATACTGGAAGTTCTTGCATTGCTTGGTTTTGGGCTTGGGTGCATTAAATTTGGGTATGAACTCGGTGAAAACGCAAAAAAATAACCGCCCAGCTCCTACACTAGCGGTTATTTTTAACAGTTAATTTGAAGGGCAACCGTCTATCGGTAGCACTCTTTCTATTTCTATGATAGCACAAAGTAAAGCGTTTGACAACCGTTCTGATTAAATTCACAAATCCCTCACGTCTTATACTATTACTCATCAAAACTCTTGATTACGGAATAAATTATACAGCCGACAACAATCAGCCCGATACCTGCTAATGCGAGGAATGGTGCCGCAGGGAGCAAGAAGGCCATACCACCAATCATGATTAAAATTTTGTTGTCTGGCATAAGAAGCCACCTCACAGTTCTTCACATCGTTATCTTACGTGGTTTTCTCTCAAAGTTTTATGCAAGCGTTCTGCCCCTTTACCGAAGCAGTAATAGCTAAATCCTGCACTAACCACTCCTCCAATCACCGGAAATACTTTAGTAGTAGTTTTACTCAAAGCATCTTTTGTCACTTTAATGCCCACTTGTTTGCAAACTTGTTGTAGCAAGGGATACCAAGCAGTTTTTGTCAAAGCCGCTCTCAAAATATCTTTCCCTACCTTGCCGCCAAGCGACTTAGATATTTCAGCAATAACTTTATTTGCACCACTGACTCCATACATTACACCAATGAACAACAAAATTATTTTTTGAGTTTTTTCGTCTATACTTCCTTCAATAGAAAAAATTTCCGGATAGCCATAAATATAGGCTAATTTCTGAGATATTCTCAGGACATGAGCCAGATACTGTGCCAAATCAGCCGGGATTCCTACTAAACCGCCACAACCAGTAGCAAAGGACAAAGCAGAAACTTTCATCTGCTCGTAATCAATGCAATCTCTTGCAATTTCATGCAAAACACTTTCATTTACTCCAGCTCTAATAGGACTAGTCTGCACAATTCGTGTTACCATTTCACTATCAAATCTGCTAGAAAAATTATTTCGAAGAAATTCTTCTCTCTCAATCTTTACGCCAGGAAACTCTACTGCCACTGCCAATACTTCGTTAAAATCAAAAGGAACTATATTACTCATTTAAACTCCTCCATTCCGTCTATAAATCTATTAAGAAGATAAAGCTTTACTTCACTATACCTCTGTACCTCCGTCAAGCAAATGTCTTTTTTATCTTCACGAAATGTACAGTTACTTTTTAACACTGTTATTTTTTCTCACTTTATCTTTCCTTGCTTATATGTTACACTATAAGCAGCACTTTTCGGTTTCTTTGCAAGAAACTTTTTGGAGGTCCGCACTATGACGAACGACAAACGCGTAATAGAGAATTTAAGAGAAAACTATCAGGAAATAATGTCCAACTATGTCATTATAGCCTATGCTACGTCTCGTCATGGTTCAGTCAGCGTCGGCAAGGTATGCACGCCGCCCCTGTCGTCATTAAGCAATATTAAAAACATCGTCAAGAGCTTTTCTAACACTTCCTGCGACATTTATCCTTCCATCATCAAATACTGCGAAGAAAAAGATATCGCAGAAAACGAACTCTATAAAAAAGCGCACGTCTCTAAAACTGTTTTTTCCAAAATCCGCAGCATGAATGATACCGGCTACAAGCCTAGCAAAAGTACGATTCTCTGCTTATGCCTGGCTTTGGAACTAAATAACAAAGAGACAGAAGAAATGCTCAACATCGCAGGCTACTCTTTATCTGGCGACATCATCGCCGACAAAATTGTCAGCTACTGCATAAGTAAGCGATATTACGACGTTTATGACATCGAAAATCTTATTCTGGAAAAAACAGGTGGAGCATATTTGTACTACTGATAAAACAAGTATACAACAACAGCTATCAAAAAAAGAGAACGCCCAACTACTACCAAACGGTAATAGTTGGGCGTTTGTACGCTATGTGCTCTGTTTTTTGAGCAGAGAAACTTTCACAGCTTGTTCGTTGTATGTGTTCGCTTTTTGTGCTAAAATATTTTTATGGTGCTTCCATAACGGTAGGCGGTTGTCCCTCTGGCAGCAAGATTTTGTATTACTGCAAATCTAATGGCAAGAGGGGGTGAGACCAATGATGACTTTAGATAATCTTATCTCTGTTCTCGGCTTATGTCTGACTTCAGTAGCTCTAGGATTTGCTCTAGGTTATGCGCTAGGTCAAATTCACGTAAAAAAATAACCGCCCAGTCTGCAAAACAAGCGGTTATTTTTTATAACTAAATGTTCAAGGATAACCGTCTATCGGCGGCACCTTTTCTATTTCTATGATAGCACAAAGTAAAGCGTTTGACAACCGTTCTGATTAAATTCACAAATCCCTCACGTCTTATACTATTACTCAAACTTCCCACATAAAAAAGCTGTTTTTAGCTGCTCAAACCCTTATCACATCTAGGACTTACGAATATAAAAACAAAATTCAATTATCTAAGATGGGATTATACTATATGAAGCGCCTGCAGGCAAGCATCAGGCCTTAAAAGTTCAAGGAATCTTTTCTTGACCTGCCAGTCTTCATATTGTAAAATTAAATTAGTCTGAGGATGTGCCGCGTGGGACTGCCTGCCTGCGCGGCTCATTGTCTGTTTGCTCATAAATCAGCAGAGCCTTGTCTTTGCTGCCAAAAGCAGACAGGGAAGGATGTAAGCGCATGTACCGCTCAGGCGGTGGACGAGGAATGAGGTTATCGATCAGTCAGCGGATGCCTCACGGCCGGCTGCAGGCCGCAAACCATGTACAAAGCCCTCCGGTAACGGGGGAGAGAAAAGCACGGTGGCAGAAAGGGCAAAGAATATAATACAGGCTCGCAAGGGAGAAGGTATCAGATACGAGAAAACTTGACGAAGCAGATGATGCCTTACACCTTGCAGCGTAGAGGAGGATTACTACTTATGTGCGGAATTGTAGGTTATATCGGTAATCACGAAGCAGCCCCCTTTTTGCTTGACGGTATGAGCAAGCTGGAGTATCGCGGTTATGATTCTGCCGGCATTGCTGTTTATGAAAACAACAGCATTCGTGTAGAAAAATGTGTAGGCCGTCTGGATGCACTGCGCCAGAAATTGGCAGGCAATATGCCTGTGGGCAATGTAGGTATCGGTCACACACGCTGGGCAACACATGGCCGTCCGTCGGATCGCAACGCGCATCCCCATACGGACAGCAGCGGTAAGTTTGTCGTTGTCCATAACGGTATTATTGAAAACTATCTTGGCCTGAAGGAAGAACTGATTGCCAAGGGACATGAATTCCTGTCCGAAACTGACAGTGAGGTTGTAGCTCATTTGATGGCGGACCAATATGACGGAGATTTCGAAGAAACCGTCAAAAAGGTGCTGAAGCTTATCAAGGGCTCCTACAGTCTGGTATTTATGTGCGAATACGAGCCTGATAAAATCATCTGCACCAAAAAGGATAATCCGCTGATTATCGGCCTGGGCGAAGGTGAAAACTTTATCGCTTCCGATATTCCGGCAATTATCAACCATACGCGCCGTACCTTTATTATGAGCGACGGCGAAATCGCCACGGTAACGGCAGACGGTGTATGGGTGCAGGATATCAACGGCACTCCCATCAGCAAGAAGGTGTTTGAGGTCAACTGGAACGCGGAAGCAGCGGAAAAGGGCGGCTTTGAGCATTTCATGCTGAAGGAAATTTATGAACAGCCCAAGGCTCTGCGCGATACCATGACCAGCCGCTTGGATGCGGAAGCAAAAACCATCGGCTTCCCTGAGCTGAACTGGACAGCCGAGGAGCTGCGTGAAATCAATAAAATCTTTATCGTGGCCTGCGGTACCGCTTATCATGCAGGCATTGTCGGCAAATATTATCTGGAGCAGCTGGCGCGTGTGCCGGTTGAGGTGGATATTGCCAGCGAGTTCCGTTACCGTGATCCGCTTGTTGACGGCAACAGCCTTACTATTGTTATCAGCCAGAGCGGTGAAACCAGCGATACGCTGGCAGCACTGCGCGAGGCTAAACGTCTTGGCTCCCGCACTCTGGCGGTTACCAACGTTGTCGGCAGCTCTATTGCGCGTGAGGCAGACCAGGTTGTTTATACCTATGCCGGTCCGGAAATTGCCGTAGCATCTACCAAAGCTTACACTACACAGCTTCTGGCAATGCTGATGCTGGCGATTTATGTAGGCCGTCTGCGCGGCAGCATGAGTGCCGAGCGTGAGCAGGAGCTGGTGCAGGGTCTGACCTTTGTACCCGAGCAGATTCATAAAATGCTGGAAAACGTGGACCAGATTAAGGTGTTTGCGCGTGAATACGGCAGTAGTGAGGATGCCTTCTTCCTGGGACGCAGCCTTGATTATGCCGTAGCGCTGGAGGGTGCGCTGAAGCTGAAGGAAATTTCCTACATTCATGCGGAGGCTTATGCAGCAGGCGAGCTGAAGCACGGCACCTTGGCGCTGATTGTTTCCGGTGTGCCGGTAATCGTACTGGCAACGCAGATGGATGTATATGATAAAACCGTTAGCAACCTGCAGGAGGTTAAGGCGCGCGAGGCTGTGGTTATTGCCATCGGCTTTGAAGGTGACACCTCTCTGGAAAAATATGCGGACCATGTTATCTACATCCCGCGTACTGACAAATATCTGGCACCGCTGATGGCAGTGCTGCCCTTGCAGCTGCTGGCCTACTATGCGGCGCTGACTCGCGGCTGTGATGTTGATAAACCGCGTAATCTCGCAAAGAGTGTAACAGTTGAATAAAAAATAAATTAACGGCGTAACGGATGCAAAAATCTGTTGCGCCGTTTTTGTAATTACAGAGATACGCTGCTTATGTTATACTAATATTAAATTAGAGCGTAAGGGGAAATAAAGCAGATGGCTTATAGCGAGCTTTTTAAAAATTACAGTGATATCCGCAATTTTATGCGGCGCTTTTATGTGTACGGCTTTGAAAAGCGGCAGGATTTTACCGCTAAAAGCTCCAGAAGCTACGATGATAATCGCCGGCGTCTGGACAGTTGGCTGGAGGATTACATGAGCTTCAAAAGCGAAGCGGACGGCAGAGCCTACCGCATTTCCTTCGACAGCAGCAGTATCAGTCATAATCCCTTGTATAAAAGCTGGAAGGCCAAGAGCTTTACGTCCATGGATATTACGCTGCATTTTTATCTGCTGGATATTCTTGCCGACGGCAAGGCCTATTCGGCGGTAGAGCTGTTGGAGCTGCTGAGCGGCCGTTATTTTAACTGTTTTGATAATCAGCTGCGTCAGCCCGATGAATCGACGGTGCGCAACAAGCTGAATGAATATACTGCGCTGGGAATGCTGCGGCTGGTGAAGCAGGGACGGCGCAATCTTTACTGCTTGGCGCAGGATGAGGTGAACTGGCGCAGCTGGCAGCTTGCCTGCGCCTTCTTTTCCGAGGCGGCGCCTTTGGGAGAGGCAGGCTCCTATCTGCTGGATAAATTTGCCGAGGACTGCGAGGCCTTTGCATTTAAGCATCATTTTATTTTATATACGATGGACAGCAAGCTGCTGTACGAGCTGCTGGAGGCGATGAACAGCAGGCAGTCCGTAACGCTTTACCGCTGTGACAAGGACGGCAGCAGCATACCGCAATACGTTTGCCCCTTGAAAATTTACTGCAGCACGAGGACGGGACGGCAGTATCTTTTGAGCTACAGCTATGCTGCGCAGAAGCTGCTGTTCAACCGTCTGGACCATATCGAAAGTATTGAGGTTAAACGTCCGGAAGAACGCTATGAGGAGCTGCTGCAGATGGCCAAGGAGGCGGCGCCGCACATTTGGGGCGCAGGCATGCTCAGGACGGACAGGCTGGAGAAAATCAGCTTTACGGTGGAGACAGCAGCCGACGAGCAGTTTATTGTGCAGCGCCTGGAGCGCGAAAAGCGCTGCGGCACGGTGCGGCAGCTGGATGCGGAGCATTATCGCTTCAGTGCTGCCGTGTATGATGCGCGTGAGCTGTTGCCGTGGATACGCACCTTTATCGGGCGTATTACCGCCTTTAGCTGCAGTAACGAGAATGTCCAGGAGCTTTTCTTTGAGGATTTGAAGCAAATGGCGTCTTATTATCAGGAGGAGGCAGCAGATGAAAAGCAGTGATATCTTTTTTAACGAAGTATATGGTACATATTTTAGGGTTGTTGGCTTTATTCTGGAGCAGGCGCAAAAGGGTGAGCTGACAACAGAAAAAATAAATCGGATTGTGCAGGAGCAGGCCTTTGGCGACAGCTATCTGACAATACCCAAATCATTGAAAGATTGCGAGTGGCCGTTGCTCCAAAGCGATATGACTACACCGCTGCAGCATACTCCGACGATGCCTCTGACAATTCTGCAACGGCGCTGGCTGAAAACCTTGCTGAGCGATAAGCGGATGCAGCTTTTTAATGTAGATTGTACTGGCCTTGAGGATGTAGAGCCTTTGTTCAGCCAGGAGGAGTTTGTATATTTTGATCGCTATAATGACGGTGATCCTTATGATGATCCGCAGTACAAGCAGCATTTTCGCCTGCTGCTGCAGGCTATAAACGAAAAACGCAGGGTGGAAATCAGCTTTATCAACAACAAAAACGATAACATGCGAAAAAGATATCTGCCAATGCAAATAGAATATTCAGCGAAGGACGATAAATTTCGCTTAAAAGCGGTGTGTGGCAGTTCTTTGCATTATGTGAATGTTGCGCGTATCAAAGAGTGCCGGCTGTTAGAGCAGGACGCTGCAGAGATATGTGAGCAGAAGGCACCAGAGCGCTGCAAGCTTACTGCATTGCTGACGGATGAACGCAATGCTTTGGAGAGGGCGATGCTGCATTTTTCGCATTTGGAAAAGACGACGGAGCGTCTTGATGAAAAGCATTACAGGTTGCATCTGACATACGACAAAAGTGATGCAATAGATATGGTTATCCGTATACTGTCCTTCGGACCGTTATTGCAGGTGCAGGAGCCTGCCAGCTTCATTGAGCTGCTGCGCAAAAGGCTGCAGAAGCAGTTGGCGCTGCAGGCAGATAAGTAAAAGCAAAAATATCATCTGCCAGAAGCTAATTTGATGCCGATGCCTTATTATAAACCACCGGACCTGTGGAATTTCTGCAGGCCCGGTGTATTTTTTTGTATTCTTAACAGTAATTTGCTTTTACGCAATCAACAAATGTGTTATAATTAACGATACATGTCATTTTTGTGAAGAAGTTGAAATTTTTATGTGTAGGTGATGAAATGGAAATGTTTTTAGTGGCTGTGGGCTTCTATGGCATCGGCGTATTAACCATGCTGCTTCCCCACGGCATGCAGCGTGCTGCACACTGGCTTGCTAACAGCGCTGCCCTTTTTGGCAGCGCTGTCTGCGCTTATGCGGCAGGCCTGCTGCTTTTCGGCGGCGTGAGCCCCGCACCCCTGACCTGGGGCTCGTATTCTTTAGGCTGCGATGGCTGGAGCGCAGTCTTTCTGCTTTTGACCGGTATCGCCGGTGTTGTTACCAGTCTGTACGCGCTTGGTTATGCGCGTAGCTATGATGGCAGCCGTCTGCGTCTTTTGGGCGGCATGTGGTGCCTGTTCATCATGTCTATGGTACTGGTGCTGTTGGCAGGCGATGCCTTCAGCTTCCTGCTTTTCTGGGAGATTATGGCCGTAGCCTCCTTTATGCTGGTTAACCATGAATCCGAAAAGCGTGCTACCTGGAATGCTGCCTATCAGTATCTGGTTATGACCAGCGTAGGTACGGCAGCGATTATGATTGCCTTCTTGCTGACAGGCTCTGCCAGCGAGGGCTTCAGCTTTGCTGCTATGGCCAAGAATACGCTGGAGGGCAGCTGGCAGCATCTTGTTTTTGTCTGTGCCTTTGCTGGCTTTGCCTTAAAGGCCGGACTGGTGCCGCTGCATGTGTGGTTGCCTAAGGCGCATCCGGCAGCACCCAGTCACGTTTCCGCGCTGATGAGCGGTGTTATGCTGAAGATTGCTCTCTACGGCTTCGGTCGTTTTATGTTCAGCTTTTTGCCTGCCTGGAATTACTGGTGGTGCGTTGCTGTACTGCTGGCAGGCGTAGTATCCGCATTTTTGGGCGTACTCTATGCTCAGATGGAAACGGATATTAAGCGCGTGCTTGCTTATTCCTCCGTGGAAAATATGGGCGTGATTTTTGCTGCCTTCGGCTGCGGTATGCTGATGAAGGCTTCCGGCAGCAGCTTTTATATGCTTGGCTTTGTGGCAGCGCTGGTGCATGCCTTTAACCACAGCATTATGAAGGTGCTGATGTTTATGTGTGCCGGCAGTATTATGCACGGTACCGGCAGCAAGAACCTGGAGCTGTTCGGCGGCCTCGCACGCAAAATGCCGTATACCGCTGTCTTTGCTTTCGTCGGCTCGCTGGCACTCGCCGCTATTCCGCTGACGAACGGCTTTACCGGTGAATGGCTGGTGCTGCAGAGCTTTATCAGCCTGGGTACAAGCTGCGCCGGGCAGGATATCCGCCTGTGGACGGCTGTGTCCTTTGTTCTGCTGGGCTTTACCGGAGCACTGGCTCTCGGCTGCTTTGTACGCTTCTTCGGCATCACCTTCCTGGGCCGTGCTCGCAGTGAAATTGTGGAGCATGCGCACGAATCCGATAAATTTATGCTCGCTGCTATGGGCGTTGCAGCTGTTTTAGTTGTTGCTTGCGGTCTTTATCCGCTGCCGGTCGTTCGCGCCGCTCTGTTGGCGTTGGGCATGCCTGTTGATCTTGATGCCTTCGGAATGAATCTGGCGTGGGCCGGTGTCGGTACTGCTGTCTGCTACAAGCCGCTGCTGCTGCTGGCTTTGCTGCTGGTGCTGGGTGCAGTGCTGTGGCTGGCTGTTAAGGACTGCTTTGTTGTGGAGGATGTTACCTGGAACTGTGGTACCTATCCGACGCAGCGCCAGCAGTATTCCGCAACCGGCTTCAGTAAGCCGGTACGCCGTGCGTTCGATTATCTGCTGAAGCCTAAGCGTCAGGTAACCTACATGCGCAAGGAGCATGCTTACTTCGGACGTCAGCTTTCCTACAAGCTGGAAATTCCCGATATGATTACGGAAAAACTTTATCAGCCGCTGCAAAAGCATTTTGTAAGTATTTCTAATTTCCTGCGCCGTTTGCAGCAGGGCAGTGTGCGTTTATATGTTGCCTATGTTATGGTGGCAATGATGTTGGTACTGGTATGGGGGGCGCTTTATAAATGATTTTAGAGAATGAATTATTACAGCTGGCCCTCGGTATGGCGCAGGCAATTTTGCTGCTTTTGTGCGCTCCGCTGGTAACCGGCATTGTTAAAAAGGTAAAGGCCTGGATGCAGAACCGTATCGGCAG
Organism: uncultured Phascolarctobacterium sp.; assembly: GCF_937920985.1. Classification (GTDB taxonomy): domain Bacteria; phylum Bacillota; class Negativicutes; order Acidaminococcales; family Acidaminococcaceae; genus Phascolarctobacterium_A. The sequence continues at coordinate 41,367 of NZ_CALDXR010000058.1, forward strand.
CAGAATCTGGCAGGAATATTACGATATCCGCAAATGGTGGGGCAAGCCAACTATGCTTACTCCTTATGCCAGCATCACCTTCCGTATGGCACCCTGCGTATATTTTCTGACGACCTTTGCGGCAGCCTGCATGCTGCCGGGCTTCTTAGGCGGTCAGGCCGGCTTCGGCGACGTTTTTGTATTTGTTTATCTGTTGGCCTTGGGACGCTTCTTTATGGCAGTTTCCTCGATGGATGCAGCCACCGCCTTCGGCGGTATGGGCGGCAGCCGTGAGGTTTATGTGGCTGCCTTCGTTGAGCCTGTGGTAATGCTGACCGTGCTTTCCAACGTGCTGCACACCAACAGCACTTCGCTGGCAGGCATGAGCCTGCGTACGGATGAGGTCAACCTGACGGTAGCAGGCGTGCTGACCTGCATTGCCTTCTTCCTGGTGCTGCTGGCCGAAAACAGCCGTATCCCGGTTGATAACCCCGATACGCATCTGGAGCTGACGATGATCCATGAATGTATGACATTGGAATATTCCGGCCGTCTGCTGGCGCTCATCCATTGGGCAAGCCAGCTCAAGCTGCTGGTATTTTTGGTGCTCTTTGCTATGCTGTATCTGCCGCTGGATTTGCCGGTAGTGCTGAAGGTGCTTATCGGTGCGGTAGCAGTAGGCGTAGTAGAAACCTTGAACAATAAGATGCGCCTTTTCAAAGTGCGTGTATATCTGGCCGCAGCGGGCCTGATGCTGCTGTTGGCAGTAGTGGCACAGTAAGGAGGTAACGATGGAATATTTGGTTGTAAGTTTAATGTTTATCGTTTTCCTGCAGACGCGCTTTGTGGAGCTGCGCCGTGCAACTCTGTGCCTGGCGCTGCAGTCTGCTTTGATTGCGGCAGCCTGCCTTGTCGTAGGCATGAGCCATGGCAGCGGCCTGCATGCCTGGCTGCCCGGTGTGCTGACAATTGCCGTTAAGGTGCTCTTTATTCCCTACGCTATTTTGCGCGTGGTAAATCAGCTGCGCGATGAGCGTGAAATTGTCAGCGATATCAATGTTAACTATTCCACCGCTTTTGCAGCCTGCAGTCTGGCACTCGGTTACATGGTAATTGATGGTCTGCTGCCGCAGGCCGAGGGACGCGATATTTTAGCGACCTCTATGTTTATGATTATGACCGGTTTGGCGCTGATTGTTATGCGCAGCCGTGCCATTATGCAGATGATTGGCCTGATTACCTTGGAAAACGGCATTTACCTGCTCGGTCTGATTATGACGGAAGGCTTGCCGCTGATTATCGAGCTGGGCATTTTCCTGGATGTGCTGATTGCTGTTGTTATTCTTGTTATTTTAACCTCGCGTCTGCGTCTGTCGTTTAAAACGACGGATACAAATGTGCTGGACAAGCTGAAAGGGTAGGGGATGTAATGTTAACATATATTTTGATACTGTTATGCCTGCCACCCTTATGCGCGGTGCTGGCACTGGCTGCGGGCTTCGGCAATAATATCCTGCATTGGCTGCACCGTCTGACGGCAACTGCGGTAGGTGTGTGCGTGGCGCTGATGGCAAAGTCCTTTAATCCTGCTGTGCCCTATGTTGATGATTATTTTTACATTGATGCGCTGAATATGTGGGTAATCATTATTATTACCACACTTTATCTGGCAGCAACCTGGACTGCGCGTAATTATCTTACGCGTGAGGAGCGTTGCGGCGTACTCAAGGGCGAGCAGCTGCAGACCGGCCGTTACTTTGCGCTGATGCAGCTTTTCTGTTGGACGATGTTCATCGTACTGCTGGTAAAAAACCTGGGCCTGATGTGGGTAGCAATCGAAGCGACTACCTTAATCAGTGCGCTGCTCATTTCCTTTAAATTTACCCGCGCTGCTCTGGAAGCAACGTGGAAATATATCATGGTTTGTACCGTCGGCATCTGCCTGGCACTTTTGGGTACACTGGTGCTGTATTATGCGCAGCTTGATGCTTTGGGCGGCGAAAAGGCGCTCAGCTGGCTGTATCTGCATGAGCATGCCAACAGCCTGAATCCGGCGATGACCAAGCTGGCACTGCTGTTTATCGTTATCGGCTACGGTACGAAGGCAGGCATGGCGCCGATGCATACCTGGCTGCCGGATGCCTATGCCGAGGCTCCGTCGCTGACCAGCGGTATGCTGAGCGGTGCGCTCTGCAGCTGTGCGATTTATGTGCTGCTGCGTAATCTGGTTATCCTGCTGCCGACAGCGGGTGCTGCGATGATGAGCAGCATGCTGCTGTTCTTTGCTGTGCTGACTGTGGCGATTGCGGTGCCGTTCGTTGTTGTACAGCGTGACGTGAAGCGTATTCTGGCGTACTCCTCTATGGAAAATATCGGCATTATGGTTGCCGGTATCGGTGTATTTTCCGCTTTTTCCCTGAAGGCTGTAATGCTGCATATGTACAGTCATGCGATGATTAAGTTTGTGCTGTTCTATATTGCCGGCACGATTATCCAGGAATATCAGACTCGTAATATGATGCGTATTCACGGTATGATTAAGGATGTACCGCATACTGCGACATTCTGGCTTTTGGGTATGCTGGGCATTTTGGGCCTGCCGCCGATGGGCCTTTTCTTCAGTAAGTTTTACATTATGGCGTCCATGTTCCGTGAAGGACATTGGGTAGCAGGCAGTCTGCTGATTATCCTGCTGGCCGGCGTTTTAATTGGTATTTTGTACCACGGTATGCGTATGCTGTGCGATAAATCGAAGCGTCAGCCCTTGGGCGATTTGCTGGGCGCTACCGACGTACCGGTGCTGGCAGCGCTGTTGCTTTTGACCTGCGTAGTGGGCGCCGGCTTTGAAAATATTCCCTGGCTCAACAATCTGCTGAACCAGGCTGTGCAGATTATAGGAGGCTGAGATAATGCTAGTTAAACCGGAAAATTTGCGTGGTGCTGCCAATATCTGCAGCGACAGCGGCAAGCGTCCGCTGGCTGCCATGTTCGGCGCAGACGAAACGCTGCAGGGCGGCGGTCTGGCCATCTACTGCCTGTTCTATAATGCTGCCAAACGCGATATCGATGTATTGAAGGCACCGTTCCCGGCGGACGGTCCGCTGGAATATCAATCGCTGACTACGCTGCTGCCAGCTGCTGCCTGGTATGAGCGCGAGCTGCACGATATGTTCGGCTTCGAGCCGCAGGGACATCCCGATATGCGTCCGCTGGTGCTGCATGAGAGCTTTCCCGAAGGCTTCCATCCGCTGCTGAAAAAATATCCCAAGGATTACGATGCACGCGGACAGCGTGAATACGAAATGCTTACCTCTCAGGGCGAAGGCCTCTTTGAGGTTCCTGTAGGTCCTATCCATGCAGGCATCATCGAGCCCGGTCACTTCCGCTTCAGCCAGGCCGGTGAGGCTATGCTGCAGCTGGATGCCAAGCTGTTCTTTACCCACCGTGGTATTGAAAAGGCTGTCGAAGGCCTTACGCCGATGGAAGCACTGCCGATTGTAGAACGCATCTGCGGTGCCTGCAGTGTAGCCAATACGCTGAGCTTCTGTCAGGCGGTAGAAAAATGCTCGGAGGCAGAGGTGCCTTACCGTGCGTGGTTAATCCGTACACTGGCTGCGGAGATGGAGCGCTTGTATAACCATGTGGGTGATACGGGCAATATCTGCGCCGGTGTCGGCTTCTCGCCTGTAATCAGCATGGGCACACGTCTGAAGGAATATCTGATGCAGCTTAACGAAATGCTGGCAGGCAACCGCTTCCTGCGCGGTCTGATTATCCCCGGCGGTGTGCAGTATGATGTTACCGACGCGATGCTGGAGGAGGTTGAGGACGTACTGCGCGAGGTAGAGGCTGTTTATGCCGATATGGTGCATATCATGTGGGAGCAGGCGAACTTCGTCAACCGTATTCGTACCACCGGTAGAGTGCGTCCGGATACTGCCTTTGATTTGGCTATGGTAGGCGTGGGTGCGCGTGCCAGCGGCAGTACCCGTGACAGCCGCAAGGATATCGGCTACGGTATTTATGATGAGCTTGATTTTGAGGTGATTATGGAAACAGCGGGCGATGTCGAAGCACGTATCAAGGTGCGTATCGGTGAGGTTGCCCAAAGCCTGAAGCTGGTGCGTCAGCTTATCAGCAAGCTGCGCCGCAACGCGGAAACGCAGCTGGCGGTTGAGCTGGGCGAGCTTAAGCAGGAGGAAGGTCATTTTACCTGGGGCATCAGTGAATCTGCCCGCGGTGATAATCTGCACTGCCTGCTGCTGGACAAGGAAGGCCGCATAGACCGCCTGTTTGTGCGCAGTGCCTCCTATCCTAACTGGCCGGCGCTGACTGTAGCGGTACAGGGTGACATCATTCCTGACTTCCCGTTAATAAATAAAAGCTTTGAGTTATGCTATGCCTGCATAGACCGCTAAGGAGGTGGCAAGATGTTAAAAATGCTGGAGGCAATTCTTCACGGAAAGATTGCTACCGAAAATATTGATACTACGGGCCACAAGCGTCTGCGCGGTCAGCTGCAGTGCGACGGCAGCTGCGACGGCTGCGGTGCCTGTGCCGCTGCCTGTCCGGTAGATGCAGTGAGTGTGGCTGACGGTAAAGCGAAAATAGATTACAGTAAGTGCGTTTTCTGCGGCCGCTGTGTAGAGGCCTGCGCGCGTAAGGCGTTGGTGCACACGAACCATGATGCTTTGGCGCAGATTCTGGCTGACAGTGCCGTTGAAGTCAGCGAGGCAGTCACAGCGAAGCTGGGACGTTCGCTGCATGTGCGTCATCTTGACGCTGGCAGCTGCAATGCCTGCGATTTTGAGCTGGGTGCGATGAGCAACCCTGTTTACGATTTGCACCGTTATGGTATTGCCTTCGTTGCTTCTCCGCGTCATGCGGATATGCTTATGGTTACCGGCGTAGTTACGCGCAATCTGGAGCAGGCGCTGCGTATGACTTATGCCGCTATGCCTGAACCGAAAATGGTTATGGCCTGCGGTGCCTGTGCCTGCGGCGGCGAAACCTATGGCAGCACTTATGCTGTTGTGGGGCGTGCAGCTGACGTGGTGCCGGTTGATATTGCTGTGCCCGGATGCCCGCCGCGACCGGCTGCGATTATTGTGGCTTTGTGTGCTGCGGCAGATATGCTGAAGGAAAGAATGTAACCTTGTTTTAAAAAAGAATTAATCAGTATGTTATTACACTGATTAATTCTTTTTTTGCATTTTTATACTTGTACTCTGCTGTAATACGTGATAATATATAGAAAATCAGTTGCGTTCGATAAACTGATATGGGGAATACAAATGAGGGGGTTTGAAAAATGATTGTTTTTAGACCGGCAACTTTCGGCGATGTAGAACATATACACAAATTGCTGAATTATTATGCAAAGGAAGGCTTGATGCTGCCACGTGCGCGCAATTCGATTTACGAGAATCTGCGTGATTATATTTTAGCGGTGGAAAATAACCGCCTGTTGGGCTGCGGTGCGCTGCATTTTGTCTGGGACCGCTTTGCGGAAATACGCTCGTTGGCGGTGGAACCGAGCCTGCAGAAAACAGGTATAGGTCGTCAGCTGGTGGAGCATTTGGAAAAGGAGGGCATCGAGCGCGGCGTGACGATGTTTTTCACTCTGACCTATCAGCCGGGATTTTTTGCCAAGTGTGATTATATTGAAACGGCGAAGGATAAGCTGCCGCAGAAGGTATGGAAGGAATGCGTGTATTGTCCGCAGTATCCGTATTGCAATGAGATTGCTTTTATCAAGACAACGGTTGATTACGAGCCGTCGCAAATTAAGTTTTAAATTTTAAGAGCTTCCGGGCGCGTTTTGTCATTGCTGATGATGATGCGCTGCGGGCAGCTCTTTTATTTTTGGGCGTGTAATGTTACAATAATCAAATAGAGTAGAAAAATCGCACGGTGGTTTTGCTGCCGCGGTGTCAGATAAATTTACGGAAAAGAGGTTGAACTTATGAAATTATATTCCTGGAATGTTAACGGTTTGCGTGCCTGCATGACAAAGGGCTTTGCTGAATTTTTGCAGGAGGCAGCGCCGGATATTATTTGTCTGCAGGAAACGAAGATGCAGCGTGAGCAGGCGGATTTTGTGTTCCCTGGCTATGAGGAGTATTGGAACAGTGCGGAGCGCAAGGGCTACAGTGGTACTGCTGTTTTTACGAAGGTTAAGCCTTTGGCTGTTACCTATGGCCTGGGACAGGAGGAGCACGATAAGGAAGGGCGTGTGATTACGCTGGAGTTTGAGAGCTTTTATCTGGTGACGGTGTATACGCCGAATTCCAAGGATGGCTTGGCGCGTCTTGATTACCGCATGGTGTGGGAGGATGTGTTCCGTGCCTATCTGCAGGAGCTGGATGCGAAGAAGCCGGTTGTTGTCTGCGGTGATCTGAATGTGGCGGCTGAGGAGATTGATTTGAAGAATCCTAAGACCAACCGCAAGAATGCGGGCTTTACGGATGAGGAGCGTGCTAAGTTCCGCGAGCTGAAGGCGGCAGGCTTTACGGACAGCTTCCGTTATCTGCATCCGGAGGAGGTTAAGTACAGCTGGTGGAGCTATCGCTTTAAGGCGCGTGAGAAGAATGCGGGTTGGCGTATTGATTATTTTGTGGTTTCGGACAGGATTGCGGATAAGCTGCGGAGTGCGGAGATTCACAATGAGGTTTTCGGCAGCGATCATTGTCCGGTAAGCGTTGAGCTGGATGTGTGAATTTCTGGCGTCGCAATTGTATATCGTTTCAATCAGAGCAATTTCTTAACGCAAATTTCGTGTGGAACCAAGACGAAGCGGCGCAAAACTCGCGCTATGCTGACAAATGCTACTATAAAAATTAGGCATAGCGCTCAGACATTGCGCCCATTCTGTGGTTCCGGACACTTATTTGCTAAAATTGCTATTCATTCCACGATATAACAATTGCTCGTTTGCTGCTTAGATTAGTATAGTTATGTTTCTAGTGTTTTACAGTTGGTGATTAGTATGGATTTTAAAATTCAGGCTCCGTTTGAGCCTGCCGGCGACCAGCCGCAGGCGATTGCCAAGCTGGCGGAGGGCGTGGAGCAGGGCCTGCGCACGCAGGTGCTGCTGGGCGCAACGGGTACGGGCAAGACGTATACGATTGCGCAGGTAATCAATAAGGTGCGCAAGCCGACGCTGGTGATTGCGCATAATAAGACGCTGGCGGCGCAGCTGGCGAGTGAGCTGAAGGCTTTCTTCCCGGAGAATGCGGTGGAATATTTTGTTTCGTATTACGATTATTATCAGCCGGAGGCCTATATTCCCCAGTCGGATACGTATATTGAGAAGGATGCTTCGATTAACGACGAGATTGATAAGCTACGCCACAGTGCGACCAGCGCTTTGTTTGAACGCAAGGATGTTATTATTGTAGCCAGCGTTTCCTGTATTTACGGCTTAGGCGCGCCGCAGGAGTATTATGATATGGTGCTGTCACTGCGCCTGGGGCAGATTATCGACCGTCAGAAGATTTTGCATAAGCTGGTGGAGATTCAATATACGCGCAATGATATTGATTTCAAGCGCGGCACCTTTCGTGTGCGCGGTGACGTGATTGAGGTTATTCCGGCGGCCTACGGTGAAAAGGCTGTGCGCATTGAAATGTTCGATGATGAGGTTGACCGCATCGTGGAATTCGATGTGCTGACGGGCGAGATTCTGGCGCAGCGCAACCATGTGGCGATTTTCCCTGCGAGCCACTATGTTACGAGTCGTGAGAATCTTGAACGCGCTATGAATGATATTCGCGAGGAGCTGGACGAGCGTCTTGATGAGCTGAATAAGCATGGCAGGCTGTTGGAAGCACAGCGTCTGGAGCAGCGTACGAATTATGACCTCGAAATGATGCAGGAGATGGGCTACTGCTCCGGCATCGAAAACTATTCGCGCCATCTTGCGGGACGCAAGGCCGGAGAGCCGCCGTTTACGCTGGTAAATTATTTTCCTAAGGATTTTCTGCTGGTGGTGGATGAGTCGCACGTGACGCTGCCGCAGATTCGCGCTATGTATGCCGGTGACCGCTCGCGTAAGGAGATGCTGGTGGAGCATGGCTTCCGTCTGCCGTCGGCCTATGATAACAGACCGCTGACCTTTGACGAGTTTCAGGCGCAGATTAAGCAGGCGATTTATGTTTCTGCTACGCCGGCGAAGTATGAGCTGGAGCAGGCAGACAATGTAGTTGAGCAGATTATCCGCCCGACAGGCCTGCTGGACCCGCAGATTGAAATCCGCCCGATTAAGGGACAGATTGACGATCTGTTGGGCGAAATCAACAAGGTTGCTGCCGCAGGTGAGCGTGTGCTGGTGACTACGCTGACGAAGCGTATGGCAGAAGACCTGACGGAATATCTGAAGCAGGCAGGCGTGCGTGTGCGCTATCTGCATTCGGAAATCGCCACGATTGAAAGAGCGGAGATTATCGACAGCCTGCGTGCCGGTAAGTTTGATGTGCTGGTAGGCATTAACCTGCTGCGTGAAGGCCTTGATTTGCCTGAGGTATCGCTGATTGCAATTCTGGATGCCGATAAGGAAGGCTTTTTGCGCAGTGATACGGCGATGATTCAGACTATCGGACGCGCTGCGCGTAATGCTCACGGTCGTGTTATTATGTATGCCGACCGTATTACCGACAGCATGCAGCGGGCAATAGACGAAACCAACCGCCGTCGTGAAAAGCAGCAGGCGTACAACGAGGAGCACCACATTACGCCGAAGACGATTTACAAGGAGCAGCGCCAGCTGATTAAGCTGACGAAGGTGGCAGATACAGAAGAAGCCGAAGCCTATGGCAGCAGCAAGAAGCTGAAGCAGAAATCAGCTAAGGAGCTGAACACGCTGGCCCGCGAGCTGGAAAGACGGATGCAGGAGGCGGCAAAGGCGCTGGACTTCGAGGCGGCGGCCGAGCTGCGTGATCAGCTGATTATCGTCAAGGGACAGCTGGGGCAGAAGCTGGTGCCGAAGAAAAAGAAAAAATAATGCCGATGCGGAAGTTTGACTTTTCCTGCTTTGCGTTATATAATATACAAGATATTTTTAATCAAATTCTGTGAAGCGGAGCAGTAGTCTGCAGTATCTTTCAGAAAGTCGGCGGTTGATGCGAGCCGGCAGTTAGGGCAGATGAACTCACCGTGAAGAAGCCGCAAGGAAATGTGCGGACGTGATGCTGCGTTAAGGCTAATTGAGTGGCGGCTGTAGCCGCAATCAGGGTGGTACCGCGAATTTTTCGTCCCTGACCTTCTTTAAGGTCGGGGATTTTTTATTTTCGACCAACAATAATACCTGGGAGGTAATGAAATGATTCAAGAAAAGTATGCTCCCCATGATATTGAAGCTAAATGGCAAAAATACTGGGAAGAAAACAAAACCTTTAAAGTAGAGATGGATAAGGATAAACCTAAATCCTACGTTCTGGAAATGTTCCCCTATCCGTCCGGCAACCTGCATATGGGCCACGTTCGTAACTACTCCATCGGCGACGTAATCGCACGTTTCCGCACCATGAAGGGTTTCAATGTTCTGCATCCGATGGGCTGGGACTCCTTTGGTATGCCTGCTGAAAACGCTGCTATCAAACACAACATTCCGCCTAAAAAATGGACTCTGGAAAACATCGCCAACATGACCCGTCAGCTGAAGGCTCTCGGTCTGTCCTATGATTGGGACCGCGAGGTTACCACCTGCAAGGAAGAATATTACAAATGGACTCAATGGTTCTTTGAGCTGTTCTACAAACGCGGTCTGGCAGTTAAAAAGGAATCTGCTGTAAACTGGTGCGACACCTGTAACACTGTATTGGCTAATGAGCAGGTTATCGACGGCAAATGCTGGCGCTGCGACCATGAGGTTGTTAAAAAGGATCTGAGCCAATGGTTCTTCAAAATCACCGATTATGCTGATGAGCTGCTGAAGGATCTTGACCTGCTGCCGGGCTGGCCCGAGCGCGTAAAAACCATGCAGCATAACTGGATCGGCCGCAGCGAAGGCTTGGAATTCTCCTTTGAAATCCCTGCACTTAACGATACTGTTGCTGTTTACACCACCCGTCCGGATACTGCTTACGGCGTAACCTTCATGGCTCTGGCTGCCGAGCATCCGCTGATTAAAAAGATTTGCGAAAACAATCCGAAGGCTGACGAAATCAATGCCTTCTGCGAGCGTGTACGCAATCAGTCCGAAATTGAACGTACCTCCAGCGAATCCGAAAAAGAGGGCGTATTCACCGGCGTATATTGCATCAACCCGTTCACCGGCCGCAAGGTAGAAATCTGGGTAACCAACTATGTACTGTATGATTACGGTACCGGCGCTGTTATGGGCGTTCCTACCGGTGACCAACGTGACTGGATGTTTGCCGACAAATACGGCATTGAAAAAATCGTTACCATCTGTCCGGTTGGCAAAGAGCTGAAGCTGGAAGAAATGACCTGCGCTTACGAAGAAAAAGAAGGCATGCTGGTTAACTCCGGCGAATTCACCGGCATGGAAATGCACAAGGCTATGAGCGCTATCATGGACAAGGCTGAAGCTGAAGGCTTCGGTAAACGCCGTGTAAACTACCGTCTGCGCGATTGGCTGATCAGCCGTCAGCGTTATTGGGGCGCTCCGATTCCTATCATTTATTGCCCGCACTGCGGCGAGGTTCTGGTTCCGGAAGACCAGCTGCCGGTTCGCCTTCCTGAGGACGTAAGCTTTACTGCCGGTGCTAAATCTCCGCTGGCAACCTCCGAAGAATTCGTTCACTGCAAATGCCCGAAATGCGGTGCTGACGCAACCCGTGAAACCGATACTATGGACACCTTCCTGTGCTCCTCCTGGTACTATCTGCGTTATACCGACGCACACAACGACAAGATGCCGTTTGACAAGGAGCTCAATAACTATTGGGGTCCTGTAGACCAATATATCGGCGGTATTGAGCATGCTATTCTGCATCTGCTGTATTCCCGCTTCTTTGTAAAGGTTCTGCGTGATGCAGGCCTGGTTGATTACGATGAACCGTTCAGCAACCTGCTGACTCAGGGCATGGTAATCAAAGACGGTGCTAAGATGAGTAAATCTCTGGGTAACGTTGTTTCTCCGGAAGAAATTCTTTCCAAATACGGTGCTGATACTGCGCGTCTGTTCATCCTCTTCGCTGCTCCGCCTGAAAGAGAGCTGGAGTGGAGCGACCAGGGCGTTGAAGGTTCCTTCCGCTTCCTGAACCGTATCTGGCGTATTGTACAAGCTTTTGAACCCGTTCTGGCACAAAAGGTTACCGAATACGATCACAGCAACCTGAGCGAAGCAGACAAGGACCTGCGCCGTGTACTGCATAGCAGCATTAAGAAGGTTACCAACGATATCGAAACCCGCTTCAACTTCAACACTGCTATTTCCACTATGATGGAACTGGTTAACGCTCTCTATGCTTATAAAGAAGCTGCCAAAGAGCTGAATGCAGGTCTGGTTTACGAAGCAATTTCCGACCTCATCAAGATGATGAGTCCGTTTGTTCCGCATATCACCGAAGAACTGTGGCGTGGTGCTATCGATGCCAACAGCAGCGTACATGAACAAAGCTGGCCTGAGTGCGATGAAGAAGCGCTGAAGGTTGACAATGTAGAAATCGTTCTGCAGGTTAACGGCAAGGTTCGCGGTCGTCTGACTGTTCCGGCTGAAGCTACCAAGGAAGAGCTGGAGAAGATTGCTATGGCTGACGCTAACGTTCAGGCTCACATCGGCGATGCAACCGTACGTAAGGTTATCTGCGTACCCGGCCGTCTGGTAAACATCGTAGCGAAGTGAGACCCGATTTGTAACGAGCGTAAGCGAAGTTAGAAATCGAAAAGGTCGAACGAATCCCCGTTGCGACCGAACAGGGAGCAAAGGAGGGGGAAGTGAGACCCGATTTGTAACAAGCGTAAGCGAAGTTAGAAATCGAAAAGGTGGAACGAATCCCCGTTGCGAGCGGATAGCGAGCAAGAAGAGGGGGAAAATAAAAGTAAAAATAAAATTTGTCGCGAGCTTTAGTATTACTGGCCACTAACCACTAATAACTAACTGCGACCACCGCAGTTACAGCTGTCCTGCAGCAGGCAGTTTCCGCAGACTGTAGCGCGGACAAAAAAATAAGCAGTGCATGTCAGCAATGACATTATTTAGTAGTACTAAATAACGCTTACATTTTCAGAGTCTCTGAGAATAACGTAATTGTTATTCTTGGGGGCTCTTTTTGTTTTTTTGTGATGTTTATTCAGCGATTAATTTAAAGGAGGCTCCCCTAGGGGGGAGCTGTCACCCGCAAGGGTGACTGAGAGGGGATAGCGTTCAGAAAGAGTTCAAACAATAGAACCCCTCTCCGCCTCGACAAGCTCGGCACCTCTCCCCGAGGAGAGGCTCAGTCTACTGTTGTACGTCATATGAGAGGCTCCCCTAGGGGGGAGCTGTCATCCGCAAGGGTGACTGAGAGGGGAGAATACCTAAAGGAGGATAACTATGTTTAATAATTTATCGGATAGACCAACAAAAGATTTTGCGAAAAAATTACGTAAGGCAATGACTAGACAGGAACTTCATCTATGGTATGATTTTTTACAAAAACATAGGTGTAAGTGGTATAAACAAAAGCCAATAGGTAAATATATTGCAGATTTTTATTGTGGACATGTTAAGTTGATAGTTGAACTGGATGGTAGTCAACATTACGAAGATAAGCATGCGAAATATGATGAAAGAAGAACAGCTTATTTTAATGATTTGGGAATAACAGTAATAAGATTTCCTAATAATGCTATTGATAAAAATTTTAATAGCGTTTGTGATGAGATAGAGAAGGTTGTGTCTGCGTTGGAATTGATTATGAAAACGTGAGAAATAAAACTTTAAAATAGGCTCCTGCTAGGGCTGCTGCATCAGCAATGGTGACTGAGAGGGGATAGAGTTCAGAAAACAGCTGCACAGAAAAACCCCTCTCCGCCTCGACAAGCTCGGCACCTCTCCCCAAGGAGAGGCTCAGTCTGCCGATTCACGTCATATGAGAGGCTCCCTAAGATAGGCTCTAATTTTGGTTCTAAAATATTTTTCAACACCCTAAGGAGGTATCACCATGCAAGCAAAAGTAAAAAAACTGATTTTCATCACTGTTCTCCTCACAGGCTGTATCATCACCAGCCTTATAAGCACCGATGACAAAGCAAAAGCGTTGCCTGGCGGCAGCAGCCTGCCGCAGTCTGCGCAAGGTGCTGTTACATCAAAAGCAGCTCAGGCAAAAACAGTACGCGTGCAGGTGAGCGGCGCAGTGCTGGAGCCGGGAATTTACGATGTGCCTGCCAACTGCAGAGTGGAAGAGGCCATTGCTGCTGCCGGTGGCCTGACGGAAAATGCCGATAGTGAACGTGTCAACCTGGTGCGTAAGGTGCGCGATGGCATGCAGATAAGAGTGCCGGTGCAGAAGACTACACGGACAAGCAGAACTCAGAGGAAAAAGGATCAGGCAAAGTCCGATTTAGGTGAGAGTGCGTTAGGAAAGTCAGGCGGTGCTAAAGCAGGCCCAGGCAGAAACAACAGCATGATGCAGAGCGTGCGCATCAACAGCGCAAGCACCAGTGAGCTGCAGCAGCTGCCGGGCATTGGCCCGGCGCTGGCGCAGCGTATTGTGGAAACAAGAAGCAGCGGGCGGTTCAACAGCGCGGATGATTTGCTGCGTGTGCCGGGAATCGGCAAAGCCAAGTTGGCGAAGCTGCGTGATTATGTGGAGGTAGATTAGTGCTGCAGAAAATACGTTATTTACGCTTATTTTTGCCCTTCATGCTGCTTTGTGTACTGCTCTTTCGTCTGCTTACGGTGCCGCCTTCTGCCGAGCAGCAGCTTGCTGCCTGCTTCGGGCGGCAGCTGGTTGTGCAGGGAGCAGTGGAGCCTTTGAGCGTACGCAGACTGGATGGCTTCAGCAGTGCGGTTCTGCGTTGTCAAAAGGTGTATAGCGATACGGAGCTTGCTTACAGCGGATGCTTGCGCGTGAGCGTGAAGGGTGAGCTGCCGCAGGCAGGCTGTGTAGTGCTTAAGGGAACGCTGGAGCAGCTGGACAGCCTGCGTAACCCCGGAGGCTTTGACGCTGCCAGCTATAACAGAGTGCAGGAGCTGGGCGGACGTTTGAGCAAGGCGCAGCTGCTAAAGACAGAGCCGCAGGTTTTGTGGTGGCAGCGCTTTGCCTTGTGGAACAAAAAGCTGAGCGAGCGCATGGAAGCAGCTGCCGATGGTGAATATGGGGCGCTGCTGAGCGGTATGGTGCTTGGCGGCAGCAGCAGGCTGGATGAAGAAACGCGTGAGCTGTTTACGGATAATGGTCTGGCGCATCTGCTTTCTGTTTCAGGTACGCATATTGTGCTGCTGACAGGTTTGCTGCTTGCTTTGCTGCAGTGGGTGCCGCTGCCCTGGCGTAAGGTTATTGTTATCACTTTGTTGATTGCTTATGCGTTGCTCTGTGGCTTGCGCCCGCCGGTGCTGCGGGCGCTGGCTATGAGCAGTGTACTGCTGCTTGGCGGCAGCGGTGCGGAGCGCGGACGCTTGCTGTGCCTGGTGGCGGCACTGCTGTTGTGCCTGCAGCCGTTATGGCTGGCCGATATCGGTTTTCAGCTATCGTTCGGGGCGGCGGCCGGACTTTTGTGGTTGTTGCCAGTTTGCCAAAGGCTGCTGCCGCAGGCTTTACCTGCGCCGATAGGCGAGGCGGCAGCAGTTTCAATGGCAGCACAGCTGGCTGTGCTGCCGCTGGAGGTTTACTATTTTCACCAATTTTCGCTGATTGCCCTGGTAAGCAATATCGTGCTTGTGCCGGTGTTGGAAATAGCAGCGCAGTTGGCACTCGTGGGTGCGCTGTTGCCTTTCTGCGGTGATTATTTGCTGCAGCTTGCTGCCTGGCTGACAGCGCAGGTGCTGACACAGGCGCGCTTTTTTGCCGACCTGCCGTACAGTACTGTAGTTATCGGCAAGCTTCCTGCCTATTGCTTTGTAATCTATTATGCAGGGCTGTTTGTGTGGGCTGATTTCCCCTGGCTGCAATTTTGGAGCAACAGGGAGCGTCGCTGCATCCTGCTTTTGCATGCCTTGCTGCTTGCCGGGACGCTTGCTTATCAGCAGTATCACACGCTGCCGTTGGCCTGCTATTTTCTGGACGTTGGGCAAGGTGATTGCGCTGTTATTGTTACGCCGTCACAGCATGTGGCAATTATTGATACCGGCGGCTTGAAAAATATCTCGACTGCTACGCGCGTGATTACGCCGTTTTTGCGCTATCTGGGCAAGCGTGAGGCAGATATTCTGCTCTTAAGCCACTATGATTTTGACCACGTCGGCGCTGCGGCGGATTTGCTGCGACAGCTGCGGGTGAAAAAGCTGCTTCTGCCTAACGAAGCGTTGACGGAGGAAAGCAAAAGGGTGCAGCAGGAAATTTTGGCGCAGGCCGGTAGGACGCAGGCGCATGTTGTGCAGAGCGGTGAACGCTATGCGTTGGATGATAATGCGGAGCTTGTTTTAGTTGATGTACCGCAGCAGGCTGTGCCGGGAAACGAAGCCAGCACGCTGGCGGCGCTACACAGCGCGCAGGGCAGCGTGCTGTTTACAGGCGACATGGGGGAAGAACGCGAGCGAGGGCTGCAGCTGCAGCAGTACACTGTGCTGAAGGCAGGACACCACGGTTCGCATTACAGCAGCAGTATGGAATTTCTGGAGCAGGTGCGGCCAAGGCTGACAGTTATTTCCTGCGGGCGCGGCAACCGTTACGGCCATCCGCATCAGGAAACGCTGGAGCGTTTGCAGGCCATAGGCAGCAATGTTGTCAGAACTGATGAATTGGGGTGCATTAAAGTTGTTTTTGACGCAGAGGGAATAAAATGCTATGGCTACGCGGATTTACAGTGAAGCTGTTGTCAAAATATAACTCATAAGTTATAATTAAAGGAGAAGAATTAAGGAGTGAGGAAAGTGAAAAATAGTGCAGTGGGCTATGAATGGCAGGATGTAAGAAAGAATATTTTTACACCGGAAGAAATTTCCGCAAGTGATTTGCGAGTTGCCTTAATTGGTGAACTTATCAAGGCACGTCAGGATAAGGGAATAACCCAAAAGCAATTGGAGCTTTTGAGCGGAGTAAAGCAGCCTGTAATTGCGAGAATGGAAAACGGTACATCTATTCCTAAAATCAGTACAATCTTAAAAATACTTGCACCTTTGGGCAAGACCTTAGCCATTGTACCGTTAGAAAAATAATAAGAGGGAATACAGATGGATATTAAACCGGAAAACCTGATTTCACTATTGCAACAGCATAAGCCGCTGCCGCAGGCGCAGGTACTGCTTTTGTGCGGCGAGGAGGATTACTACCGCAACAGCATTATTGCCGCGCTGCCGGAATATGTTTTTGGCGATACGCCGGAGGCTGACCGCGAAATAACGGTTTTTGACAAGGACACCAATTTGTCCGGGCTGCAGGCGGCCGTCAACAGCTATCCCTTCTTCTGCGGAAAATCGCTGATTTTCCTGAAGGACGAAAAGCTGTGGGCAGCAAAGCCTGCCAAAGCAAATAGCGCTGCAGATGCGCAGGATGATACGGATTCCAAGAAAATGGAGCAGCTGGCGGCGATTGTCAGTGACGTGCCGGATTACTGCCTGTTGGTTATCAGCAGCAAAAAAATGGATAAGCGGACCAAGCTGTATAAGCAGCTCAGAGCAAGCGCGCTGATTTGTCCGTGTGAGCGCATTAAGGAAAGAGATCTTGATGATTGGCTGTATGCGCAGGCGGCAGCATACGGCGCGCATTTTACCAGAGATGCTTTGGCCGCCATCAGCGAATATATTGAGCCAGTAAAGGAAGAAATTCCGCTGGATTTGCTGCAGCAGGAAATCAGTAAGCTGGCAATTTATGCCGCAGGACGCAGGGAATGGACGGAAGAGGATGTACTGAATGTTTTCGCATTGCTGCCAAATGCTTCATCTTTTGCGCTGACCAATTATATTATGGCAGGCAAGCTGAAGCAGTGCCTGGAGCTGTTGGCGAGCGAACGCAAGCACGGAACCTATATCCTGCCGCTCAGTGCAACTGTCGCATTTAAGCTGCGTCAGGTGCTGCGCTATCTGGAGCTGAAGCGCAGAGGCTACGACCAGAAGGGCATTATGGAGGAGCTGGGGATGCGCAGCCCATATGCCTACAGATTTTTGGAGCGCGACAGCAGGCGCTTTGATGAAAAGCGTCTGACGGAAGCACTGCTGGGGTTATCAGATATGAATATCAAGCTGCGTCAGGGAGGACGCGGCTACGAAAAGCTGGAGGAAATTCTTGTCCGCCTGCTTGCCTGACAGCTCATTATCAGAAATTAAAGCTGGACAAAAGCACTTGATGTCTGCTATAATAATAAGACAGTCAACGAGGACTTTTTTGAGTAAGGAAGTAGTATGTCCATGCTTAAAAAGGTCCTTTTTCGTTTATCTTGCAGAAAATATGTAGGGAGCATTTTTCTGCAGCATGATAATTAGGGAGTATTGAGAAAGGAGGCAGCCTTGAGCTGCACTGATCATGAACAACAAAGATTTACTGTACGTAATTAAACCTGAAGAACAAAACGAAAGCACTCTGCGTGAGCTTCTGACTCTGCATCCGGAGATTCAGTTTGTATCTCTGATGGGTGTGGATTTTGCCGGTAATGATACCGACGAAAAAATTCCGATGAAAATTTTCCTTGAGGATATCGACGGCTTTTTGGCAGGCAGCGCAGCACAGACTGACGGCTCCTCCGTTGTGCTGACAGGTATTGCTACTCTGAACGATGCGCGCGTTGATATGAAGGTTGATAAAACCGTTAACTGGTTCGTTGATTATAATTATGAGCATTTTGATGCAGAAAGCGGTCGCATGATCGGTACTCTGCGCATTCCCTGCTATCTGATTCACAACGGCAATCATGTTGATTCCCGTTCTATTTTGAATGATACTCTGGCTTATGTAGAAAAAGAGATTATGGATTTGTTTGCTAAGCATCCGGTAATTGCAGGTCTGGAGCATGTAAATCCTGCTGAGATTGAAAAGCTGCTCTTCACCAGTGCTACTGAGCTGGAATTTTGGGTAAAAACTCCGCGTGAGGACGCACCGCTGGAGGCTCTGAGCTCCTCTCAGGTAATGCAGGAGCAATACTGGCAGCGTACCCGCGGCAATGTGCGTACTGCATTGGAGCAGACTATCCAGACTCTGGAGCTGTACGGTCTGGAGCCGGAAATGGGCCATAAGGAATGTGGCGGCGTTAAAGGTCAGATTGACGGTGCAGGCCATATGACTCACGTTATGGAGCAGCTGGAGGTTGACTGGAAGTTCAGCAGCGGCGTACAGACTGCAGATAACGAGCTGCTGGCGCGTATCATCGTTAAAGAGATTTTCCGTATGAACGGTCTTGAAGTTTCCTTCCAGGCTAAACCGATTCCCGGCGTTGCAGGCAGTGGTGAGCATACGCATGTAGGCATTGCCGCAAAAATGAAAAACGGCAAGATTGTCAACCTGTTCTCGCCTAAGGATATGCATGAGGATTTCCTGTCCGCTGTCGGCTACGGCGCTCTCATGGGCCTTTTGAAAAACTACGAGGTAACCAATCCGTTTATCTCCTGCACTATTGACTCTCTGAACCGTCTGAAACCCGGCTTTGAAGCTCCTGTCTGCATTGTAACCAGCCTGGGCCTGAGCCCGGATAACCCGTCCCGTAACAGAACTATTCTTGCAGGCCTGATCCGCGATTTGGATAACGATAAGGCTACCCGTATTGAAATGCGTTCTCCAAATCCGTACACCAATACCTACATCGCCATTGCTGCCTTCTACCTTTCCTGCCTCGATGGTATCAAGGCTTGCGTAGAATCCGGTAAGGACCTGAAGGCTTTGGAAAAGGAGATTTCCAAGAAGGCCGGCGAAGAGGGTTTCTATCTGGATACCGACCGTCAATACCGTACTGAGGAAGACGTGTTTGAAGATTTCACTGCGGAAGAACGCAGCAAGCTGTTCGGTGAACCGCCTGCTACCGTTTGGGAAAATCTCTGCGCCTTCGAAAAATATCCGGAAAAGGTTGCCGTGCTCACCCAAGGCAATATCCTGAAGAAGGAATACATCGACTCCTTCATGCAGGGTGCGCTGATTCGCTGGAAGACCGAGCTCTTGACTCGTCTGATTCCGGAAAACTATCAGGCTGTTATCGATATGAAACGCTTGCACAATCAGGAAACCTGCACCGACTGTGACCTGGCAATGTGGCGTAAGATCCAGAACCTGCGCGCTAAGCTGGCAAAGGATTCTTTCGAAGAGAAGAGCATCTTCACTGCTATCCGCAGAGCTGTTGCCGAAGGTGATTATGATACTGTTTCCAAGCTCAAGGTTGAGATGGGAGCAACTATGGAAGAGCTTAAGACTCTGTATCACGATTATAAACAAAATATTATTGATTAATTTAGATGCTTCCTGCATGGCTGCTGTACTTAAAGTGCGGCAGCCATTTTCGTTCCAGCCTATGCTAAAGTGCAATTATTGAAAAAATTATGCCTGAAAACTTTCCTTTCAGCTTATTTTTTTGCATGAAACTGTTGAGTTAAACGCTGTTTTGTGGTAAAATATCAAAGATATATTGACAGTAATATTTTCTGCTGTCCAAAGAAAGGCGATGATAGCTGTGGAGCAGGTCAAGGATGTTCCTGCCTATATTCGTCAAATGTACACAGATAATAATTTTATGACTAAATTCGGTGTGCATATTGGTGAGATAAAGTGTGGCAGTGCGGAAGTCAGCATTGACGTTGATCCGGCAAAGCATTTTAATCATCGTGACATTTGTCACGGCGGAGTGATGTTGGCCTTGGCAGACTCCGTTCTGGGTGTTACCGGTGCAAGCGTGGGCGCTGTAGTGGCAACTCTCAATTTCAGCATGAATTTTATCAGAGGTGTCCATGAACCGACTACATTGACGGTACGCAGCCATATTAAGCATGCCGGACATTCTACGATGGTTATTGAGGCTGAAATGACAGACAGCGAAAAGCATTTAATTGGGACGATTTTAACAACTATGTTTGTCGTCGACAGATTTAAAGAGATACCCGCCAAATGGTGAGCTTACCTGAGTTGATTTGGAAGGGAAATGACGCGGAAGACCGCTTGATATCAAGGAGGATATGATGGATTTTGCATTAAACGAGGAACAATTAGAATTACAGGAAATGGTAAGGGAGTTTGTTGAAAAAGAAATTACTCCTTACGCTGCTGAAATGGATGCAGAAAACCATATGCGTGACGGCCTGATTGAAAAGGCTAACGAAATGGGCTTGCTGAACGTTATTGTTCCGGAAGAATTAGATGGCCCCGGTCTGGACAGCATTTCTGTTGCTACCATTTATGAAGAGCTTGGCAAAGGCTGCGCTGGTGTTGCAACCTCTCTGGCTGCTAACAGCCTGGCAACTGTACCTGTTCTGCTGGCTGGTACTGACGAACAAAAGAAAATGTATTGCGATATCCTGAACAATGGCGGTCTGGCTGCTTTCGCCCTGACCGAGCCTGGTGCAGGCAGTGATGCAGGCGGCGTTTCTACCCGCGCTGTACACAATAAGGAAGAGGGTACTTACACTCTGAACGGCACCAAAATGTTCATCACCAATGGTGCTCTGGCAGAAATCTTCCTGGTATTCGCTAATACCCGTAAAACCGGCGGTATCCGTGGTTTGACTGCTTTCATCGTTCCGAAAGACACTCCGGGCTTCTCCGTTGGCAAAAAAGAAAACAAAATGGGCATCCGTCCTTCCAATACTACCGAGCTGGTTCTGCAAGACGTTGTTATTCCTGAGTCCTATCGCGTAGGCCGCGAAGGCGAAGGCTTCCGTATTGCTATGAACACCTTAGACAGCGCTCGTCCGTTCGTTGGCGCTGTTTCCGTAGGTATCGCTCAGGCTGCTCTGGACTGCGCTGTTAAATATGCTAAAGAGCGCCGTCAGTTCGGCCAGCCGATTGCATCCTTCCAAATGGTTCAAGGCATGCTGGCTGACATGGCTATGAAGGTTGAAACTGCTCGCCTCATGGTTCAAAAGGCTTGCTGGATGCGTGACCAGGGCATGGAATTCTCCAAAGAGGCTGCTATGGCTAAATGCTATGCTGCTGATACTGCTATGCAGGTAACCACCGACGCTGTTCAGGTAATGGGCGGCTACGGCTACACCAAAGAGTACCCCGTAGAGAAGATGATGCGTGACGCTAAAATCATGCAAATCTACGAAGGCACCAACCAAATCCAACGTCTGGTTATTGCCAACAAGCTGTTATACTAATAGCTATCATAACGAAGATAAATTTATCGAGAGCTGCTGCACTTTTGTGCGGCAGCTCTTTGTTGTTTTTATTCGTGACAATGGTTTACACGTATGCTAAAATATAAGGATAAAGAGCTTTTAAAGCATAATAAAAAGCAGAATCTTTGCCACAAATCATTTTGCTGAGAATTGGGGGGCAAATAAATTGTTAGCTGATAATTTAAAGCAGGTTCAGGAGCAGATAGCGTCTGCTTTGGACCAGCGTAAAAATAAAGACCTGCTCACAGGAGATAAGGTAACACTGGTGGCGGTGACGAAAAATCATCCGCCTGAAATTATTACCGATATCGAAGCCTTGGGCATTGCCAATGTAGGCGAAAACCGCGTGCAGGAGGCCAAGCATAAGCAGGAGGCCTTGGGTAAGCATGGCTACTGGCATCTTATCGGCCATCTGCAGACGAATAAGGCACGCCAGGCTGTTGCCTTGTTTGACCTTATTGAATCGGTAGACAGCGAGCATTTGCTGGCTGCGATTGACAAAGAGGCGGAACGCATCGGTAAGGTGCAGGATATCCTTTTGCAGCTGAATATTGCCCACGAGGAGCAAAAGTCCGGCCTTGATAAAGAGGATTATCTGGCGCTGCTGCCGAAGCTGCCCGAATACAAGCATGTGCGTTTGCGTGGCCTGATGGTCATTGCCCAAAAATGCGAGGACGTAGAAGCAACCAGACCTGTGTTTGCTGCCGGTTACCGTGCCTTTGCCCGCTTAAAGCACCAGTATCCTCAGGTTGATATCCTCTCCATGGGCATGAGCAATGATTACGCAGTTGCTGTTGAGGAAGGCGCTAATATTGTGCGTGTGGGCACAGCCTTGTTCGGCCAACGTGATTATAGCCTGAAATTTTAAACATAGAGAAGGTTGGTGACGTAATGAAAATTATTGATAAAATCATGAATTCCTTAAGCCTTTACGACGATGATGATGAAATCATTGAAGAGGAAGTTGAAGAGAAGCCTGCTAAGAATGAACCGGAGCCTGCGAAGCCTAAGAAGCGTTTCTTCGGCAGCAAGGAAACACCTGCTGCTGCGCCTGCAGAAGAGCCTAAGCGCGAACGTAAATCTATTTTGAGCTTCAAGAAAAGTGCTGAGAAGGATGCACCGGCTAAAAATGATAAGATGGGCAGCAAAACTATTAATATGCCGATTGCTGACAAGCTGATGACAGTTGTGTTGCTGGAGCCTGTTGATTTCAATGATTCTCCGAAGATTGCCGATTACCTGCGAGATAATCAGACTGTAGTTGTTAATTATGATAAGACAGATAATGTTGTTGCCAAGCGCATGACAGATTTTGTCAGCGGTACTGTTTATGCCATTGGCGGCAGTATGAAAAAGCTGGGACGCAATATTATCATCTGCGCTCCGAAAAATGTAGATATAGATGCTGATGACGAGCACGAATATAATGAGAGGGGAAATAAACCATGGGAGAAATAGCAGTAAAGAAAATTGCTTTTATTGGCGGCGGCGCTATGGCCAAGGCTATTATCAAGGGTATTCTTGGCGGTGGCCTGATTGCACCGGAAATGATTACTGTGGGTGAACCGACTGAGGCACATGCGCGCAGTCTGCATGAAGCATACGGCGTAAATGTTACGACTGATAATAAGGAAGCAGTGAAGGATGCTGATCTGGTAATCTTTGCTGTAAAGCCTCAGGTGGCACCGGTGGCGTTGGTGCCCGAGCTGATGGCTGCGATGAAAAAGGATGCTTGGGTGCTTTCCATCATGGGCAGTGTAACGCTTGCGCAGCTGCATGCTTATGCTCCGGGGTTCCCCGTAGTCCGCACAATGCCGAACACGCCGCTGGCAGCAGGCGCCGGCATGACCGCCATCTGCTGTGATGAGGCGGTAACCGAGCCGATGAAGCAGACTGCGGCAGCAATTTTCAGCAGCTGCGGCGAGATAGAATTTGTAGATGAGAAAGCATTGCAGGCGATTACCGCTATTTCCGGCTGCGGACCTGGCTATTGCTTTGTGATTATCGATGCACTGGCTGACGCAGGCGTGCGTGCCGGTCTGCCGCGTGCGCTGGCTATTAAGCTGGCCGCACAGACAATGGCAGGTAGTGGCAAGCTGTGCGTAGAAAGCGGCTTGCATCCGGCACAGCTGCGCGACCAGGTAACAAGCCCCGGCGGAACGACTATTGCCGGTATCCATGCCTTGGAAAATCATGGCGTGCGCGGTGCTTTTTATGATGCAGTGCAGGCAGTGCTGCAACGAGATAAGGAATTACAGGGGAAATAATTTATGGCAGACAGAGAAAAAATTCTGCGTTACTTCAAAGCCGGCGGTGACGAGCAGCTGGCGGCCAAGCTGTTGGACTTGGCCGAGGGCGCCAATAAATCACGCAAATTCCGTGTGAGCGAGTTTCTTGATCCTCATGCCTATAACGTTGCGGAAATTATTGCGGCGAACTACGAAAATGTGCGTCTGGAAAGCGACGGCGGCTTCAGTAATGCCGAAAGGGTGAAGGCTGCCTTTGTTGCCGATGATTTTTACGGTCAGCCGGATTTCGGCATGGCCTATTTTCTGGCGGCCTGGGATAAGCGCTATTATGATTTGTCGCACCGCGATATTCTGGGTGCGTTTATGGGCACGGGCTGCAAGCGCGAGGCCTTGGGTGATATCGTTTTTGTGCCCGAGGGTGCGCAGTTCGTGGTAGAAAAATCGCTGGTAAATTATCTTACCGGCAATCTGACGCAGATCGGTTCTGCGCCGGTAACGCTTACGGAAATTCCCCGCGAGGAATTGCTGCAGAAGGAAGAAAAGGTTAAGCTGATTAACGCGACAGTCGCTGATTTGCGCCTTGATGCCGTGGCAGCGGCAGGCTACGGCGTCAGCCGCAGCCGTATGGCGGATGAAATCAAAAGCCTGAATGTCAAGGTAAACTGGAAAGAAGCCAAAAAGGCAGCACAGCCGGTGAACGAGGGCGATGTAATTTCCTTCCGCGGCCGTGGACGAGTAGAGATTGAGGAAATCCGCGGCACTACTAAAAAAGGACGCATCAGCGTAACGCTGAAGCGTTATATCTAGGAGGATAAACCATGCTTAATCCGGAGGATTTAAAGAAAAAAACTTTTACCAAGGGTTTTCGTGGCTATGAGGTAGAAGAGGTAGACAAGTTTCTTGCCAAGCTGATTAAGGAATACGAATACCTTTATCTGGATAACCTGGAGCAGAAGGAAACTATCGAGCGCGTCAGCTCCAAGCTGGAATATTATCAGCAGATGGAGGCTACCATGCAGAGCACTCTGGCGGTGGCGCAGGAAACTGCTGACGAGGTGAAGAACGCCAGCGAAAAGAAGGCGGCGCTGCTGGAGAAGGAAACGGCAGTGAAGTGCGAGCAGCAGCTGAGCGAAGCGAAGGCTGCGGCGCAGAAGCTGCATGATGATACCATGGCGCATGCTGAGAATTTGTATAATCAGACAAAGAACAAAACCGATAACATGCTGCAGGCAGCGATGGCTGAATGCAATAAGCTGCGCGAGGAGGCTAAGGCTTATGCAGATAAGCTGCGCAGCAGTGCCGAGGTAGATGCAGAAAAGATGCGTGTTACTACCGAGGATGTCTGCAAGAAGCGTGCCAACAGCGCTGCCAGTGAGGCTAACAAGCTGCTGGAGGACGCACGCAGTGAAGCCGGCAAGATGATGCTGGATGCCAATACTAAATATCGTAAACTGGTGGGAGATGCCGAGGAGCGCAGCCGTAAAATTATTTTTGAGGCTGACGCCAAGGCTGCTATGGCCGAACAGGCTTATAACGAGCAGGTGAAAAAGGCGGCGCTGCATCGTAAAAATATGCTGCATCTGTTGGAAACGCAGGTTGAGCTGCTTAAAAACTATGCCAGTCATAACGAAGAATAGTCGGAGGCTGAATGATGATTATCTTAGTGAGGCATGGTGAAGCGACGCATCATACGCAAAGATTGACCGGCGGCTGGACGGATTCGCAGCTGACCGAAAAGGGAAGGGCGCAGATAAAGGCAGCTGCGGTAAAGCTGGCGAAGGATTTTGCCGGACGTAATTGCAAGCTGCGTATTCTGGCGAGTGATTTGCAGCGCGCTTCCGCATCGGCGCAGATTATCGCCGAGGAGCTTGGCTTTAAGGGAGAAATAGAGCATTGCCGTTTTCTGCGGGAAAAGAATAATGGCATTGCTGCCGGCATGACTGAGGAAGAGGCCAAGAAGCATTTTTGTAAGCCTGCTTCCGAGCAGGAGCTGGATCACCGCAACTATCCAGGCGGTGAAACACGCAATGAGTTCTATCGCCGTAATGTACATGGTTTGTGGCATTGTGCGGATGTCGATAAGGAAAATCTGCTGATTGTTGCGCATAAGGGCACGATTCAGAATATTATTTTCCGTTGGCTGGGAATGGATATGCAGCAGGTGGCGGCGTTTAACTTTTCGGTTGATGTGCAGCCTGCCAGCGTAACTGTTCTGGGAATTAACAAATGGCATGAGCATGCTGTTTTCCGCCTGAATGACGTTAGTCATCTGACGCAGGGAAAGGGCTTTGGCGTGTTTGAGTTTAAGTACGAGAAGTGAATAAGGCTGTGAATGACCGCTTGGGTGCTTTGGGAAAGCGCTTAAGCGGTTGTTTTTGTGTTCTCACTATATTACTCGCCTTTTTGGGGCAATTTTTACTACACCTCAAAAAAATTTTTTATGGTGTAGTAATTTTGGGGTATTTTTCCCGAGTATATAAGTGAATCTTCTTTTTCGCTCTTTCTTTTGTTGGGTTTCTTTCTCGCTTTTTCTTCTGCGTTGATAAAAGCTACTAGCGTAGCTAGTAGTAACCTTGTTCCTTAGAGTACTACCTAAAGGATAGACGTAAAGTACGGTAGAAGTAGAGCGTAGGGCGCAGGGGGATTTTATACTGTGCCGTAAGTATGGGCGTGGGGGAGAACTTAAGTATTGTTGCTAATTATCCTAAAGAATGTTAATATAAAGGTGATTAAAGGCAAAGAGCAGAGAGCGTGTTGTTAGCAGCTTTTTTGGGGAATTTTATGTTGTTGTAATAACATATACATGGATGACGAGGAGCGGATTGTTATGCAATGCAA
Source organism: uncultured Phascolarctobacterium sp. (assembly GCF_937920985.1). GTDB lineage: Bacteria > Bacillota > Negativicutes > Acidaminococcales > Acidaminococcaceae > Phascolarctobacterium_A. The sequence continues at coordinate 67,791 of NZ_CALDXR010000058.1, forward strand.
GTACTGTGGACAAACGATACCGGATAACGCCAATTATTGTTCTGGTTGTGGAAGAGCTGTGCATGAAGAAGCAACTGAGGTAAAGCGGGAAAGTAAATTTTGGGAGCAGGGCTGGTTTGCTGTTTTAATGCTTTTTATCTTCTGGCCGGTAGGATTATATTTGCTGTGGCGGCATCATGGATTTTTTGCCAAAACGATAGTTGGTATTTTTCTTTTAATAATTTTGCTGGTTTTTATTACAGCTTTAGGAAGTAGCTTACATATCGGCAAATCAGATAACTCTTTTGTGAAAATCACTAATAGTGTAGTTGCTGACAGTATTCCCAGCCAAAAAAAGTTCAATGAAATATTGGCCCGCTATAATCAAAACGAAAGAAAATCCATGACAGAGCTTGAGAAAGCGGAATTCAATAAATCATACGAAAAGGAATTCAATGAATTTTTTAAAGACGGTTATGTAAAAAAATGGTGTGCCAAGGTTGATAGCATCGAATCGGAAAAATCTGGGATGGCCGCTTATGTAAAGCTAAGCTGTGATTTTCCTGAAGCGGAATATACTGTTGCAACAAAAAGATATGCCGCAGATGAAATGTTAATCTCTGCCGACAGCGAGCTTTATAAAAAGATTATGCCTTTGAAAAGAGGCGACGTTGTAATTTTTTCCGGCAAGCTGATGAGTGGCGATTATAGTAAAAAAATAGTAGATTTGACAACTTCTTACGGATATATGGATAAAAAACTCTATATTAAGTTTACGGACATAGAAAAATTGGCTACTAAAGAGTAAATTTGAGAAGCAAGAAAAACTCATTGACTTCTTGCTACAGCTAATGTATAATATTAGCGTTTATTGATATTTGCTAACGCGATGAAAAAGACAGTAGCTTGCGGCGCAGGTTAAGCGAGCCGGGGTATGGTGCAAGCCCGGACGAAGTAAAGCAGGTGAAAATCACTTTGGAGCGGATGCGGCGAACCTGAGTAGCTGCATACGGGAGCGCCCGATATTGCGCACACGAGTGGCGTGCGGCAAAGGCTGTCGTCATGAGGGTGGTACCACGGAGTACACGTTTGTTAATGATGCATGATACGCAAGCGTATTAATCGTTGTTAGTCTACAGCTTCGTCCCTTATCTGAGGGACGAAGCTTTTTTATATTGTTAATTTTTTTGTTTAATAAAATTGGAGGTTATTAGTAATGGACTATGGTAAAACACTGAATCTGCCCGAAACAGAGTTCCCTATGCGTGCCGGTCTGCCGCAACGCGAACCTGATTTCCTGAAATTCTGGGAAGAAAACGATATTTATGGCAAAAAGCAGGCTCTGCATGCAGGCCACAAGAAATTTGTTCTGCATGACGGCCCTCCGTATGCAAACGGCAAAATCCACATGGGTCATGCCCTGAACAAAATCTTAAAAGATATCATCATGAAATACAAATACGCTCAAGGCTTCGACACCCCGTATGTTCCCGGCTGGGATACTCACGGCATGCCGATTGAGCATGCTGCTATCAAAGAGCTGGGCCTGAACCGCAATGAGCTGGATCCGCTGACTCTGCGCCGCAAATGCCACGACTTCGCTTTGCAATGGGTTGATATCCAACGCGAAGACTTCAAACGTCTGGGCGTTCTGGGCGATTGGGAAAACCCGTATATCACTCTGCATCACAGCTTTGAAGCTGAGCAGATCCGTGTATTCGGTACTATGGCTAACAAAGGCTATATCTACAAAGGCAAAAAGACCGTTTACTGGTGCCCGCACTGCGAAACTGCTCTGGCTGAAGCAGAAATCGAATACGGCGAACAAAAAACTCCGACTATCTTCGTAAAAATGCCGCTGGTAAAAGACAACGGCCAAACTCCGGAAGCTGCTAAAGGCAAAAAAGCTTACATGGTAATTTGGACCACCACTCCGTGGACTATGCCTGCCAACGTTGCTGTTGCTCTGAACCCTGCTCTGGAATATGCCTGGGTTGAATGCGAAGGCGAAGTTCTCTTCATGGCAAAAGACCTGCTGGCTCAGGTTGGCGCTGTCTGCCACAAGGACCTCAGCAATATCCTCGGCACTACTCTTGGTAAGGATATGGAATATGCTGAATGCGTGCATCCGTTCCCTGAATACAACAACCGCCGTTCTCTCGTAGTTATGGCTGATTATGTAACTACCGAAGCTGGTACCGGTTGCGTACATACCGCTCCTGGTCACGGCGATGTCGACTTTGAAACCGGCCTGAAATACAAGCTGCCGATTCTCTGCCCGGTTGATTCCCAGGGCAAGCTGACCGAAGAAGCCGGCGAACGCTTCAAGGGCATGTTTGTATTCGATGCTAATATCCCGGTACTGAAATATCTGGCTGAGCTGAACTGCCTGCTGGGCAAAGAAAACATTAAGCACCAATACGCACACTGCTGGCGCTGCAAAAACCCGATTATCTTCCGTGCAACCTCTCAATGGTTCGCTTCTATCGACGGCTTCCGTGATGAAGCACTGAAATCTATCGACGATGTACAGTGGATTCCTTCCTGGGGCCAACAACGTATCCATAACATGGTTAGCGACCGTCATGACTGGTGCATCAGCCGTCAGCGTGTATGGGGCGTTCCTATCCCGGTATTCTACTGCGATAACTGCGGCGAGCATCTGATTAACGAAGCTACCATCGACTCCGTTGCCAACTGGTTCGAAAAAGAAGGCAGCGATGCATGGTGGGCTCACACTGCAGAAGAGCTGCTGCCGGAAGGCACTGTCTGCCCGAAATGCGGCGGTAAGCACTTCCACAAAGAAAGCGATATCATGGACGTATGGTTCGACAGCGGTTCCTCTCATATGGCTGTTGCCGCAAAGCGTCCGGAGCTGTCCTGGCCGGTTGCTATGTACCTCGAAGGCAGTGACCAGCATCGTGGCTGGTTCCAGTCCTCTCTGCTGACTTCCGTTGCTGTTGCAGGCCGTGCTCCGTACGAATCCGTACTGACTCATGGTTACGTAGTTGACGGCGATGGCCGCAAGATGTCCAAATCCGTAGGTAACGTTATCGTTCCGCAGGACGTAATCAAACAATACGGTGCTGATATCATCCGCCTGTGGACTGCTTCCTCCGATTACAAGGCAGATATCCGTATCTCCCCGAAAATCCTGAAGCAGCTGGCTGAGGTATATCGCAAAATCCGTAACACCATCCGTTACATTCTGGGCAACACCAACGATTTCAACTATGAAACCGATGCTGTTCCGTTCAACGAAATGCTGGAGCTTGACCAATGGGCTCTGATGCATCTGCAGCTGCTGAAGAAGGAAGTTACCGCTGCTTACGAAAGCTATGATTTCCATGTACTGTATCATGCAATCCACAACTTCTGCACTGTTGAAATGTCCAGCTTCTATCTGGATATCCTCAAAGACCGCCTGTATGCTTACAAGGCTGACAGCAAAGAGCGTCGCAGCGCACAAACCGCTATGCATGAAATTCTCATGGACCTCATCGTTATGCTGTCCCCGGTATTGAGCTTCACTATGGAAGAAGTATGGCAGTTCATGAAGAAACCTGCTAATGCTCCGGAATCCGTACAAATGCTGCCCTGGCCGGAGGTTAAGGAAGAATACATCAACGAAGAGCTGGAAACCAAATGGGATAACTTCATTGAAATCCGCAGCGAAATCACCAAGGTGCTGGAGCTGGCTCGTCGTAACAAACAAATCGGTCACTCCCTGGACGCTAAGGTTGAGCTGCACGCCGAAGGCGAAGCACTGGCTATCCTGAAATCCGTAGAAAAAGACCTGGCAACTCTGCTGATCGTTTCTCAGGCTGTTATTGTTGAAGGCGCTGCAGAAGGTGCTGAAGCAACCGGCCGCGAGGACCTGAAGGTTACCGTTGCTGCTGCCGAAGGCCACAAGTGCGAGCGTTGCTGGATTTACAGCGACGAGGTTGGTCAGGACGCTGAGCATCCGACTCTGTGCAAACGCTGCGCTGAAGCAGTTAAAGATTGAGTATAAGGCATCATCTTTGCATAAAGCTGTAGCCGAAATAAAATAAAAGCTTAAAGCCGTCGTATCATGTAAATTTTGCTGATACGGCGGCTTTTTTGCTACAAATTTTACAAAAAATTATTTTGCTTTATTGCCTATGTATGGTACAATACTGTTAATATTATATATTTTACGGAGGTGAAACTGTTTTTCTGCAATCTGCAGGATTACAGAGATTTTTGGACTATCTCATATGTTTGTTTAATGTTATAGCGATTTTATTTTTGGTGGCGCTGAACGGCTTTTTCGTTGCTTCGGAGTTTTCTATTGTCAAGGTGCGCCCTTCGCGTCTTGATGCGCTGATTAAAGAAGGCAATACGCGGGCAGAAAGCGCTAAGCAGGTAACGGAGCATCTTGATGCCTATCTTTCGGTTACGCAGCTTGGCATAACCATTGCTTCGCTGGGCTTAGGCTGGATCGGCGAGCCGACAGTGGCTAAGCTGATGCATCCTGTATTTAACCTGTTGCAGTTGCCGCCGCAAGTTGAGCATACAATAGCCTTTGTTGTCGGCTTCGGTGTTATCACCGCTTTGCATATTGTTTTAGGCGAGCTGGTGCCTAAATCTCTTTCCATCCAAAAGACGGAGCAGATTGTTCTGTTTGTGGCAACACCGCTGATTCTGTTTGATAAGCTGATGTATCCGGCGGTGTGGTTCCTCAATCACGTTGCCAACTGGGTGCTGCACAAAATGGGCGTTGAGGCTGCGAGCGAGGCGGAAGAGGCGCACAATGAGGATGAGATCCGCATACTGATGGAAGAAAGCCACAAGCATGGCTATATTGATAAAACAGAGCTTACTTATCTGGATAATGTCTTCGACTTTTCCGACCGTCGCGCCAGTGACATCATGGTGCCGCGTACCGATATGATTTGCCTGTATCTGGAGGATTCCTGGGAGGATAATATCAAGACGGCGCTGGAGGAGCGCATGACGCGTTATCCTATCTGTGATGAGGACAAGGACCACATTATCGGCTTTTTGCATATCAAGGATTTGCTGCGCAGCTTAAATGCCGGCGAGCGTCCTGATTTGCGCAGTCTGGCGCGTAAGGTGCTGCTGGTGCCGGAATCTCTGCCTATCAGCAAGCTGCTGCGCATTCTGCAGAAGCATCGCAGCCAGCTGGCAATCCTGGTTGACGAGTACGGCGGTACCGCAGGTATGGTTACCGTTGAGGATATCCTGGAGGAAATCGTAGGCGAGATTCAGGATGAGTTTGACGAGGAACGTCCGGAGGTAGAAGAAAAGGGCAGCAAAACCTATTCTGTCGACGGCAAAATGCTGTTGGAGGATGTTAACGATACCTTCGAGCTGGCTTTGGACACCGAAAACTGTGATACTATCGGTGGCTGGGTTTACTCTCAGCTTGATTATCCGCCTAAGGTGGGGCAGAAGGTGCAGACACCTGCCGCTGCCTTTACGGTAGAAGAGATTGACAAGATGCGTATTGTGCGTGTCGGTATCCAACTTTTGCATGAGCCGGAAAAGATTCACGAGGAGCTTCAGGAAGAACACCTGGAGGATGTAAAATAATATCTGCATAAAAAGAGAGCACGCTGAGAATTTTCTCAGCGTGCTCTTTAGCGTTCATGCTTATAAATCGTGGAATTTCATACCGATGTTGCTGTGACGCAGGAAGTTAAGAGTTACCTCAGGGAAGGAGGCGTAGCTTAATACGTCTTCAATTGGTGCGTTGGGGAAGCCTTCCTCAGCCAGCTTTTCGCGCAGCTTTTTCATCTGCGGCGGAATATCGTCGGCGGGACGGTGGTCGATTTGCGGTGCGTCACCAATGGCCAGACGTTTAACCTCAGGGTCAATCGGTCCCGGAGTGCGGCCGTATTTGCCAAGAATCAAATCCTTAACCTCGCGGGGAATCATCTTGTAGCGTCCGAGTGCAACATTCAATACGGACATAGAACCTACAATCTGGCTTGTAGGAGTAACCAGCGGCGGATAGCCAAGCTCAGCACGTACGCGCGGCATTTCTTCAAGCAGTTGCGGGTATTTGTCGGCAACGCCCATTTCCTTCATCTGGTTCAGCAGGTTGGAAAGCATACCGCCAGGAATCTGGAAGGTGAGCACTTTGGGATCGATGGGGATATTGGCGTTCAGGTTGAAATCATGGATAAGGTTTTTACGTACGTCTTTGAAATAGTCAGCTAAAGCATTGAGCTCAGCAAGCTTGATGCCCGTAGCATAGGGAGTGTCCTCCAACGTAGCTACCAAAGCTTCGGTGCAGGGCTGGCTGGTAGATTCGGAGAAGGGAGACAGCGCAGTATCAATCATATCCACACCGGCTTCCACAGCTTTAAGGTAAGTCATATCACCCATACCGCTGGTGAAGTGTGTGTGCAGGTCGATAGGCAGGTCAAGCTCCGCCTTCAGGCTGCGGATAAGGCTTTCAGCAGCGTAGGGACGCAGCAGGCCTGCCATATCCTTAATGCAGATGGAATCTGCGCCCATCTGTGCCAGTTCCTTACCTAATTGAACAAAGTCTTTATCCTGATGGTAGGGACTGATGGTATAAACAATACAGCCTTGCACATGTGCGCCTGCTTCTTTAGCGGCACGCATAGCGCATTCCAGGTTGCGGGTATCGTTGAGAGCATCGAAAATACGGATGATGGATACGCCGTTGTCAACAGAGCGGTTAACAAATTCACGTACAACATCATCGGCATAATGGTTATAGCCCAAAATGTTCTGACCGCGCAGCAGCATTTGAATCGGTGTTTTGCGCAGATGCTTTTTGAGTGTGCGCAGACGCTGCCAGGGATCTTCATTAAGGAAGCGCAGGCAGGAGTCAAAGGTGGCGCCGCCCCAAGCCTCCAAAGCATAGTAGCCGGCGTTATCCAGCTGTTCCAATGCCGGCAGCATATCGCTGATGCGCATTCTTGTGGCAGCAAGCGACTGGTGGCCGTCACGCAGGACGGTTTCAACTATTTTTACGGGTTTCTTCTCCATGGCAGTACTCCTTTTATTAGTTTAGTATAGTTCATTTTTGAAAGCTTATTTATAGCTGTAATTATTATAGCATAAATCGGTATTCATGTATACAGTATACGGAAAGTCTGAAAATAAAAATGGTGGCCACGCCCGGTGACCACCATCAAAGCTATTTAATTACGTGTAGTAGGCTGGTTGCTGACAACAGGCTTGCCCATAATTTCGTTAACGCGCTCTTTCATGCTGCGTTTCCTTTTAGTAGGCTGGTTGCTTACTACTGGCTCCTGAGCAGTATTGCCATCAGTTGTGACGGAAGCTGGAGCCTGTTTGTCCTTATCCTTGTCTTTATCCTTATCGTTATCTTTGTCCTTATCCTTATCATCCTGCTTGATTTCCGGTTCCGGCGGAACTGCTACGCCCGGATTGCTGAAGCCGGTGCGTGGAGTGGAAGCTAAAGCATTGACCATGAAATCATGCCAGATAGAAAGCGGAGCACCGCTGCCGTACATACGGTTCATGGATTTGTTATTGTCATCACCAACCCATACAGCAGTACTGAGGTCAGGAGTGTAGCCAACAAACCAGGCATCGATGTAGGTATCGGTGGTACCGGTTTTACCTGCTGCCGGACGGCCGATTCCCATACCGCCAGCAGTACCACTAATAAGAACATCCTGCAGCATATTAGTAGTCAGATAAGCGGATTCAGCGTCAATAACGCGTTTAGGATTAGGCTTAGCTTCGTACAGAACCTTGCCCTCGCGGTCAACAATCTTGAGCAGAGCAATAGGCTTGCAATACATACCATTGGTTGCCAGAACGCCATAGGCTGATGCCATTTCCAGCGGATTAACACCCTTGCTGAGACCGCCAAGTGCCATGGCAAGATTGGAATCACTATAGGCACCGGAATCTACCAGAGTGCTGATGCCCATCTTTTCAGCATTGGCGATAATTTTGCTTACGCCAACCTCCTGGGCTAGCTTAACAGTAGGCACGTTTATGGAACGAATCAGCGCAGTACGCAGGCTGACCTTACCATGCCATGCTCTGTCGGAGTTCTGCGGTTTCCAGCCGGGAGAGAATTCTTCTTCCTTATCTTCAATGACACTGGCCGGAGAATAACCGTTCTGCATAGCAGTCAGGTAGACAAAAGGCTTGAAGGCAGAACCGGGCTGACGTACTGCAAGAGTAGCACGGTTGAATTTATCCTGGCCGCGGCCGCCGATCATAGCTTTAACGTAACCGGTATGCGGGTCAACGGCAACCAGAGCCATTTGCGGCTGAGTCAGCTTCTTACCGTCTGTATAATAGCCCGGCAGATGCTTCATAGCATTTTCTGCAGCCTTCTGCATATCTGGGTCTAAAGTGGTATAAATCTTAAGACCGCCCTTATAGAGAGCGTCTGCACCAACCTCTTCGATAACCTTTTGGGTAATCATATCGAAGAAATAGGAGCGGGGATCGGAATTGGTTTTATGAGTGGTGCTGAAGACAAGCTTTTCAGCCTTGGCAGCATTACCGTCGGCAGCAGAGATAAAACCATATTTGACCATTTGGTCAATAACAAGCTCCTGACGATTTTTGCTTTCCTTAGGATTTTCAAAAGGATTAAAATAGTTAGGGCTTTTAGGAATTGCTGCCAAAGTAGCAGCTTCAGCGATATCCAGATTCTGAACATGCTTATTGAAGTAATACATGGAAGCACTTTCAATACCGTATGCACCCTGACCGAAATAAATCTGGTTCAGATACATAGTGAGGATTTCATCCTTAGTATATTTGTGCTCAAGCTCCTTGGCAATAAAAGCTTCCTTAATTTTACGGATGATGGAACGTTCTTGGGTAAGGAAAGCATTCTTTGCCAGCTGTTGGGTAATGGTACTGCCGCCCTGTACTTCGTGACCGCTTAATGTAGAAAGCAGAGCACGTGCTGTGCCGCGGTAGTCAATACCACCGTGTTCATAGAAGCGATTATCTTCAATAGCAATAAAGGCACGCTGCACATGCTTAGGAATCTTATCAATAGTAACAGGTACTCTGCGTTCTTCCGAAAGCGTAGTATAGATTGCGTTACCATTGATATCGTAGAACTGTGAAGCAGCGTCCGGAATCAGTGTTTCATCCATATTAGGAGGTGCAAAAAGACTGGAGAAGCCATAAAGCACTGATGCTCCCATAATAATGAGGCAAACAACACTGATGACAATGAATTTTAGTACTTTAAACATTTTCTACCTCTTCTTCATTATATTGACTGTGTAGCCATTTTATCTGGCTACATTTAGAAGTCATCTTATTATAGCATTTTCAGACTGCTTTGTCATAGAATAATCTAAAAGTTGGCATATTAATTTTGAAGAAAGGTAACTATATGCAAGATTTATGATAATTTGAGAGGAAGCACGAAGCTTTGCGCAAGATAAAAGCGGTAATGTAACAAGCAAAATTTGAGAAAAAATTTCTGAAGCAGAGAAAAAAAATTACTGATTTTGAGCGTTTTTTTGAGAAAAAACAGCTAAAAATCCTACTTTTTTTGAGATTTCTTGAAGAAATTTTAATGCCGATAAAGGCGATAATCAAGCATGTTTCTTTTTCCACGAATCCTAGTGTTTCACTAAAAAATCTCAAAAAAGTGTCGAAAAAAGTGTTGACATAACCTAGGGCACGTGGTATTATATACAAGTAGACGCGATACGGCAACAAAACAAAAGCCAAAATTGCTAGGCACTGGCAAAGAGAAATTGCTTAGATTCAAGGAAACTCGAGCTGAGCGAGCGAGATAATACTTATAGTATATCGAACGAGCGAGGCGATGGGTTGACGCAGAAGATGACAATTTATCGAAGCCAGAAACTGAACCTTGAAAACTGAACATTGAACCTAGAAAAAAGCGAATGTGCGGGTCG
>NZ_CALDXR010000059.1 GCF_937920985.1 uncultured Phascolarctobacterium sp.
CGTTTGGAAGCTTGCTCCTGCTCTTTCTGAGCAATTATATGTTGTTGTGTATCTAATTGAGCTGCATCAGCATATACAGGCAATAAAAAACCTGCTGCCAAAACTAATGACGAAACCACCAATCCTTTTCCCACAAAATCACCTGCTTAAAATATTTTATAATTAAAGTAACTTTAATTAAACTATTCTTAAGATGATTCTATCATAGAACTGCTTTTCTGTGAATAGATAAATGAATAATTTTCAAGCAAAAATGTACTAACTTACAGATTATTTCAACAAAAAGCATGTATACAATTAGCTGCAAGCTTAAAAAAACCGGCATCAAGCCGATGCCGGTCAAAAGCAATTCTTTTAAATTTGTCCCAAAGCCTTCAAAATGCACTGAGCAATAATCGCACTGGCAATATAGGTGCCTACAAAAACAACGATTGCCAGAATAACAATGCGCCAGCCAGTCTTAGCAAAGGCATCAAGGTCCTTGCCTATAGATACACCGGCATAAGCCAGAATCGGGGTACACAGAGCCACAAAGCCAACATTTTTCACATAACCATTGACAATATCACTGCCCGGAACGCCGGGGATAGTCAAAATACAGCCCAAGGTTACAACCCATGCTGCTGCAGGAATACCACCGGGGATATATTTGGACATCAGCATACCAACAAAAGCAATAACTGCCAAAATCAGCAAGCCGGGAATAGACTCTATAATATTTGCCTTAGTTCCCAATACATTGGAGAACAAGCTCATGAAGGTTACAATAGCTAAAATGATAATTGTATCTTTAATTTTCATTATGCTTCCTCTCCTTTCTTATCAGCTTCAGGCAGTACGCCATATTTTATCTTATAGAATCTCTTATAGAGCCATTCGGTCATCGGCAGGCCCAGCCATACGGACATATACAAACCGTCAAGACCAGAAAGCATATTACTTGCTGCGCCGAAAGCTGCCAGCTGATCAGCCATATCAGGATACATAGCAACCAAAGAGCCCACTGCAGCCGTCATCATGCTGGCAGAGCCTACGCCGGAGGCCATAGCCAGTGCATACGGATGAATCGGCAGTACAGAAGCAGCAACGCTGGCCATCAGGCCGAAGAAAATAGTACCGAAAACAGTACCGGCAATATAAACGCCCATAACGCCACGGCCTTCACTGCTGTCCAGGCCAAACTTTTCGCCGATAAGCGCAACGTTCGGCTCACGTGCGATAGAATGCGCCGCACCGATGGTTTCGCGTTTCAGGCCCAGGTAAACAGCAACAGGTACGCCCAAAAGCACAGTACCGAGGTTACCGAACTCCTGCAGAATCAGCGCCGGAGAAGCAGCCAGAATCTTCGGCAGGGTAGGACCTACCAGCGTACCATAGCGTGCCATCAAAAGCATCAGCGTTACGCCGACAAGACTGCTGGCATCCAGCATTTCCTTTCTGCCGGACAGGTTCAAAAATTTAGGTGTTGTCAAAATACCCAAAAGCAGAGCGTACAGCATCGGCAGCAATACGATACGACCGATACCGAACTTCAGGGTATGAGTGCCGATCAGCTCGGAAACAATGATCAGCGCCAGAATTATGGCATGTAATTTAATATTCTTCATTACATTCCCTCCCACAATTTTTTTATTTTTATCTATTAAAATAGCTTTCTAACTTTGCAATATACTCTTCCTTGGTCAGAATCGGCTTGAAGTCAGCCAGGATAGCCTTAGCCTCTTTCGCATCATCATACAGCAAATCTATCAGCATCATCGCAAAGGCTTTGGCAGGCAGCAGCACAGCAGCATTAAAATCTACCATATGGAAGTCAGGTGTATGCAGCAGGCCGTCCGTACCACCGATAAACGGATGGATAACAGGCATCAGATGTGATACGTCACCCATATCGGTGGAGGCGCTGAAATGACCGGCATCCTTTATCTCTACATCCGGATAAGCAATTTTCGCATTTGCTGCAAACAGCTCATTCATACGCTTGTTGCAGCTCAACGGGAACATGCCGGGCAGTGTTTCGATAACAGTCTGTGCGCCGACAGCATCACCGCCGGCCTTAAGCGCTGCGTCAACGCGCGTATGGGTAGAATCAATAGCATCCATGGTTTTCGCACGCACATACAGCTCCAGGCGTACATCATCAGGCACGGAATTTACAAAGTCGCCACCCTTAGTAATAATCGGGTGTACACGCACTACATCCTGCTCGCGGAAGGTTTCACGCAAAGCGTTGATGCCCATCAGACCCAGGCAGGCAGCATTCAGCGCGTTAACACCTTCATGCGGAGCGTCGGCTGCATGAGCGGTTTTACCGATATAGCGAACAGTTTTACCTACAAAGCCGTTGCTGCTTTCACCGATAGAAACCGTAGGCTTCGGCATATTTTTATCGGCATGCATCTGCATGGCCATATCAATATCATCAAAAGCGCCTTCATAAATCAGCTCACCCTTTCCGCTCATAAAATGCAGCTTGCCGGACTCCACTAACTTTTTGCGGTACGCAATTTCGATATATTCCTCAGCAGGAACACCGAAGAACACAACGTCACCGGCCAGCTCCGGCAGAACGCCGGATTTTACGATGCCGCAGGCAGCAGCAAGCATGGTGGAAATCTGCAGATTATGGCCACAGGCATGCGCTGCGCCTGTGGCAGGATCAGCCTTCGGGCTTGTCGGGCATCCAACTGCATCCAGCTCGCCTAAAACGGCAGCTGTCGGTCCGGGCTTGCCGCCTTTCGCACGTCCCTTAACACCATTGATTGCCAAGCCGGTCTGCGGCTCCAAGCCCAGGTCGCGCATAAATTCTGCAACCTTGGCAGCGGTTTTGACTTCCTTGAAGCCTAATTCCGGTTCATCGTTGATGCTGGCACAAATAGCCTTTATCTTATCTGCATATGCGTCAATTGCAGCACACGCTTTTTCTTTTAAAATTTCTTTTGTCATTTTAGTGCGCCTCCAGCGTACCTGTCTTTTCAACAAGTACATAAATAAAAATTTTTAAGTATTTACCTAAATTATAGCATAATTATAGGTAAAGTCAAATCAGGAAACTTGCAAAGGAAATCATTGCCTCATAGTGTGTAATTTGATGCATTATCAGCCGTTTTCAGAATTTTGTCCACTAAATAAGCGCAGAAAAATGTTCACCAATCATATTTTTGTTAAGTTTTACAGTTTTTCTGTTTACTATTCACTAATTTCTGTGCTAAAATATAAAAATGGTATTTGTCGGCAGAAAGAGCTTGTCTTAGCACAGCTAAATGCTGACAACTACAGCACATGTTGATATAATATAAAGAAAGGAGTCTTGACATGTTTGCTCAGATGAAAAAAGATATTGATGCCATTATGCTGCGCGACCCGGCCGCAAAAACAAGACTGGAGGCCGCACTGTGTTATCCCGGGCTACATGCCATCTGGCTCCATCGTATAGCGCATCACTTTTATCTGAAGGGCTGGGTAGTATTCCCACGCCTGCTTAATACATTTTCCCGCTTTCTTACCGGTATTGACATCCATCCCGGTGCTAAACTTGGCCCTGGTCTTTTTATTGACCACGGTATGGGACTTGTTATCGGTGAAACTGCCGAGCTTGGCAGCAATGTCACGCTCTATCAGGGAGTTACCCTTGGCGGTACTGGCAAGGAAAAGGGTAAGCGCCATCCCACCATCGGCAACAATGTTGTTGTTTCCAGCGGTGCGAAGGTGCTCGGTTCCTTCAAGGTAGGCGACAATTCCAAAATTGGCAGTGGCAGCGTAGTTCTTAAAGAGGTTCCGCCCAATTCCGTCGTTGTTGGTGTACCCGGACGTGTTGTAACACGCAATGGTGTACGTATTGCCTCCAACAATGATGCCGAAAGCATGATTGACCTGAACCATGATAAGCTGCCTGATCCGGTAGCAGATTATGAAGAGCTGCTTGCCAAGCATATGGAAGAAATTAACGGCCGCCTCAAGGAACTGGAAAATCTTATTTATGACACTCAAAGTAAGCATTATGACTAAAAAGAGGTAGAAAAATGAGCAGAACAATGACCACAGCAGAAGCCATTCAGGAAGCACGCCGCTGCCTGAACTGTGCGCGCCCTACATGCCGCACCGGCTGTCCGATTGAAAACAATATTCCCGGCTTTATCCGTGCCTTAAGCGAAGGTAATATCGGTATGGCTTACGAAATTATTTCCGAACGCAGCAATCTGCCCGCTATCTGCGGACGTGTCTGCCCTCATGAGCGGCAGTGTGAAGCACATTGCGTGCTGACCAAAAAGAAATGCGGTATTGAAATCGGCAGCTTGGAAATGTTCGTTGCTGATTTTGCCCATAACAATGATTTAAAGCCCACACAGCCATCAAGCAAGCTGCGCGGTAAGGTTGCCGTAATCGGCTCCGGCCCGGCAGGTCTTACCGTTGCCGGTGATTTAGCCAAAATGGACTTCGATGTTACTATTTTCGAAGCACAAAGCGAGCCCGGCGGCGTATTGCTTTTCGGCATTCCGGAATTCCGTCTGCAAAAGGATGTTGTCCGCCGTGAAATCAGCGAGCTGCAGCACATCGGCGTAGAAATACGCACCAAGCAGCTTGCCGGCGTAGATTTTACCGTAGATGACCTTTTTGCCCAAGGCTACGATGCAATTTTCATGGGCACAGGCACCTCCCTGCCGCGCACGCTGGATATCCCCGGCAAGGAGCTGTCCGGTATTTTGACCGCAACCTACTTCCTGCGTATGGTTGTACTGGCTGACGGAGGCAAGCTGGATGCCAGCGAAACACTGCTGCACACCGGTGACAACGTTATCGTTGTCGGCGCAGGCAACGTTGCTATGGATGCTGCCCGTACCTCCATCCGCCGCGGCGCCAAAAACGTCACCATCGTCTACCACAAAACGGAAGCTGAAATTTCTGCTTTTCCATCTGAATATGAAGCCGCTGTTGCCGAAGGTGTACAGTTCCGCTTCCTGAAGCAGCCTATCGCTTACTTCAATAAGAAGCAGATGCGCGCCTTAAAGAATATCCGCCGTCAGGCTACGGCAGCGGACGAAACCAAATTGGCCGGCTTATTGCTGCAAAACATCACCAAAACCGAAAACGGTGAGTTTATTGCAGAAGGCGGTCAGGAGCTTATCCCCTGCGACTGCGTTATCCTCGCAGTAGGCCAGAAACCCGCAGCACGTATTGTTTCCAGTACCAAAGGTATTCAGGTTGATAAGCAGGGCTTTGTTATTACCCGTGACCGTCCCTACGGCATGACTACCCGCGCCGGTGTCTTCAGCAGCGGCGATGTGGTACATGGTCCTGCTACCGTCGTATTGGCGATGAAGGAATCGAAGAAGGTAGCTGCAGGCATTGCGCAATATGTTGATGCCAAAAAGCTGCTGGAAGACTGCACTATGGATTCCACTACTCTGTAATACAAAAAGCATACAAAAACCGTCATTTCCCCAACAAGCTGAGGAAATGACGGTTTTCTTTACTTTATTCGCTATATTTTCTATATGCGGTGTGGTTGGTGCAGCCGACAATGTTATTGATAGCAAAGCCATGCTTGAGCGCAGCAGTGACAAATTTCTTTGCCTGCAGCACAGCTTCCTTCATGCTCAGGCCGTCTGCCAAACCTGCAGTGATTGCTGCCGAGAAGGTGCAGCCTGCGCCATGGTTGTAGGAAGGATAAATCTTCGGCACAGCCATTTCTGTGAATTCCTTGCCATCGTAGAAAATATCAATAGCGGAATTATCGCTCAGACGCTCGCCGCCCTTGATAACAACGCTCTTGGCACCGGCAGCAACCATTTTCTCTGCTGCTTCCTTAATCTGCTCTACAGTAGTAACCTCCGGCATATCCGCAAGATAAGCAGCCTCCACGGTATTAGGTGTAATAACATCGCAGCGCGGCATCAGCAGCTTTTTGATAGATTCTGCCGCATCCGGCACCAGAATCAGGTCACAACCCTTGCAGACCATAACCGGATCAATAACAACGTTCTGCAAATTGTACTTATCAATAGTTGCCGCAACCAGTTCTACCAGCTCAGCACTTCCCAGCATACCGGTTTTCATCGCATTGATGCCAACGCCTTCAATCGCTGTCACCAGCTGCTTTTCTACCAAATCCAAGGGCAACGGGAATACGCTGTGCTCCCAGGTAGTAGGATGCATAGTAACAATGCAGGTCAAAGCAGGCATACCATAAACGCCCAGCTCCTCCATAGTTTTAATATCCGCTTCCATACCGGCGCCGCCGCTTGTATCGCTGCCGGCAATAGTCAATGCTTTATTCATCAAGGTCATAAAGACACACTCCTTCACTTTAATAATGTAATCATTATAACCTATCGGCTGGCATCTGAATAAGCTCAATTTATGGATATTTAATATGGTCAGTTCAGACTATCGTTTATAAAAGAGCAAAACTGGCGCAAACTTTTTAGAAGGTATAAGTGTAGGTCACATGCACCATGCGCGGCAGGCAGTAATACTTGGTAGTAGCGCCAGGATTGCTTACGATATCATCGCGGTCGAAAATATTCTCCACGCCAAGCTCTACCGTGCTGCTCTTGTCAAGCTTATAGCCGGCAATAAAGTTTACCGGCAGCAAATCGCCCCAGCCACTGGCTCTATCCGTAGTAAACATGCCTGTCAGCGCAGCATTGAACTTAGCATCATGGTATTTAATACTTGCATTGTATTGCTCGCGTGCAAATTTACGCTCCCAAACACCTTCCTTGTTTTTGCCCATAGGATTACAGAAATTAGCACCCAGAGAGTAGCTGTATTTACTGCCAAAATCCTTCTCATAGGTCAATTCCAGGCCTTTGTTTTTAAAGGACATATTGCGTGTTACATATGGATCTTCTATACTTCCATCACCGTCATATTCAATTGTGTCTAAATCCATATAATACAGCGCTGTTTTGAACATACTGGTCTTGGAGCTCTTTTTATAACCAAACTCATAGGTCCAGCCTTCTTCAGGCTCCAGAAATGGATTAGCAGTAAAGTTAGCACCACCACCGCCATAAATCTGCGTAAAAGTAGGCATCTTAAAGGATTTTGCCGCATTGGCATATAAGCTGCTGTTGTTATCCAGCTTCTTCAGCAAAGCAAACTGCGGTGTAAAGGCATTATAACGCTTATTGGCCTCGACAACAGTTTCGCGAGCACCTACGGTAGCAGTATAGCCTGCGCCAAGATTCTTAGACAGCTGCGCAAATACCGCGTAATTCGTTCGGAATTCATTAATCTTCGTACCTGGCTTGATTTTTTTAGCTACGGTAATATCATTTTTATAAGAATCACGGGAGATTGTCGTACCAACAATAACATCACCAAAATTACCTGTAAGCTGCTTTTGCAAATCAAGGCCTATGGTATCAAAGCGTAAATGATCGAGCTTAGTCCATTTAGAGTCCTTAACATTATAGGTCTGATTTCTGCGATTGCTGCGGTTATAAAACAAATTGGCACTCACGCTGTCATCCTTATATTGTAAGCGTGAAAAATCATCAATATAATGATAATTGGCGTCCTCAGTAAGCTTGCTCCAGGTTTTTTCAAACTGATCGTAGGAATACTTGCTGTCGTTATGCTGGTGCGAGAAGCTCCAATTATCATCAAATTTATAGCTGGCAGTAAAGGACTTTTTGTTTAAATCGTTAATCTGCTTATATTTACTGCTATAACCCTTCAGCGGGTCGCTTTGCTCCAGCGCTACTGCAAAATTCAGCTTGTCGGCATTTAATGTCAGCGCTGCTTTTTCCCTGCCGTATTCGCCCTTAGTCAGAGATAAGGTGTTGGGCATTTTCTTTTTCGTGATGATATTGATAACACCGGTAGAAGCCTCGGAACCGTAAAGTGTAGAAGCAGCACCCTTAACAATTTCTACGCGAGCAATAGATTCTACAGGAATGGAATCCAGATAATAGCTTTCATTGATATTGGCAGGCATACCGTCAATCATTACCACAGTGCCTTTATTCGCACCGCGCATCAGAACCTTGGCATTCATGCCACCAAGCGATTGGCTGCCGCCATAGGAGTAGGTAGTCACACCACTTTGCAGACGCAAAGCATCAAAAAGATTAGAAGCGCCTGTTTCAGCAAGCTGCTTCTGTGATACGGTTGTAACGGAAGCAGGCGTATCTACATCACGCTTGCTTTCACGCTGCGCGGTAACAACCATGGTATCAAGATTGTATGTCTGTAAGTCATCGGCAAACGCCGGAGCCGCAAAAGATATATTAGCAGCCAGCATTGTGGCTGCCAGTAAAAACTGGGTATTTTTTCTCATATATATTCATCCTCTCATGTGCATAAAACATCTGCCAAATATAAATTTATAACACTTTTAAGGATGCTTGTCAATAGGGTTTTGTAAACCTGGTTAAGTGCCACTTTTAGTGCTTTTTAGATATTTTTTTATATTTTCAACAATAAACTCTTTTTTCTCTATAGGAAACTTAATCGGTTTAAATTCATCTGTTCCAAATGCATCTACATACTCAAACCAAGGACCTTCACAAAAAATATTCATATCACAATTAATACAATCATCGCCCTTTTTCTTAATGGACGTTCTCACTTCACTCCACTGAAATGTATCCTCTTTAACTTGTGTGCAAAGAGTATCTCCATCAAAATATTTAAGTTCACCCACCAATTGCATATGATTTGGAATGATACAAAAAGGAACAGCTTCGAATTCAACATTTGCATTATATTCTTTTGCTGTAAAAATCAATTTCTCTAAAATAGGTTGCAAATATGAATATTGTGGCATTACTTCATCAAAATTCTTTCTAGCTGCTCCCTGACCATGTGGGAAGGCAAAACAAAAATACTTAACACCTAATTGTGATCCAACTTTTACAATACCAGGTAACTCTTCCGCATTAATTTTTGAAATTACAATTTTTAATACCACAAGTTTGCCTAAATCGCACATTGCCTTAATGCCTTTACATGTTTCATCAAAACTTCCTTTAACCTGCGTTATTTCATCATGAACTTTTGAACTTTCCCCATGTAATGCAACAACAAATCTAATATTCTTCACATTCCTAACAGCTTGTACTATTTCAGGATTAGCTAATTGCCTTCCATTGGTTTGGATTGTAATATTAAGATTATTATCCGTGCATTTTTTTATCAATTCTTCAAAATCTTTTCGAATTGTCACTTCTCCACCAGTAAGAACAATACTGTCAATTCCTTCTAATAATGCATCATCTATTTGCTTGATACATTCTTCTGTCGTAAGATTTATACTTGTTTTTTGTTCAATAAGCCTGTCTTTACTATCGTCTATCACACAATGCTTACACCGATTATTGCAAGCATATCCGACTTTTAAGTCATATGTTAACATTTATATCCCTCCATATACTTACTAACATTATAAATTTGTTTTTTATCTAATTCACTGATTTTTTTAAGTGGTGAAATATCAGAAATACAATCAGGTATATCTTCCTTTATTTCTCCCAGCGTTCCTAACATCCATTTTTCAGCAGAGACTCCTGCAACTAATTTTTTTAATCCAATTTTACTAATTCCAGTTTCTTGGCATGAATGACAAGGAGTCTTTGTTACATCAACGCCCTCATATATGCTCTCTTCACACAAAACCTTAGTACCATTACAGAATGGACAAGGATCTTGTTTCCTTAGTTTATTTAATTCCGTATTTATTTTTTTATAGCCAATTATCTCATAAGCATAAGAAGCTGGTTTTAGCTTTCCTTTAGCAAAAAATTTCTTCAGCATTGTATCTTTAGTTTCATTCATTCCATCATAATCTAATAGAATCACACTATTTTTTTCACCAATGTGTTCTAAGTCGCTGGAAATCCACCCCATAAATGGTGCTGCATTCTTTAAAACCACTTTATACCCTATTAAATTTCTAAATTCTATTTCTTTAATTTTTAACCTTACTTGCTCTATTTGGGTAAAAGTAGAAACATCATCATTTAAGTTTTTATCCTGTCCAACAATTTTAGAAATCTCATCTACAATCTTAATACTATCAAAATCATTTTTAACTTTTTTCATTGTAGATATGATATACTCACGGATATCTGTACTGTTTTTAATTATTAAAGAATGATTATGTTTCAAAATAGTTCCATTGCACATTGGACAAATAATGTCTTTTTTGCTTTCAATCATTTCATTTTTCAATTTTGACTTTGATGGTCTCATATACTTAGTAACCAGATGTACAATTCCCTGCCACTTCCTTTGTGTTTTCTTAGCCTTATCATAAAAGGAAGCTTTCCAATACCCATAAAGAAATATATTTTTTTCTTCTTCATTCATTTCAGAATAAGCATCTGATAAATCATAATTTGTTTCTCTTTTTATTTCTTTAAATAAAAACTTGATTTTTGAATAATTATATTTCTTTAATGCGACCATTACCTCTTCTTTGAGTAATCCATTCCATAAACCTTTTGACTCATCTTGAACAACAGTATTAAAATCTATTGTTTGTATATGACCTGTTCCCTTGCAACATTCACATAGATTGTCTATGGAAAAAAAATCAAAATCAGTTACATTTTTAGTCTTACTTTCAGTGATTAAATAATTAATCATACCTGAAATTTCATAAAGAAATGTATTTTTGCTATAAATATTGCTTTCTAAATCTATAACAATCATTGGTTCTACAATATCAGCATCATAATCACCATAAATCCATTGTGCTGTAGAAGATAATTTTTTTAGCAACCCCCCTTTGAATTTACATTCATAATCTTCAAATACTTTTTCTATATCATTATTGATAACATTGATACCATTTGTTTTACTGATATTGAGTTTGGATGATAATTTAGGGCAATCTACGTTCAAGCAACATCTTTCGGCCCATTCTCTTCCACTTACTACATTTAGTGAACTTACATCATCCTTCGTTCGCTTTCCAAAATCAATGATATAATCGCTACATTTTAATATATAATCATTATGCTCAATGATTAAAATAGTATTTTTTGAGTCATCAAGCACAGTTTTCAGCATTTTCATTAATAAATTAAGAATATTTTGAGATAATCCTTTAGATGGCTCATCAAAAATCAATAATATTTCGTTATCCACATTTTCTGACAATTTTGAAACAAGATGTAAACATTGAAATTCCCCCGTTGATAACGTTTGAACCTTTCTATCCAATGACAAATATCCTAACCCTAACTCTATCAACATATCTAATTTTGAAAGTATGTTCTTCTCTTTTTTTATATAATTTCTTAAATCAGATATTTCCATTGAAAAAATATCTTCCCCGTATTTATCTAATTTCTTTTTTATATCCAAGAATGTCGCAACTGTAGACCTAGATGTAATTGATTGATTTCTGTCTTGACCAATAACTTCACATTTGACAGATTTATAATTCTTCAGGAAATACGGAACCATACACTCATTTACCAATGTTGATTTTCCACAACCTGATTCACCAGTTATGGTAGTAATTCTATTCTTTGGTATTTTTAGTTCCTCAATGTTTATATTTCTTTTACTCATTCCTTTAAAGATATAATAATCATCCGGCTGCTCATTTATTATATCCCGATACATTGGTAATGGTCTAGGCGACTCTTCAACAATTTTACCGCCATCTTTTCCACTTTTAGGTCCAAAATATAAATGTGAATCCGTTGATTTCAATACTATATCCGAATGGTCAATTAACCACACTTGATTGCTAGTCCCCAATATTGATATTTCTTTTAAAACATTTACCAAGCTATTTCTATCCAGTCCAATAGAAACCTCATCAATAATAATTAACGAGTTGATACATTGTGCCATAAATTCAGCCAATAATAATCTAACGGTTTCGCCACCAGAAAGCGTACTCATTACTCTATCAAGTGATAAATATCCAATATTCAATTTCACCATATTGATTAAAATATTTTTTTTAGTATCAGTAATATTTAAATCTTCCACGATTTTTAATAAATCTTCTGCAGCCATCGAATTTATTTCAATAATGGTTTGAGCTTTTAATTTGGTTTTTATTTTATAATCCACAACTTTACTTGAATATCTCGTTCCGTTACAAAGTTTACATGTATTTCCTGCTGTTGAACCTCGTCCCTTACATTGTTCACACCAAGTAATTGAATTGTTAAATGAGAAATATTCTGATGCTAGTCCAAATTCATTTGCAAATCTTTGTCTTATTTCCTTAAAAATTCCTGTATGAGTTCCAACTGTTGACCTTGGATTTGAAGCAAAACCTGTCTTTCCTAAATAAAACACTAATGGCATATCTTCAATTCTTTGCGCTGAATAATTTGAAACAATCTTGTCCCCAAATAAAAATCTATATTCTGATTTCGGTAACAAAGTTACCACTCTTTTTAATGATTCTTCTGATATAGTAGAACAAAACGTAGATTTCCCTGAACCAGAAAGTCCACCTATTCCAATTGAAACATTTGTAGGTAGATCACATGAAACAGATTTTATGTTGTTCGCTAATAGATTATTGACTTTCATTTTTCATCCTCCTCACAAATTCACATAAATCCCTTCTTGCATCACAAAATGTGCTATCCTTAAATTCTACCAAACATCCACCACCACAAAACTCATAAATGTCACAATTTAGGCACTTACTATCCAGCTTAGGAAAATTATTTGGTATAACATGGTCACAATAATCACTTATTTCATTTTTTCCATAAAAAGTTTTAAAATAAGAGCATTTATGTGTGTCTGATAGATAAATACATAATCTATTCTTTCTTGGTGAAAACAACGCGTTCAATGGTTGTATATTTATCTTTTTATACCATCCCTTTTGAATCCATTTTAATGTAACACTTTTCAAAAGTTCTACATATTCTTGTTCTGTAATGAAAGGCTCACTATCTTCACTAATTCCTCTGTACTTATTTATTGTTAAACTTTTAATTCCCATTTTAATTAGTTCTTCAATATACATCTCAAAATACTTTGAATTATATTTGTGAGCGACAGCGACTATGCCGATATTATTTATGGAATTACTATATTTTTTTAAATTTTCCATAACAATTTTTCTATATTCAAATCCCTGACTTTTTCTTAAGTCCTTGTCTCCTCTTGGATCTAGCGAAATTGATAAAGAAATATTTGGTTCATATTGCCTAAGTAAATATATCCATTCATCATTAAGCAATGTCCCATTTGTCTGGAATTGTATTTTATAGTCATATTTGAAATTTTGTTTTATATATTCCAAGCATTTTCTTACTTCATTATATTTTGCAAGAAAAGGTTCTCCGCCATGAAACAAAATAAATACATGCTTATATTCCACAAATTGTCTTAAGTAATCTATGACATCCTCTCCAGTAACTCCATAAATATTCTTATGGCTATCTTCAGTAATATGCTCGTAACAATACTCACATTTCATATTACATGCAGTTCCAACCATTTTAATCATTATTGTCACAGATTTTATTTTCTTTTCTAATTGCATTTATATATATCCTATCTGCTAGTTCTACCGATTTCTTTTTCAAATTTTGAACATCAATATTTTCTATGATAATTTTCTCCATAAAAATAGCATTATTATAACTCAAATAATACTCTCGAAAATACCTGAGATACTCTAATGACTCTCTCCAAGTTCTAGGAATATTTCTTTTTTCTATTCTATCATCAGCTACCTCAGGTGAAACATCGACAATAATAAACAAATCCCACTTAGATATTTGTTCACCCTCACCCAATGCTTCTTCCTTATTAAAAACCTTATAATAAGTTGCCTTGTCTGTCACCAGCCCTCTTATTAGAATTTTTATTCCTGGTAAAAGCTTGATTTCTTTTTCAGAAGCAATTCTATTTTTTGTCAAAAAATCTTTAACTGTTTTCTCATTTCCTTCATATATCAAATCTTCAACAAATTTTTTTGCCTCTAATCCACATTCCAACCTCGAATTTGGCTCCCCAGTAATAGATATTGTTGATTCATCACCAAACAAAAATCTTTTCTTTAATTCTCTAGCAAAAAATCTTGCAAAAGTATCTTTACCACTTCCATCTATACCTTCTATTAAAATAGTTAAATTAGGAGCTTTTACTTTTCTTAAATCTTTATCTGAAAACTTTTTTAAGTATGAGATTTGCTCCTGATTTAAAAACAATTTATTGTTATAGACATATTCAATAACCTCTTTGTCTGAATCTCCAAATCCAATTGTTCCTAAGAAAATATTTGCTAAATCATCTCTTTTTTGTTCCAATAACCAGCCATAGAACCTAAAGTATTCATCTTCCGGTAAATACACCAAATCCATTTCCTCAAGAAATATATGTTTATCCATTATATCAACGTCAGAATCGACTGTAAGCAAAAAATGTTTTTGTTTTATATGTGGTATATATTTTATTATATTTCCAAGCCTTACCCCTGATGTAATACCCATCATAATCGAAGATAATATTCTATCTTTTTTATTAACTCTTTCTTTTAAAATTACTTTTTCTTCTTCATATCTGCATATGTACGAGGTATTACCAATATAACTGACACTATTATGCCCGATCCCTATTATATTTCCGTTTTTCTCATACTCTAATTTAGAATATTTCGATTGCTCACAACCATCTTTTATAAATATATATTTTGACTTTCCTAAAGTATGATAACCACGAATATTTTCCTTTATCCAACTCAAAGTATCTAAAACATCAATTAATCTATTTTTCCCTCTTCCCTTAGTATTAGGATAAAACGTTACTGTTTCAGGCTGTAATGAGTTAATGTTTTCTAAATCAACAACTTGAATTTTCGTATCGAATATCAAATCAATATTTATAACTCTCTTAATATCACTTTTTCTTATATTCGTTACAATATCAACTACATTTTTCGCCTGATAACTTGTTCTTCGATAACTCTTTTTTACATCTTCATCAAAAGATTGAACACCTATAGAATACCTTGTAAAAAAATCATTATTGATATAGTCAAAATTACACATTCCCGGATGAATTTCAATTGAAATTTCTCTTGCGTTAATGTTGTATTTTTTAATCAATTTCTTTATTTGGTTACATTGTTCATCTGTTAATAAAGACGGGGTTCCCCCACCAAAATATATGCTATCATATTCGGTTATTCCAGTTTTTTTAAAAACATCTTCTAATTGAGATATAACCATTTCAAGATACTGCTGGGGAATTTCTTTATACCCAAACGAAATATTATCAATATAATGACAATACGTACAAGGAAGTTTGCAAAAAGGAAAATTAATATATATCGCGTTGTCCAATTTGCTAATCATACTGTATTCTAACATCAAATTTACCTTCTATTATATTTTTAGTTTTTTAAAACACTCATATAACTTGTGTTTAGATTCGCAAAATTCTTTTTTTAATTCTATATTATTTCTAAAATAATATCTTTGAGAGATACAGCCTCCATTACAAAAATCATGTATATCACATTCATCGCATTCACAAATAATTTGCTGTAAAACAGATTCATTTTCATTTTTTAATGATTGCTTTATATGTTGTTCCAAAGAACTTTTTTCGTTAAGTTCATTAACTGTTGAAACGGCAAATTCATTTACAGAAAAACAGTCACATGGACCTATTTTACCATCAGGATAAACACTAATATAATTAAAGCATTTTCTCTTAGAGTAATTGCAGTATTTTGATTCCTTTCCATTGATTATCTGAATAATACTTAGTAATGGCTCAATGGCTATCCTTCTATATAGTCCCGTTTGAATATAGTAAAATGCACTTTTCTCTATAAAGTCAGCATATTCCATTGGTGTAATACTATCCTCAGTAAGTTTATTATTTTCAACATTAAAAAGAGCATTTATCTTCACAAAACGTACATTGGGAATTTCTCTAATCATATCAATATACTCACGATAATATGGTAATGATTGTTTTGAAATAACGCTAAGCATTCCCGCTGAAATGTCTCTTTTTTTAAGCAACCTATATGCTTGTACTACTTTAGTAAATGTATTATTTCCATTACAATCTACTCTATGAGAGTTCATTATTTCAGTTCCATCCAAACTTATTGCAATTTCTATTTCTAACTCTTTATACTGTTCAAAAATTAAATCAATCCACTCTTCATCTAATAAAGTACCATTTGTCTGAATACGAACTGCAATAACTTTATTGGGATAATAATCTCGAATAACATCTAGTAATTCTGAAAATTTCTTTTTCCCAACAATTAAAGGCTCTCCCCCATGAAAAACAACTGAACAATTATTTTTTATTCCTTCAATAAGTGATTTTAACATGTCAGGTGTTATTGCTTCATGAGCAACCCTTTTCGCTTGTTCAAAACAATATTCACAATTGATATTGCAAGCATTTCCAGCTGTTTTTATTATCAAATTTATATTACTATTCTCATTAAACAAATCTATCATTATCCTACTTTTGCTCCTTTATATATTTTTCGATATGATATGAAAAAATGGGAAAAATATTAGGAAAAACAACATCATTATCCAATGTATATCTGAGTAAATCAAAGAAGAATACATAAAGATTATCCGTTCTTCCTTGCAATTTAAATAAATCAAATCCCATATTGATTAGATTTGATATTTCTTCATTTGTCAAAGAAGTATTCCTGAACATTAATTTTTGTTGCTTTATTTCAGGAATCATATCACATGAATCTAAAAATTTGCTATCAATATATCTGTTTTCTGTCTGAGCAATTTGCTCTTTTGAAATTGCTTTATAATGTTCTTTTCTAATCTTGCAGTTAATTTTACAACGCTCATTTACTATTATTTCAGCATTATTTTTAGGAACAGTTTTCAATAATTTTAAATCAAAATTATCATCTGGATGAATTACATATTTTTCATATTCCGATGATAACTGCTGGTAATATGCACTTGTTCTATTGTCCTCAAATGCTGTCATAATTACCGATGCATGTATCTTTATGTTTGAATATTTTTCCATAATATAATCTTTTAGAACACTACTTGATATTATGGCTCCACCACCAATTTCATCCAATATCTCTAATACCTGATTACATTTTTTGTCCTTTAAATCAAATGAGTCTATATAAATATTTGAAAATGTTAGTAATGGAGTAATTCCTTTTTCAACTGATGTGTATAATTCTTTCTCAATTCCGCTCATAGAGAAATCATTATTATACTTGTTTAATATAAGCCTTCCATTATTCCATCTCAATTGAGGTGCTCCATACATATATTTAATAGGAATCTTATACCCAGTTTTGTCAAACACAATATCTAGCAACTTATACATCAAATCAGAGAACAAAAAAATTCCAGGCACATTTAATGTAATTGATTTATGGCCTGCAGCATTTTGCCTCTGTGGAATCATCATTTCATCATTCATATACAACATCCCCAACATAATATTAAAAAGGAAGAGCCAAATGTTTCCATTTGGCTCTATACTTTGCAAAGTAAATACTAAACTGAAAAATTCTTACCAGTTACTATGATCATCTGTATGAAAAGCTCCCAATCCTGTATTGAGATACTCCTCTCTCTTCTCTAGGAAGCTTAAAAACTCAGATACAGCTTCACTTGAAATTACAACACTGTCACTCTGCTCATTAATTACATTAGTTTCCATGATAAAACACCAATCCTTTCTGATTACATTGTAATATAAATATATCTAAATTGCAATAAGACGTTGCACACTTTTTAAAGATTAGGATGCATAGATCTTATCCAATTCAAGGTCACATAGTTCATCTGGAGTTTTATATACCAGAATCTTCCTTGGAAGTAAATAACACTAACCAGCTATAAACATATTAGCTTCGTAGCTATAATTGTTAATCCTCTTGCCTTTACGAATGAATCTTCTAAGCAAGCCATTATAGCACTCATTACTTCCTCTTTCACAAGAACTGTAAGGATGTGCGCAGTATATATTTGTA
This sequence comes from uncultured Phascolarctobacterium sp., assembly GCF_937920985.1. Classification (GTDB taxonomy): domain Bacteria; phylum Bacillota; class Negativicutes; order Acidaminococcales; family Acidaminococcaceae; genus Phascolarctobacterium_A. Next base: position 17,951 of record NZ_CALDXR010000059.1, read on the forward strand.
GAAGTGTCAGTCTCTTTTTGCGAGAGTTCTGCGAATTCACTTCCATTATCGCTAGTAATTGTCTTAAACACCTGACTGAATTTAGTACCATAGTATTCCTTTAGGTAATCAATGCCTTTGTTAACAGCAAAGGATGTTTTGCCGTGGGAAGTTTGAGTATTCAATTTTTCAGGTATGTAATTTCATTATACAACAATCCTAATATTAATATAACATATTGTGGTTCTATGTCAAAACTTAGTATGAGTTTGCATCTTCTGTCCCTCCAAACTAATTATCTTGTTAATAGTTTTATATTTTTCTTCAAACAAAAAGTACCACTCCTTATCTCTCACCTTATATTATGCACTAAAACGGTGTCTCGTGCGGTGCTTTAGATTTTATATATGTGGAATATATTTGACATAAATGCTGTAAACTTCCTTACTTACCGATAACATATAATAAGTTGCGCAAATTCAATTCAAAAAGATAGACATAGAGACTACCTTTGCTTACAATTAAGTTACCACACAAAACTTGAAAGAAGGTAGAATCTATGTCTGGTAACATTATACAATTAAACGAGCAATTTATCCACAACGAATTGAAAACTATTGTAAAAAATAGTGTAGAAGAAACTCTCAATGCTCTTTCGGACGCTGAAGCTGACAAACTTGTACAAGCTGAACGCTACGCACGTGAGCAAACAAGAAAAGGTTATCGTGCCGGACATTACGAAAGATCATTCTCTACACAAGCTGGTGACGTTACTTTAAAAGTACCTAAATTAAAGGGTCTCACCTTTGAGTCTGCTATTATTCAGCGTTACCAAAGACGTGAATGCTCTGTGGAAGAAGCCTTGGTAGAAATGTATCTTGCCGGCGTTTCTATGCGTCGTGTTGAAAGTATTACAGAGATTCTCTGGGGACAGAAGGTTTCAGCCGGAACCATTAGCAATCTGAATCAAAAATGCTTTGCTCAAATTGAAGAATGGCGCTCCAGGAAGCTTACAGAAAAGTACCCCTATGTCTTTGTAGACGGTATTTTTCTAAAAAGATGTTGGGGTGGATCCTTTGAAAACGCCTCTGTATTAGTTGCTATTGGTGTCACTGAAGATGGATACAGAGAAGTTATAGGTACAGCCGAGGGCCTTAAAGAAGATACCGAAAGCTGGAAAAATTTCTTTGTATGGCTGAAAAGCCGTGGCTTAGATGGCGTAAAACTTATAATTGGCGATAAAAATTTAGGCATGGTAGAAAGCATAGGTGAAGTGTTTCCAAATGCCAGATACCAACGCTGCACGGTGCATATGTACCGTAATATAAAACTGTCAAGTAAGTTGCCAAGATGCTCAAAGCAATTCATGCTCAGGAGAATAAAGCAGCAGCTAAAGAAAAGGCAAAATCAGTAATTTCCAGGTTACGTGAGATGAAACTTAACAAGGCTGCCGACAAACTAGAAAATGGTTTAGAGGAAACCTTGACCTATATGGATTTTCCGTCAGAGCATTGGCTGCGTATACGTACCAATAACGTTATTGAACGTGTAAACAGAAAAATAAAGCGTCGCACAAGAGTGATTGGCACGTTTCCTAATGGTGAATCAGCATTGATGCTTGTATGTGCAAGATTGCGTTATATAGCAAGCAATGATTGGGGCCAAAAACGTTACTTGAAGATGAAACATCTAACAGATATGCTTGCCGAAGAACTGTATTGCGAAGTAAAAATATCTTAAATTCAGCTAACTTAATAAGCAAAGGTATCTCAAGCAGAAGCTAGTTGATATTTAACGGTGAAGTGCACTAATCGTTAAACTTATATAACTAAACTTCTGCTAGGATGTCTGAAGAAATTTGCGCAAAACTATTGACAGTACTCTTACGGAACATTTCTTGCTCTGTCGAGGTTCATCAGTGACGAATAAAACTTCAAAACTTCAAAAAAATCACTCCGTAACCCTTAGTGGAACGGAGTGTGGAAATAAATTACAATTCAGTTGATTTATTTGAATTATTTTTTAGATATTCAATAAACAATGAGCATATACAAATATCATTTTCTTTAAAAGAGAAATACTTGTCTTCTGGATGTAGCTGAGAGATAACTGGTGTTTGCTTTGCATCTAAATCCTGTTGAAAGCATAAAAACGCTTCCGTAAGAGGTCCAAACATTTTAAGTGCATTTTTAAAATAAAACTTTCCTTTTTCTGATAATCCAGTTTTGTCAATTGTACACTCTTCCCTTGGGTTCAGTATTAATAGATTAATCGTCTCCTCTAATTTCCAGATATTTATATCCGTATACTGTTTCCATCTTTTAAATCCACATACAGGTGTGCAAAGAAGCACTGCATCTACTCGTTCATAATTTGATTTTATATAACTGTTAGAAGTAAAAGCGCCATTATCGCCCAAGAGATAGCCATACCATTCATCTAAATCTTGAGTGGTTTCAAGTGTAATGACTAAAATATTGAAATAGTTATCACCAAACGGAAACTTTTTTTGTGAATGTTCTAAGTAATCTTTAAGCTTGTTGTCTAATCTCGGAACGGCTTCTATTCCTGAATATTGACTGTTTTGCAAAGACGGCATCAAAACCTGCGTCAAGTTATTTATTATGCTTTTATAATTAAACTCATCAGGTATACGTTCGGCAAAAGATAGTTTTAATGTGTCATGAGATTCAATTCCCATGCGTTTACACATATTAGGGCATTTTACTTCAATGTTTATGGTTTTTCCGTTATAATCAGATGCACATTCTGGATTATAACCCCCATTATATTTAGGTTCATATTTAAAACTATCTGACAAACAGCATTTTCTCATTACATAATATATGACCGACAATTCACACATACACTGTAGATAAGACTGCTCATCTTGTGAACTACCAGAAAGTATTTTCTTCTCGATATCACTATATTGAGATTTTGATAATTTTGCTTTGAAATAATCCATCATCTCTATAAAATCAGAATAGAAACGATGATTAGTATTATATGCATCCGTCAATGGATAGCCGCTGTTTCCGTTTTTAATGCTGTCAAATAACGATGTCTTCACCCAATCACTCCCTTCCTCTTAAATTTATAATTGCAAACAGCATTAATCCACCAATCCACCTAAAAATCCCAAGACCGCACCTACGGCGGCACCTACTACCGGTCCAATGACAGGAATTAATCTACCAACAGTTGCCCCAGCTACAGCGCCTTTTGCAGCCCCAGCAAGTGCTTTTGACAAGGAACCTTTTATTTCTTGCTGAATTTCAACATTATAGTCTTCGATTTCATCGTTCTTTTTCCAGATCTCTGGGTTTTTATTTAAGCTGTCTGTAAACAAAAAGCGCTTGTTTTCTGGCATTCCTCGCAACATTGTCAGCAACAGCTTAGAAATATTGTAGTGATGCAAAGCAGAGTAATATATTGGTTGTGTAGAAATTCCAGTAGACTCCATAATTCTGTTTTTTACCGAGAGAACCTTTTCATTTAAAAAGGAAACCAATTGTTCTTCCGGTTGTTTTACATCATAATTCCAGTAACGTCCTTTGAGTGCCATATCACATTGATTAATTGCAATAATAATACGCTTGGTATCCCCAATGAACGGTACAATGACATTTTCAATTACTTCATACGCAGTTTTCATATCTCGATTTGAGCCGTCAATAAGAACAACCACCTCATCCACGACCAACTGACCGTTATTATCTTTGGCTTTCAACGCATTTGCAATTTCAACTGCATATCGTTTATCTTTTTCAGGATTGTCTCCCAAACCAGGGGTATCCCATAAAACCATGTTGTCAATTTCAAATTTCTGGATGGTTGCTGTTTCAGGGTCAACACTATACCCAACCTTCGCAACCTCAGTATTAAAAATCGCATTGATCGTTGAACTTTTCCCAACACCAGTTGCTCCAACAAACAAAATATTTAGTTTTTGTTGTTTTAATTGTTCAATATTTTTCAGCAGAATATCTCTATCTGATATTACTTGATTATTATCGGCTTCAATTTCACTTGAGATAGACTCTAAAATACTATTTCTCATGCAATATCCTCCTATTTTATCAATGGTCTTCTTTGAGGTGGCATATGATCAATAATAAAATCAAACACTGCTTGAACATTCCACCCATATTCAGCAGAATAATACACCGGTTTCATAATATTAATTCCTGTAGCTTCTCGTACTCTTTTCTGAATAGACATTGCCTGTTCCTCAAGAAAGGTAATCAATTGTGAATCTGGTGTTCGAGTAGAATGATTCCAATGTCGACCTTTCATAGCCACATCAGCTTGATTAATGATTACGAAAATCCTTTCTTTTTGGATATTGGGAACGACGACTTCATTGAGTAAAGTATATGTTGTACCCATATCCCTATTAGAACCCTCCACAATAACAATAACCATATCAATAAAACCGTATGTTATTCCATCAACAGAATAAGTTTTATACAGTAGCTCTGTCATTTTCTTTTTATGAATTTGGTCTATAGCAACACCATCACCCAATCCAGGTGTATCCCATACTCGAAAAAAATCATTCAATTTGTATGCATCCAGTTCCATAGTTTCAGGGTCGACACCATCGCCAACTTTAGCAACAGTTCTTTGAAAAAATGCGTTTAAAGTGGTTGACTTTCCAGCTCCAGTAACTCCAGTGACCATTACGTCAAGTGGTCGTATCTGCATTTTTCGTAAATTATCATCAATATCGGTTGTTCTATAAGTGCTGAAATTTATTGCCATTTTCTCTGCTCCTCATACAAATACTCCATCATCTCAACATACAAGTCCTTGCATTTTTCATTTTCGCCCACCTCGATGTACCCCAAACATTTTGCAAGATAATTATCATTAAGATGACGATATATTTCTGTACGATTTTTCTGATTGTTTATCAACTCAACAACCGCAGGAGCTGTCTTGTAATACCTATCAATAAGCTCTTTTCCGTCTGGTTGATTAATGAGCCAATTATCTCGGAAACCTCTAAATGCTGTCAGTTCATAACAATCATCAGGTTTTCCGTATTCTTCGCAAATAGCGGTTGTAATGTAGCAACCACCGCCACCACCACTACTTCTACTTCCGCCACCAAAAATTTTACCTACTGCTTTTACCACACCAACAACAGTTCCAACAACACCACCGATAGCACGTCCTGCGGCTTCTCCTGCACCACCAAATATTGAGCCGATGGCTCCTCCGACATCAGCACCTTGAGTCGCACAGTCAGTAACTGTTTCGCCAAGTTCTTCCAAAATTCCCTTGCGATAATCCTTTAAATCGTCATTGTCTTTCCACATTTCCTCACTACGATTAATGTTTTCGACAAAGGACAGTCTCTTCTCCTTTGGAGTAAACTTGATGATATAATACAACAATTTTGAAAGGTTATATGGTCTGCATTGTTCCATACCTTCTTCTTTAAATCCAGCACTGTAATAAATTGGTGTGACATCAATCCCAGTACCTTCTTTAATTCGTTTTTGAACAGATACTACCTTATCTTCAAGGAATTTAATCAACGGAGGCTCGGGTTTATTTTCCTCATAGTTCCAATATCTTCCTTTCATCGCCACATCAGCCTGATTAATAGCAATAAGGATTCTGCCTTCTTTATCTTCACCTAAATTAGGTACAATAACGCTGTTAATCAATTCATACGATGTGCCTAAGTCTCTTGTACTTCCATCCAAAATAACAAGAACTAAGTCAATCAACAGATTTCCATTTTCATCACGCTCATTCAGTTTTTTGATGATATTTTTTGCATGACGATTATCCGCTTCTTTCCCATCACCAAGTCCCGGACTATCCCACAATACCAGATTGTCCAAATCATAACGTGTAATTTCCATAGTTTCAGGATCTACACCCACACCGACTTTAGCAACTTCAGTATTAAATAATGCATTTATAGTTGAACTCTTTCCGCATCCCGTAGCACCAGTAATCATAAGATTGATTTTTTGCTGCTTAAGATGCAGGAAATTTTTCATCAATTTATTCTTTTCTGAATCTGGAATATCTGCATTCATAATGTCAGATTCCATTGCATCTAAAAATTTTTTCTTGTTTTCCATAAGACCCTCTCCTTATACACTTTTACATAATTATATCCTGCAGCAGTGACACATACTGTCATTCCAAGCTATTTTCTTCTTTTTTTCGCCAATTCCTATACTCGCCAGTGGTAATTCTACTGTCTTCTGTTTTTTCCGCATCTGCAGGTATAGCCCAATCACGTCCAAACTTTACTGCTCCCGGAATTTTATCCCGAGAATACATCACTTGAACTCGCCTTGGTGTTATACCCCATTTTTCAGCTATGTTTTTTATTGTGGTATAACCCTCAATCATTTTATCTACCTCGCTTAAAAGCAAAAAAGCACTGCCATATATTTCGGCAATTCTTACTGTCAACGTGCAACTGGCTGCCATTTTACAGGCCCTATAGTTTTGCGTCATGGATTTTCATCCACTTTGCCAAGATATAAACACATTATATACCTTTAGGCGAACTTTATCAATGCAAGTCGAATAATTTCAGCACAGTTCATAGCATTTGAAGGTCAAGATTATATGAGATGACCAATCCATAACTTATGCACTATTATGTTCATTTCTCCGCTCACACATTCTATCACAATTTTTCATCTGTGATGCAGTCGCTACCTTATGCGAATATCGTTTAACATTGTATTACTGTGTCACTTAAATTCAAACACCAACCAAACACCATGACCCTTTGGAAAGTGCCGTATTTACCGCATTTATCGGCATTTTTGCCGTATAGAAGTCTTTCTTTTCATAAGCAGCTAAAGGAAAAGCAGGCGTGCTAACGTTATAACACAAATAAACAAGATTTGCATCCCGTAGCCACTTAATGCTATTTTCAAATTTACGAGCCGTTCCCTTTTTCTCTACAACAGAGAACTGAAATTTTTTGTTTTCTTTAGCCAACTGCTTAGGAATAGAAAAATAGCAATTTTTTACCTTAGGCTTCTCTGTATTGCTGGCATATTTAGAAACGTCCTCCTGATAACTGGCAAGTATTTTCTCCTGTTCTTGCTGTACACAGCAACAAAATTCTGCATTGAAGTAATCAATATTGAACGCTTACGGTTGGAAAGCTTTTTCATAGCATTATCTGCTGCCTGCTTCTTTGCTTCCACCAGCCTGTGAGCTTCTTGCTCCATCGCAAAAGCTTTAGCATAACGCTTTCTCGTCCTGCTATCTATCTGCATTGATTTTTCTGCGCCATAAAGGCCGCTGCCCAAAACTGCCCCAAGTACCAGTCCGATCATATCATCTGCCCCCTTCATAATGTCAGCACCGCATCTTTATCGTCAAAAAAACTATTAAACTCCTCCAGTGACTGAAAAGCACATTTTTTGTTAAACACCGCCAGAATATTATTCAGGCCTTGGGTAATCGCTTTTTCATCTACTGCATAAACTCCCTGCATAACAAGCTCAAAGCCACCGTCAAAGGCCGCTGTCATATATGCAGCTTTTGCTTTATTGTATTCATCAATACGCTGCTTTTGCTGCGCCAGACTTTGCAGCGCAGTATTAATAATATGCTTAAATTCCGCCTGACGTTTTTTATCCAGCCTGCGTTCCATCTGATATTTAGTGACCGCTCTGGTTATTTCCCCCACAACCAGGGAAGTAACCACTGCCGCCACCGGTCCGCCCAAGGCAAACGCCATATTCGCTGCCAATACACCGGCAGTACCGCAAACAATTTGCGCAGAGCATTCTTCGCCGCTGATATTGCCATCTAAATAGTTCGCCACAATGCCACCTATTTCTACAGCCATCGTCAGCTGCATAATCGGCAAATTTTTTCCTGCTAGCTTGGCAAAATCCTTTGCCCCAGCCTTTTTCGCTACTGCGACAACGCCATCCTGTACTACCGAAATACTGGCAGCACTGCCAAAGCTCCTTACAGTATCCTTCCCGACATTTTTTACAGCCTGCTTAATGTCCTGTTCACCTTTCACCACGCCCACAAGGTTGGTCAAGCTGGAAACAGTTGCAGTTACAAAGGCTGCTTCACTGCCGGCAGCAGTTGCCTTCTTGACCGATGGCGCAACTGCATCCAACTTAGAACTGATAACTTTGCTGTTTTTTATTTCATTAACCGTATTTTCTATTTTATACTTAGTCGCCTGTGTCCGTATATGCGCCTCTGCCTTCACTTCTTCTTTCAGCATATTAACGCTCGTCACAGCATCCGGGCAGTCAACAGCTTTTTTATTTGTCTTGAAGATTTTCTTGCCAAATAAAGTCTCTGATACATCATTAATTTGCGCAGCGCCTGCTTCAGTATATTTTTTTGCTATATACTCATGGTTATTCAGCGCACCCTTGGACTTGTTCAGCGAAGCATTGGTATTAGCAAGGTTTGCATCAGCATTAGCCATTGTTCTTATCTGCTCCGGCGTCAAATCAGAACCATAACGCCTGATTTGCTCATCTAACGGAACAATGTGGTCAACGTTTGATTGCTTTTCATTAATATGCTTATTAGCATTATAAAAAATTCTCTTACCCGTATATTCGTCAGTTATACTTTTTTTATTGCCAAAGGATCTGTTTTTATAGCTGTCAGCCGCATTGTTGCGTCTGTTAATATCATCTACCTGACTACGCTTTATCTTATCACTCATATGCTGCCTCCAAAATTTATAAAGAAGTATTTATTGCCGTTGCTATTATTTCACTCATCGTAATCCTCAGCTTCCTAGCACCCTGTTCCTATATCAAACTCTTCAATTGCCTGCAAGTAAGGCATCTTAGTGCCTATTTTCTTATATCTCTGTGCGAATAATTAGCATTAGCTCCCTTTCCCACTATATTATCGCACATTATCAATTTCATATCTTTGCACAATTTTTTCACAATTTTACATATAGTTTAATTTCTTGCGCTTTACCTATTAAGCTTGGCAAGGTGCTTACGTAATTTATATTTCCGCCATGATTTTGATAAGAAGTTATGGTGCGTTATTCTCTTAACCTCACGTCAAATTACCCATTTACCACATGAATATGAATACATTTAAAGTTCAACATGTTAAATAAATTTTTAGCAGGACTGCAAGACGCAGCCCTGCCTGTTACCTTATAACTGTAAATAATCAATCAATACTAAACCAGCGTTATAGCCGGCCAGCGAAGCAGTTGTCCTATCCATAGGATGCCACGAACCATCATCCGCCCGACCTTGAACAACATAGCCTTTACCAGTAAGCAGACCTACAATACATTGCTGTCGACTTTGCTGCCCAGTGCTACTTGTTACAATCATGTCATATTCCACAATCGTTTGGCCATTATTGCGCGAGATAATTTTTGCACTGCGACAATCAACATAACGATGTGCTCCCTGTCGTTGGAATACCTCCGGTATATATTTATCGCCATTCAAAAACGCTTGCGGATGATATAAATTATAACGCGGTCCACTGCTATTAACACTGCTATTTGCATTGTTATTGCTGTATGTAGTTGCTTTACTATGATTCTCTTCCTGCTGCATGTTTAAAATGCCTTGCACATTATATTTATAGGCACCTGTATTGATGAGCAGCTTGCCTTTACCATTATCTAATTCTAACTGAGTCCAGTGTAAATTAAAGTCCTTGTATTTACTCTCTAAGAAATATTGGCACTCTACTGTCAAAACTTGCTTAGAATTCAATTTGAAGCCTTTTAAATCATTACGATCGCCAAAAGTAATAACATTAAATTTTTTAGGCGTTAGCAAGTCATTGCCAATTCTCAGGTTAACAGCAAGCTTATCAAGGTCTATTGTTTCATTTTTGCTCATATTCGTAAAAGCTATCGTTACACTATAAACCCAATCATCAAGCTTGCGTCGTTCAAGCACGGCAAAGCCTAGCTTGGTATCACCAATTTGTTGAACTCGATAAGAAGCGCCACTGCAATCTAAATAAGCGGCTCCCTTATGAAATTCACCATCATTAGCCATGCCATACCAGTTTAAATCGTGCTGCAAAACAGCATTTTGGAATTCTACCTTTTCAAAGGCTTCCATTTCCATTGGTCCATTATCGCCAGAATATTTTTCCATATTAGAGCAAACTCTCTTAAGGTAAACATTATAAGCCTGCAGATAATCCTTCACGCTTTTGGCGTAATTAGCTATTTGGTAGCGTTTGATGGCTTTCTCTCCATCCTTTTTAGAAGGACCATTATCCTTGCTTTCCATCATTTTCTTGTTGAAATCCCTAACGCTCTCATTGGCCTTCGCTTCATCATATTTTTCATCACTCAGCTTGGTGATATTCTTTTCATTTTCTTCAATTAAACTCTTAATCTGCTTGAGCATTTTCTGTTTATCAATATTGCGATTTTCCAGCATGGCCTGAGCCTGCTCTGTTTCCATCTCAGCAACCTTCGTACTGTTGTTAAGATACATGGAATGTATTTTTTGCTCTTCTGACTTACCACAACCGGTAAGCACCACTGTTAAGATAAGCATTGCATAAAAAAACAGCTTTTTCACACTATGACCTCCTTGTATAACTTTTCCAGTTAAATGTTTTAGAAAATTGGGTACTATTGCAAAGGATCTGCTCCGTAGCGATTATCACCTACCGTACCAGGCGCAAACAATAAATACAACTCAAAAAAGCCATTGAGCAGTGGCACAAAGGTTAATAATACTAATAAGCCATCTTTGTCCAAATCGTGCAAGCGACGAACCGATATAGCACTATTTATCCAAACCAATAGAGTAAAAGCTATTAAGCCTATGAAGCAAGCCAGATAATCAATTGCTTCCATATAGTAATCATCTACAAATTCGTCGATGATGCAGGCGATAATAAAAAACACCAAACAACTACTCATGCTCTTGAGGAAATAATCCAATCTATTGATGCGTCCCTCAAAGCTCAAAAACTGCTCTTTAAAAATCTCCTTATTCAAAGCAGGTTTACGCTCGGGATTATTGCCAAAAAGTCTGCTGAAGATTTCTTTAAAATCCTTGGGATTATCATTGCTATGAGCTTTTCCCAAATGAAAACCACATTTTGTGCAAAATTTGACACCAATAGGATAAGTTGTACCGCACTTAGGGCAAATTACATTTGTCGGCTCAATCTTTGGTAACTGATCTGTCCCGCATACCGGACAAAACCTTCCCTGGTCGTCAATTTCGGCTCCACACTTAATACAATACTTTGACATAATATCTGCCTCCCTCTAATATTTTTTATTGCCGCTGCTTCTTACTTTCTCTCCTGCAGAAGCCGCACCGGGTCAACCCCCAGGGCCTGCGCCAGCAAAAATATAGACTCCATATTAAACGGTCCCTTGCCGCATTCAATATCCGAGACGCGCGCCCTTGACATTTGGGCTTTCTCCGCCAGCTCGCTCTGCGTCAGACTCAATGCCCTGCGATAATACATAATATTTAAGCCAATAGTTTTATATTTTTCTTCAAACAAAAAGCATCACTTCTTATCTCTTCCCTTCTATTATGCACTAAAAAGATGGCTCTTGCGGTGCTTTAGATTTTATATATATGGAATATATTTGACATAAAATCCACAAGCTTACTTGACCACCGCCTGCTTTTAGTATAAGATGAAGGCAGAAACAATAATACCATGATAAAATTTCTTTTTTGTAATATTATAATGACGAAAAAGCAGATGCCGACAAAACATCAGCATCTGCTAGCAACATAAGATTTTAGATTTTGCGAGGTTATACCTATGACAACAATGCAACGCGCCTTTCCGGCGCCAGTGATTCCCAAATTCTTCACCAACAATATCTGCGGCAATTATCAAATTCGCCGCTTTTTTAACGGTCAGGACGACTTTATCTGCGCCCAAGGCCCCTTTCATACGCAAACTATCGCTTCACAAAGTGATGAAGGTGCGGCAGCTTCTTCCCTAGCTATAGCCTTCGCCAATATTGACGAAAATGATAAAAAGCAGGTGCTTGCCTTCTGCAATGCCTATGGCCTGCCCTATTCTTCGCAGCGCTGCCTTGAGAAACGTGCACATCTTGATGACGAAAATCATTCTGTGATCATCAACGATTTCAGTTTTATCGACACTACCCTTTTTATGGGAGATATCCTTGTAGAAAAAGACTACGCTGCCAATGATGCCGAGGTTACCTTGAATTACACACTGTTCGAAGTAGACGAAATGGACATTATGAGCCTGCGCCTTTTTGTCCGCTGCGTCAAAATCGTCCGCAACCTGCTTATTGTCCAAAGCTATCTCTTCCGACACGAAGGGACACAGGCAGGCGTTATCTATGCGCTTGCCTACCTGCTGCATTACAGCGCACGAGGCATTCACTACCTGCTGCCGCGCATCAAAACACCTACGCTCAAGGCAGCAGAATACTTTGCTACGCACAAGCGCATTTCGCACACACAGCTGCTCAAGAATATCCGTAAAGCAGATGCAGACTACGCCTGCCAGCTGCAAGACTTTCTCGCAGTCGTAGACAAGCATATGCTGCACACACTTGCTGATTATGACAAGGACCTGCTGACGAAGAAACAGCTTACTGCTATAATTCTCGCTGAAGATATTCCAAGCATAAGCCTTGACCACACTTTTGCCAGACGCGTCCTGCTCGATATCATCAACGATAATATCTATACCGCCAGACCGCAAATGGACCTGGCGCAAGAAAAATTTACCAGCCTTTGGCAATGCAGCTATCTTATGCAGGCAATTTATCTTGATTTGTATCAGCTGCTGCTCAATCCGGGCGAATACCACCGCTGCGCCAATCCTGAATGCAACAATTATTTTCTCATCAGCGGACGCCGTGCAGACAAACGCTACTGCTGCAATCGCTGTGCTTCCAAAATGGGTAAGCAAGGCAAAACATATAGACCGCATAAAGAGAAATGAGAAACAAATTCAAGAATTAAATTCAGGCAGCAAAAAAGCTCTCAGATTTCTCTGAGAGCTGATTGCCATAGTTGGCGGAGTGGGTGGGGGTGACAAACCATGTGCGTGGTAAACCGCTGTAACATTTCGCTATCCAATAACAACTTGATAGAATCCTGGTTATATCTTGATTGAATTTCTATTTTCTATCAAGCCCAGAAAACCCATAACCAAGGGCTTTTTCAGCAATTCTTAATGAAAGCTTGTTAGAATTCAACTCATTTCTTATCGGTTTTTTTACCTTTCCAACAAGAATCCAATTCGAAATTTGCTGATTTGGAGAGTCTTTTGTAATCTGACCTTTTTGTCTCAATGACGTTAACAGTGTAGAAATTTTGCTGTTCTTTTTTTATCATCGAACACATCAGGTAGTTTATCCCACAGAAGTTCTCTAATATCCTTTTTCTTTGCTTTACCATACTTTCTAATGTATTCGATAATCAAATCTTTGTAATATTTATCATTAAAGCCCTTGTTCTTGATATACTTAGCTTCCTCCTGTATAGTTTGTGCAACTTCTTATTGCAATTTAGGTCAACCAAAATATCAATGATTGCGGACTCAGCAGAACCTTCACAGATACAAGCCTTATATCTTGCTAGTTTCATCTAACTGCCTCCTTTACTTTAGCGAAGCAGCTAAATTTTTCTTTAAGCGCAGATAAGCTTCATAGGCAGGTGTAGTTCCCTCAAGAAAGCCACTCTGATAAGCATCACTCTTCTTTATATCATTGCGCTTTAAAATATAGCTTAGATTTTCAGCAGTAATACCATTACGGTTCCTTACAATATAAATAGCATCATTTCTATCATATTCGTCAAGCAATTCCGGATAGTGGGTCGTAAAAATCAGCGTACTGCCATTTTTATTCAGACTACTATCCATGAAAAACCGTATCAGTGTGACAACTATTTCTTTGTTAAAATGATTTTCAAGCTCATCAACCAAAATATAGCCACCTGATGCCAAGACCTCTTTGACTATGGAAAAAGTAATAATGCCTTTTATAGTACCAGAAGACAGATACTGCTCAAGTTCTACCGCATTATTTAAAATAAGCTCTTCCTCTCCCTTAAACTTCAAATGAATTAACGCCTTATCTTCAATTTTTTCAAAGCATAACTTTTCAATAGTAGGATCAAGGAATGTAATGACTTCTAACGGAATATCATCAGTAAACGGAAGGACATTAATGTTGGTATATGAAAGCAGGCTAAACACTTCTATCCTATCATTTGTTTTTTTATTATGAGCTATGATAAAACTTACATCATCGGGCAGATAAGCCTCATCTGTATTTCTGGCTGCTATTGGACGCAGTCCAGAAAAATCAGTAAGGTATTTTTTAGATTTAACGCTGCTGACAGGCTTTTCCCAAAGCTTTTCTTCAACTATAGAATACACATATCCCCCTGCTTTAGCTTTTTTAGATTTAACAACAGTTTCCAGACAACAAATATTACGCTTGTTATCAAAAAAGCAAATTTTAAACGACGCATTCTCGCAACCGCCAAGAATATTCCTCGACTCAACATGATTGATAGGTTCATTGCGCAACATATTCAAGGCTAAATTGATTACTTTCAATACAGAAGTTTTGCCAGAAGCATTAATACCAATAAACGCACAAGCTGTATGCAGGTAATAATTAGGCTCTATCTTATAGAGTTTTTCTTTGTCATCTTCACTAACTCGTTGTTGAGTATAAAATAAAAGATCTAACTCCTGTTTAAATAAAGGCAAACCATTCACAGTTATCCGCAGTATTTTCATTGTATCATCTCCAGCTAAAAACAGTATTTCCGTTTTTATTTTCTACTCACTTCGATTAGATACTATATTCGGGAAATTATCAACGGATTTTTCGTTTTTATTTTCTACTATCTCTTATTATGGCAAACAAAAAAGCTCTCGGATTTCTCCGAGAGCCGATTGCCATAGTTGGCGGAGTGGGTGGGATTCGAACCCACGCACGGGGTAAACCGTCTAACGATTTAGCAAACCGTCCTCTTCAGCCAGCTTGAGTACCACTCCATTAGACTACTTGTTTATTATAACAGATTCTTATCTAAATTGCAAGACCCTATTATAATTTTTTAATGGCGGAAAGGGTGGGATTCGAACCCACGGAAGGCTTGCACCTTCGCTAGTTTTCAAGACTAGAGCCTTCAACCACTCGGCCACCTTTCCATCAGAATTTTATTATACTTTAAAAACACGCTTACGTCAAGTACTTCTAATGCACCAAGCAATAAAGCCTTATTGCAACGCTTTATCCGTTACTGCAAGCAAACGAGTTTCCAATGCTTCGGCATCTGCCAAAAGCTGTACCAGCTCTGCTGCAACCTGCGCATTCCATTCCTCGTCCTTAGTCAGTCCCAGGTTAATGCGCACATTGTACTCCGCACAGCGCAGCGCCGCACGTGCCAGCAGCCCGCTGCAGGCACCATCTGTAATAACGCCGGGGTTTCCTGCCACTACAAGCCTGTCCGCAAGCTGCAATACAGCAAAGGAGCTGCGGGCAATGTTCAACGGTACGGTTGCTGCCTGCTTTGCTGCAGCACGGATAGCCGCTGTACGTGCAGCCTTTTCTTCGTCAGTAGCCTTAGGCAGCTTATAGCAGCTCATAAAGCTGTTGAAAACAGCTGCATCCTCATCTACCAGCTGCAAAAGACGCACACGCTCTGCTTCTGCCTGCACAAGCAGCTCTTTGACCTCCGGCTCGCGGTCAGCGAACTTTTCCTTGCCAATCGTCAGATTAGCAACCATAGAAGCAAGTGCTGCCGCCAAAGCGCCGGCCATAGCAGCGCCGCCGCCACCGCCAGGGGCGGGCGCGGCGCTTGCAAGCTCAGTTAAAAATTCCTTACAGCTTAAATCTCCAAGCTTATTCATTAATTTACTTCCTCATTTTTCTTCAGCCATCTGCGTACCTGTACAACAGCAGCATATGCATCAAGCGGCTCCGGCGGCACCAAAAGACCTAACGGCACCAGCCTGCGCCAGCCCTTAGGAGGGTTCTCCTGCCAATACAGGCTACGAGCTTCCTCCGTACTGTATGCTTCACCGACAAGCTCTGGCGATAAGTCCGAATAAAGCTCGCGCAAAACTGCACCTATCGCCTTATTATTGGTACCGTTGCCCATGATAATTCCCTGCAGCTGAGCTGAACCGACAAACTGTCGCAGCTCTGCAGCAAGATTATCCGTCATCGCAATATGCAGGCTCAGGATTTTGCCATCAGCGGCAACTAATGCCAATCCTGTTTTGCTGCGCCCCGGATCTACGCCAAGATAATTACTCATTGACCGGAACCACCTCCAGCCTTACCCTTACAGGTCCGGCTGTCGTAATATCTCCTTTAGCATAAGCACGCAGAATAAAGCTGCCTCTGGTGCGACGCATTGAATTAGCTGCTTCAATCATAGTAGCAGCATCCATACTGCCAACCTTACCTGTCATCGGATCAGGCAGCACACCGGCCTTTACCGCATTATGGTTAATCTGTGTCAGGAATTCCATAAGCACGCTTTCATAGCTCGGGCCGTTATTACCAAGATTATACTGCTCACTGAAAATCAAGGTTCCGTCAGGATAAATGAACTGATTATCTACCATTTCAATATCGCATACTGCCAGCTCGCCAACTATGATATTGGCAACGGCACGGATACGGAAAAGCATATTACCCTTGCTTTTATCCAGCCTTGCTACAGCATTATCGACAACATTTTTGCCAATCCAGATAGCCTGCAGAGGCTTTTGCTCATCGTGAATGACACCCAAGCGCTGCAATGCTGCTTCATTAGCATTTTGCAGCAGCCAGTTCATCTGAATCATATTTTCTTCATGCTTCAGACCGCCACGCATAACACCAGCAAAGACAACCTCACCGGCGCGGTAATAAACCTGGCCTTCACGCATATTGATGATACCCTTACGCAAAGCCTCCGTAGTTTTTTCCAGCTCGTCAATTTCATTCGTCAGCTGCAGCTTGGAATGTGTAAGCGAATTTACCTCATTCTGTGCCTGGCTGTACATGTCATTAACCTGGGCCAGCTTGATTTCCATTGCATCATTTTCGGCAACTGCTTCCTGGATTTTAGCATCAAGCTCACTGATTTTTTTGTTCTGCTCGTTAACCTTGCCTTTGGCCTGCTCAAGTGCAGCATTCGTATCTGCCTTTTCTTTGTTTAAAAGCAGCAGCTCCTGCTGAATTTTTTCCATGCCAAACAAGGCTGTACGCGCACTCTGTGATGCTATTGCCATAACACTGATAGTCAGAACAGCAATAATGGTACCGCCGAGTACTGTAAGTAATATTGACGTATGCTTTGGACGCAGGCCAAATACCGACATTCTCTTCTTGCCTATTTTACTGCCCATTTTATCGGCAAGATAGGCAATCAGGCCACCTACAACGGCCATAATGATAATTAATCTTATACCTACCAAGTACTCACCTCCATAACTCACTCATCTAAATTATTTAGGCATTTTTCTTTTTCATCAGATAAAGACCTGCGCCTAAGCAAAGAATATTAGGCAGCATGCAGGCCAGCAGCGGCGGCATTGCACCACCCTTGCCCAATCCGGTAGTAAAGGTCATTACCGCGTAATAGATAAATATTACGATAATACTGATGCCAAGGCCAATAGAAGAGCTGGTACGCTGCTTTTGAGTACCTAGGCAGGCACCAATCATAGCAAAGAAGAAGCTTGCCAGCGGAATATTGATTCTCATAAAGATTTCGCACCATTGACGTGCTGCCGAGGAATGCTGGGATTCCAGCATACTGATGTATTCGCGTAATTCGCGGATAGTCATTTCCTCAGGCTCCTTTTGCTCCCAGGAAATCTGCTTAGGCGAGAAGTTCAAAGGAATAATCTGTTCCTTGAATTTGGCACTGCTTTGTACGCCATCCTTGTCATCCAACGCAAAAACGTTGCCATCTACAATACGCCAGCTGCCGTTTTCCCAGTAGCCTTCCTTAGCAGTCTGAATGCGGGAAATCTTGCCCTTATTGAACTCTTCAATAGTAATATCGGTCATCTTGCCAAGCTTTTCATCAAATCTGTTAG
The DNA here is from genome assembly GCF_937920985.1 of uncultured Phascolarctobacterium sp. Classification (GTDB taxonomy): domain Bacteria; phylum Bacillota; class Negativicutes; order Acidaminococcales; family Acidaminococcaceae; genus Phascolarctobacterium_A. The sequence continues at coordinate 35,993 of NZ_CALDXR010000059.1, forward strand.
CATATGTTACACGTTGGGTATCACCGCTGATAGTTTTGATAATAATATGGTCCTGCGTTGTCGGACGCGTATTATGGCGTATTTCCTCGTTAAGGATCCGTGACGCCGTCGCCTTCGATGTAGGCACTACCTTTTCTGCCCAAATTACAGAGAACATGCTGACAATAAAACCTACCACCAGCACAGGTGCAACAATACGGTAGTAGCTGATACCACCGGCCTTCATTGCCGTAATCTCACTGGAACCGGAAAGCTTGCCAAAGGCCATCAGCGCCGCCAACAGCATAGACATCGGGAAGGTGTAGTTGATGATCTCCGGCAGATTATACATAAATAAACGTGCTACAGTCTCCAGCGGAGCACCATATTTAGTCATGTATTGCGTAATTTTAAACAGCATCGTGCTGGCAATAAAAATACTGGAGAAAGCAGCAATGCCGAAAACGAAGGGGTATAAAAGCTCCTTCAGTACATAACGGTCTAATAATCGTAAGCGCACTTTTCTTCCTCCTGTTACATGCTAAAGTTATCGCCAAGATAATATTTACGCGCAACGGGGTCATTAGCGATTGTTTCGCTGTCACCGTGCAGTAAAATATGACCTTCAGCCAAAATATAGGCCTTATCAACAATGCTCAATGTTTCACGAACGTTATGGTCCGTAATCAGCACGCCGATGCCACGCTGTGCCAGATGTGCAATCATGCCCTGAATATCCGCTACGGCGATAGGATCGATGCCGGCAAACGGTTCGTCCAGCAGAATGAAGGCCGGGTCGGTAGCCAGCGCACGAGCAATCTCTACGCGGCGACGTTCACCGCCGGAAAGCGCCTTGCCTTCACTCTTGCGTACATGATTCAGACGGAACTCATCCAGCAGAGCGTTCATCTTCGCTTCTCGCTCAGATGCATTCAAATCAGTTGTTTCCAGAATCGCCATGATGTTATCTTCTACCGTCATTTTGCTGAAAATAGAAGCCTCCTGCGGCAGATAGCCGATACCTGCACGCGCTCTTTGATACATGGGCATTGAGGAAATATCCTTGCCGTCGAGCATCACGGTACCTGCATCAGGCTTTTCAATACCGACAATCATATAGAAGGTTGTCGTCTTGCCGGCGCCGTTAGGTCCCAAAAGGCCTACTACACTGCCCTGCTCTACACTGATGCTTACTCCGTCAACAACGTGACGGGTATTATAAATTTTTACCAGATTATCTGTTGTTATAACCAAAACTTTGCCCTCCGCTTCTTAGGCTAAAGCTTTATCATCTGCGCTCTGCTTTTCCTTGCCAGGCAGCGCAGGCTGTTTTTCCGGAATATAGATAATATCTACATTACCATCAGCAATAGCCACGTTAGTGTTGGTCAGGCGCAGCTTGTCGCCGGCAACGCTGTTGCCATTCTGGGTTGCTTTGGCATTGCCGATAAGCTCTACGTAACCGCTGTTATCAGTTTTGTAGACAGCGCTGTCAGCAGAAGCTGTCAGGCTACGCGCATCGCTACGGATATCAACACCGCCATAAGCATTGGCAACACCCTGTGCCATATTGTAATCAATTCTTGCCGCATTCAACACACTGCCGTCGCTGTCGGTAAGACGCGCCCAGCCGCCGATTGTTTCAGCAAATTCGCGTGCCTTGTAGTAATCAACTCTGTCAGAACTCAGGCTTTTGCCTGCTTTGGTAATCATAGCGCCGCCTACGGCAGACAGGTCATTTTCATTGTGCACGATAAACTCATTGCACACAATATGTGCGTCATCGCGGTCAGCAATAACGTTGCCGGTAAGCACACCGCTCTTGCTTTTGCTGTTGAATTTGGCGTAATCGGCAGTAGCTCTGCCGCCATCCTGCATCAATACAACATTTCCTTTTGCCACAGCTTCACCGCTGCCCAGATCGTATTCCAGCTCATCAGCCTTAACGCTGAAGTTTCCCGGAGCAGCAAAAGCTGTTGCTGTCATACCTGCAGCCAGCATAGCTGCCGCCAGTGTCAGCAGTAATCTATTTTTATTAGCCATCTTATTCGCCGCCTTTCTCAACTTTAGCATTGCCCTTAAGCTTAATATGCTTAAAAGCACTGGTAGTTACAGCACTATCCGCAGTTGCGGTATAGTCATCCTTATGCATTTTAAAATGTCCTGTTGCCGTAATAAGCTCTTTTTCTTGATTCCAGCTTATTTTATCGGCATAAAGCTCGCCGCCGGTATTCAGTACAGCCTTAATATTACCCTCTAGGAAAAAGTCATTGCTCTTCATGCCGGCACTGCCTTTATCGGCAGAAATGTCGATAAAGCTGCCGTCCGCACGATAAACTTTGCCTTTGATGCCCTTCAGATAAGCTGTGTTTTTAGCCTTATCGTTAACAACCTCTTCTACTGTAAACTCCCACAGCTTTTTGCCATCCTTTTCCCTTTTAACCATACTGTTTTTTAAGGAAGCATTAATCTGCGCTGTAACACCATCACCCGGTTTTACAGTTATAGGTTTATCGCCGCTCAGCATCAGCCAGGCAATAATTGCACCGGCAATTACAATGCCTGCCAATACTGACAGAATTACTTTCTTATTTTTCATCTGGCTGCTTTTCCTCCTCCGGTGGGGTGTATGGTGTATTCCAGCGATGCTGGAACCACAACCAGTTATCAGGATATTCCTTGATTATTTTTTCAACTTCCTGAGTCATTTTCAGGGTAACATTATAATCATCCAGCTTTTGGTCGCCGGTGAATTCATAATGGATAGGGTCGCGTACAATCGCTTTATGGCCATAGCCGTCATGCTTACGTACTATAAAAATCGGCACAATAGGTGCTTTGAATTTACGGGAAAAATATGCCGGTCCGTTAGGCGTTGATGCCATCTTGCCCAAAAAAGGAACGAAGATGCCGTCATAGCCGCCGTCCTGGTCAGCTATCAGGCCCAGCATGCGTCCTTTCTTCATAGCTCGCGCACAGCCAAGGATTTCACTTGTACCACGTGAAAAGATTTCCTGGCCAACGCCCTTGCGCAGCTCATTCATAAAATCACTATACACACGATTGGGCTGCGGTTTTTCTACTGCACTCAGCGGGAAGCCGTTCAGCGCCAGCGCCGCGCCCAGCCATTCCCAGTTATCCATATGACAGGCCAGCATAACAACGCCATGCTTCTCCTTGAGCGCATCCCACAGAACCTCCGGACGGTCAAAGGTTACCAGACCGCGGATATTGTCCTTGTTCAGCGCCGGCATATACATAATTTCCATAAAGGTTATGCCAAGCTTTACAAACAGCGATTTGATTGTAGCCTCGGCCTGCTCCTGACTATAGCCTAAACGCTCGCGGATAGTTTCCTCGGCACGCACACGCTGCTTCTTGGCAATTTTATGATAGAGGTGGCCCATACCCTTACCAATAACCACAACTGCCTTATAGGGCAGCCAGGAAATTACGGTACTCATAGTTTTTAATAAATAATAAAGCCACATTATTGTCTATCTCCTTGTCCGGAATTAATGTAGGAATCAATAACAGAATCCAACTTTCCCTGTGCATCTAACAGCAGATCAACAGCCTCTCTTACAGCACCTTTACCGCCATCATTAATCAATACAAAGTCACACATATCAATTACTGCATCAGCAGCATCGGCCGGAGCAAAGGACAATCCGCAAATATTCATAGGTGCAAGGTCATTGAGGTCATCGCCTACATAAGCAATTTCCTCTAAATCAAGTCTGTAGGAATCAGCTATTTTTTCTAACGCCGCTGCCTTATCACGCACACCCTCCAGTACGCAGGTAATGCCTAATTCCGTAGCCCTTCTGCGTACAATCTCACTTTTACGCCCGGTGATGATGCAAACATCTATGCCGTTGCGCATAGCATAGCTTATGCCCATGCCATCCTTAGCATTAAAGCCCTTGAACAGCTCACCGTCATTGCCCATGTAAATTGTGCCATCAGTCAGCACGCCATCTACATCAAGAGCCAGCATACGAATCCCTTGTGCTGCATCAGCAAACTCTTCCATGAACTCATCGAATTCACAGAAATCATCATCCTCGTCATCTTCATCAAATATAGATTCTATCTCATCATCAAAAGACAACATTTCTTCATGTCTGTTTTGCTTATTGCCAAAGGGAAATTCTAAGATTTTTTTCATTACACCACTCCCTGTCTTACCAGGTCGGTCATATGCAGCAGGCCGATAACCTTATTGTCTTTGTCAATAACAGGCAATACGGTAATCGGTTTCGGTTTGTTGCTTTCCATAAGATGCAGAGCCTGTGCTGCCAGCTTGTCTTCGGTAATTGTTTTCGGAGATTTCGTCATCAGCTCGCAAACAGGACGCTGCAGGAAATCAACACCCTTGCTCAGACCGCGGCGGATATCACCATCAGTCAGCACACCCTGCATAACGCCGTCTGCATCCACAACGGATACAGCACCGAGGCCTTTATCGGTAATAACGAACAAAGCATCCTGTACCTTGGTATCTGCCAATACTGTCGGATTATCCTCGCCCTTATGCATAATGCTGCCTACAGTCAAAAGCAGCTTGCGTCCCAGGCTGCCGCCCGGATGGAAGATAGCAAACTGGCTTGCGGTAAAGTTATGCTTTTTGAGCAGCGCCAAGGCCAGCGCATCGCCGTAGGCCAGCGCTGCAGTCGTGCTGCTCGTCGGCGCAAGACCAAGCGGACAGGCCTCCTTGCTGACACCTACATTAAGTACAACGTCGGCATTCTTGCCTAAGGTAGAATCAGGCTTGCCAACCATAGCGATAATCTTGGCACCAATGCGGCGCAAAGACGGCAGGATATTCAAAACCTCACCGGTTTCACCGCTGTTGGAAAGCGCAATAACAACATCGCTTTCCGTAACCATGCCCAGGTCACCGTGAATACCCTCTGCAGGATGCAGATAAAAGGATGGTGTGCCGGTGCTGGCAAAGGTTGCAGCCATTTTACGGCCGATAAGACCGGATTTGCCCATACCGGTAATAACGGTACGGCCCTGACAGTCTAAAATCAATTTTACTGCCGCAGCAAAATTTTCATCTACACGCGGCACCAGCTCTAAAATCGCTTCTGCCTCCATGCGCAGAACGTCCTGTGCATGCTTTAGCATTGCTTCCATGTTATCACCCTACCTTTAGCCACGTACAATCTTGTCGATTGCCAGCACGTCGGTCAATAATTTTTCCAGATTATCCAGCTTAACCATATTCGGGCCGTCGCTCAATGCCTCTGCCGGATTATCATGCACCTCCAAGAACAGTGCATCAATGCCTACAGCCGCAGCAGCACGTGCCATATGCGGAACATATTGGCTCTGACCACCGCTGGAGGTACCCTGACCGCCAGGAATCTGTACGCTGTGAGTAGCATCCATAACTACGGGATAACCAAGCTCACGCATAATGGCCAGACCACGCATATCGGTTACCAATGTGTTGTAGCCGAAGCTTGCACCGCGCTCGGTCAGCATAATGTTATGATTGCCTGCTTCCTCAACCTTTTTGATAACATTCTTCATGTCCCAAGGTGCGAGGAACTGGCCTTTTTTTACATTAACAGTCTTGCCGGTTTTGGCAGCTGCATAAACCAAATCAGTCTGACGGCACAGGAAAGCCGGGATTTGCAGAATATCTACAACCTCGGCAGCCTTATCAGCCTGCCAGGGCTCGTGGATATCGGTTACTACAGGAACGCCCAGATCCTTTTTAATCTGTGCCAGAAGCTTTAAGCCCTCTTCAATGCCGGGTCCGCGGAAAGAAGCATAAGAGGAACGGTTAGCCTTATCAAAGGAAGCCTTAAATACATAGGGAATGCCCAGCTTGTCGCAGATTGCTTTTGTACGCTGACCAATCATCAGGCTGCGCTCATAGCCTTCGAGCACGCAGGGACCTGCCATCAGCATCAGGGGATGGCCCTGACCTACTTCATAATTACCAACTTTAACGATTTGCATAAGTATCCTCCAGCTTATTTATTCATTTTAGCAAACAGCTCATTGACTGCTGCCAAATCCTCGGGGGTATCAACACCGATGCCCTGGAAATCGCTTTCCAGAACTTTAATCTTATAACCATTTTCCAGCGCACGCAGCTGCTCCAGGCTTTCCGCTCTTTCCAGCGGTGTCGGCTGCAGTGCTGCATATTTCAGCAGGAAGCTGCGGCGGTAAGCATAAATGCCTACATGCTTGTAAACCTTGTAGCCTTCAGGCTTATTGCGCGGATACGGCATCAGGCTGCGGGAGAAATACAGTGCATAGCCGTTAAGGTCGGTTACAACCTTTACGGCAGCAGGATTGTTGTAATCCTCCTCGTCCATAGCAACCTTCAATGTTGCCATCTGCAGCTCGCTGTCACCGGTAAAGCATTCAGCAAGACGGTCAATAACCTCAGGCGGAATCATCGGCTCATCACCCTGTACGTTAACAATAACATCAACATCAGGATAGTTCAGCGCTACCTCGGCCAAACGGTCAGTGCCGCTCGGATGGTCGGGAGAAGTCATCATTGCTTTGCCGCCAAAGCTGTCTACAGCCTTTTTGACAAGCTCATTATCAGTAGCTACAACTACCTCGTCCGGCAGCTTAGCCTGACAGGCACGCTCATAAACGTGCTGAATCATCGGCTTGCCTGCAATCAGGGAAAGCGGTTTGCCCGGAAGACGGGTAGAAGCATAACGTGCGGGAATTACGCATAAAACTTTCATTTTTTATCAAGCTCCTTTTTAATGGCATGATCAATATATTCTTTGAACTTATCCATACCCTCGGTAATACAGATATCCATGTTCAGGATATACAGAGGAATTTCGCGGGCAGAATAAATAAATTCAGTCGGAATCTTAACAGCATCCTTCGCCGTAGTAACCATCGCTACAGCCTTCAGGCTGCTGGCACGCTCGTTGATGTACTGCATTTCCAGCATACCGTAATCGTGATGGTCGGGATAGCGTACAGCCTCCATGATATTCAAACCTATACTTGACAGCGTCTGTTCAAAGGAGGACGGGTTGCCTATTGCGGAAAAGACCATAACATCCTTACCGCGCAGCTCTTCCAGATCCTTGATATTTTCGGAAATACCCTTGTACCAGTCGGCAATTTCCACAAAATTTTTCGGATGGTGAATACTTTCCACTACCGGTGCCTTGTCATTATATTTGGCAATAGTATGACGTAGCTGAATGCGGCTCAGCTTACTGCTCTGGTCGGTTTTAGTCAGCAGAAACAAATCGCCGCGACTCAGGTTTTCGAGCGGCTCACGCAGAGTACCACGCGGCAGCACACAACCGTTGCCGAACATATTCAGCGTATCTACCAGAACTACATCCAAGTCGCGTTCCAGCTGCCAGTGCTGATAGCCATCGTCCATAATGATAACCTCAGCATTCAGCTTTTCAACAGCATAACGGCCGGTAACAGCACGGTTTTTGCCGATGATTACCGGAATACCCGGCAAAGTCTTGGCCATCAGGTAAGCTTCGTCACCTGCTTCATAGGCAGTCATGAAAATCTTATTGCCGTCGGAAACTACGCCCAGCTCCTTGCCCCAATGTGAACGGTAGCCGCGGTTCAGGATAACAACGCGATAGCCCATAGACTTGATAATTGCCGCCATCTTCTGGGCGGTAGGAGTTTTACCGGTGCCGCCTACGGTAATATTACCGATAGAGATAACGCAGCAGTTCAGCTTTTCTCTGTGCAGCAGGCCGCAATTATACATAGACAGCTTGCAGCAGACACCAAACTCATATAAATAAGACATGCCACGCAGAACTGCCAGCAGCAGCCAGCCGAAGAACGGAGTTTCCGGACCATAGGCAACCTGCATAACATATTGGATAATCGCATCACCATGACGCAGGCGTCCGCCGCCTTCATCCGTCAGGTTACGCGTATTAATCGGATAGCTTTTGTATTCACGGGCAGGCACAGCAGTTAAATCAAGCAGTTCCTTGAGATAACGGATACTGCGCACATCCGCACCGCGGTTCTCTTTGATAACCTGCAAGGAAGCCGCACCCATCTGCGCACGACGCTCATCATTGCCCAAAATGTCCAGCATTTCCTTCGTCAGCTCATCATTGTTGTTCACCATCTTGCAGGCCTTAACCTTGCTTAACAGTGCATAGGAATCCTTAAAGTTCTGCATACTCGGGCCAACGAGAATCGGTTTGGCATGAGCAGCAGGCTCCAGTACGTTGTGACCGCCGGTATTGCTGAAGGAGCCGCCGACAAAAACAACATCGCCTACAGCATAAATACGTCCAAGCTCACCGATTGTATCAATAATCAGCAAAGGATATTCCTTACGCTCGCCGCTTTCCTCCAGCATTTTGGAACGGAAGCCTGTTTCATAGCCGTAATGACTTGCCAGCTTGGCAATTTCATCTGCTCTGGCAGTTTTACGCGGTGCGATAATCAAACGCGCATGAGGATATTTTTCACGGATAGCCTTAAAGGATTCAAGCAGTACCTTTTCTTCACCCGGATGCGTAGAACCGGCAACGATAATAGGATAATCCTCCTTCAAGCCAAGCTCAAAGCGATATTTTGCCAAATCCTCCGGCGTAACCTCGGCGTAGGTCTGGTCAAACTTGGTATTGCCGGTAACAAAGATTTTGCTGCGATCAGCACCAAGATGCGCAATATAGTCGGCATCAATGCTGGACTGCATGCAGAAGCGGGTTACGGTATTGAGCATATCATCCCAGATACCATAAAGATATTTGTAGTTTTTAACGGATTTTTCGGAAATACGGCCATTTACCATCATTACAGGGATATGGCGTTCGCGGATAGCACGCAGGAAGTTAGGCCACAGCTCGGTTTCTACCGGCATGAAGACACCAGGATGAATACGCTTAACCAAAGATTCTGCGACAAACGGTAAATCCAGCGGGAAGTAGATGATGGCATCTGCTTCGGGAATAATCTGCTTGGCCATGTTGTAGCCGCCTACAGTAAAGGCAGATACCAATACCGGACGATCGGGCATTTCCTTGCGGATTTGTTTAACCAGCGGACTGGTGGCAACAATTTCACCTACGGACGCACCATGAATCCAAACACAGTCCTTGCCGATAACCTTAGCGATTTCCTTTTCATCTACACAGCCCAGACTCTGCTTAAAGCGCAAAGCAAAGCCTTTTTCTGTAAACAGGCGGTAAGTGTAATAGGGGACAATAAAAATTACCAGCACTATTAAAATAAGAATATTGTAGAGTATATACATTTACTAACCTCTTTTCGCCTTACTTGGCTTCCTTGCTGCGATACTGAATCTTATACAGATGCGCGTACAGCCCGTCCATAGCCATCAGCTCATCATGGTTACCTTGCTCGATAAGCTGGCCCTTTTCCAGAACCATAATCTTATCGGCATTTTTAATCGTTGAAAGACGATGCGCAATAACAAAGGATGTTCTGCCTACCATCAGGCGGTCCAGAGCCTCCTGTACCACGCGCTCGCTTTCCGTATCTAGTGCAGATGTTGCCTCGTCGAGAATCAGAATCTGCGGATTTTTCAATATTGCCCGGGCAATGGAAATACGCTGACGCTGACCACCGGAAATATTCATGCCACGGTCACCCAGCATTGTTTCGTAGCCATCAGGCAATTGCATAATAAAGTCGTGGGCATTAGCAGCCTTTGCTGCTGCCTCTACCTCCTCACGAGTCGCATCAAGGCGGCCGTAAAGAATGTTATCATAAACAGAGCCGTTAAACAGCACTGTTTCCTGCGGTACGATACCAACCTGCTCACGCAGGGAATCAAGCGTAACCTTGCGGATATCATGACCGTCAATCGTAATGCTGCCGTTAATCGCATCATAGAACCGCGGCAACAGGCTGGCTACAGTAGATTTACCCGCACCGGAAGGACCGACAAAGGCAACCATTTCACCAGGCTTAACCTCAAAGGAAACATGGCTCAGCACCTCTTCGTTTTCGTTATAAGCAAAGCTTACATCATTGAAGCGTACATCACCCTTCACCTTCGGCAGAACTTTGGCATCAGGTGCATTTTTGATATCTTCCGGTAAATCAAGTACGTCAAAAACACGCTGCGCTGCAGCCAATGCCTTCTGAATATTGCCGATAACACGGCTCAAACGTTTAATCGGGTTAGAAATATTAACAGCATAGGTCAGGAAGGCTACCAGAGAGCCTGCGGTGATACTGCCATTGATAACGCTGTTGCCGCCGTACCAGAGAATAATGGAAACGCCGACAGCCGCAACAAATTCAATCGTCGGAGTAAGCGTTGAGGAAAGCTGTGCATACTTCATATTAGCACGGAAGTTGTTCATATTTTCCTTGTCAAAACGGTCCACTTCATAGCCTTCACGCACAAAGGATTTGATTACGCGCGGAGAGGAAGCAACCTCCTGCAGTACAGAGGTAATATCAGCAGCAGCCTCCTGAATACGACTACCGGATTTACGGATGCGTTTGCCAAAGTTGTCGATAAAGAAGAGTACCACCGGAAAGGTTGCAAAGGTTACAAGAAACAGCTTCCAGTCCAAATAAATCATCATGACAATAGAAGCTACTAAAATCACTGTTTCAGTAATCATTTCCACAACGTTGTCTACCATCGCAGATTGCAATGCACTTACGTCGTTGGTCACATAGCTCATAATCGTACCGGTTTTATGCTTGTCGTAAAAGCTCATGCTCAGGCGCTGCAGCTTTTCAAAAACGGCCTTACGGATATCAATAATCACGCGCTGACCAACATAGTTCATCAGATAGCTCTGACCATAATAAGCAATACCACGAATAACAAATACAACAATAATGCTTAATACTATCCAATTCAGCATAGTTGTATTTTTTTCACTCAACACCTGGTCAACCATATCCTTGATAACAAACGGCAAATAAGCTGTACCACCTGCAGCAATAATAGTACAAATTCCAGCTGCCAAGCCTCGTTTCCAATATGGTTTAATATATTTCAATGCTCGAAAGTATAAATTCATTTTCTCTCCTCAGTCATTTTTAAGATTAATTGAGCAACGCGGTTTACCGCACCGGGTTCACCAAGTCTGTGCTTCATATATGACAAATCGCTTTGCAACTGCGCCTGACGCTCAGGCTGCAAAAGCTCGACTGCAGTTTTGGCCAAATTTTCCGGGGTGAAATCCTCCTGCAGCAGCTCCGGCATAATTGTTCTGCCAGCTACGATATTCGGCAAGCCGATGTTAGGAATGTTAATTACCAGACGCGCTATAAAAGCGTTCAGTGCCGATGTACGATAGACAATTACACTCGGAAGTCCGCATAAAGCAGCCTCCAGCGTTACTGTGCCGCTGGTTGCCAGCGCCAGGTCCGCCACACTGAACAAATCATAGTTATGGCCTTCAGTAATTTTCACCTCAATACCATACGCCGCTATCTTTTCCTGCAGCATGACCAGCGGAATAGTATTGGCACGCGGCATAACAAACTGCACATCTGGCATTTTCTTCTGTAAAAGCTTGGCGCCTGCCAGCAATGTCGGCAGCATTTTTTCAATCTCCATCAGACGACTGCCTGGCATCAGCAGCACCAGCTTTTTGCCAGGCTGCTTGCCAGCCCACGCTTCAGCCTCAGCCTTTGCCATCGTCGGGTGCACAATATCTACCAGCGGATGACCGACAAATTCTACCGGCGCACCTGCTTCCTTATATACATCGTATTCAAAGGGGAAGATGCAGGCAACCTTATCCACTATTTTCGCAACCTTTTTGGCACGGCCCTTGTTCCAGGCCCACGCCGACGGTGCAATATATGATACAACAGGAATTCCTTTATCATGAGCCAGCTTAGCCAGCTTCATATTAAAACCGGGGTAGTCGACAACCACCAGACAGTCCGGCTTGCGTTCGTCCATAACGCGCGCAAAATCACTGCGCAGGCGGAATAAATCTGGCAGCTTGCGGATAACCTCCACAAAGCCCATTACGCCATGGTCCTTAATGTCCCACAGTACCTCGCCGCCAGCCTGACGCAGAGCGTCACCGCCCATGCCAAAGACCTCAGCCTTGCTATCAAGTTTTTTTATAGCAGCAGTCACAGCAGCTGCATGGATATCGCCAGAGGCTTCTCCGGCAGATATTAATATTTTCGCCATGATGTCTCCTTGCATTTACCTATATATATTCAGTATATATTATAACACAAAAAGCGGCTGACATAAGCTATCAGCCGCTAAGAAATACGAAATTTTTACGATATTTATTTTACAAGAATGGTAATATTGTGCTCATCTGCCAGCGCAATCACCTTTTCGCGCTCCGGAATGATAGTATTACCTGCTTCAATAACAGCTCCGGTAGCACCGGCATGAATCATAGATTCAATCGTTGTCGTACCAAAACCGGGAATATCAAAGCGTTGATCCTGCTTCGGCTTGGCAGCCTTGGCTACAATCACACCGCCCTTGCCTAAAAAACCGCCGCGCAAAATGCAGGCATCAGTGCCTTCAATTGCTTCTACTGCCATCACAGCACGATTTTTTACAACTACGGTCTGACCAATATCAAGTCCGCCGATAGCCTTCGCCATCTCAAAGCCAAATTCCATATCCGCAAGCTCTGCCTCTGTAGGCTTACGCTTTGTCAGAACGCCAGGCTGTGGCAAAAGCGGTTTGATCAGCAAGGTCTGATCCATAACCTCAATGCCTTCGTCCTCCAGCTCCTTAACAATCGCATTCATGATAGTATCATCCTTGCGGTCCGGAATAGTAGCTAAAATTTTTATCGCCCGCAGATCAGGAACAATCCTGCCTGCTTTGTACAAAACTTCCTTTGTTACCTTGCCGATCATGGTGACCTTGGTAACCTTATTTTTTTTCAGCGTAGAAATAATCTTGCCAATTTTGCCGATGTTGATATCGTAATAAGCATCAACACTGCCAGGCAGCTCCTCGTCAATCCCTGGAACAACACCTACAGCGACAACATGGTAACCCAGCTCCTTTGCCGAGCGTGCTACCTCTACCGGCAGATGTCCGACACCTGAAAGTACGCCCAGCACCTCCATAGCCTTAGCCTCTGCGTGTACGGATGATGCCGCGTTCAACATTACGCAGGAAACGCAGCAGATGTTCCATAGGCTCGGAGCTTGTCAGCTCCTGCTCCATAGTGCTGATTGCCTCCTGCAGTGGCAGGCCGCTGCGATAAAGAATGCGGAAAGCCTTTTTCAGCTCGCTGCGTTCTTCTACAGGCATACCGGCGCGGGAAAGACCAACGCTGTTCAGGCCGGAAACAAAGGCAGGATCACCGGCGCAGATCATGAACGGAGGAACATCCTGGGTTACACGTGCCATACCGCCAATCATTGCGTTACGGCCAATCTTGCAGAACTGGTGTACTGCAGACAAGCCACCGATAACAGCACGGTCCTCTACGATAACGTGGCCTGCAAGCGTAGCAACATTGGACATGATAACATTATTGCCTACAATGCAGTTATGTGCTACATGGGTGTAGGCCATCATCAGGATATTGTTGCCGATACGGGTTTCGTTGCCTTCGCCGCATGCACGATGAACAGTGCAGCATTCACGGAAGCTGCCGCCATCCCCGATAATGGTATAGCTTTTTTCACCTACAAATTTTAAATCCTGCGGTACTGCACCAATAGAACAGCCCGGGAAAAAATGGCAATTCTTGCCGATTTTAGTATATGGATGGATAGTCACATGTGCGCCAATCACGCAGCCGTCGCCAATCTCCGTATCTTCGTCGATAACAGCATAAGGACCTACGCTAACGTCCTTGCCGATTTTAGCAGACGGATGAATGATTGCAGTTTCATGGATACCACTAGTTGGCATAATAACCGAACTCATTATTTTCACTCCCCAAATAAGATATTAATCAAGCAATTAAATATAAATATAATACTATAATCACAGGTATCCACGATTTTTAACACTACAAAAATCACAGTTAAATGAATTTAGCATTAATTTGAGCTGTATTGCTCGCTTATTCTACCAATTACAGCTTTTTTGTATTTTGCTGATTAATTTTCTTTCGGGTCCATAATAGCAAAGGTGCAATCGCATTCGCAGGCAACCTTGCCGTCAACCTTACCCTCGCAATGAATGATACCCATGCTGCCGCGCATAATTTTAGTTACCTCAGCGGTGGTTACAACCTGGTCACCGGGCACAACCTGCTTGCGGAAGCGTACATTGTCTATTTTAGCGAAAACAGCAATCTTGCCGCGGTTTTCTTCCGGATACAGCATAGCAACGCCGCCAACCTGAGCCATAGCCTCAATCAGCAGTACGCCGGGCATAATCGGTTCATTAGGGAAATGACCTAAGAACTGCATTTCATTAGCGGTAATATTTTTAATACCTACTGCGCGCTTCATAGGCTCAACTTCCAGAATGCGGTCAACCAAAAGCATCGGATAACGATGCGGCAGAATCTTTTTAATTTCGTTAATATCTAATACTGTCATTTATTACTCCCCCTTTGTTCTGTAAGCCTGTATTTGCTTAGCGATTGCGGAATTAAAGGCGTGGCCTGTTTTTACGGCAATAACATGCGCTTTAATCGGTCCCAGCAGATACAAGTCGCCGATGGCATCAAGTATCTTGTGTCTGATCAGTTCATCGTCAAAACGCGGCACAGAAAGAATTTTTTCATCATCAAAAACAACTACATTCTCTAACGAACCGCCAAGGCCCAGTCCCATCTTACGCAGCATTTCCAGCTCGGAAGTAAAAGCCACTGTTCTGGCAGCCATAATATCCTTTTTAAAGCTCTCCTTATCGAGCAGGATATCGAAATACTGGGTTCCCAGCATCGGATGACTATTGATAGAAGTAAAAGAAATTCTGTAGCCGTCATAAGGTAAAATAACGATATAACGGTCATTGTCATAAACGGAAAATGCTTTATCAACGGCATATATATGACGTTCTGCCTCCTGCTGCACCGGTTCTGCTTTTTCAATTAGCTCGCAGAAAACCTTAGCACTGCCGTCTGTTACCGGCGGTTCCGGGGAAGACATTTCAATACGGATATTGTCAATCGCCATCATAGACAGCGCACCCATAAGATGCTCTACTGTAAAAACCTCAGCACCATTGGCACTAAGAGTTGTTGCCTTTACCGTGGAGCTTACATTCTCCGGCAAAGCTTTTATTTCCGGTCTGTCAGGTAAATCGGTACGGATGAAGATGATGCCTGTATCAGGTGCTGCAGGCTTCAGCGTCATCAGCACATCCTTGCCGGAATGCAGACCAATGCCAGAATAGGATACCTCTTTAGCAATTGTATGCTGGTATTCCTTTTTTTGTTCGGTCATTTTACTCCTCCTTTATCAAATTTATTTTTTTCTGCCAAAACGCTGGCGTCCGTCCTTCCAACGGTCATGCACCCAGAACCACATTTCCGGATGCGCAATAATCTCATGCTCCAGAATTGTAACCAGCTCACGGGTTACTGCGTAAAAATCCTGCTCCTTGTTTTTAGTTTTCGGGGTGTACAAGGGAGGATAAATTTTAGCAGTACAGCTGCCATCTGCATTATTGTGCAGAAAGATTGGTAAAATCGGTGAACCGTAAATACGCGAAAGCGCCGCCGGTCCCATCGGGATAACAGAATCCTTGCCGAACAGATCAATGCGCACGCCATCATCATTCGTATCCTGGTCGTAAAGAATACCCAGAAGATTTTTTTCACGCAGCATACGGCTGATTGCCAGCAATCCATGCTCACCACGGTTATAGGTAACCTTTTGTCCTACCATCTGGCGGAATTCATTGATGAGCTTATCCATATGACCATTATTCTGCTTACGCGTAATAGAAAGCATAGGATAGCCATGCAGCGCTACAGTTGCGCCTAAAAGCTCCCAGTTACCGTAATGGCCGGTAGCCATAATGACGCCCTTGCCCTGTGCATAAGCAGCCTCCAGATATTCCAGGCCTTCTACCCTTACTTTTTGGTCAATATTATCCTTATTCAGCAAGGGGAAGCGCATAACCTCCACGACCATGCGACCAAAGCGATGCAGGCTTTCTTCAGCGATTTGGGCCGCTCTTGCTTCATCAACCCCCAGGCATTCGCGAATGTTGGCCTCTGCCATCTGCATACGCCAGCGCGGTACAACCATTACTGCTACGCTGCCCAGGAATTTTGCCACCAGCTTGCGCAGCCACAGGGGTGAAACACACATAAATTTACTAAAAAGCTTGACTATATAATAACCTAACAAGCCTTCACCACCTACTTATTTTTTCAGCTCTGCCAGTTCCTTTTCCAGAGCCTTGACGCGCTTGAGCATATCGCCCACCTTGCGCAGATTTGCTTCCTGGCGCAGCCATTCCTTCATCGGCATTGCAGGGAAGCCACCCATAACAGAGTTATCAGGAACATTGTTGGTAATGCCGGTTTTGCCGCCAAAGACGCAATTGCTGCCAATGGTAATGTGGCCTACAGTACCAACCTGGCCGGCAAAGGTAACATTATTGCCAACAGTTACGCTGCCGGAAATACCAACATGCGCAACAACAAGACAGTTTTCGCCTAAGATATCGTTGTGGCCCAGATGTACCAGGTTATCAATCTTGGTGCCCTTGCCAACGATAGTGCTGTCAACGGTAGCACGGTCGATACAGGTGTTGTTGCCAATCTCTACATCATCCTGCAGCACTACATTACCGGTTTGCAGCACCTTGCTGTGCTTGCCGTTCTGGGTAATATAGCCAAAGCCGTCACCGCCGATAACAGAACCGGACTGCAGAATAACTCTGTCGCCCAGTACGCAATCCTCACGGATGGTGGTATTAGGATAAAGGGTACAATCCTTGCCCATTTTTACGCGTTTGCCGACATAAGCGTGCGGATAAATTACGCAGCCGTCACCAATCTCAGCATCGTCCTCTACTACCGCAAAGGGTTGGATAGCAACATTGCTGCCGATTTTTGCTTTTTTGGATACATAAGCATAAGGACTGATAACGCGCTCTACCTCCTCCTGCGGGCGGAACAGCTCCAGCAGGGCAGCGAAAGCTGCACGCGGGTTAGCAACTCTGATAACCGGACGGCCATCAAGCTCTGGATCCTCAGGGCTCAGAACCATTACACCGGCCTTGCTGAGATGACAATGCTCTACATGAGGCGGCACAGCAAAGGAAATATCCTTCGGACCTGCCTCCACCAGTCCATTGACACCGGTAATGAGCAATTCGGGGTTATCATGCTCTACTGTACCTTTTAAAAACTCAGCTAATTCTTGTACACTCTTCTCCATTTCATACCTCCACCATAAAGCTGCTTACGCAAAAAGCGGACGGACTACCCGCCCGCTTCAGGGTGCTGCTTATTTCATTTTTGCAATTACATCACTAGTAACATCAGTACCGCCTTGTGGAACAGCGCGCTTATCTAAAATAGCGCCCAGCTTTTTCTCATCGGAAACCTGCTTCAGTGCAGTATCCAGGCTGGCCTTCAGTTTATTTTGAGCCTCGCTTTGAATCAGCTTAGCCTTAGCGCCATAATCTTCGGCAACCTTTTTAGCATCATCGCCGGTTTTGCCTGCCATATCCTTATCCATCTGGGTTTTCAGGTCAGTCATTTTTTTAGTAACATCTTCCTGAGTTGTTTTTACGATAGGAGCTTCAGCTTCAATCTTGCTCATATCAACAGTACCAAAATCAGCATTGCGTCCGCTGCAGCCAAAAGTAAACATAGATGCTGCAATCATCAAACCAGCAATAATTTTTTTCATAATTTTTAACCTCACTTAATTATAGCATGAATCAGGCCCGGGCACGTGAACGTATCACGTCTTTTTTAAGGCCTTGATTATGGCATCGGTAATATCCTCCGCCTTCATATTAACTCTAAACTTATTAAAAACAATAGTATAACCGCGTTCATGCGCCAGCTTCACAGCCTGACTTTCGATATCCTGATTGATTTGCTTCTTCAAGCTATCATTCTTCTCCTGCTGCTTATCAATTTCTCTGTCGATAACACTCAGCGCATTGTTTAATGCCTTCGGTGCCGTATCAAGCATTTCCTTGTCGCGTTCCTCCGGCGATTTGAGCTGCTGCATAGCCTGAGCATGATACTTCTGTGCCATCTCACGCATCCGCTTCTCAGCCTGCTCTTTATAAGGCAATACCTTGGCATCAACCAGGCGTCGTTTTTCCGCCTGCAGCTCACCAATCTGCACACCACGCTCCTGCTGCAAATGCTGCAGCTGCTTTTCAACCGCCTGACGTTCATCAGGCTTCATTTTTACGGTCTCCAGCAGCGCGCGTAAATTAAACAGCTTCAGCTTATAGGCTTCTTCAACCTCTGTTTTGCGTGCAGCCAGCTTGCTGTCTGCTTCTGCCTCAGCCTGTGCTACAAACTTCTGTAGCTTAGCATTTTCAATCTCCCTTTGTTCTACCATCCGGGTATTGAAATCAGCCTCCATGAAGCTTTGCTGGCTTAACTGCCGCAGACTGCGCAGCTTATTCAAGCTGCTTAGCTGCGCCTTGGCCAACTCCTCCTGACCTTTACGCTTGTTCAGCAGATCCTGCAGGATTTTTTCGCCCTGCTCCAGCTTAGCATACTGAGGATGGGCGCTTACCGCCTGCTCCCAGTTGATAACAGCAATTTTTTCCTGCGGTCCCCGGAAATTGGTACTGCATGCCGAAATCAGCAGAGCAGCTGCAATAATAGCACTTATTTTTACCAGCTTGTTCTTCTTCATGCCTGCCTCCAATAACATTGCTGAACATCCGTAAATACCGCGATTAAATTGACATTACACAAGGCAATCTGCCAACTTCAGAGCAACAATGCGCTGAAGAAGCTGTTATTTGCCTGCCTGCATAGACTTGGCAACCTCGTCGGTAATATCTACACCGCCGAAAACAACAGTGTTCTTATCTACTACAACTGCCAGACCTTTTTTGTCGGCAATCTTTTTGATGCTGGCTTCGATTTTCTTCAGCACAGGGTCCATCAGCTCTTTTTGTTTGTTGGCCAGACGTTCCTGAGTCTGAGTATAATACTTTCTCTTTTCTGCCTCGTTCATGGTCTTGCTTTTCTCATTGAAATCCTTTTGGGCAGATTCGATTTCTTTGTTCATAGCTTCGTTAACTTTGCTCAGATCCGGGCTTTGTGCTACCAGCATCTGATAGTTAACTACACCGATAGCAGATTCGCTGGAGGCTGCAAAAGCACTCTTGCCAACACCGCTCTGCGTTACAGAAAGCGCAAAGCAGCCCAGTACAAAAATGGCTGCTATAAACAAGGAGATCAGTTTTACATTTTTAGGGTTACGCAATTTCTGCATCATAATCTAAATCCCTACCTTCTTTTCCTCATACAAAAATTCAGAAGCGGCAAGAGCAGAAAACAACAGTCATCTGCTTCTGTCCCGTCTGTTGCAATAATATATCTTATTATATCAGTCTACGCTCATTCTTTCAAGAATTGCTACAGATTTCCTATAAGACGCAGGTAAAATTCCTGCCCGCCATAAATATATTCCGCACTTAGGAACTCATGAATGCGGTAGCGCACCGCAAATTCATTACGGTTATCACCGGAAAAATGCTCGGCCCGCAAGCGCCATTTAGGACTCAGGCAATATTCCAGACGGTAATTGTTGTCACCCATAGGCATACGCCGTACATAGCTCCAGCTGCTCTTGCCCCAATAATGCGTATAACCGGTGCCGAAGCGCCACTGGACATCATCCAGGATAACCTCTGCCTCGCCAAAAATCTCGTCACGCGGCGAAATAAATTTACCAAGATGCGCCTTGCCGGAAAGGTTATCCTTATCACGGCCGATATCGCCATAGCCTTCAAACCAGATTTTATAATCATCCGATTCAATCATAATGCTGACACCCAGATCCGCACCCGGGGTGATTTTCACCTGTGGCCGCAGCTGATAGTTTTTTACCTCCGGCTCAGTCATAAGCTTCTCTAAAAGCTGCTGCTCCAGCTCCTGTCGGTGCCGCTGCACATAAGCCACCGGTAACCCGCGCAGCTTATCGCACTCACCGGCGTATTTGTACTTCATCTGCATCAAAAGCACATTGGGAATATCCTCACTGCGCAGCTCATAGCGAATGTCGCGCACCAACTGCCCTACGGGATAGATAACAACCTGCACTACAGTGCGTCCATCCTCCTGCAGCACGTCAACAGCCGGCTTAAATTCAGGCAGCTGTGCTTGCACCTCGCTGCGTACCAGCTTGCGCAGTACGCCGCCGGCCCAGTCGCCTGCATCTACCGAGGCACCGCTGATGGCCTGCTCCAGCTGAGCCTGCAGCGCCGGAATACGCCGCTCCAGCAGAGCCGCCGTCTGCGGCTCTACGCCGGAAAACTGCAAATCGATAAGCGGCTTTTCGATAACCTTGTTCCAGGGACGTGCATACAAGCACACCTGTGTCGCTTCACCTACATCAAGCTGAACATCAGTCAGCTCGTAGCCGGTAAACACCCTGTCACCGATTTCCGTCAGCAGCCGGGCATAATCCTCCCTGGCTGCAGCAATTTTTGCCGCATCCTTCTCAAGGAACAGCTGGTCTGCAACCACCTGCATACTGCTGCTCATCTTCTGCAGCAGCAGCGGGCTGGTGCCGCCGTTTGTATCTATAACCTGCACCTCTACTCTGTTAACCGGTGCAGAAAAAGCATGCTGCAATGGCAAGATGCTTGTCATTGCAGCACAGAACAGAATCTTATTCAGCTTCATAGCCTAAATATTCTCCGCAAAATCAGAACTGTCCACCAAAGCTGAAGTGGAATTTGCCGCCATCTTCACCATAGCCATAATCCAGCTTAACCGGACCAAGCGGGGAGTTGATACGCAGGCCTACGCCGTAGCTGTTCTTAATCAGGCCCATATCAAATTCGTCCTCATGACGTTTATCCCAGGCATAACCGTTATCGGTGAAGAGTACGCCCTGTACCTTCTTGACAATCGGGAAGCGGTATTCCAAAGTAGCCTTCAGCATGCTGTTGCCGCGGAACTGGTCATCCTCGTAGCCACGCAATGTATCGCTGCCGCCCATGGTAAAGCGCTGAGACAACGGCATGCTGCCGCTGGCATAGCCTACACCCAGGTTCAGTGCCCAAACGCTTTCGCCGCCTGCACGATAGTAATAGCGCCAATCGGCAGTCCATTTGGTGAAGTCAAAGTCACCGCCCATGCCGCCGGCCCATTCTACGCTGTAGCCAATGCGCTTGCCTTCATGCGGATCATAGATGTTGTCGCGGGAATCATATACACGGCCGAAGGTAATACTGCGGGTAACACCAAAGTTTTCCTTACGGCGCTCTGCAGCAGTTTTCGGCATCCAGTCTTCGTATTTATCACTTTTATCAGTATCACTCTTATAGAACTGATCTTCATAATACTGATCTTTATCATTTTCGTAGCCGTCAGCTTCGCCCTTATAGATATCATCACGGTTTTTAAGCGTAATGTAGTTGCTGACAAATTCATTATGGGTTTTGCGGCTGAAGGTAATTTCCTGACCACGACGTTTTTTGTCGTAACGGGCAATTTCATCGCCGTCGATGTTGTAGTCAGCATATTCGTTGGTGATATCATAAAGGTTAAGAGTAGCACTGGTCTCTTTATCATCCAGCCAGGGGCGGGTATAGCTGAAGTCATAGTTCTTGTTATCCTCGCCGCCAAACTCCCATCGAACATTAATCTTGTCGCCAATACCGCGGAAGTTCTTATCGCCGATAGAAACCATGCCGACAAAGCCATCGGCATTACTGTAGCCTGCGCCAATGCCAAAGGTACCGGTGTTCATTTCTACTACCGAAATCTCTACCTCAACGCCGTTAGGCTCACGGCCAGGGTTCAGCTTGATGTTAACATCTTCGAAATAGCCCAGGTTATAGACACGCTGCATGCTGCGGCGCGCAGCCTTGGCGTTAAAGGGCTCCCCCTTCTTCAGCTTCATTTCACGGGTAACAACATAATCCTTCGTCTTAACATTACCCTTAACCTTAAAGCCTTCTACGATGCCTTCGTTGGCAGTAACCTTCAAGGTACCGTCCGGCTCCATATGCACGTCAGTAACACGCGCCAGAATATAGCCGTTGGAACGGTATTCCTCCTCCAGCTTCTGGACGCATTTATTGATATCCTTCAGGTTAGCAATCTTACCCTGCTCCAAGTCAAAGAAGCCTGCCACCTTCTGCTTATTCAGCACGGTGTTGCCCTCAACCTCAGTTTTCTGGTAAACGGGGTTTTCCATCACATGATAGATTACCTGTACGCCTTCCGGAACCAGCTTGAATTCCGGGCGCAGGTCATAGAACCAGCCCATGTCATAAATAGCACTCAAATCCTCGCTCAGGCCAGCTTCAGTAAATTGCATGCCAGGCTTGGTTTTCAAAGCAGCAGCAATCTCTGCCTCAGGCACAGTCTTATTACCGGCAATAATCTGCTTGGTAATGGTCTTTCCCAAATATGGTGCCAGGCTTGTTTCTTGCTGGCTTTCCGGTGCAGTATGCGTTACAGAGGTACCAGCACCTGCAGCAGGTGTCGGGATTTCTTCGGCGTAAACAGGAGCAGCCAGCAGCATTGCTGCCAGGCCTACTGTCAAAGGCCGCCATAAGTATTGTTTCTTCAATCGATATTCCTCCTCATGATTCATTTAGAGTTACTGAGTTCAACTCGTGCTGACTGCACTAATTTATGCATATCGGCTTTGGATATAGTAACACGGTCAGGATTTTCTTTATGCTCCTGTGCCGGCACATCATTGGCAGACTGTTTCTGTTGGGGTACAGTCCTTGCAGGCGCCGCCTGTACAGGCATGGCCTGCTGCGGCTTAACCACCGGTGCTGCCGCTGGCGGCAGCGCAGCTTGCGCCTTCACGCGGTAATGGTTTCTGGCAAAACACCAGCCACCAAAACCGGCAACTACTAACAAAAATGCTGCACAGACTGCCAGAACCTGACGGTTCCAGCTCCAGGGGCGGTCCTTTTTCCGACGCAGGTTTTTCAGCTCGGCCTCCGCCATCATCAAATCAAGCTCGCCCCTGATATCCTTATTATCCATAAAGCTTTGCTCCGCCTTATCCAGACTGCTTTTTATGCAGCGAATACGATGGAACAATGTGCGGCTTGGCTGCGTCATGCTTTTACCCCTTTCTGTACATAATTGTTTTTAATAACTATGTCTTATATAATCAGCTGACGTCCTGTATTTTCACAAGCCATTTAAGATGATTACAGCAGATTTAGTAAGGCTAACTGGCATTTTCGCTATTTTTCGTCATATATTGACTTATATATTATTCCTTGTTAAATTCATGGATAAAGCGTGAAAGCATGCCGCGGATGCGACGCACTCCCTGCTTCTGCAGGCGGTAAACATGACCGAGGCTTACATCAATAGCGTCGGCAACTGCCTGCGCCGGCCTGTCTTCCAGATACATGCCCTGCAGCACCTGCTGCTCCTTCAGCGGCAGGCGGTCCATAGCCTGCGCCACCTTTTCGCAAAGCAGCTGCTGTTCGGCAACCTCGCTGGGCGAAGCCAGCTCCGAAGGCAACGCATCACTGAGGGTAAAACCATTGGACAATTCACTGTCCAGGTAAAGCATGCCCTTTTCTGAGCTTTTCCTCAGATAATCTACCATGCTTCCCTTAATGCGATAGGAAGCAAACAGGCTGAAGGCTACCTGCCGCTTGTAATCGTAGCTTTCTGCAGCCTCCAGCAGGCCAACCATGCCCTCCTGAATCAGCTCCATTGTCTCTGCCTCCGGCAGCCTGAAGCTGGCAGCAATTTTAAAAACTAACGGCTGATAAGCCGTCATCAGGCGTTGGTGCGCCGCTTCGTCACCGTCAGCATCACGCCGCCAAAGCTCCAGCTCTTCCTCCGGCTCCAGCAGCAAAGTCTTTCTCAGCTCTTCCAAATAGCCTTGCAGCATCTGTTCACCTCCCTTCTTATCTACATTTGCACAGCAATGCTCAGAACGATATCTTATATTCCAGGCCATACCAATCCTTGGGATCCTTGGACAGATCATAGCTGCGGGAATATGTTATATTCATATGCTTACTGATATCATACTGTCCGAAAATACTTCTGTCGACAGCATCGAAGCTTGTTGTATAACCAATCATAAAGTTATTATTCAGATATTTGCTTACTAGAACA
Organism: uncultured Phascolarctobacterium sp.; assembly: GCF_937920985.1. Classification (GTDB taxonomy): domain Bacteria; phylum Bacillota; class Negativicutes; order Acidaminococcales; family Acidaminococcaceae; genus Phascolarctobacterium_A. The sequence goes on from NZ_CALDXR010000059.1 coordinate 60,148, forward strand.
TTATACTGGTTTTTCTCGTCTGCCGTCAACTCTTTATTACGGTCATGAACGCTTTCAAAGCCTATGCCAGAGCGCGTTTTACCGGTATAAATGCGGAACTGATCCAAGCCCAGTGTCTGCTTGACAAACATTTCTACGTCACCGAGCACCGTCATCTGCAGGCCAACTGTCATCAGATTTGCCATATCATCACTGGTAACCTCATTGCTGCCGGCACTTTCGCGCTGCAGCGTCAGCATACGCACAATCGTGTTTTGTGTCAGCGGCGGATTACTTGTCAGCTGCAAATCCATTTCGCTTACCGGCCCGTTAATCTTCATAAAGATATTATAACGGCTGAAGCGCGCCGTGCTGTCGAGGCTGACATTCGGCAAAAAGCTTCCCGGATCAACCCATACCAGACTGGCATTATTCAGCTTAAAGTCGGTACGTAAATATTTAACAGTGCCCTTATCAGCTTTAATCGTACCGTCAATCATTGGGAAGAGCGTGCTGCCCTTGATATCAATACCGCCCTTAAGCCAGATATCATACAGATAGCTGTTATAAAGGTGCACCTTCGGCCCCAGCACAAGCTTCATATCCAGGCCGATATTGCTGTCCCCCTCGCTCAACTCAGGCACTGTCGGCATATTAATCAGCACGTCATCCAGACGCAAACTGCCGGCAAGCCGCGGGCGAAACGCCATAGGCGGCGCAGCATTACCCTTGCGGTTTTTCATATCGGGGTATTTTTCCGGCTGCAGAGTTACGTCACTGGTAATCGTACCGGTGAAAATCTTAGATGCCAGCTGCGCCTTATCAGCCTTGATATGCAGACTGTAGGCTGTATCAGCATCGGTATGCAGTGCATAGCTGCCTTCGGCACTGAGCGTGCCCTTGCCTAACTTAGTAGACAGGTTCTTCAGCTGTACAGTATTACCGTTAAACAGTACGTCCAGATTGATATCATCAAAAACAGTATTGATATATTTAACCTTAACACTGCCGCCGGCAATTTTTACCGAACCGAACAGCAGCGGCTCCTCCAGCGTGCCTGCCAAACGGATTTTGCCCTGCGTGTCGCCTACGCCCCATTCCACCATTTTGGTAAGCGCCGGCAAAATTCCCAGACGCGCCTTATCCAGGTCCATCACAATGTTCATCTGTGCATCAGGATTACGGCGTTGCTTTTTATCGCGGAACAAATCCAGCGGAATATCACCCGCTGCGCTGACGCCGTAAGCATCCTTAGTGGCAATCAGCTGCTGCAGCTTAATGTTGTCGTCTGCCAAGGCCAGCATCGCCGTCATATCGTCTACACTTACGCCTGCAACAGAACCGTTGGTAATTTCCAGCGAAGCAGTTCCCTGGGGATTATCAAAGCTGCCCTGCACCTGCACCAGCATATCAGTTTCGCCCTTAATTTCCGGCGGATCCTTCATAACTGCCGTAACAATCGCCGGGTTGGCCTTCACTGCCGCAACCTCGATATCCAGCATTCTTTGCTTAAGATCTACCGAACCGCCGACAGCAATAATTCCTCTATCGCTTACGCCATCCTGCTCCTGCAATCTGACATTGTCAAAATGCAGCACGCCGCCCTTATCAATGCGTCCTTCAAAACGCATATGTGCATAATTAAGGTCGTGAATTTTTACATTATCGGCCGCAGCCGTAATTTTTACGCCCTCGCCATGGCCTTTGTAGCTGAACAGCAGCTCACCCTGCATCAAGCCATTGATATCGTAATCCTGGCGCGCCATGCGCAGCAGGCCGCCAATATCGCCCCAAAGGTTTTCTACCTTGCCTTCAATATAGTGCTGAACCAGGTTAATATTAAGATCTGCACTATACAGGCCATAGTTGATTGGATCATCACGATAAGGCTGCTTAAAGGAAGCGTTCAGCTTATTCACATCACGACCATTGCTGGCCAGCGTACCCTTGAGCTCCGTCAACGGTTCATCGTTAATCGTTATTCTGTCACTGCTGACTTCACCATCAAAGAAGGGAGCTGTCAGTGTACCGCTCAGATGTCCCTTGGCGTTAACCTTGCCGCCTAAAGCAACTGTGTCGTCACTAATCGGCAAATGCTCCAGGTCAACATTTTGAGCATCCATAACAAAGTTCAGCCTGCGATCGGCAGTCATCGTACCATCCAAGGTAAGACGTCCATAGAAGGCATCTACTACAAAATCCTGCAAGCGCAGCAGGCCGTCCTCATAAGCATAATGACCGCTGATATTATTAAACAGCTGCTTGGCGGCACTGCCGTCGGACGCATGCACTTCACCATGAATATAAGGATGGCTGAGGCTGCCCTTTACCTGCATCACATTATCAAGATTACCGGTAACTATATCAGGCTTGCCCACAAGCACCATCAGCGGCTCAATGCGCACGTTCTTCGTTGTCAGTGTAAGCTCCGCCACAGGCTCTGCTCCCTGCAGATTAATCGTACCGTTAAGAATATGCTGTCCCTGATCCATATGCGCAGTAAAATCCTTAAAGCCCAGGATATTATCCTTCATGCTGATAATGCCATGCGCTTCGTTAAGCTTCTGCGACATAAATTCTGCCTGCGTCAGCTGTACCATGCCGGAAAACTCGGGTGCATCCAGCGTGCCGCCGACATCAAAGCCGGTAGAGCACAGACCACGTCCATCCTGACAGGCTGCTGCCAGCACAGGATCAATCGGGAAATCGGCCATACGTCCGTGAACAGCCAAAGCGCCATCCTTGGCAACACGTCCTTGGGCAGCCAAGGTACCGCCGCCGTCGGCAAAAAAGCTGAGGTCGTCAATATTAAGGCCCTTGCTGTCATAGCTGCCGTCAAAGGCTAAACGTTTAAGCTTCAGGCTGCGCCAGCTGATATCCATTGTATCGGCAGCAGCGTGCAGAGAAATTTTATCCTGCACCAGCTTGGCCAGAACTGCCAGCTTACCGTTGATATGTACCTGCTCCTGCTGTTTGCCGGGCAGGCTCTGCGTAACCTGCTGCAGCTGTGCGTCTGCCGTCAGTACCTGCTCCTTAAGGTCATACGTACCGTTAGCGGTAATCGTACCGCCGCCGTATTGCGCACTCACGTCATGGAGCTGCACAACGTCCTTAGATACATCAAACGGCACACGCAGCTTTTCCGCCTTATAGCCTTTATAGGCCAACACATCACTGCTCAGTACGCCAAAGCCGGAAGGCGCGTCAGTATCACGCAAATCAGCTTCACCCTCCAGGTGTAGCTTCTGCCCGTCAACCACAGCGTCAAGACTGCTGACGCTGATAAGGTTTTCATCCGCGCGTACCAGGCCGTCAAGCTGCAGACTGTGCTGCTCGCCTGCCAGGCTCAGCTTACCGCTGAGTGCTGCCAGCTTCACTTCACCGCTAAAGCGCTGCTTGCCGTTCTTATTCACATAAAGCAGAGCGAGCTTGCCTAAGCCGCCCTGCAGCTCATCAACATTACCGTATTGCTTAGCCAAAGCGGCATAGGGTGCCAGCGCCAGCTTGTCGCCGGTCAGCTTCATGCGGCCCTCGCCCTTGGTAGTCATCGTGCCGGCCAGCTTCAGCTTATCGGCGCCGCTGGTCACAGCCAAATCCACGGCAAAATCAGGATTGGCACCGCCGTTGATATTGCCTTCCACAGCAAACTGCCACTTGCCCTGCGGCATAGTTACTACCAGCTCGCCCTTGTCTACCGCCAGCGTACCGTAAAAAGGCGTTTCCTCAGAATCCGACGGCTTCAGCAGATTCTGCATATTCCATTTATTTTTGTCATTCATTGTGAGATATATTTTCGGGCGCATTACATCAATCCTGCTCAGCGCACGCTCAGGCTTCTGCATAGCAAGCCAAGGGCGCAGCGTCAGCACAGTACGCGGCAGCTCCGCTACCTTCTCGCCCTTGGCATCCTTTACGACAACGTCCGTCAGCTCGGCCGTCAGGTCGCCTTCCCATTTCAGACCGCCAATAGAAACACTGCCGTTGATGTATTCCGCTGCCAGCTGCTGCAGCTGCGGTATGGCCTGCTTAATATACTTAGGCATCACCGTATGAACTAAAAAGATATAGCCTGCCGCAAGCAGAATGATTAATGCTCCTATAAATTGCAGATATTTTTTCATGACACTTCACCATTTAATAGTTTAACAAAATTCTATGACAAAAATATGACAAGACTGTTTTTTATATACTCCGACTTTTATTTATTCGACATCAGCAGAAAACATCCTCTTATTGAGAAGAAATTTCTTTTATCCGCTGAAATCTCGGCTAAAGCCGCATAAAAAAGCCGGTGAGATTTATGCCCCACCGGCCTGATTGTGTCACTGTTTATTAAATTTACGCCTTAATTATTTGGCAGCCTCTTCGGTTTTTTCTTCGGTTGCTTTAACAGCTTTTGCAGTTTTGGCAGCCTGTACCTTTACGGCAGTAGCAGGATTGCTCATCGGTACGCCGATAGAGGTTTCCAGTGCTGTCTTGGAGGTATTGTAATCATACAAAGCCTGTGTATAGTTGGTCTTAGCCTGAGTCAGCGCAACCTGAGCATCAAGCACGTCAGTGTTGGTGCCAACGCCGGACATATAACGCAGCTGGGCAATGCGGTAATCCTCATCAGCCTGCTCTACAGCCAGCTTAGTGGTGCTGATACGTTTTTCTGCTTCGCGCAGTCCCAGGTAATTGCTGCGCACGTCCAGATTTACAGCGTTCACGGTATCGCGATATGTTTCCTCAGCCTTTTTCAAATCAGCTTCAGCGCCGTGAATCTTGGACAGAGTTACACCGGTATCGAAAACGTTTATGCTGACATTTACGCCGACACCCCATTTACCGTTTTCATCACCGGGCCAGCTGGTATCGCTCCATTGCTGGGTAGCGCTGGCAGCAACCTGCGGCATATGACCGCTGCGAGCAACCATCAAAGCGCCCTTGGCAGCGTCCACGCCATATTTAGCCTGCATCAGCTCCGGACGATGCTCGGCAGCATAAGCCAGGCAGTCATCCATGTTTTGATCATAGGCATTATAAACAAGCAGATTATCGAGCTTCAGAGTGGTGTCCATCGGCAGGCCGACGATTTTGTTCATGTTTGCTTCAGCAACCTGATAGGAATTTTCAGCCTGAATCAGGGTTTGCTTAGCATTGGCCAGCTCAACCTGAGAACGCAGCACATCTACCTTGGCTACCACGCCAACGTCATACTGTGCCTGAACATTTTTCAGATGGTCCTCCAGACGGGTAACGGATTCAGCACTAAGCTTTTGCATATTATCAGCCTGCAGCATTTTGAAATAACCGTCGGTAACGGTAGAACGCATCTCGTTATAGGTACGCTGTACGCCTACCTCGTTATATTGATAGTTAGCCTTAGCCTGTTTAATGGTACCGCTTAATTTACCGCCGGTAAAAATAGGCAGAGAAGCACTCAGACCGTTGGCGTGATTATTGCCGATGCCCTTGGTCCAAAGACCGGGAGCAGCTTCATGAAGATCATCATAACCGCCGCGCTGGGTAGTATGGCTTGCGCTGATGCTGATACCGCGGCTCTGGCGGGCAGCGTTGTAGCTGGCACGGGCACTGTCAAGCTCGTATTGGGCAATGCTTACGGTCGGATTGGTCTGGAAAGCACGCAGCATAGCGTCATCCAGGTTTAAAGCAACAGTCTCGCCGGCAAAAGCACTTTGGCTCAGTGCCATGGTCAGCGCTGCAGATAAAAGCAAGAAACGTTTTGTTAATTTATTTCTATTCATCCGAAAAACCTCCATTTTCTAAAACTGACTAACCAGTCAGTAGTAAAATTATATATTTATTTAGGGCTGTTTGTCAAATATTTTTTAGAAATAAGTACGCACACCCATATAAGTATTAGCTTTATTACCGCGCGCATCCATGGTTTCGCCGTAAAGCGACAGGTTATCATGCAAACGGAATTCGCCGCCCAGACGCACCTTGAGATCATCAAAGTCATATAACTGGGAATACAATCTGAAGTCCCTGCCTAAATCGTAGCTGGCGCCGACACCGAAATCTCCCTGCATCGCACCCATGCTGAAGGCTGCGTTGCCATACTGACGGCCTACGAGGAAATCAAATTTATTGGCATTGCCGATATCATAACCGCCCATATAAAGGAAGGTATCATCTGCCGGGTGCAGCGTTACGCCCAAGCTGCCGCGCCAATCGCCGCCCTTGGCGGCAAAGCCGGCGTCAGTTGAAACCTTCGCTTCGGTAAGCGTTCCCAAAATTTTGTTGGCACGCTCGCTCGTTTCTTTAACGTTGACCAGCGTTTCCTTCAGCGATTTTTGTGTCACAGGATCCTTGGCTACTGTTTCCAGCACCTCAACAATATTTTCCATACGCTTACTGGTATCTGCCATATTTTGGGCAATGGCAGCCACGTTCTGGCCCGTCTTGCCGTTATTATCCACACCGGCCATAATGCTTTCGATATGGGCCGCCGTGCCGTTCATGCGCTGGCTCAGCTCGTTAATCTGATGAATCATCGAAGTAATATCCTGCTGGTTAGCTACTGCCACATCAGCCATAACCTTCGTGAAGGTATTCATGTTCTCAGCGATATCATTCATATTCTTAAAGCCGGATTTCATGGACTGCTGGACTTCCTTATCGCCAAAAACATTTTCAAAGGCATTGGCGATATTTTCCATACGCTTCACCAAATCACCGGAGGAAGCAAAGAATTCATCAATACCACCGCCGGCAACACCATTAATCGTGCTGCCTTCGGCTACATAACCCTGTCCCTGCTTGGTAGGCGGGATAACACTGACATATTTTTCACCCATAATACCGTCAGAAGAAATCGTAAAGGTTGCTCCCTGCGGTATTTTGATATCGTCATTAATTTCTGTGATAACCTCTACCTTATCCGGTGCCACATTAATCTTTTTGACCGTGCCCACCTGCACGCCTGCATAGCGCACAACATGTCCTGGCATCAGACCGCTGACCTGAGGATAGTTAATGCGCAGCTCATAGCCCTTTTTGCCAAAGCTGAAAGCACCCATAAAGGTAATAATGCCTGCCAGCACTACTGCGCCGCCTAACGCAAAGGCACCAACCTTAACCTCACTGCTGCTCATTTTTCTCCTCCTCTTTCAATTCCATGCCGTTAATAAAAGCCTTCACGACTAGATTAGTACTGTTTTTTATCTCCGCCACTGTGCCCAGCTGCACAATGCGTCCATTATATAGCATAGCGATACGGTCTGCAGCATAATAGGCTGATTCCATATCGTGTGTTACCAAAACCGAAGTTACTCCCAGCGTCTGCTGGGTTTTGCGTATCAGCCTGCTGATGGTCATCGTCATCACCGGGTCCAAACCGGAGGTCGGTTCATCATAAAAAACCATCTGCGGCTGCATGGCCAGCGCCCGCGCCAGACCGACGCGCTTTTTCATACCACCGGAAAGCTCTGTCGGCATCATCTTCTGCGTACCCGGCATGCCCACCATTTCCAATAATTGGCTGACGCGCTCCTGTATTTCCTCCTCCGGCAGCTTAAAATGCCGCCGCAGGCCGAAGGCTACATTCTCGCCTACGCTCAGAAAGTCGAATAAAGCGGAATACTGGAACACTACGCCCATATGCTGGCGCAACCCATCCCATTCATCCTCTGTGAAGGAGCTTACCTCCTGACTGTCGATAACAATACTGCCGGAAGTAGGTGCCAGCAGTCCTGTCAGCAGCTTGATAATCGTGCTCTTGCCTGTACCGGACGGGCCGATAACCGCCAGTGTTTCCCCCTGACGTACAGCCAAATCAAGATTATCAAGAATCACCTTGCTGCCAAAGGCCATTTTAAGTTGTCGGAGCTGAATCATTGCTGCATTTGACATTTTTCCGGCTCCTTACACATACAAAATAATCGAAAGAAAATAGTTGGTGATAAACACCAGAATAATCGAAAGCACTACCGAGGCTGTAGTCGCCAGGCCAACGCCTTCCGCGCCATTCGGCGCGTTCAGGCCCTTATAGCAGCCTACGATAGCAATTATCGCACCAAAGACACAGCTTTTGACCATACCGCCAAACACGTCATAGAACTCTGCCAGTGTCCTGATAGAATTTTCATAAGTAAAGCTGCCGATGCCGGCGTAATAATGCGCCACCACCCAGCCGCCGATGTTACCGATAAGGTTAGCAAAAAGCACCAATAAAGGCATCATCAGCACCAGCGCAATAAAGCGCGGCACCACCAGATAGCTCACAGGATTGGCAGCCATAACACGCAGCGCGTCAATCTGCTCGGTAACCTTCATCGTACCAAGCTCCGCTGCAATCGCCGCACCGATACGGCCGGCAACAACAACGCCTGTCAGCACTGGCACCAGCTCACGCGCCATGGCGATAGCCACAATGCCGCCTACGGTAGAGGACGCCCCCAGACGCACGAACTCCTTGGCTGTCTGTACGGAAAAAACCATACCGGTACAGAGAATCGTCATCATCACAATTGGCAGCGAATCTGCTCCCAAAAGTGCCATCTGACGCACAACCTCCTTGCCATTGGCGTCCTTCAGACGACGCAGCGTAGCCAGCAGCAGCAGCGTCAGCCTGCCGCTGGCCGCACAAAAGGCTAATATTCTGTTGCCCATTGCTTCACAGATAGATTTCAGCATTTTTATATCCTTATCTTCAGCTTTTTCTACATAATCATTATACCGCCAAATTATGGCGAATGTATGACGCAAAGAGGCCATACCGATACAGTAACTGGAAAATTTTTGTTTAGCGAAAGAAATTATCACTCTGCAAGTTTACTTTTCAACGGTAAGCATGACTTCGCTCTCGCCGTCAATAATAAAATCAAAGGGATACTTCTGCTTGAACGGAGAGCCCTGCAGCATACCCGCAAGGCCTGCATCGTTAGCAGCAGCCTCCGGATTCGGCGGCTGCATTTGTCCCATCGCCACATCAATAATCAGCTCATTATTCTTGTCGGCTGTATTCACGCTCTTGATATAATCGCTGAGCTTGTGACGTGTTTCCTTCTTCTTGGCTGCTGGAACACCTTCAGCCTGCTGCTTGCGCAGCAATTCGATAGCCCATGCCATGCTGCTGCCACCGCGTACGTTCAGCGCCAGCTTGCCACCCGGATGATCCTTAGGCACCTTGAAATAAACTGTCCTGGTAAATTCTTCGCCACGATAAGGCTTCATAGTAACATCAACAGCTACCTTATCACCGGACTTAACCTTGGCATTCTTGATGCGCACGTTAAGAATTTCCGCCACCTGTACCGCATTGCTGACCTCAACCTCTACGTTGATGCCATAAAGCTGCACCGGCTCAAACTTATTCTGCATCAGAATCGTTATCGCCTCCGTCAGCTCTGCATCAAGATTCTTCAGCAGCGCATCATTGGAATAATACATATTTTCGCGGTCAATCGTCAGCATTTCCTTCTTGCTGTCCACGCCGGTGATTGTAAAATGCAGCTTGGCTGTGCCACCGCCATTACGGTCCACAGTCTTGCTCACAGTATTGACTACTGCTGCATCGACCATCGAAGGCACCAGCTGCGGATCATCAATCAGACGCATACGCATGCTGTTGGCCTGACCGCGGCTGCTATCGTTAACCGTAACAAACATCGGAATAGAATCGGGCTGCTTGCCGACTACGCCGCCGATACCGCTGGCACGGTCCTGCGTAATGCTGCCGATAGCCTCACCCAGATTGCCTACCTTATAGCTGCTCTGCAGGTTAGGCACTACGCCCAGCACCCACACCTTATTCATAAAGAAATTGCTGCTGCCGCGCTGCATAAAGGGGTGGCCGAAGGCCAGAATCTTACCGCTGTCATCGGTCCAGGTAACAGTACCGAGAGCGCCAAGAGTCATATCACCCTGCATCAGAGCCACGCCGACACTGCTGCCCGGCTCCAGCGGCTTAGCGCTGGAAGCGCCGGCAGCACCGCTGTTGATTGCTGTAAGACCGAAAGGCTGCAGCTTCTCCTGCAGATATTCCATGCCGTATTCCGTAAAACCGCCTGCCATCAGCGCCGTTCCCTTAGGAATCCAGTCTGCCGGCAGCTCTTTCGGTTCGTCCAGAAGCGGTAGCATTTTGCCGATTGGTGTTAGGAAGCAGTAATGCGGGTCGTTGAAGGTCTTGCCGAAGGCCACAGCACCGACAAGTCTGCCGTCTACATAAACAGGACTGCCGCTCATGCCCTGAGCAACACCGCCTGTCTTTTCAATCAGATCGCCGTAAAGGCGCACAAAAATATTATAACCCATAGCTTCACTGCCGTTGACGCCTAATATTTCTACATTGAAGGTTTCAATAGTATCACCGCTGATAACGGTTTTGCCTATGCCCTGCATACCTGCGCGCAGGTCACGCACCGGCATCAAAGGAACATTGGCGGCAGCTGCCGTCAGCATCTGGCAGCAAAACAATAATGCTAATAAAAATACTCTCATACTCGCTCCTAATAATAAAATATTTACCGGTCCGCTTCCGGTATTTTGTTCTATAATACTACAAAAACCGGCGGCTAAGAAGCTCGCCGGTTTTCTTTACCGTTATTCACTCACCTTAGCTACAACCTGCTGTGCCTCAATCTTATCACCGGGTTTAACCAGTACCTGGCTAACCTTACCTGCAGTTGTAGCACGTGCAGCAGCAATACTGCCGCCAGCTATAGATTTTACCTTTACCAGAATGTCACCCTGCTTAACCTGGGTGCCCTCCTGTACCAGTCCATCGGCAACTACAATACCGCTGACAGCGGCGCGCTGGTCAGTCACAGCAGCACAGCCAACGGCAGCAAGTGTAAAGATGCCTAAAGCGGCAATAGTCAAAATCACTATCAACTTTTTACCCATGTGACTCACCTCATTTCAGATATATTTCTCTAACATAAATTATACAGCCTCAGCAATATTTTGACAAGTGAACAGACTGTAAACCGCTCTTAAATAAAACATTATGAAAATCATCTGCAGTTAAAAAATTACCGGCACATAATTTTTTACGCTTTTTTTGCCTATCCTACCCGAAATCACCCTTTGGGGTAGGGTGCAAAAGCGTTTTTTTGGCTATAATATAAGCATCAAAGAATATAATTTCCACATCTGGAAAGGAGATGTTGTTATGAAAATCAAAAATTTTGCTATTGGAGCACTGGCAGCAGCAATGCTCTTCACCGGCACATCTGTTATGGAGGCAGCAGTCTATAATACCTCCGCAAGCAGACTCCCTACTAATATTGACTCCCGCTGCGGCAGAACAGAAGCCTTTCTGCTGAAAAATACCCGCTTTGATGTAAAGCATACCATGACCGAAAAATATGCTGAGGAATATGTTGCTCCCTGCTTCAGCCGCAAGGGCATCTACATCAGCGATATGGAGGCCAAAGCTATTGCCTTTGCCGCCTTGCAGATGTATGATGTGCAGCAAAGCAGCAACGGCTCCACAGTGAGCTTCAGTGCCAAGGGCGAAGCCGATTCCGGTGATGGTGATTACTGGCTGACTACTATTTATGAAAACAAAAAATATATCAATGCCTTTATCAGTACCTACGATGATCTCTGCACCGAAAACGCACACTCTGTCCCTGCCAGCAAAGGCTATGCTCAATATGGGGACAGCATGTCTGCCGAAGTTTTACAAGTCATCAATCAAAGAAGATACAACCTCTACAGCAAATTTGAAAACATGGACAGCTATTGGGCTCCCGGCGTAAGACTGGTTTTAACCGGCGACTATGTAAACTTCCGCACCGCCCCCTCCACAGGCAGCAATGTAATTGATTCGCTGATGTCCGGCGAAGAAATAGCACCGTTAGAAGGCGCATTCGAAGCCGAAGGCCGCCAATGGTGGAAGGCTATTAACGCTCAAGGCGAGGTTGGCTATGTAAGTGCAGATTTTGTACGCGTAGCCTGCTAAATAAGCTTTAAGGAAGTATCAGCAATGCTCAAAAAACTTTTAGGCTTAATATTTAGCGTCTGCCTGCTGCTAAGCTGCAGCTTGGCAGCTGCGGCGCCTGCCTCCGCGCTGTTCGGCAACGCCAGATATCTCATCTGCATCCACAAGCAAAGCTACCGCCTTGACGTCTATCAGCAGGGTGTGGAGGAAGCAGTCTGTAGCTATCCTATCGCTGTTGCCAAAAACCCCGGCGACAAGCAGTACACCGGTGACAACCGTACCCCCACCTCCTGGGGCAGCGCAGCAGCAATTCCCTCCTACTACACAGGTGCGGCAGTAGGCGTGCCTTCAGCGCAGGTTCCCTTCCGCATCGAGGAGGTTTGCCCGGCGCATTACTGGACGCACGATTTCGGTGACGGCAAGGGCGTAATCGAAGGCGCCTATGGTCCCTGGTTCCTTTCGCTGGACACCGGCTGGATAGGCATCGGCATTCACGGTACGCATGACCCCGCCTCTATCGGCACCATGGCCTCCGAAGGCTGTATCCGCCTGCGCAATGAGGATATCCAAAGCCTGAAGGAGCTTGTCTGCAGCGATGATAACGGCGGCATCGGCACCGGCGTAATCATCACCGAGGATTAAACTATAACCCGCAACAACAAAACAAGGAGCTGTCACAGCTAACGCGTGACAGCCCCTTGTTTTTTATTTTGCCTATATAACCAGCTTATTTGATGAACAATCCCAGACCGATGCTCACCAAGCGCTCGCGCCCGTCCGACGGATTGTTGACGATTTTGCCGTTGATGACCATTTCGCTGCTGCCGCCGCCATCATAATTGACAGCGCTCACTGCCCCCAGCTTCACAAAATACTGCGCCAGCTCCGCGAGCGTCATGCCTGCGGAAGCACTGCTTCTGCCGTCAATAACAAGCATTAAAAGCGTGCCGTCCTGCTTCAGGCCGATTGCAGTACGCGGTGCTCTGCCGCGTGCGATATCGGGAGCCATCTGCTCCTCCGCAGTACGCACATTCACCCTGCCGTTTTCTACCAGCAGCGGACCGCCGCTGACAACAGTTGTTGCCGCATCCGCAATGCTGCTGCCCAGGCTCTGCGTAAGCGCTACATGGTCGCCCAGGCGCAGGCCTGCCAGAGCAGCCGCATTTGTGCCATGACCGGAAATCACTACGCAGCCCGGCTCCAAAGACATATTGCCTGCTGTAGAAACAGCAACAACACGGCCATTTTTTATCTTTACCTCACGCCCATACTGATTTGTTTTGGTCGAGGTAGCGTAATAGGAATTAAACAGCACCAGGTCATTGGCAATGCGCGCACGGTTCATGCCCTTCAGCTGCAGCGCTCTGCCGTCAGGCAGTGTTACACTGCCGGTGTAGGCAATGTCGCGCACAATCTTCTGCTCGTTGCCCTGTACTACATAACCGCTGCGCGGCGTAGCATCCATAGCGACAAAATTGCCCTTATCCTTAACGTTGCCGATAACCCAGCCGTCGGTATCAAAATACGACGCATTGATGGCAGCCACAAGGCCTCTTTGTGCTGCCTGCGCAGCCAGGCTGCCGCGTCCGTTATACATGCCTGCGGCCGAGAAAGGCCTCAGCTCCAGGCGTGCCGAAGGCGCAACGCTCACCAAATAGCTTACTATAGGCCTTCCGTTCAGCTCCTCCTGCGCATAGGTATAGGTAACGCCGCCGGCCAGCTGCGTCGTAGTTTTGCTGATAGGAATGCGGTAGATATCCAGCACCAAACGGTCAGGATTCTTCAGCGAATAAAGCTTATACTGGCAATCCTTAGTTAAATCTATAACCACCTGTGCCTTTTTCTTCTTTTTGGCAGGAACAGTGATGCTTTTAATCACCGCATCCTGCTTAAAGACAGGACTTTGCGCCAGCGCCGTACCTTCCGGCAGATTAACTACAATCTGCAAGCCATTTTTTTCAGCTGTATATTTAATTGGCTCCGTACTGTCGAACACCAGACGCACACGCGCCGGACTAACGCTGCTGCGCACCGCTGTGACGGGAGCGGCACTCGCCGCGAGCGGAGCAGCGCACAGCGCAGCCAGCATAAAAACAGAACATATCAGTTTTTTGAAATTCATATTCAGGACCTCTTTAGAGAAAAACAAGTAGAAGATTGAAGAATGCATTAGTGCGTCGTAATACCCCTCTCCGTCATCGCTTCGCTCAGCACCTTCGCTATACTAAGACCCATTTTTCATGTAATGAAAAATGCTGGTCGTGTTATACTCGAAGAGTGCAAGGGGCAGGCAAGAAAGTTAGCAAAACACCAAAGCAAGTAATATATCGTGGCACAACCCTCAGTCATCGCCTTCGGCGATGCCAGCTCCCTTTCAGGGAGCATATAAAAGTTCGACTAACTTGCAAAAGTCAGCGTTTAACAAGCACTGTATATCTCCCCTGAAAGGGGAGGTGGCTGCGAGCTTTTGCGAGCAGACGGAAGGGTTG
>NZ_CALDXR010000060.1 GCF_937920985.1 uncultured Phascolarctobacterium sp.
GCGTAGTGGACTTTCACCACCTAGTTATCGCCCATGCTGGGCGCACCAAAAAAAGCCGCCGGCTCAGGAGATTTTTCTCTGAGTCTGCGGCTTTTTTTGCTTCTATAAATTAACGTGCATTTAATCCCAATTCATTAATCAAGGCACGCTGCAACAAATTTGAAAAATTAATATCGTTATCAATTGCCAGATTATTAAGCCATGCAGGAATCGAGAGCGTCTTCTTTACAGCCTTCGCATTATACTTTTTGTCATAAGCAAGCTTATCAAAAGCAACCATCATCACAAATTGATTGCCTTCCAGATTGATTTCATTGGGTTTTGATGCCTGAGGATATTCTTCAGGCTTTTTACCTTCCAACATCAGGCCAATCACTTCCTGCACCATCTCCAAAGCTTCTTCCAAAGAATCTCCTTGAGTATTGCAGCCGGGAATATCCGGAACATACACAGAAACGCCTACTTCCTCAGGTTCAAAAATTACCGGATAAAAATATTTTTTAGACATAATACGCTCCTTTCTTCTCCTTATCGTTTTAATCCAGCCTGCTTTAAAATAGCCTGTTCTAAGCCTTTCTTTAATTCTTTAGTATGCAAAGGTACAGCAACAGTTATATTCCGCTGTGGATTAAAATATTTTTGATGAGAACCATTATTGCTCTTCACATAAACAAAACCATTTTGTAAAAGCAATCTGATCATTTCTTTAGGGGTTAGTGGCATAAACGCAACCTCCTTTAATTTATTATACTACGTAATATTACGTATGTAAAGGAATGCACGCTGCAACAAAAAAGTCTTCGCACACATCCGAATATGCACGAAGACCAAAAGATTATTATAAAATTTTTACCTCACAGCAACCAATGGAACATACCGAAATAAGAGAAAACACACAACACGGAAACGCCCAGCGCAGAAACGCCGAACATTTTCATAAACAGATTCTGCTGCTGCTTCTGATTAGCATTAGCGGCCGAAGCATATGCTGCCAACGCCAATGCACCGCCTGTAGAAAGCGGACTGATGGCAGCGACATGTGAAATCGTTGTAATCGAGGAAGCCAATTCGAACTCATTCACCCCGCCAAGCTGCTGGGCAACATGCGGCACAGTCGGCAGCAGCGTAGGCATAACAACACCGCTGCTTGAGCTGAACCAGCTCATAATACCGGAGGTAAGTCCCATAACAGCGGCAGCACTTTTAGCGCTCATCAGCGAAACAAGCACATTGGAAAGCACCTCAATACCGCCGAGATCTATAATCAGCTGCATCAAAACACCGACACCGGTAATCAGCAGCAGCGTATTCCAAGGAATGTGCCTGATAGCTTTGCTCTCATCGGAAACACGTAAAAAGGACAATACCGCAGCAACTGCAAAGCTGACCAGTCCGACATTAATACGCAAAAGCATAACCATAAGCACCATCACTACAATACCGGCAATAGTCGTCAGCTGCCTTTTGTTAAAGCAGGGAACTTCTTTTTTCTGCTCCACAACAGCAGAACGCAGCTTATAGCCTCCCAACAAAATATAGATAATAACGGCATAAATAGTAAATGAAAGAATACCATTCATAAGAAAATCATTTTCAATACCGGTTAAGCCAAACTCTGCGCACAGATTCGCACCGATAATGCCGGTAGCAGCAAGCGGTGATAAACCACCGGCGCAAGAACCCAAAACAGTTAAGGTTGAAAGCAGCACTGGACTGATTTTCATTTCTGCTGCCAAGGACATGGAAAAAACCATCATTATAGCCATAGTCGGTACAGATCCGGGACCAAGCGCAGCAAGTATAATCGAGAATACATAAATAATGATCGGAATCAGGTAAACACGCTTACCTGCTAAGGAAATAACTTTTTGTGCCAGTAAATCCAGACTGCCGTTAATCTGTGCCAAACTGAACAAATAAGTTACACCCAAAAGCATCAGAAACAAAGAAGCATTGAAGCCTTTAATAATTTCCGCATCACTGATGCCTGCCATACGTCCCAAAAGCAAGGCAAAAGCTATGCACAAAAGACCCGTATTCATTTTACGGATAAAACCAAGCATTATCGCCAGCAGTAAAAAACCCAAGGATAACAGAGCCATCGGAAACCTCCAAAAAATTTATTTGAGAGTGTATTTGAGAGTGTAACAACGGGAATATTAAATATAACAGAATCGCCATTTATATAATAACACTTAGGAATTACTTTGTAAAACGGTAGTTTTGTTTATCTTATTCTTGTTTGGCATTAAAATTATTCCACACAGGAATAGTCTTTTTATTGTCGCCAGCAGTGCAGATATATGCTATGCTATTCCAACTCTTCAAAGTAAAATAGTTTATTTCCTGCAAAATAAATGTTACAATAAATAATTGAGAGAAGATTAGACAGGTTTCATGGCTAAGCTGATGCCGTGAACCTGATGATGGAGATGATTGCTTTGCCAAATTACGCAGATATCAACGGACGGCCGATGAAGAAGCTGCAAATAGAACAATACCTGCGCAAGCTGCAGCTCAACGACTTTGAGCCAACTGTTAATTTAGCAACCTTGACTAAATTGCAGGACGCGCACCTCAAATATATTCCCTATGAAAATTTTGACTGTCTAAACGGCAAAATTACCTCGCTCAAAAGACAGGATATGTTCAATAAGGTTATCATGCACAACCGCGGCGGTATCTGCTTTGAGCTGAACGGACTTTACAACTGGCTTTTGGAATCCCTGGGCTTTGATGTGACCAGCTATTCCGCCCGCTTTATCGATAAAATGGAAACCTACCAGCTGCGCCGCCACCGCGTAATGTGTGTAGCTTTAGGCGATAAGCGTTATCTTACCGATGTCGGTGTGAACAGCGAAAGCCCGCGTGTGCCGCTGGAAATTACTGAAGGCCTGATTCAAAGCGACGGCATCAGCCAATACAAATTTACCCGCAGTGAGTTTTGGGGTTGGCTGCTTTGGCAAAAGGAGCGCGGCAAAATTTGGAAACGCCTCTTTGGCTTTACCGAAGAGCCGCAGATAGACAAAGACTTTATTACCGCCAGCTTCTGGTGCGACGCACATCCAGACTCACCGTTTATCAAAAGCAAAAAGCTGTCTATTTTCCGCGAGGACTGCAATATTACCGTTCGCGGCAACTATTTAAAATTTTACCTCGGCGGTCGCGTTAAGTACCGCTATAAAATTAACACCGGTGCCGAGCTTAAGGAAATTCTTTGGGAGTATTTCGGTATTAATGTAGAATACCGGCTCAAGGATGACGGTATAGAATACTAAGCCGGCAGGAGATTTGTAAAATGCCTGATTTATTTTTTCCAAGTTATACAAAAAAAATACTGTCTGCCTTGAACGCTGCCGGCTATGAAGCCTATCTTGTCGGCGGTGCCGTGCGTGACCTGCTTTTAGGCAAATCACCGGACGATTACGATATCACTACCAATGCTCTGCCGGAGCAGGTTCTGGCAGTTTGCAAGCAAAATGGTTGGAAAACTGTTGACCAATTAGGTCATAATTTCGGCTGTGTAGTCATTGTTATCGACGGCGTTGCTACCGAAGTAACAACCTTCCGCGGCGAACGCTATAACGACGAAGATATGCATCGCCCTGCTGCAACGTGGTTTTGCAGCAGTCTGCGCGAGGATTTGAGCCGTCGCGATTTTACTGTCAACGCTATGGCGCTATCACTGGACGGCACATTGTATGATTACTTTGGCGGTCAGCAGGATTTGCAGCAGAAAATTTTGCGCACCGTAGGTGACGCTAAGCAACGCTTTCAAGAGGACGCTCTACGTATGCTGCGTGCCTGCCGCTTTGTGGCACAGCTCGGCTTTACGTACGAGCAGGCAGGCTGCGAAGCACTGCCTGCCTGCGGTGCGCCGAACACCCCCTACTACCTGCCGCATGGCTATAGCTTTCCGATAGAACGCTGCGCCGGTCTTTCGTTGGAGCGTGTACGCAAGGAACTGGAAAAGCTCCTTACATCTGAATATGCAGGCAAGGGCTTAATGCTGATGATGGCAACAGGCCTTTTAGGTACAAACTGTCATGCCCGCGAAAACGGCAACGATACTCTCATTCCCATTCTTCCGGAAGCACTGCACCTTTTAGGACTGCACCAAAATCCGCGCTTTCATTTATACGATACCTGGGAGCACACACTGTTGGCAATTGACAGCAGCCCGCGTGATTTAACCATCCGTTGGGCGTTAGTGCTGCACGATCTTGGCAAGGGCTTGCCGAATGTCCGCAAGCTGAACAAGGAAGGACAGCCAAGCGATCCCGGCCACGAAGCAGAAAGCGCAAAAATGGCTAAAGCTATCCTGACACGCCTAGGCTATAACAAAAGCTTTATACATTTGGTTACCTGGCTGGTAGCGCAGCATATGCGCTTCGCGCCTATGCTGCTCACCGGCGAGCGCACCCTGCTGCGCTGGGTGCGCAGCGAAGCCGCCAACTCCGGCTTTCGCACGCAGGCAGAGCTGACGCAGGCCTACAGTCTGCTGGTCGAAGTTTTTCTTGCTGATATGGGAGCAACCCACGCCCGCGAAAACGAACAGCTGATGGCCGAAGGTCGCCTTTTAGGCCGTCAGGTTGTGGAACTGGTACGCACACGCATGCCTGTATGCACCAAGGATCTTGCCATCGGCGGACGCGGGCTGCTGGAGCTTATTCCCAAGGCTGACATTAAAAATATTTTATCCTACCTGCTGGAACGCGTACAATCAGGTAATCTTCCCAACGAAAAAGAAGCTTTGCTCACAGCAGTCCATAAGCATCTTAAGCGTAAAACTACACTCAGTTTAGGAGAGCAGCTATGAAAACAAAGCGCATTTTAACGGCCATTGTTTGCCTGCTAGTCATTTTAGGCGGCCTTAATTATCTTTTTCAGCAATCCCCTATGCCCATCGGCACACCAGGAAGCACACCGGCAGCCGGTGCCGCACAATTCGTAGGCAAACACGATATCAAGGATTCACCCTATTTTAAACATCCTGATTTTTATAATATGCAATCTGATGAGCATCTTACTATTTTGCCGAAATTTGCCACTACGCAGCAAATCACTCATTATACCTGTGGTCCGGCCGCTGCAAATATGGTTGTAAAATATTACAAAGGCAAAACGCTCGATGATGAGCTGGCTGTTGCCAAAATCATGGGCAGCAGCAAAACCGTCGGCACCAACACCAAGGGCATGGTAAACTACTTTGAAAAAATCGGTTGGGAGTTCCATTCCTCCATCAAAGATAAAACTCCCGACAACTATAAGGATTTCCTTAAATTTATCGAGAGTAATCTGAAACATAATACCCCTATTATTGTAGAAAATGTTGACTGGGGAGGACATTGGCGTGTCATCATCGGTTATGACAGCATGGGCACCGCACACAAAAGTGACGATGTGCTTATTATGGCAGATCCCTATGATACTACCGACCATCTGCAGGACGGCTACAGCATTGTGCCGGCAGAACGCTTCTTCTATATGTGGTTTGACCATCAGCTTTTCCCGCAAAGTGAGCAAAAACGCCAATGGCTGACAGCTAAACCAAAAGATTAAAAAGCATTCCATAATGTTTTTTCAAAACAAAACCGTTGCCGCATTTTCCTGCAGCAACGGTCTTTTATTATATATATATCAATTTAGCTAACAATCTCCTGCTCCACGCCACGCACACGCGTAAAGTACGAATACAAGGCTAAGGCCATAAGCACGCAACCGGCAAACACAAGCACATAACGCGAGCTCATAAAGCTGCCCAAGGCACCGCCAACAAGCGGTCCTACCACACCGCCAAACTGCTGCGCGCTCGTAACCAGACCAAAGGCCTTACCGCGCATATTGGCAGCAGTAACACGTGTCAGGTTAGCATTGATATTAGGCACAGCACCTGCCAGGAACAGGCCGTAAACAAACTGAATAGCAGCAAACTGCCACACAGTATTGATGAACACCTGGAAAAGATTAATAAAACCGGCAATAAAGGTTACAATGCAGAAAACGCGCACATAACCGAAGCGTTGGCCGCGTTTTCCCCAAAACGGCGCAGCCAAAATGCCGGTAATGCCGGACAGCGAGAAAACTACACCGGACATCTTGATAGCAGCATCACCCATATCATGCATCAGCTCGCCTACGTACAAGGTAATCAGCGGCTGAATTAGCATTACGCAGGTCTGCACCACAAAGAACATAGCCATAATATACAACAGGCCCTTGTTATGCAAAGCATTCTTTAAATCAGCTAGCAGATTACTTGCTTCGCGCGCGCCCTTATTCAGTACGGACATATCCTTAACGATAAACACTACGGCACTAGTTGCAATAAACAAGGCCAGACTGCCTACATAAAACGAAGCACGCATGCCAAACCAGCTGCTCAGATAACCGCCCATCAACGGTCCCATGATTGTACCGCTGGCTACCGCAGTCTGCATCAGTCCCATCCCCCAGCCCATACGCTCCTCCGGTAAGGATGAAGACGCCATCGACATACAGGCAGGCACAAAGCCGGCAACAACACCGCACACAATACGCACCAGAAGAAGCTGATAGACATCCTGACAGACGCCGGTAAGAAAATAGGTCAGCGCCAAACCATAGCCGGCGCGAATCGCCATCTTTCTCTGCCCGACATGGTCAGCCAAAGCACCCCAATATGGTGCCATTACGGCAGACCCCATAAAGGTTACGGCAAAGGTAATACCTGCCCAGAAGTTAACATCAGGCTGGGCAACATGCAGCTCACGCAGCAGATAAACAGGCAAAAACGGTATGCACATAGTATAGCTGGCGCAACATAAAAATACTCCCAGCCACAATACAGGCAAATTTGCCTTCCAGCTGCTTTTGTTGTCAGAAGTAAAAGCTTGTATTGACATTTTATCTCCCTCTCATCTCTCTAATTGCTATTATAACACAATGCAGGCAGATAGTCACAGCAGATAAATGCCGAAGCTTTTTCTTTCTAGACAATAGATACACTTTTAGCGTATAATATTGTTTAGATTAAATTCGTATTGTTAGCGATAAAGTAAATCGCTGACAACTTTATCAACGTAAAAATCAAAATGCAGACCTTGAGCCTGTAAAGGAGAGTGCAGAATTTGAAACCATATAGCATGCAAGAATTAGAAGAATGCGGCTTTTTATCAAAAATGTTCGGCAGCAAGCCTACCGAAAACGGCTGGAAGGAGCTCAATAATCTGTTGGCTGCAGCACCCGATGCTTTGGCTGTCAGTGCCGACGATGTACATCACGCTCTGAAAAAATGGGGCGTAAAATTCAACGATGATAATTTCAACCAACGCAGCGGCATTTACCGCAAGCTGGCAGATGTTATCTTCACTGAAGTACAAAATAAAGAAGACAGCCTTTGGGCGCAGCTTGCACACTTAGCTGAAATTTTGGAACTGCCGCCGCATCTGGCAAAGCAGGCTGATAAGGCAGCAAAAACAGCTGCTTATTTTGTCCGTTGCCGTGATTTGCTTGCAGGCACCGAAAAGCTGGATATCAAACAATTGAATGGGTTATTCGGCTATGACTACGAAGACAGTCTTTCCATGCGTAAGCAGGTTTTCCAAGCACACTTCAACCTGAAGTTTGATGAAATCAGCAACGCACAGCGTTATACTCCGGAAGAAGAAGCTGCCCTGCGTGCCGATTGCGCAACGTTGGATATCCCTTACGAATTAAAGAACAATATTGTCAGCGCTCTGGAAAAATACCGCAGCCTGTGGAATGCAGAGCATATGCCTTTAGGTGATATCAAGCAGGATGCCTTCCCGCTCAACCCGGGTGAAATCTGCCACGCCTATACCAACTGCGGTCTCTGCCAAAACAAAATGATAGAACGCGAGGACAATTACTATGAGCTGACACGCAAATTCCGCATTGATGAAACTGTTGCCTTCAAGGGCGAAAAAATCGAGCATCCCAAATTCACCGAGGAAATGACTATTATTGAAGAGCTTGGCATGTTCTTCCTTACTAACCAACGTTTAGTTTATATTGGTAAGAAAAATGCTTTCCACATCCCGCTCAACGTTCTCAGCAGTGCTGATTTTGACGGCATCAACATTGTAACCTTCCATCACACCGATGGTACCGACAGTATCTTTAAATTCAGTGACGAGGCTGCCGGAGTTTTATACATTCTGTTCGAAAGAACCTTAAAGGCTGCTAAAGCATAAAACATCATATATACAAAATACCCCTGCAGAAATTTTTCTGCAGGGGTTAAATTTTTATCAGCTGTAAAATTTACAAGACAGCTAAAGCCGTCAAAGAATTACATGCACTCTTTGATTGCTTTAGCCATGCGTTGGATACCTTCAACAATGCGGTCATCCGGCATGTTGGAGTAGTTGATACGCATGCTGCGGTCAGTCTTCTGGTTCGGATAGAAAGCATCACCGATAACGCCGGCAACCTTCATCTCGATGCATTTGTTGAATACTTTGCGTGCGCTTACGCCTTCAGGGAATGTCAGCCACAGGAACAGACCACCTTCCGGATGAGTCCATTCGGTGCCAGCCGGGAAGTATTTCTCCATGGATTCGAGAATCAGATCACGACGATGTTTGTACAGAGCAACGATTTCTTTAACGTGCTCATCCAGGTCGTATTGTTCCATGTAAGCATCTGCAACGCCTTGGTCAAAGTTAGAGGTGTGCAGGTCAGCACTTTGTTTGATTTTAACAAACTCGCTCAGCAGGCTGTGCTCTGCAGCGATCCAGCCAAGACGCAGGCCCGGGCAGAAGATTTTGGAGAAGGTGCCCAGGAACATAACCAAGCCTTTGGTATCCATAGATTTCAGGGACGGCAGGATAGTGCCTTCATAGCGCAGTTCGCCGTACGGATTATCTTCGAGTACAGGCAGGTTGTGTTTGTTAACAACTTCCATAAATTTTTGACGGCGTTCCATGGACCAGGTACGACCGGTCGGGTTTTGGAAGTCAGGAATTACATAGATAAATTTGCAGTTCGGAGTGGTTTCCAGAATTTTATCCAGTTCTTCCGGAATCAGACCACCGTTATCGGTCGGAACCTCAACAAATTTCGGTTGGTAAGCGTTGAATGCGTTCAAAGCGCCGAGGTATGACGGGCTTTCGCACAGAACAACGTCGCCGGGATCCAGGAACAGCTTGCCTGCGAAGTCCAGGCATTGTTGAGAACCGGTGGTAATCAGAATGTCATCGGGATCAACGTTGGTGTGATATTTATCAGCCATGCGTTTAGCAATTTTTGCACGCAGGGACGGACGGCCTTCGGTAGTTGCATATTGCAGCAGCTGGCGACCTTCCTTCAGTACCAGGTCATGAGAAACCTTGGCAATTTCTTCTACAGGGAACAGCTCCGGTGCAGGCAGACCGCCGGCAAAGGAAATAATATCAGGCTGAGCAGTTAATTTTAACAGCTCGCGGATTTCAGAAGCTTGCATACGCTCCATACGTGTTGCGAATTTCATGTTTAAAAACCTCTCTTCATTGGAAACTATATTATTTTACCGTAACACTTATTGTAGCACCACAATCTAAAACAAACAAGCAAAATACCGTTTTCGATTAATTCTATTTATTTTTACGGCAAATTGTGTTAACTTATTAACGGTTTGCGCGGAAATTTGTTTGTTTTAATATTTCAGATACTTCAGTAAGCCTTCCAAGCCTTCCATGATATCTTTATAGGTCACTTCAAAGTCACCCGTATACCATGGGTCAGCAATGCTTGCACCCTTACGCTCGGTATAATCGAGCAAAAGATGCACCTTACCCTGCGTATCTTCACCAATTACTCTGCGCAAATTACGGATATTATTGCTGTCCATAGCCAGCAGCAAATCGTAATATTCGTAGTCACGCTTCGTTACCTGTACCGCATGCTTGCCTGCGACGCTGATGCCGTACTGCGCCAGCTTATTGCGCGTGCCGTGATGCACAGGATTACCGATTTCTTCCCTGCTCGTCGCTGCCGACTCAATCTCAAAATCAGCGGCAATGCCGCGCTTTTTTACAATGTCCTTCAATAAAAACTCTGCCATAGGCGAACGGCAGATATTGCCGTGGCAGATAAAGAGAATTTTTATCATAATCTCTCTATTCCTCCATAAGTCTCGAAAACATTGATATTACGTTTTTTGGGATTATAGTTAAACTTAATATACTACAACAATACTGGCTGTTTATTCAACAGCAATCCCTTGTCTTTTTTCGTTATTTTTATTTCCCTTGCTAACAGCAAAATTATTACCAGTAACCAAGTTCATGAAACCACGATTATTTAAATTGTCATAGGAATTGTCATCTCTGATAACTGTGCTTCTTTTACTAGGTCTTTGATGATTTCAAAATATATTTTCTGAAGTTCATATTCAGAAAGTTTAACCCTTTGTTCCCGATTCTGTTCTTCGCAGTAATCGTCATCCATCGCAACATTCAACGCCTTTATTGCTTCCAAAAGCTCCTCTGTGGGCTCGACATAAGTTTCTTTAAAATCATCAATAACTCCATATTCATCATCAGATATATACTGATAATCCATGCACTGATAAGCTAGTTAGGCTGTGTTACTCTTAAAAGGCAATACCGTCTTTAACCATTTGTCGCTGGCTTTCTGTCAAAATAGAATTTTCTACATATCCATAATTATCATGCAACCATTGTACAGTCTCCTTGCGGAATGACTCCACCGGTGACACAATATGCGCTGTTTTAAAGTCCAATTTACCGTTTTTGAAATCGCAGCACATAAATCTGTTATCTCCATCACCAGTAATAAAGAGCTGGTCAATCAAAATCCTCCCTGATGAATTAACCATATTAGGAGCTTCTTCAATGCTGCGAAGGTGGTCTATGAGACTTTCAAATGATAACCAAAGGAGGAAT
This sequence comes from uncultured Phascolarctobacterium sp., assembly GCF_937920985.1. Classification (GTDB taxonomy): domain Bacteria; phylum Bacillota; class Negativicutes; order Acidaminococcales; family Acidaminococcaceae; genus Phascolarctobacterium_A. The sequence continues at coordinate 10,890 of NZ_CALDXR010000060.1, forward strand.
CTGTCATATCCGTCTGTATTTGTTTCTTTAATAACAAAAGTATTCATTGCAGCCCCTCCTTTCAAAATATTATTGATTTGTACTGATTAAATCAATACATCTCTTAATAATTTCGTCTGCCTCTTCTTTTGTGTTTATGCTTCTTGTATTGTCGAAATTCTCGCTCAAAACATCGCCAAAATGGAATGACGAATTTCTCTGTGACACGTAATAATTATAACAATTCTCGATATAATTATTTTTGCTTCTATCTGGAAATGCTTCCTGCACTACATATTTATTCGGAATAACCGTTTTATCACACCCAAAGCAGGTGAAGTTTCTTCCAACAATTCCGCCAGCCAAAGTAATCAAGTACTTAATATGCCCCTCTAATGCTTTTAATGCGGGAAAGGCATACTGAGAATAGTCTTCACTTTCTACATAATAATTCATATTGATTACGGCCTGTTTTATCAAACGCTTTATTCCCGGTGGATACGCACTAGGAAGTCCGTTCTCAATAGGACCAAAGGCATTGTCCACAACGTCCTTCTTTATGCTCATTCGGTATGCGTTTCCGAGGATTTGTTCTACTTTAGTATTTTCATCCAGTTCTACCAATGTGGTAGTGATGACTTGGAACAAATACGAGTTTTTACCTTGTACTAGTAGCTTATGCTGTCCTGATTTAAATAATGATACCGTTACTGTGTCACTATTTAGTCTAAAACGATAAATCGCCTTATCAGTTTTATTATCAACTGTATGGGTAATATTCCCATCCGCCTCTTCGATTATTTCTGAAAATGCATCGAAATCATTCTTGTTAAAATACGGAATAGAAAACCAGTGTTCACCCTGAACAGCAACCTTTTTTTTATCATTCAAAGCAGATTTTGCAAGCTGGTCCGCTTTTTCATTGTATATAACATTACTATGTCCCGGAACCTTTATAAACTCAACCTTAATAAAATCTTCAAATTTAGATTTGTATAATGAGACAAACATCTGGCTCACCTTTGCCTTTGCGCCCCATTCACCAGTTATCCACTTTGAAAGGCCTTCATAGTCATGATAGATTTTCAGTTTTTCGAATCCATTAGATATCGCCCAATCAAATGCGTTAATTACACCAAAAATTTCACCGATAATGTTGTTACTATCCAGATACTCCTTATTACTTCCATATCCACAAATGCTCTCCTCTGTTCCATCAGGCAAAACGAATGACACCCCATAGGAATATCTGTTCAAGCTCTTATCGTAGCTTCCATCTGTAAATGCAACCAGATACCCAGCTTTGTTATCCTCAGCAACCTGTTCAACCCAAACATCTCGATTATCGAGGTAGGCTTCTGCTTCTTCCTTCGTTTTAAATTTCTTATATTCTGAACCAGAGAATCCGGATGTTGCAGCTTGTGCTTCTGCCCAATTATCAAAAATACCTGTAGTATGTCCTTTTCTTACCGCATAGTACATTTCGGTGCACCTCCTAAGTGTAGAATATATTATTATATTGTTTTCATACTTATTTGTCAAGCTATCGTCAAAAAAATAAGTCGATTCAAAACCGACACCCTAGCGACACCCCTAAGTTAAGTAATATTAAATTGTATTAAATACATAGTCTTAATTTCGGGCAAGATACCACTTTTAGGTTCAATAATATTTACAATCATTTTCACCAATGATTTCGGTGTAAAAAACACGCCATCATCGGATGCGATGTTTTTTACAAATTTATTGAGGTAGTACTCGTAGATACGACCGATAATATCACCGCCTACTTCATCCAATGCACTGTTATTAAAGATACGAAGAAGCTCAGACAGCAGTTAATCAGAGAAATCTGTATAACTCTTTGGCAATACACCTGTAAGTTGTTCACTCTGATCTTCAATCAGTTGCATAGCATTATTTACAACCTCACCAAGACTGGTCATAGGCTGTCCATCTTTATTCAATAATCCTGCAGCTGAAATATCATTAGGGAGATTCAGTAAATAGTCGTACTGTGCCTCTTTCGGTAAAAAGAGCGCACTTTTAGCAGCAAAGTCACTTGCTTCTACCGGCATAACTCTGCCACCACGAGACGGACGATTATTCAAAATCTCCGCTTCTACCATTTTAAATCTGCTATATGCATAACGCAGAAAAATTAATCCCAATACCGGCATACAGTACTGATTGGATGTCAGTTTTGAGCCTGCACGCAGCAAGTCCGCTGATTCCCATAATTCTGCTTCTAATTTACGAATGTTTATCATTGCTTTACACTCCTATGTATCAAAATCCCATTCTCTGTCGTATATCGTTCAACCATTCTCCCTTATATTTGAAGAATCTTTCGGCATACTTATGTTTATTTAATCCGTTTCTGAATATCTTCAACAGATGGCAGTTGCTTTTCCAGATCATCCGGCAGGCTACTGGTTATTTTGTATTCGCTTACACCAATCGGCTTTGAAATATCCTTGAGTGAATATTCTGCAACCACATTGTTTTTGCTTTTGCACAGAAGCAAACCAATGGACGGATTATCCTGCTCTTTTTTCAAAATGCCGTCCACGGCTGACAGATAAAAGTTTAGCTGACCAGCATATTCCGGCTTGAAATCACCGGTTTTCAATTCGATAACTACATAACAGCGAAGATTCAGGTTATAGAACAACAAATCAATGTAAAAATCATCGCCGCCTACGTTCAGGTGATACTGGTTTCCCAGAAAAGCAAACCCTGTTCCAAGCTCCAGAAGAAGCTTTGTGACATCCCTAACAAGTGCCTGCTCAATATCCCGTTCGAGCATATCCTCCCGGAAAGAAATAAAATCAAATACATATGGATCTTTCATTGTCTGCACCGCAAGTTCACTTTGCGGAGACGGTAAGCGGTGATTAAAATTTGTAACTTTATCTGCCAGAACCTGCCGCTGATACAAGTTGCTTTCAATCTGATGGACAAGAACATTTCGAGACCAGCCGTTTTCCGCTGACTTTTTGATATACCATTTACGTTCATCCATATCAGCGACCTTATCCAGAAGAACTATATTTTGACCCCATGGAATTTGTGCAACAACCTGTTGCACAAATTCTCGGTCTGGATAAATCTCTGCGAATTTTGCCATATACTTCAAATTACGAACAGAATATCCTTTGCTTTCTGGAAAAGCAATCCGAATATCTGCTGCAAGGTTATCAATAAACTTGTTTCCCCATGATTTATGTTCATTGATTACGCAACCAATATCATAATAGAGAAGCAGCATATCTGCATTCACATGAATTGCCGCACGATATTGTGCCGCAGTAATTTCACTCTTAATATTTTCAATAATGGAAAGATACTCAGCCGTATTCATTAGCACACTCATCGCCTCGCTTTCACATAATTCTTATCATTATTTTCTCTATATAAGATGCTTTAATACTCAATCCTAAAATAATCAAGATATGCCTTATATCTATCCTGCGCAGCAAGGCAGGTATCCATCAGATAACCGTTGTCCTTCCCCCACTCCTTTAAGCCTCGATAGTAAAACATTTTCAGATTATCCTCTATAATAAACGGAACAATATTATATTTCAGGCACTCTTTAAACATAATCAGCCTGCCAATGCGTCCGTTGCCATCCTGAAACGGATGAATCCTTTCAAAACACACATGAAAATCCAAAATATCTTTAAACGTCTTACTCTTTTTCGCATTATATTTTGCCAAAAGTGATCGCATCTGCTCGCTAACCTCTTCCGGCAAAGCTGTATCTCTGCCGTCAACCTCGTTCGGAAGCTTTTTATAATCACCGACAGCAAACCAATCCTTACGCGCATCACTCGTGCCGGTTTTCAAAATAAAATGCAATTCCCTAATCAGCTTTTCTGATAAAGCAGTCTTTGCCTTATCTATAAGCAAATCAATACAGCGAAAGTGATTAGCAGTTTCAATAACATCATCCACGTTCAAAACTTCATTTTCCACACCAATCATATTCGTTTCAAAAATATAACGCGTCTGCTCATGTGTCAGTCTGCTGCCTTCCATATGATTAGAGTTATAGGTCAACTCAATTTGCGTTTTATGATAGATACCGCCTGCATATCTGCTTGCTTTTTCTTCCTGCAGAACATTTAACAAGCTACGCTCGCTCTGCTTAATCTTATTAACACGCTCCGGTTTTACTGCCGTTTCCGGAATACTCCATACTCTGCCATGCAGCTCTGCTCCCTGCACACGTCCCTGTGCGCAATAATTACGCACGCTGCGCTCGGATATCTGCCACTTTGCCGCTGTTTCAGCTACTGAAAGATACTTCATCATCTCACCTCCGTTACGTTGTATCTAAGAATAGTATAGCATGTTGACGGCAAAAACTTCAATTAATTTGTTTTGATAGCCAATTATTTTTGCCGTCAACAAGCGCTCCGCAATTTTTTATTATTGCTTTTAGCTTATTTACGTATTCTCACACATAGAAAGAAAAACTAAGGGACTGTCACCGCAAGTAAGCTTTACTTACGCGACAGCCCCTTTTAGCTTATCAATATTACTTCAGCAGTTCCTTTTCTTCCAGATACACTGCCAGCAGCTGCGCCACCTTATTCACCAGCTTCAGACAATTTTTCAAATGCTCACGCGTATTAAACTCATAGGGCATCAAATCACCGCAGGCACAGGAGCCGAATTCCTTGGCAAAGCGCTCATGAAATTCCAGCGTCAGCGGATAAATTTCTGCCAACGGTTTATCGCTAGGCTGATTGCGACCGGCCAACGTACTGATGACCATCACACAGCCTGCCATCGCACCACACAAATCGCGCGCATGGCCAATGCCGCCGCCAAAACCGGAGCACAGACGGAAAGCATTATCATCAATATTCACACCTGCCTCCTTGCGGAAGGTTTCCACAATTGCTTCGCAGCAGTTATAACCGCTCTTAAAATTGTTGCCTGCTGCCATGCCAATTTTTTCGCTAAATTCACTCATGCTTTTCTCCTCCTTGCATAACAATATTAAAATGCTTACTTTTTGTCGTTATCGCTTTCCGTCGCATACGGCCAACCACTCATGCCACCCTCCAGGCTGTAAACATCACTGAAGCCACGGGCGCGCAGGATAACCTCCGCTTCGTAGCCACGCAAATCAATCTGGCAGGCTGTAACTATTTTCTGCTCTTTATCCATCTTGCTGATATCCGCTGTCCGCAAGGTATCAAGCGGCAGATTTACTCTCGACGGAATGTCGGCAATACGCTTAGCTGCTACCTCTGCCGACGTACGTACATCAACGAATAAATAATCCTCCTGCGTGCGGTTTTTTTCAAAGTCTACAGGATTAATGCTGCGCAGCTGTCCGTCAAGTTTATTTTGCAGGACATTGGCTGCCGTTGCGATATTCTCAATCGGCGTATTAAACGGCGGAGCATAAGCCAGATCAAGTCCGGACAAATCCTCTAGCGTTGCACCTAAAGAAATTGCCGCCGCCAATGTATCAATACGCTTCGCTACACTCGCTCCGACAGCCTGCGCCCCCAATACGCGGCCGCTGCTCTTTTCCGCCAACAGCTTCAGCACAATACGCCCTACTCCCGGCATATAACCCAAACGATCGAAGCCTGGTACAACTACGCTTGCAAAATCAATACCGGCCTGCCGCGCAGTCCGCTCGTTCAAACCGGTTGCCCCAGCTTCCTGCGCAAAAAAGCGACAGGCAGCAGTCCCCAGGACACCGGGATATTGCTTCCGCGCTCCGCAGATATTATCCGCAATTACGCGGCCATGCTTGTTGGCGGTAGAACCCATAGGCACAAATACCTTGGCTCCGCTGACACGATGAGTATTTTCCGCACAGTCACCTCCGGCATAAATTGCATCATCGCTTGTCTGCAGGTATTCGTTAACCGCAATACAGCCGCTCGGACCTATAACAAGACCGGCCTCACGCGCCAGCTCCACGTTCGGACGCACGCCGACGGCAACGATAACCAACTGTGCCGGGATTACGCGTTTATCCGTCTGCACTCCGCTAACTTTACCGTTTTCTACGGTAAAAGCACCTGCTCTTTCCTCCAGATAAATATCGAGCAACGGATTTTTCGTATCACGCAGCAGCAGTGCTGCCATATCCTCATCAAGCAACTGCGGCAGCAGTCTGTCCTGCTGTTCCAGAACGCTGGTATGCAAACCGCGGCGCACAAAAGCTTCTGCAAGCTCCAAACCGATAAAGCCTGCGCCGATGATAACTACATCCTTAACGCCGCCTTCGGCAATTTCCTTATCTACTGCATTAACATCCCACGGAAACCAGAAACTGTGAATGCCTGCGGCATCAGCATTAGGCAAGGGAAGCTTCACCGGCGTACTGCCGGTTGCCAACACCAGCACGTCATAAGACAGCTGTTTCAGCTCTCCCTTTTCCATATAATGCACGCATTTTTGCACTCTGTCTATTTTTTGCACATTACAGCCACAGCGGGCATCCACGCCCTTCACGGCCGCAAAATAATTACTGTCGCGCAAGGCTCCCTGCGGTGTATGGTCAAAGCTGTCCATACTCTTAACCTCGCCGCTGATAAAATACGGAAAGCCGCATGCGCCATAACTCAGTTGCGGTCCGCGTTCCAGCACGATAATCTCTGCTTCGGCATCCAGCCTGCGTAAGCGCGCCGCCGTTTTCATACCGGCGGCCACTCCACCGACGATTACTACACGTTTGCCCATAATATCACCTCCAAGAATGATTTAACGTTATCTTACTATTATGAAAATTCAGCTGTCAAACTTGCTTCTGTCAGCAAATATTACTCTATACTTATTATAACAAAACAGCCTCCGAAAGCAAAGCTACGAAGACTGTTTACCAAAATTATTATATGCTATTTTGCTTCATACACACTCAAAGCTTCCATTGCCAACGCATAGCCCGCAAAGCCCAGGCCGCAAATCTGGCCGACGCAGCCTGCCACCGTTACAGAATGATGGCGGAACTCCTCGCGCTGATGGATGTTGCTGATATGCACCTCAATCGCAGGAATATTTACTGCCTTCAATGCGTCCAGAATTGCTACGCTGTAATGCGTAAATGCCGCCGGATTGATAACAATGCCGTCAAAATGACCGTAAGCATTCTGAATAGCGGTAACTATATCGCCCTCATAATTGCTCTGCAGCAGCTCCACCTCTACGCCAAGGCGGTCGGCCGCCGAACGGATGTAAGCACACAGGCTGTCATAATCATCACGGCCATAGATATTTTTTTCACGGATGCCCAGCATATTAATGTTAGGACCATTTAAAACTAAAATTTTACGCATCTTTATCCCTCCAGCTTAGCGGCAATATTCAGCAGCTCATGCAGAACTCTGCCGAAATCGCCGTTATTATCAATAGTATAATCAGCATATCGGCGGTACAGCGCAATACGCTCGTTATATAAAGTATAAAGCTTCTGCTTATCGGCAGCAAGCAACGGACGCGCATCACCGGCAATACAGCCAATGATGTTTTCCGGCTTGCGGTCGATAAAAACTACAACACCGCCCTGCTTCAGCAGCTCCATGTTTTCGGCACGCTTCACGGCACCTCCGCCTGTCGCGATAACAGCTCCGTCACATTCCGCCAGATACGCCAGCGTGCGCGTTTCCGCTGCGCGGAACGCATCTTCGCTTTCAGCGAAGAACGCCTTTATCGTGCGCTGCTCACGCTCCTCGAGGACAGAATCGGCATCATAAAACGGCAGCTGCAAGCGTTTCGCCATACGCTTGCCAAAGGTGCTTTTACCGCAGCCAGGCATACCAATCAGCACGATGTTTTTCATATACTCTGCTCCAAATCCTGCATGATTTTGACGATTAATTCGCTGTCGTATTTTTCACCCTGCCAGATTTCCTGTGCAGCCACAGCCTGCGCCACAAGCATGAACAAGCCGTTGACAGTCTGCATCTTTGCCTCGGCAGCCTGCTTCAAGAACAGCGTCTGCTTAGGGTTATAAATCAAATCGACGGCTGCGTCAAAATTACTGATTTCCTCAGGCGTAACAGGTGCAGCATTTACCTTGGGATACATACCCACAGGCGTACAGTTGACAATCACATCACCGGTCAGCGCTGCCAGGCCGTCATAATCAATAAACTTACACTTAGGCGCAATTTTAATGAAATCCTTATCCACATGCGCAACATCACGCGTAACAAGATACAGCTTGCCGACACGCTTATCAACCATATATTTCACAACTGCACGCGCAGCGCCGCCGGTGCCCAGCACCGCAACACGCTTAGCGCGCACATCAATATTGTTGTATTCCAGCATTCTGCCGAAGCCGAAGTAATCGGTATTGTAGCCTTCAGCACCATTTTCACCGAACTTAATCGTGTTTACAGCTCCGATAGCCTTAGCCTCTCGCGTAATGCTGTCCAAAAATGGCATAACGTGCAATTTATGCGGAATGGTAACATTGCTGCCCGCATAATTGGCACGCAGCTCTTCCATACGCTTAGGCAAGTCCTCCTGCAGCGTTTCCAGAAGCGTATAATCGCCCTCAATGCCGGTATATTTAAAAAACAGCTTGTGAATCTGCGGTGAAAGGCTGTGTCCCAGCTTACCGCCTAAAAGTCCGTAATGCTTCATCTGTCTATTCCTTTCGCTCGTAAGCACGATAATTGCCAAGAACCTTGCAATAGGTGCTCTTTGATTTTATTTCTTCCATCACATCGATAACCAGCGGATCTGCCAGATTACCGGTGACATCAATGTAGAAAAAGTATTCCCACGTTTTGCCGACAATCGGACGCGATTCCAGATTCAGCATATTCAGGCCCATATGATAGAAGCTGGCGAGCATTTTATATAGCGAGCCTGTTTCGTGCTTCACAGCAACAATCAGCGTAATCTTATTTGCGTTCGCTACTATTTCCGGTTTTTTGGCAATAATAACAAAGCGAGTATAATTGTTGCTGTTGCTGTTGATAGCAGGAGCAATAATCTTCAGATTATAAAGCTCTGCTGCCTGCTTGCCGGCAATAGCGCCCAAGCTTACATCCTGCTTTTCTGCAACCTCCTCCGCACTCTTTGATGTACTGAAATAAGGAACCTGCTCTATATCCGGATAATCATGGAAGAAATCAGCGCACTGCTTCAAGCCCTGCGGATGCGAATACACTGTTTTAATCGTGCCAAGTGACGCACCCTCACAGCCTAACAGATTTTGCTCAATCTTTACGCACTGCTCGCCTACAATACTGCAGTCATACTGACGCAGCAAATCATATACCTCGGTAATACCGCCTGTCGAAGAATTTTCAATCGGCAGGACGGCGTAATCCATAGTGCCATCGCTGATGCTGGAAATTACCTCTTCAAAGGTCTGGAAGTGATGACGATTATATTGACGTCCGTGAAAATATTCCTCTAACGCCTGATGCGTAAAAGAGCCGGCAGGACCGAAGCAGGCCACCTCAAAGGTTTTGTCATTTACTTCAGCCAGAGCAGTTTCTTCCAACAGGCAGGCCTGGTCAATAATACCGCGCATAATATTTTTCACAGCAACGGAATAATCCTTATTCTCCAAAAAACCTGCTACCTTTTCGATAACCTTGGCTTCACGGTTTTTGTCCTTAACAGGCAGTCCCTTGGATTTTTTATAGGCAGCTACCTGCATAACTAACTGCAGACGGCTTTCCAGTACGTCTGCCAGCTGCTGGTCAACCTTGTCTATTTCTTTGCGGATTTTTTCTAAATCAAGCTCCTGCATCTTATTTCTCCCATTTCTTCGCTTCTAAAAGTAAATCCCACAGCGTCCACGCAACTACCGCTTCGATAACAGGCACAGCACGCTGCACAATACAGGGATCATGTCTGCCGACGATAGCAAGTGTTGTATCAGCCTGCTCCTTAAGGCTCACAGTCTGCTGCTCGCGTGCAATCGACGGTGTCGGCTTAATGGCCACGCGCACTACCAAAGGCATGCCGTTGGTAATGCCGCCGGTAACGCCGCCGTTGTGGTTTGTCAATGCCAGCACTTTGCCGTCAACGTAATGCAAAGCGTCATTCGCTTCAGCACCCGTCATACAGGCAAAGCCAAAGCCGTCGCCAAACTCTACGCCTTTAACGGCAGGCACAGAAAACAGCGCATGACTCAGCATGCTTTCCACGGAATCAAAATACGGTGCGCCGATTCCTGCAAGCAAATGCAGTGCAATAGCTTCAACTACACCACCCACGCTGTTAAGCTCGCTCTTAGCCTGCAAAATGCGCTCCTGCATTTTTTCGCCGACAGTATCATCCATAACCGCAAACTTTTTCGCATGCAGCTCTGCCAATTCTGCATCACTTACGCCCATTGGATTGAAGCGCTCTTCTTGGATATCGTTAATCTGCAGAATATGCGAACCAACAACAATACCATGTTGTGCCAGTGCCTGCTTGGCTACAGCACCGGCAAAAACGAGCGGTGCCGTCAGTCGACCGGAAAAATGGCCGCCGCCGCGATAATCATTAAAGCCCTGATAACGCACATGGCCTGCGTAATCCGCATGTCCGGGGCGCATTTTATCGGCGAGAATGCTGTAATCCTTAGAATGCTGGTCGCTGTTGATGATACGCGCACACAGCGGCGTACCTGTCGTAAAGCCATTGAAGAAGCCGCTTTGGATTTCTACCGTATCACTTTCCTTGCGTGCCGTGCTCAGCGCATTTTGTCCGGGAGCACGACGCGCCATTTCGGCAGCAATCGTTGCTTCATCAAGCGCCAGTCCCGGCGGCAGTCCGTCCAGCACTACGCCGATGGACTTGCCGTGCGATTCGCCGTATATCGCCATTTTTATATTCATGCCAAAAATTCCGCTCATGCCAGCACCTCAATTTTTCCGCCTACGCTCTTGTAATCCTCCCAGAAGTCAGGATAAGATTTGCTTACACTGCCTGCGCCGGTCAAAGTAATCGGTTCGGCGCAGCATTGTGCAGCAATTGCCAGGCTCATGGCAATACGATGGTCGTTCCAGGCATCTACTTCAACGCCGCCGCGCAAGCCATCAGGCTTGCCGATAATTGTCAGACCTTCGGCCTCTTCCGTAATTGCCGCACCCATTTTATTTAATTCGCTCGTCATAGCCGCCAATCTGTCGCATTCCTTGATACGCAGGCGTCCTGCATTGATAATCTTCGTTGTTCCCTCGCTAACTGCCGCCAGCACGGTAAGCACAGGAATAATATCAGGACAGTTCGATGCATCTATCACCGTTGCCTGCGTTGCACCACTGTTTACGGTTACGCTGTCAGCATTTTTTACAATATCAGCACCCATGCGCTGCATAATTTCTACCACAGCCTTATCACCCTGCAGAGAAGCAAAGTCAAAACCGCTTGCGGTAATGCCTGCACCCAAAGCACCGCCGACAGTCCAGAATGCTGCCTGCGACCAGTCGCCCTCAACCTTGCTGTCCTGCGCTTTGAAACGCTGCTTGCCCGGCACAAGATAATGACGATGTGCGCCATCTACATTTTCTACTTTTACGCCATACTTCGCCAAGCAGTTCAGTGTCATATCTACATAAGAAGCAGATTCCAGTGGCGAAGTAATGATAATTTCGGAATCACCCTTTAATAACGGCAAAGCAAAAAGCAGACCGCTGACAAACTGACTGCTGACATCTCCCGGCAGTTCAAATTTACCCGGCATCAGGTGACCGTTGACCGTCAAAGGCAGATTGCCGTTATCATTAAAATATTGTACAAACTGCTTATCCAGAATATCGTAATATGCCTGCAAAGGACGCGATACCAGCTTACCATGACCGATAAAGGTCAGCGGACAACCAAGATTTGCTCCCAAGGGAATGAAAAAGCGCAAGGTCGAACCGGATTCACCGCAGTCAACATTATCTGCCGCCGCAATCGGATGACCTGTGCCCGTAATCTGCAAAGCCTTACGTCCCTCTAGCATGCTGGGAATTTCGTCAACGCTCACGTTCATAGCACGCAGGACGCGCATTGTTGTTTCAATATCCTTAGACATGCTGATGTTATCAACAATGCTGGTGCCGCCTGCCAGACCTGCACAAATGATTTCTCTGTGTCCCATGCTTTTAGATGACGGAACCTGCACCGTTCCTGCCAATTTTGCAGGATAAATTTTTATCTTTTCCATTTAGCCTCACCCCAAATACTTTGGCACTTCCTGCCAATCAACTTTCTGCAGTACGCCCTCGCCTATCTGCTGCAAAATAATGAGGGTAATGCTGTTGCCGTTCTTTTTCTTATCTCTTGCCATTGTATCAAGCAGCTGCGCTTTTTCTACGCCCGCAGTCAACGGCAAATTATACTTTTCAAGTACGCTCTTAATCCGCTCGGCGCTGCCTTTGGCTGTCATTCCCAGCTCTTCGGTGCGCTTAGTCAACTGATACATGCCAATCGCCACGCCCTCACCGTGCGTAAAGCAGCTGTAGCCGAAGTGCTGCTCTACTGCATGTCCCAAGGTATGACCGAAGTTCAGCAGCATACGCAGGCCCGTATCAAATTCATCCTGCTCAACAATGCGTGCTTTAATAGCGCAACAGGTAGCAACCACGCTGTCAATATCTGCCAAAAGCTCCGCATCATCGGCATAGCCGGCAATTTTTTCAAAAAGCTCCGCGTCTTTAATGCAGCCGTATTTAATCGCTTCTGCCAAACCATCGTGCAAAAAGCGTGTAGAAAGCGTTGCCAGTAAAGCTGTATCAATAAATACAGCTTTTGGCTGATAAAAGGCACCGGCAAGATTTTTGCCGGCCTTTAAATCTACCGCAACCTTACCACCCACGCTACTGTCAATCTGTGCCAGCAGTGAAGTCGGTATCTGCACAAAGGCAATGCCACGCATAAAGCTGGCAGCGGCAAAGCCGCCCAAATCACCGACAACACCGCCGCCAAGTGTCAGCACAACGTCGGTGCGCGTAAGCCCTGCTGCAGCCAGCTGCTCCAGTACATCGCTGAGCACCTGCATATTCTTGCTCTGCTCACCGGCTTCAATTACCACCTTATGCACAACAAGGCCAGCCTCTTCGAGGCTAGCCTGTAGTTTTTCCGCATATAACGGTGCAACATTTGTATCGCTGATAATTGCAGCCTTGCGCGCCTTCGGCAGCAACGCTGCAACCTTAGAGCCGACCTGCGGCAGCAGGCCGGCGGCTATTTCAATATCATAGGCATGAGCGCCTAAAGCAACATGAATTTTCTTCATTAAAAAAGCTCCCTTCTCCGTGCTCCCGCCTTGCGCATCAGCTCCTTCAGCTTTTCGCCGTCGTCACCGCGCAGAGCGTCGCGCCACAGCGCCAGCTGCTCCATATATTTGTCTATTTCATCCGCAACCTTTTCCCTGTTGGCAAGGAATAAATTGCACCATAATTCAGGATTGATATCTGCTACACGAGTGCCATCTCGGAAGCTGCCGGCAACGAAGTACTTGGTCTTATCATCAAAGGAAGCGCTGTCCATGAGCGCTACCGCAGTAACATGCGGCAAATTGCTGGTATAGGCAATAGTGGCATCATGCTGCGCCGGTGTCACCTGCACCGTATGCTTGCAGCCAAGAGCTAAAGCAAATTGCTCCAGCCAGCTGACCGCAGCCTGTGTGTTATGCTTTTCCGGCACGATGATGTAATTTGCATTCTGAAAAATATGCGCATCACTCATGCCCAAGCCACTGCCCTGACGTCCTGCCATCGGATGGCCGGAAATAAATTCCATGCCATCCTTTAAAAGTTCCTGGCCTCTGCTGATCATATCGTTTTTGATACCTGCAACATCAGTCAGCAAAACGCTTTCGTTAAAGAAATCAACGTTTGCAGCTATAAAGCCCACGATTGCTTCAGGATAAATAGCGCAAATGATTACGTTGGCCTCCTTAAGCCGGTTATCAGGCTCAGTCATGCCAATATCAACCAAGCCCTGCTGCTTTGCCTCCTGCAGTGTTGCTGCATCACGCTCTATACCGATAATCTGCTTAACGCCCAGTTTACGCAATGCTTTGGCATAGGAGCCGCCAATCAGCCCCAGGCCAACGATAGCAAAGCTGAGCTCCTGCCACCTTGTACTTCTATTTTCGCCACCAAAATCAGCTTCCAAAAAAATCACTCCTAATCTACCATACTACTATTATAACTCTCTGCCGACAATGTTCGCAATGCCTCTGAGGTCGCCCATCAGCTTAGCAAAACGGTCAGGCTTCAAGGATTGTGCGCCATCGCACCATGCTGCTTCCGGATCGTTATGTACTTCAATCAACAAACCATCGGCGCCAACTGCAACTGCTGCTTTAGCCAAAGGTTCTACCATCCACCACATGCCTGCTGCATGACTCGGGTCAACTACTACCGGCAGATGGCTGAGTCTTTTTACTGCAGGAATAGCACTTACATCAAGCGTATTGCGGGTGTAGGTTTCAAAGGTGCGGATACCGCGTTCGCAAAGGATAACGTTTTCGTCGCCCTCGCTCATAATGTATTCCGCTGCCATCAGCCATTCCTCAATCGTTGCCGCCAAGCCGCGTTTCAACAGAATAGGCTTATTGGTTTTGCCCAATTCCTTCAGCAAATCAAAGTTCTGCATATTGCGAGCACCGACCTGAATCAGATCAACATCTTCAACAAAGCGTTCCACCATGTAAGGTGACATGATTTCCGTAACAATCGGCAGACCGGTTGCTGCTCTGGCATTTTTCAGGAAATCCAGGCCTTTTTCCTTCAGCCCCTGGAAGGAGTACGGAGAGGTGCGGGGTTTGAAGGCACCGCCACGCATCAGCGTAGCGCCTGCGGCCTTAACATCCTTGGCAATTTCCGTAACCTGCTCCTGAGTTTCTACAGAACAGGGACCTGCAATAACCTGCAGCTTTTTGCCACCGAATTTTCTGCCTGCAACATCTATAATGCTGTCCTCGGGATGGAACATGCGGTTCGCACGTTTGAAAGGCTCCTGCACACGCATTACCTTTTCTACACCCTCGACAACACGCAAAAGGTTGATATCCAAAGCGCTGGTATCACCAACTACACCAAAAAGTGAAGCATTTACGCCATCACTGGCATGAATCTGAAAGCCCTTGCTTTCCAATTGGTTTTTCAGCTTAGTTTTTTCCTCAACAGTTGCATTTTGTTTGAATACGATAATCATGATAAAATCTCTCCTTTAATCTAATCTGCTATGCTACAATACTACTCCCAGATCAGGAGTTATTACAAACCCTTACGCTTTTTGATATTGCTAAGGGATAATGCCTTGATTTACATATCTCTGCCAACAATTCTGGCAATACCCTTCAGCTCGCCCATCAGTCTGGCGAAGCGTTCAGGTCTTAAGGACTGTGCGCCGTCGCAAAGCGCCGCTTCCGGATTGTTGTGGACTTCTATCAAAAGTCCGTCGGCACCGACTGCAACTGCGGCCTTCGCCAACGGCTCTACCATCCACCACAAGCCTGCTGCATGACTAGGGTCAACTACTACCGGCAAATGGCTGAGCTTTTTCACAGCGGGAATTGCGCTTACATCCAATGTATTGCGCGTATATGTTTCGAAGGTGCGGATACCGCGTTCGCAAAGGATAACGTTTTCGTTGCCCTCGCTCATGATATATTCCGCTGCCATCAGCCATTCCTCAATCGTTGCTGCCAAACCACGCTTTAACAAAATTGGCTTATTGGTTTTGCCCAGTTCCTTCAGCAGTTCAAAGTTCTGCATGTTGCGAGCGCCAACCTGAATCAAATCTACATCTTCTACAAAGCGCTCAATCATATACGGTGACATGATTTCTGTTACTATCGGCAGGCCTGTTTCTTTTTTTGCACCTTTTAAATATTCCAGGCCAACCTCCTTCAAGCCTTGGAAGGAATAAGGCGATGTGCGGGGCTTAAAGGCGCCGCCGCGAAGCATTGAGGCGCCGCCAAGCTTGATGGACTTGGCAATGTCCGTAACCTGCTCCTGCGTTTCTACGGAGCACGGACCTGCGATAACCTGAATCTTGCGTCCGCCGATTTCAACACCGCCGACATTAATCACTGAATCCTGCGGATGGAACATGCGGTTGGCTCGCTTGAACGGTTCCTGCACACGCATTACCTTGTCTACTGCATCATCAATACGCAGCATATTGATATCCAGTGTGCTGGTATCACCGATAATACCGAAGATGGTCATGTTGACACCGTTGATTTCGTTAATTTGGAAGCCCTTGCTTTCCAAATTGCTGCGCATCTTCGCTTTATTTTCCTCCGGTGCTCCCGGCTTGAATACTATTACCATAAATTGTCTCCCCTTCGTTCTGACACCCTTGTCATTAAATTTACCATACTGCTATAAGCTACCATGCTACAAAAAAAGCAGGCTCCCGTAAAAGAGCCTGCTGTAAAAGCTAAATCTTAATTGCAAGCACTGTGCTCGCAAATACTATTTATAGTCTCCAATACGATGATTACTGCTATATGATTTTTCCCATGCAAAATAACCGGTGCTAAAATAATAGTTAAATACCGGTGCGTAATAAAAACCATATTCAATTGCAGTGTTCATCATTTTAGATTCCATCATTTTCACCTGCAACAACTTCAACATTTCCTTATGCTTCAAAATTTATCGCCGTAATTTGCGATTGAGGTTATTTTACTCCTATCAGTCTGCAAACGTCAAGGAAAAAGCTTCATTTTATTTATTTTTTATCTTATCGCACTATTATTGTAAACTAGGTTACAGTAATAATGCTATCTGCAAAGCTTAGATAGATTTTTTGCTGACTTATAAGCTCGCTTCCACAGCGCACGTATTAGTCAACGCGCCCACGGCATCTGCCCGACAGCGGTTGCAATGCTGCATCTGCGGCATCCACTGCTTGCAAACATTACGCAGCTGCATAATTTCTTCGGCCGCAGGCTCCGCAAAATGCGCAAAGCCGGTTCCCTCCACCGGCAGCATCGGTAAAATATTCTGCAGCTTCGCTCCCAGTAAGGCCATACGTCTGGCAATCGCCGGGATTTCCTGGATATTCACGCCGGGTATCGCCACCGTATTTATCTTCACTTTCACGCCATATTCGCCAAGCAGCTGCAATCCTTCTATCTGCCTTGCTAAAAGCAGTGCAGCAGCCTCTTCACCGACATATTTTTTGCCTTCATCATTAATAAAGCTGTAAATATGCGCCCCTGTATTGCTGGTAATTGCATTCACCGTCACCGTAACATAATCAACACCCAAGGCAGCAATCTCCTTGGCATACTTCGGCAAACACAGACCGTTAGTCGAAAGGCAGAAGAAAACATCCTTATCAACCTCACGAATCATGCTCAGCGTTCTGCTGACCGCCGGCCAGTTGGCCAGCGCATCGCCGGGGCCGGCAATGCCTGCTACCGTAAGCTTCGGCACCTTGGCCTTCATCTGCAGATACCAATCAACTGCATCCTCCGGTACCATAACCCTTGCCACAACACCGGGACGGCTTTCATTTACACAGCTGTATTTGCGCAGGCAATAATTGCACTGCATATTGCATTTAGGTGCCACAGGCAGATGAATACGGGCGTAATCGCTGCATTTAGCGGTAAAACAAGGATGTGTTTCAAGCTCACTCATGATTTACCTCACAAATACTTTCACGTAAGCCGGCATATCGGCCATCTGTTTTATATTGCTGCTGCAAGGCGCCGTTAACAATCTGCTCAATGAATAAAGCAGCGCCACGCGCTCCGACCAGCGTGTTATCGGTAAAACACAGCTGGTCAAAGGCAGGATAAGCACAGCGCACTAACGGCACCTGATATGTATCAGCCAAATTCTTTAAGAACGAAGAACCGCACAGCAATACAGGCTTGTGCTTTGCTGCAGCCTCCGTCATTTTATCCAAGCTGAATTCCGCTGTATCCTCTGCGATTACAACGCGCATGCCCAGTTCTTCGGCAAAAAAGCTCTGCAGACCCTCTAAATGTGCCTTGTCTGCAGCCAAAGCCACAGGCAGCTGATACAAATTCACCAGATAATCAGCACTGCGATAAACGAGCTTTTCAGCCGCAGCTTCCAATTCTGCCAGCTCATCGGAAAAATCAATTTTCAACGCTTCGCCTAACTGACGCAAAAACTTCTGCAAGCCTGCCACACCATAAGGATAAGCGCATTTGATATACGGCATGCCAAATTTTTCCTGCATTTTCTTTGCTAAAGGCTCACCGTAGCCAAAGCAGATATTCAGCTCTGCCTGCGGCATTGCTGCAATATCCCGCAAGCTGCAATCCTGCAGCGCGCAGTTAATTTTTACTTTAGAACCTAAAAAATTCTTCAACTCGGACAAGTCATTATCTGAATAGGGATCATCATTCATTATGCCAAAAATATTTATCGTGGCAGCTTGTTTTTCCTCCGCAGGCCGGAGCAAGGGCAGCAAAGCCAGATAAGCTGCTTCTGCACCGCTGTCAATATTCCCTGCGTATCCCGGCGCTTTTACATGCAACAATTTTTGCGAGCCTTCGGTAGTAGCCAAAATACCGTCGACATCATCGCCAATCATATTCGGCACACAGCCGCTGACTACAAACACCGCACCGCAATGCGCAAAAATACGCTCCGCCTCCTGCAAAGCCTTGCGCAAAACCTTCTCACCGCCATTGACAACATCTTCATCATAGATAACATCAGAGGCCTGACGTACATCATAAGGCTTGCCTGCATATCTGAATACCAGGCTGCCCCACTGACAGCCGACAACAGAATGCTGCAGGATTAAGGCATCCTTAATACCGCCAAGAGCACGCACAGCACCAAACAACGCACAGCTACTTAATGGTTTCATTATTTTCTCTGCCTCCATACTCTGCTATACAGTTCGCGTGATGCTTTACTGTCTTTATCAGCCTCGCGCATCGGATAAAATACCGGGTCATAGGCCAGCTTGCTCAGCAAAAGACTGCTGCCTGTACGCTGCGGTTGCTGCAGCATCTGCCAAACCTCTTCCATAATATCCACAAAGCCCTGATAATTCCACACCGAACGGTCAAACAAATTATAGAGCACCGGAACATTTAAAGAAGCATAGCGCGGATGACCGTTGCAGATAACAAAATCACAGCTCTGCGCAGCTTCACGCAAAGCCTCTTCCGAAGGCTCCAGTAAAATTTCCGCATCACAGCCATACTCAGCCTTAGCAAGCTCAATTCTGTCCTTAAACCTCTGCATCATTGCATCATCCAGCCCTGTTTCCGCCTGGTAGGAAGGATTCATGATAATGCAGATTTTGCTTATAGGCAAACCATAATCCTGCTGATAAACACGCAGCGCATCCGGCAAATACGCAATACCATGCGCAATCAGGCAAAACTTATACTTGGCAAATTCTGCACGCAGCTTCTGATAACGGGCGGCAACCAGTTCATATTCTTCCTGCAGCACGCGTTCAACAGCATCCTCGCAACCAAGCATTTTACCAATCTGCCTGTACAAATCACTGATTCCTTCAATACCATGCCATTCCTGCATATCGGCAACATGCAGAAACGGCGTGCCAAAGCGCTGCTCCATCGCCAACGCCCACTTCTTACGACGTACTATATTCAGCGCTGCCCGCGGAGCCTTTTTGATTGTCTGCAAATCAGCGGCAGGCAGATAGGCATTGACGGTAATCCCCATTTTCTGCAGCATCTCGCTCATGCCCTGCAGCTTATCCTCACCATTATAGCCCCAGACGAAGGTTTCGATATTTACGCTCAGCGGCTGTACGCTTTGAGGCTCCATCACCTGCTCCACAAGTGCGTCCATCACCTCTACATAACCGCAGCCCGGATAGACAGCACTGGAAGAAAACTTTTGCTTCTGCTTTTGGCAAGCCTTTTCACGCAAAACCTTGCGGCCATTGCTCTTGTCCATATGCGAAAAAACCTGCGACGTAATCGGCACAAGCTTTGCTTTGAACTGCGGCTGCAGGCTGCAGGCCAGGCCTGCCAAATCATCATTGATAATATCCGACACCACGGATGGCAAGAGAAAAATAATCTCCGGCTTTTGCTCACGCTCCACCTTTTGCAGTAAAGCCGTCAGCTTTTTCTCACCGCCGAAAATTACCTCATTGTTGCGCAAATCCGCACATTCCAGCTCATAAACCGGGCTTTGACCGCTGCGCACATGACAACGATAATGAAAGCCGCAGCCGCGCGGACTATATAAAACTATTGCGGCATTTTTAATTTCGCTGATGCAGGCAAGATTTCCCGACACTTTGCCGTTGACGGCGTAGCGATGCAGATAGCTGGAAGGGTTCATGCCCAAAAGCATGTTATCCTGATAATATTGGTTCATACTCATCAACTCCGATACACACTTGCTTGTTTTCAGCAAGCAGTAAATTAACTTTGCTCAAACACAATTTAGTAAAAACAGCCTACACACGTTTTTTCCGGCAAGAAAAAACGCCCTCCTGCACTACAACAGAAAGACGCACTTATTCTTCAGCAGTCTCCCGTCACTCGCAGTACACTCCCATTTACTTTTTCAGGCAATTCTTCTGGCTCAGTTTCCACGCAAGCCTTGCCTTCCCAGTTGCCCAGTGACATAATTAAGGCTTGCTCCACTTTACAGCTGCGTGACAGCGCAGGCTTCGCACCTGCTTACTTATTAAGTCTTTCGACACCTAGTAGTCCAAGCATTTTTTGTTTTTAATGTTATATTTGTTACATTTTATTTGTCAGAATTATAACACATCTTCATTTTTCTGTCAATAAAAGGCAATTTAATGAAAAAACTCCAGAAAGCTCAAAGTAAAACCTTTAGTTTTTTGGAGTTTTTTATCATCTGACACATTTATCTAATCGTGATTTGTATAATCTGGATTAGATAAATGATATTAGTTGCCCCTGTTCTATATGTAAGACTCTGTCACAAAGCCAATCAGCAAGCTGTTTATCATGCGTAATAAACAAATAAGCCAGCTGCTTTTCCTTGCGTATATCACGCAGCAAATGCAAAATCTGAGCCTGCACGGAGATATCCAGCATCGATGTCGGTTCGTCTAAAATGAGCAGCTTTGGCTCTAACAGCAGCGCCCTCACCAGGCAGATACGCTGAATTTCTCCGCCGCTTACCTGATGCGGATAACGCTGCAGAAGCTCAATATTCAGCTTTACTAAATCAAGCATCGCTTTAATTTTTTCTTCATCATAAGGCAGATTAAAAACAGTAAATGCTTCCCGCAGACTAGAACCTAAGGTCTGACGCGGATCAAGAAAGCTTTCCGGACGCTGTGAAATAAACTGCACATTACGTCTGAAAACGCTTAAATCTTTGCCTGTCGCATTCGTAATATCTTGCCCCTGAAAATAAATTTTACCGCAATCGCATGGCAGCAGGCGCAGCAAAATACGCGCCAGCGTACTTTTACCGCTGCCGCTGCCACCCATCAGTGCCACTGCTTCCCCGGGCTTAAGCTCCAGTGAAACATCATGCAGAAGCTCAAAGGTTTTTCCGTTGCTACGGTCAACAAAGCTTTTAGAAATATTTTCAGCCTTCAGCATACAAAAAACACCTCACTTCCGCATTACCAACCTGCTGCATAGCAGGCATTTCTTCCTTGCAACGCGTTGTGCAATAAGGGCAGCGTGCCGCAAACTTACATCCGGTAAAGCTTTCCCCCGGCACCGGTGCCTTTCCCGGAATGACCTGTAGACCATTCTTTGGCAAAGCCTGCAAAAAGCCTTTGGTATACGGATGCAATGGTTTATGCCAAATATCCGCATTATGCTCCAAAACCTGTCCTGCATACATCACCAGCACATCATCACACACCTCTTGTGCCAAAGCAATATCATGCGTAATAATCAGCATACTTAAATGCAAATCCTGCTTAATCGTCAGCAAATTTTTGCGTACAACAGCGCCAACCTGTTCATCCAAACCTTTTGTCGGTTCATCAGCTAAAATCCATTCCGGCTTACTGCTGACAGCCATAGCGCACAATACACGCTGCAGCATACCACCGGAAAGTTCATGCGGATACGCTGCCAGAACACGCTCTGCTTCCTGCAGTCCAAACAAATGCAGACACTGCTTTTTATAGCTATTGTCACTATCGGCGATATTATGAACATTCAAAATATCCTGCATCTGCTTGCCTATTTTGCGCACAGGATTCAGCGACTCACTTGGGTTTTGCGGAATAATACCAAAAGCAGATAATATTTTCTTCACCTGCTCGCCATTATAAAGCACTCTACCCTTTTTAACGACTCCTGATGGCAAAATATTTAAAATAGCCTGCCCCAATACAGATTTACCGCAACCGCTTTCACCGATAATCGCAGTAAAATTCCCTCCGGGCAAGTTCAGGCTTACATCATCTACAGCATAAAATACTCCTTGCGACAGCTTAAAGCCTACAGATATATTTTCTAACACCAGATTTTTTACCATTTGCGCACCTCATCAAGCTGAATATCTAATCTGTCACGCAGATGTTCTCCGATGATATTCAAAGAATAAATCAGCAAAAATACAAACAGGCCGGGAATAATAATCAGGTGAGGCGAGCTGCGGTAATACATAATGGCATCATTAATCATTACGCTCCAGTCAGGTGTCGGCGGCTGCACGCCTAAGCCCAAAAAGCTCAAACCGGCAATCGCCAATATGCCTCTGCCAAGACGAATAGTTACCAAAACCAGCAGCTTATTGGCAATATTGGGCAGCAAATGACGGAAAATAATCCGCCAGTCACTGCAGCCAAGGCAGCGCAGGCCTTCAATAAAAGGCTCTCCCATAAGCTGCAGCACTTCTGCACGCACAATACGCGAAAAACCGGCCCAGGATGTCACAACCAAAGCCAAAACCAAGCTATAAATACTCGGGCCAAGAATACCGGCTAAAGCTATCATAAAGCAGCTTCCCGGTATACCCTGAAAAATATTGCTTAAAACAGTAAAGAACATGTCTAATTTACCGCCGTAAAAACCGCACAACAGACCAACGCCCACGCCTAAAATCAACGCCAAAACCGATGAAATCAAGGTCAAAAGCATTGATGCCCGTCCGCCGTAAAGAATACGGCTGAACATGTCACGCCCCAAAGCATCCGTACCGAAGAAATGCTGCCAACAGGGGCTTTGCAGACGATTGGCCATATCCGGTTCAAAGGGATTATGCGTTGCCAGGAGCGGAGCTAAAATACTGCCGAGAATGATAAACGCAAGTACAAATATAGCAAAGTTAAGCTGTATTTTTTTAGTCATGTACTTCAGCGCCTCCTCTCAGCTTCGGATTCAGATAAAACATCAGTAAATCAACCGCTAAGGTTATCAATACCAAAAGCCAGCCGGTAAAAAGCACATAGGCCTGCAATACAGGATAATCACGAAAGCGAATCGCTTCCAAAGCCATGCTGCTGATGCCTGGCAGAGCAAAAATACTTTCCGCAATAACCGAACCGCCCAAAATGCCAGCCAGATAATTGCCCAGCAAAGCAATTACCGGCAGCATGGCATTAGGAAACGCATAGCAAAAAAGCAGCTTTATTTTGCTGATTCCCCGCACACGCGCTACTAGAAAATATTGCGAAGCAAATTCCGTCAGCAGCGAGCTGCGCATATAACGGCACACTGTTGCTGAAGTAGAAAACGAAACCGCCAACGCCGGCATAATAAAATACCGCAGGCTCTCACTGCCGCTTGTCGGCAGCAGACGCAGCGTTTCGCTGAACAGCAAAATCATCAGCAATGCCAGCCAAAAACTGGGTACAGCTAAAAGTATATTAGTCAAAAACTGTACTACATCATCCAGCCAACTGTTTTTGAAAACAGCGCATAAGGTCCCCAAGGCAATACCAACAACTGCGGCAATGACTAAAGCCAGCAGCGCCAGCTCCACTGTCACCGGCAGACGCAGCAAAAGCTCATGCAGAATATCCTTACCTGTAATATAGCTGCTGCCGAAATTACCATGCAGCACCTGCGCAAACCAACTAAAATACTGCACATAAACAGGTCTGTTCAACCCCAGCTCTTCCCGCATCGCTGCAATCTGTGCATCCGTAGGTGCATCCAGCCCATCCTGATTTAAAGCAAACTCCGCCGGATCTCCTGGTGATAACAGCCCCAGAACGAACGCTAAAAGGCTGATGCCAATCATTACAGGCACTGCTAATAAAATTCGTCGATAACAATATCTAATCATAGTCCTCCGCCAGTTCCACCTTACTCAAATCTACACCGTAGATTAAAGGTTTATAATTTTTTAAACGCTTATTGTAGGCAACGATGTTCATGTCGTTGAAAAGAGAGGCGACAGTATAGAATCTGAGAAATCTAAAGTCTGACTTTAATTTACTCGGGTTTTGTTTCTTTTACAATAAACTAACCGGACAATACCAGCTCGTCCTGCTATAAGGCAGCAACTCATCATTCATGCATATTATCAGCCCAGTCTGTACATCCATGTCAAGCTTATCCAAAACCTTAAAATTTTTATCTGCATGATTGGGTAATTTCGCCTTTTTTATTTCTATCGGATAAACCTTTTTCCCATCTATAATAAGCAGGTCTATCTCCTTTTTATCTATATCCCGATAATAATAAAGATTAGGTTGTTTACCTGCGTTATAATAGCTTTTTATAATTTCCGTAATAACATAGGTTTCGAAAAACGCCCCATCCATTGCACCATTTTCAATAGTAGCTGCACTTGGCCACCTGCATAAATATGCTGCTAAACCGGTATCCATGAAATATACCTTCGGCGTTTTTACCAAACGATTACTTATATTTGAATAGTACGGCCTGAGAATAAAGATAATTCCTGAACGCTCTAAAATAGACACCCATTCCTTAGCTGTCGGTGAGGAGACTCCAACCGCGCGGGCAATTTCCTCATATTTCAGTTCTTGCGCCGTCCTTGCAGCCATAAAGATTAAAAAGTCATAAAAAGCACTTAATTTGCCAACCTGAGCTAATTCTTTAATATCTCGCTCAAGATAGGTGTTAACATAATCCATATAGAATCTGTCTCTGTCTATGTTGCTCAAAACAAGCTTCGGCATACCACCTTCAAAAATCCTTTGATAAATTTGATGGATATTTTTATTGGCTACCTGTGAAAAGCGCTTTTTTAATACCTCTATATCAGGGGAAAATAGGGAAGCTTCACGCTTTTCTATTTCCGCCGTTGTTAAAGTAGACATATCAAAAACAGAAATTCTTCCAGCTAAAGAATCTGCCACGCCTTGCATCATTTTAAACTTTTGTGAACCGGTCAGCCAATACATCCCTGCATTATCTTCACCTTGTAAGGCTTTAGCATCAACTATTCTTTTCATTTCCAACAGCAGCGACGGCACACGCTGAAACTCGTCTATTAACAGTGGAAAGCCATAGGTTTCAAAAAACAACGCAGGATCATTCTCTGCCAGCCTGCGCGCATTAGCATCATCTAATGTCACATATTTTCTTTTGTCTTCTTTAATATGGTAAAGCATGGTAGATTTACCAACCTGCCTTTGACCACATACCATTACTACAGGATAATACTTTGACGCTTCAATTATTTGCTTTTCCAGATGCCTTGTAAGATACATATGCTTCACCGCCTTTAAAACTTGAGTAATCTAAAGTCTGACTTTATTTTACTCGAGTTTTTTGTGTATGTCAAACAACAGCCATAGATAGTAAATAAGAACTGAAGAAATTTAATTGCTTCCTAACTTCATCGCTTCTTTGCTGCAATTAGTCCTCCGCCAGTTCCACCTTACTCAAATCTACACCGTAGATTAAAGGTTTATAATTTTTTAAACGCTTATTATAGGCAACGATGTTCATGTCGTTGAAAAGAGGGATGACAGGCTGTTCATATACCACTATTTCTTGAACTCTGTCAAAAACACGTTGCCTTTCAGCCTCATCAGTTATATGCTTAACCTTATTCATTAATTCCGTTACTTCTGGATTATTATACCCAGAACTGTTACTGACATTTAACGCACCATCAGGCATGATAAAAGTATATAATGCACTAAATGGATCACCATTAGCTAACCCCTTTTGAATGCGAACAATATTAAAGTCTCCTTTACGCATCATTTTTGATAACGTAGCATACTCTATTGCTTTAATTTTTACATCTAAGCCAATATCTTGTAACCAATAAGCAATTAACTCAGCTTCTCCTTTTTGCAATGGTTCATTACCATTTATGCAGTATGTAATTTCACAGCGCTTATCTCCTAATACTTCATGTGCCAGGCGTTTCGCTTTCTGTAAATCGTATTCTACAGGAAAAGCTTTATAGCCAGGACTAGTATAATTTAAGATATTGGCTGTCGGTTCAGCATAGTCCAGATACATATTATGTACTAAATTTTTCCTGTCAATTGCTAAACTTACAGCCCTACGCATCCTTACATCATTAAAAGGAAATTTATTACCATTTACACATAAATAACGAATCATTGTTGATTTATTTTTATCTACAGCAAAACGAGGATCTTTTTTTATCTCATCAGCAAGAAATGGAGGTATGGCATTAATATCAACAACTCCGTCAATTTCTCCAGATTTTAATGCCGCATATCGTGTATCTGTATTAGGAATATTACGCACAATAAATTTTTTAATTTTACCTTTATTGCCCCAATAATTATCATTACGTTCCAGCACTACGTACTTGTTTAATACATTTTCAGTAATCTTATATGGTCCAGTACCAATAGCAACACTCTTGAAATTACCATCATCAGCAAAACACTCCGGAGCATATATAGGACTACCAAAATCAGTCATCTTATATAATTCATTAATATTCGCTTCTTTAAAAAGCAGACGAATAGTATATTCATCTAATTTTTCATATTTCAGTAAAGTAGGATAATACATTTCCATATTCAGGCCATAAAAAGAAGACCGCTTATAACCTTTCTTCATACGGTCAAAATTAGCAATTACAGAATCCGCGTTAAATTTTGTCCCGTTATGAAAGTAGACATCCTGTCGCAGATGAAAAATCCACTCTTTACCGCCATCATGCATCTCCCAACTTGTTGCTAAACATGGTGCCGGTTTATTATCATCATCTTTAGTAATCAAAGGCTCCCAAACATCCAAAATACGACTGCAGTAAAGTCCATCTTTATTACCAGGAGCAAGATGACGATAGGCAGCTAAAACTACTGTGTTCTTATCATGTTTTTCTATATTAATTTTTTGCTCTTCCCGTTTTCCACAACCGATTGTAAAAATCGTTACCAACAGAAGAATAAAGCTTAAAAATTTTTTCATTATTACTTACCGCTTATAAGTATAGAATAAAAGAGGGTAGTATAAAACCACCCTCTTAAGTTAACAAATCTTAGATATCAAACTGTGCAGACAGCATAAAGGTTCTAGGCATAGACAAACCAAAAGTTGTAGAACTGCCTCTGCCCATCCAGTAATCTTTGTCAGCAACATTGTAGCACATTGCACTCAGTTTTACAGGAACAGTATTAATTTTAGTCTTATAGTTGGCACCTAAATCAAAGGTTACATAAGACGGAATTTCAGTCTTACCACCTACTGCAGCAGAATCAATATAAGCCTTATCAACCCAGTTAGCACGACCAACAACGCTCCAATCTTCGTCAGGTTTATATTCCAAACCTAATACGCCACTCCATTTGGCAACACCGTTTACAAACCAGCCATCTTTAGAGCCATTGTTGGTATGTTCACGCTGTGCATCAAGATATAATAAGCCACCAATAGCAGTCCATTTTTCAGTTAATTTACCATTAACAGTAACTTCCATGCCTTTATAGCGATTTTTGCCATCATCAACTTTAGTATAAGATTTTCCGCCATTGAAAATATCATATCTGTTAGCTTCGTCAATATCAAAATAGCTTAAAGTAGTCATTACACCAGCATTTTGGTATTTAACACCAATTTCATTTTGCTTGCTCTTTACAGGTTCCATAATTTGATTTTCATTTGTATAATATACATCTTTTGTATTAAGAACCTTAAGTCCACGAGAAAAGCTTTCAGTATGACCAACATACATAGCCAAATTTTCTACAGGTTTATAGGTAAAGCCATATGTCGGTAAAATATTATCATTTGTATAAGTATAATTTGGCGCACCATTCTTATACATTTCCATGTGTTCATGTTTTTTAGAAGCTGCTAAAAGCAAAGAAGCTTTACCATATTCTAAAGTGTCAGCAACAGTAATACCTACATTTGTCTCTTCCCAAGACGGTTTTGCTGCTCCAGAATTCTTCTTAATAGAATTCCAGTCATTAGCAAACCACCAGTTATTCAAGTTACCGCTAAGTCCGGTACCTGCATCAGTACTAGCAGTAGCAGACCAATATTTAGCCCAAGAGCGGTCAACCGCAAAAGAAACATTGTGTTTTACTTCACCAGTTTCAAATTTACCCTTTATACCAATTTGAGCATAAACATTCTTCGCAATCTCATTCATCTGAGAATAAACATTTTTTACAAATTCTCCACCATTTTTAAATTTAATGGACGCACTTTGATTATCTTTATTACCAAAACGATTAGATTGGCCATAATTAGCAAACCAAGACCAATTATCATCCATTTTTTGGTCATGATTCAAAGCCATAATCCAACCATACATTCTCTTAGTTGTACCATCAAAGTCATAATTATTTTTAGAATCAGGAGCATCAGGCAATACACTATTATTATAAGTCTTATCTAAAGAAAACCATCTTTGTGCACCATTAATACGTCTATCATAATGCCCTGCAAATAAATTGGTTTCACTCTTTTCGCCACGATGATCAAAGTTAATGAAAATATTCTTTTCATTATTCTCTGCACCAGGCAGTGAAAGTTTGCCATCCATGTATTCTGCATTCACGCGCAATCCCCACTCATTATCCTTACCAAAACGACGCCCAACTTCAATAGTTTCACTAGTGTTGCCTCTTCCGCTATAAGTCTGTGTATAACGGGTAACAGGAGTATCAGTTGCTCGTTTCGTAACAATATTAATAGTGCCAGGCGCAGGAGTTGCACCACTATTTGTACCATTGTTAGACATACTTACACCATTCACACCAGCATTAGGACCAGATGTAATATCAATTCTATCAATTACATGGGACGGCGGTGTAGTGAACTGAGAGTATAAGCTAGGAACACCATTTAACATCATATGGTTACCGTTCATGTTAATACCGCGCATACTAAAATCACTATACATCGGAGAACTAGTGCTACTACGAATAGAAGGGTTAGCAGTTAAAATATTTGCCAATGGTTGACTAGGATCATCAAAAAGAGCTACAGTTTTTTCCGTCATACTCATTTCAGAATAAGGAATATCCAAAACACTTTTATCGCCCAAGATACCCAATTTAGCAGTTTTTCTAACCAAACCACCCGGCAACACATCCCTGCTGCCTTCAACAACAACCTCATCCAGATTGCCATGCATAGCTTGCTCTGCAGCACTTGCAGACATTACAAAGCCTACGCTGGCAACAGCGCACAGCACTGACATAACCAGCGCTTTTTTGTTTTTCATCATACTCATAATACTCATACACCTCATAAAAAATTTATTTTTCAACCTTCGCCACCGAGCTGTCCGAGTTTCGCGTGCGACTCCGGCTAAAAGCATAATTTACCAAGGGCGTTCAGTATTCCGGCAAGAAAAAAACGCCCTTCTGCACCATGACAGAAGGACGCACTTGTCCTTTACCATTCTCCTGTCACTCGCAGCATACTTTGGTCTTTACTTTCTCAGGCAATTCTTCTGGCTCAGTTTCATCACAAATCCAGCCTTCCCAGTTTCCCAGTGGCATTGTTTGGATTTGCTCCACTTTGCAGCTGCGTGACAGCGCAGGCTTCGCACCTGCTTACTTATTAAGTCTTTCGACACCCGATAGGTCTATATTATTCAAATATATGTACTTATGATATATGTTTCCATTTTTACACGCAAATTATAACATAAGCTTATCTTGATGTCAAGCACGGCAAATCACTCACTGTTTCATATAGTATTTCTTGTACAAACAAATACGTAAACAACTAATGAGCCGCATAATTCACACTTTTAGTTATAGACTGTAGTAAATATTATAAATCCCATCTAAGCGGTACATTCATACTTAAACTTTTTCACGAACTAATCTTATATGCTTACAACCATCTGCTATACTGATGGCTGTTTGCACATTATAGACAGCCTTAATATTATCCACAGTTAAAACATCTTCTGATTTACCGTAAGCAAAAACCTTCCCACCTTTTAGCATCAGCAGTTTGTCGCAAAACATGCTAGCCAAATTTAAATCATGCATTGTCATAAGGACAGCGAGATTTTGTTTTTTCCCCATTTCCTTTATTATCTCAAGAATAAATAGCTGATTATACAAATCAAGACTACTCGTAGGTTCATCCAAAATAATTATTTGGGGATTCTGCGCCATCGCCCTAGCTATCAAAACCCTCTGCCTTTCGCCACCGCTTAACTCATTTACTTTTCTAAACGCATAATTCTCTAAATCAAATTGTTGCAAGACATCAAGCACAATCTGTTTATCATGCTGTGAAAAAGAAAAGCCTGCATATGGTATGCGTCCTTGCATTACAAAATCTATAACAGTTACAGGTGAAAGATTGTTGGCGTATTGAGGAACATAAGCAATTATTTTAGCAATTTCATTTTGTTTACGTTTCGCTATATCTTCTTTGCCAAAACAAATCCCTCCAGCAAGCGGTCTTAAAATATTATTTATGCATTTGAGCAATGTTGTCTTACCTGTGCCGTTAGTTCCTAAAACACCTAAAATTTCACCTTGCTCTACAGCAAAGGAAATATTCTTTAAAATAGTCTTTTCTTGGCTATAGGAAAAGCTCAAATTATCAATCTTCAACTCCATAATGCACCTACTCTAAACTACGTCGTTTCATTAATATCAAATGGATAAATAACGGTACACCTAAAAAGGATATTACTATACCAACAGGTATATTCACCGGATACAAAATAAATTTTCCTATCATATCAGAGAAAAGTAATAAAACTCCACCAAGAACCGAAGCAAATGGCAGATAATAGAAATGGTTATCGCCAATCAAAACTCTTGCTATATGCGGTGCAATCAATCCAACAAAACCAATTACACCAGTAAAGCTGATTATTGTAGCTGTGAGTAATATGGACGTCATTCCACAAATGACTCTTGCTTTATTAATGTTTATACCTAAGCTTTTGGCCATTTCATCATTATTCGTTGCCATAACATTCAACTTAAGACTATATAACATTAATACAACAAATCCTAAACAAATAACACCTGCTGTAATCAAAACGCTATCCCATGTTGCTCTATTAAAAGAACCAAACGTCCATTGCACTACAGCCTCTAACTTATGCTCCTTTGCAAAGAATTCTATGGTTGCTGTCATTGCACTAAAAAGATAATTAAGTGATATACCAACAAGAACGATGGAACTAGGATTTAAACCAATGTAACGTGATATTCCATAAACTATACAACCACAAATGCACGAAGCCAAAAACGCACAACTAATCATTCCCACTTCACTTTGGAAGAATAAACCAACACCAAATACTATGCTCATCGACGCACCAAAAGCAGCTGCTGAGGAGATTCCTAATGTAAACGGGCTTACAAGATAATTTCTCGTTAACGATTGCATTACTGCGCCAGATACAGACAAGCCAATACCTGCTAACATCGCTAAAGCAATACGTGGCAATCTCAAAAGCATAATCATCTTGTTGCTTGCTGCATCAGCGCCATTATCCAATGTTCCGCAAAAAGCTTTACTTATAGCAACAAACGTCTGCATTGCACTAATATTTTTCATTCCTAATGTTGTAAAAACATAGGCAGATACAAGCATAATAATTATTGCTGATGCAATCATCAATAATTTTTTCTTGTTTGTATTCTCATATTCCTTTTCTAAATCTCTCATATCACTCATCCAATTTAAATGCAGGATAAGTATGTCCCGCAACATAATCCAAATGCTGATATTTAGTCAGCCAATCCTTAAAAACATTTTCCGGATGCAAATCTGGTAAATATTCCGGATACAAAAACTTAGCAATATACATAGTACCAACTAACTTAGAAGCACCACCATGCACATAATGCGATAATAATAAGATTTTTTTATTCTTTACCGCATCAATTTGATTCCAACCAGGTCGAGAACAAATATTATCATAAATAGCCTTATGCTCTGCAACTGTTGGCGGATTGTAAGAAGAGAAAACATTTGTATCCGAAACTTTGACAATATACTGTGGATTTTTTTCAATAACTGCTTCGATATCTATATTAACATTTTTGGCTTCTTTAAAAATATTATCACCATGCGCTAGATTAACCATCTCATAAAAATAGTTTCCTGGAATAGTAGTATTTCCCGCTTTACGATATTCAAAATAAATACTTCTTCGCGGAACGTTCTTTAATTGTTCATCTATATATTTCAATTTAGACGAAAAATAATCAGCACACTCGACTGCTTCTTTTTCTTTACCAAAAATTTTCCCCAGTAGCAGCAAATTATCCTCAAATTTATCAGTATAATAGGCATCTACATTAATAACTTTGATACCAAAGGGGCTTAATTTAGCTTCTGCATCTTGCCAAGCACCATTACTCGTTAATATCAAAACTTCCGGTTTTAGCTCAATAATTTTTTCATAATTCAATTCACGCTGACTTTTACCAATCACCATATCTTTCGTAAATTTATTTTTAAACCCTTCCTGATCCTGATAAATATTAAAATCCACACCCACAACATCATCAATAGCACCAATAGCATTGATAAGTTCTGTATTATAAGCATTAGCAACAACAGCTCTGCTCACAGGTTTATCTAAAACGACGTTCCGACCAAGACTATCAGTAATACTTATTTTATTCTTTTCATCGCTACTATGTTGCTTATCATTTCCACAGCCAGCTAACAAGCAAGCACAAAAAACAATAGCAAGAAAAGCTGTTACCAATTGTTTTAACTTCATAGTTTTCTCCTATCGCAAAATAAAGGTTGCTACATTATTGTAACAACCTTTATTCAATCACATATTACAGATCAAATTCAGCAGACAACATTACTGTTCTAGGATTAGACAAAATCGTGGTATTGCCAGAAGTAATCCAATAATCCTTGCCCGTTACATTATAGCACATAGCAGACAAAGTTACAGGAGTATTAGACAATTTAGTCTTATATTTTACTCCCATATCTAAAGTGCAATAAGACGGTACACTCAAAGTTTCGTTTTTAATAGTTGCTGAACCATTGTACAAAACTCTTCCAAGAGCCGAGAATTTATCGTCAGCAGCATATTCTACGCCCAATACACCATTCCATTTAGACAAACCATTGATTCTCGTGCCATTAATTGATTTATCTTGCGCATCATTAACTTTAGCATCCATATACATAACGCCGCCCATCAGATTCCATTTATTCAGTTGAGCACTTGCAGATAATTCAACACCTTTATATTCATTCTCGCCATCTTGAACACGGTACCAACCATCAGCTCTTTGTACATCATAGTTACTTTCCTGTTTAATATCAAAGAAGCTTAATGCAGTATAAAAATTATTATTGTTATATTTGATACCTACTTCATTTTGTTTAGTTTTTGTCGGCGACAGCATTTCGCTTACATTCTGCAAAGAGTTTCCATTCGCACTTTGTGGAACTAATGCACCTCTATTAAAGCTCTCTGTATGGCTTGCATACATAGTCCAATTATCAGTAGGTTTATAGCTTAAAGCATAAGTTGGACTATTAGAACGACTTGTTTCATTGCCCTTCTTCACACCATTATCAGGATTATAGGTAGTTACATCAGCCTTATGACTATGAATACCTAATAACAATGAAGCTTTACCATAATCAATTGTATCTGCCAAAGATATTCCATAATATTTCGACTTAGCCGACCAAGTACCAAATTTTTTATTTGGTAAAGGATCTCCAACGATATGCGTATTATTGTAAATATTGCCATGAACACCATTGTTAAATTGTACACCAGCAATGCCGCTACCATTATTATACCATGCTTCGTCTAAAGAAAGTGCAATATGGTTGGTTACTTCGCCCATCTTTACATCGCCTTTAACACCGATTTGCGCATAATAAGACGATACAGGGAAAGTTTTGGACCAGCTTTGAGCTACAAAATCACCATTGTTATTTTGGATAATATATGCACTACTCTTAGCATTATAGTTAGTAGATAAGTCATATTTGCTATAGCCAGCATTCACATAAGCAGACCAATCATCATTAATCTTTTGCTCATGATTCAGCGTTAACAGCCATGTATCATACTCCATTTGCTGTCCTTGGAAACTGTAATTATTTTTAGCATTCGGTGCAGAAGGAATGTTGGTTACACCATTACCATATTGGAACCATCTAACACCATTTTCATGCTTTACATACCTATAACCAGCTAAGAAATTTGTATTGCTTTTATCATCTTTGTGATCTAAATTCATAAAGAAATCTCTTGCAGCCAATTTTTCACCAGGTACCTGAGTTTCACCAGATATATTTTGTGCATTAACTCTTAAACCCCATTCTTTGTTCTGACCGAATCGACGACCAATATCAATATATTCGCCAAAAGAACTCTTGCCAGAAAAAGTTTGCTTATATTTTGTTACATCTTCTTCACCGGCTCTCTTAGATACCATGTTTACCATACCGCCAGCGGTTTCCTGTGTAGTAGTACCAGTAAAGCTCATAGCCGGACCAGATGTAACTTCAATATTTTCAATAAAATTTGTTGGAATATTAGTTTGAGTCAACAGTCCTGGCACTCCATTAATATAAAATTGATAACCATTAACGCGTTGTCCTCTGATATTAACATCATTGTACATTGTACTAGAAGCAGATTTAATAGACGGTACATTCATAAGAGCGCTAGATAAACCTTCGCCAGGTACTTCAAAAGATGTTACTGATTTATTAGACAGATTCACCTTAGTAAACGGCGTATCACTAATTGGTTTGTCACCAATAATACCAACGGAAGAAGTTTTTAAAGTATAGCCACCGGGCAGTACATCCTTGCTGCCTTCAACAACAACCTCATCCAGATTGCCATGCATAGTTTGCTCTGCTGCACTAGCAGATACAACAAACCCTACACTGGCAATTGCACACAGCACTGACATAGTCAATGCTTTTTTGTTTTTCAACATACTCATACACCTCATAAAAAATTTATTTTTTTACCCTCGCCGCCGAGCTGTCCGAGTTTCGCGTGCGACTCCGGCTAAAAGCATATTTTATCAAGGGCGTTGCATATTCCGGCAAGAAAAAACGCCCTTCTGCACCATGACAGAAGGACGCACTTGTCCTTTACCATGCTCCTGTCACTCGCAGTACACTCTGGTCTTGGCTTCTTCAGGCAATTCTTCTGGCTCAGTTTCCTCACAAATCTAGCCTTCCCGGTTTCCCAGTGGCATAATTAAGGCTTGCTCCACTTTACAGCTGCGTGACAGCGCAGGATTTTCACCTGCTTACTTATTAAGTATAAATACACCTGATACGCTTTTATTCTCTTGTTAGGTTCTTAAATTTTATAGCAATATATCATGCAGTGTTTGCAGTTCCTCAAAGAGGAAGATACTTACATGTAAAACTATCTAAATTGTTAATTATGTATATTGGCTTTTTCCTTATTTTGCAATAACTTAAATTACGTAATTAGTTACTGCTAGAATTATATCATGTTGTCCCCCCCCGTCAAGCAAAAGTACATTGAGTACTTTTGGCTTGCAGGTGCCTACAGCACCTGATAAATCAAAAAGGACTCCGTAATTTTAGAATGAAGCCCTTAATATTTAAAGGGTAGACTGCAAGTCAACACTGTTACATTTTAAACACTCTTAGATAATTAAATTCTCCAACCCCTTGCATTTTACATATTGATAATATATACTATAAATCAGCACAGTTCAGCTTGTAATATTTTACAACTAACTTCGGCAGTTATTGCTGCCAAAAATTTTATGATGAGTATTTTTAGGAGGCAATTCATGGAAGCAATTCAACAAACAATCATGTATTTTCACAAAGGCGGTCTCGTTATGTGGCCGCTGCTTTTCTGTTCAATCGCAGTAATAGCTATTGCTATTGAGCGTTTTCTGTTCTACAAGGCAGAAGACAGTGGTCAGGTCTTTGCCGCTAAGTATTGTGAACTTTTGCGAGCTGATGAAAAAGAAGAAGCTCTTCAATTAGCAGAAGCAGCTAACGGCGAATGCGCTAAAATCGTTGCTGATGCAGCTAAAATTACCGATGGCAGAGAACAACAAAAAGCATTTTTGGAAAGCCAGGCAGGTATTTTCATTGCTAAACTGAAAAATAAACTGGACTACCTTGCTATTATCGTTACTATGTCCCCGCTGCTGGGCCTGCTCGGTACCATCGTTGGTATGATCGGCGCCTTCAGTATCTTCAATCTGGAATCCGGCGCTCCTATCGCTATTACCGGCGGTATCGGCGAAGCACTTATTGCTACCGCTACAGGTCTTTGCGTAGCTATTCTTTCCTTGTGTGCGCACTCCTATTTTGCCCATCGTATGGATAATATGATTACCGACATGGAGCAATGCTTCAGTGCTCTTCTCGAAGCAGAAACAAGGAGTGGTAAATAATGCAGCTGCGCAATGTACGTGACAGAAAAACACCGGAGCTTATTATTATCCCTATGATCGATATCATGTTCTTCCTGCTGGTATTCTTCATGCTCAGCACCATGTACATGATCGACCTGAAAACCATTCCCGTAAAACTGCCGCAGGCAGCACATGCTGCTACTGATACAACTACAACTTTTGCTGTATCCTTGAAAAATGACGGCACTCTTTATCTTGGCGATGCGCCGACAGATATCCAGTCCTTAATAACCCAGGCCTCTATTGAGCAAAAAAATAATCCTCGTTTTGCTATTGTTATCAGAGCAGACAAGGATGTTGATTACGGTCGTGTTATTGAACTTATTGATAAACTTAAAGGCGCAGGTATTACCCGCTTTGGTTTGGCAACGGATGGAGCTGGTAAATAATGAATTCTGGTCAACGCAGTAGAATCGGTTTTATCGGTTCTATCGTAACACATATTTTTATCTTACTTTTCGTAAGCTTCGTCGGACTGTTTAATTTATCGCATCCGCCTGCTAACGATATCGTTGAGGTATCACTGTTCGGCGGCGGCGGCGGTGGCGGCAATGATGCCGACATTGAAGACAGTAATGCAAACGACGAAGAAAACTCTACTGAAGAGGATGTACAGGAAGAGCCTACACCGGATCCGGAGGCTATCTGGAAAAACGATGACAACAAGCCTCAACCTGTACATAAAAAATCTGCTGTGAAAAAGGTGGCCCGTAAGGGCAGCGGCACCGGTCAGGGAAGCGGCCACGGCAGCGGTGTAGGCCCCGGCACAGGCTCCGGCAGTGGCGGCGGTAACGGCAGCGGCCACGGCACAGGCAATGGCAGCGGTTACGGTTCCGGCAACGGTAATGGCGCAGTCGCTGTTATGCCGCGTATTATCCGCAAGATTGACCCTGTATACCCTGCTGCAGAACGCAATGCAGGCATCACCGGTTCAGGCGTTGTACGTCTTCTGGTCAACACCAACGGTACTGTTGATGAGGTTACCCTCGTAAGCTCCAGCGGTAACGCTAACCTCGACCAGGCAGGTATCAATGCCGCTTATAAATGGCGCTTCACCAGCGCTGTCGGTACTAACGGTCAAAAGGTTCGCTGCTATTTACGCTTACCCTTCACCTTCAGGCTGAGATAATTAAAACCTGTTAGCTGAGTTTCAGCTAACAGGTTTTTTTGTGCTTCAAATATTAAATTTACTTTTCTTGCTGACCTTCCGTCAGATAGGTCCAGCCGTTCTCCTGACGCACCTTGCCCTCTTTCATCAGATGGCCCAACGCACGCTTGAAGGCAGCCTTGCTGATACCAAACTTCTGCTTGATAATCTCCAGCGGCGTAGAATCGCAATAAGGCATGCTGCCGTTGCGCTTCACCAGGAAATCATAAATATCCTGAGCATCAGCAACAAGTGCATTCTCCTTCTGCAGACGCATAGAAACGTTAATACGTCCATCCTCGCGCAGATAGGTTACACGGCAGGTAATCTCCTGACCGAAGTCAAGTCTGCCACCGGGCACTTCACTGCGATGCAGGAAAGCAATAAAGCGCTGGTTTGTAAAGAGGAAGAAGCCTTCCGGCAGAATATTATAAATCGTACCGGTAACCTTATCACCGATTTTTAAGCCTTCTGCAGGCTTAGAGGCTTTCACCATATCCTCTTCTACACGCATCGTCACAGCCTGACGGCCGCTCTTATCGCGATACAGTCTTACCCATACGAGTTGGCCGGGGTTTACGTGGCCGCGCATCTGGCTATAGGGCAGGAAAACGCCGCGCTCTGCGCCTATGTCAACGAAACCGCCGTCACGGGTAACGCTCAGCACACGTACATAACCCAACTGACCTTCACGCATCTTCGGCAGCTTCATGCTGGCTGTCAGACGCTTGCTGGGATCAAGATAAAGGTAAACCTTTACCTCATCGCCAATATTAACCTCAGAGGTCTGCTGCAGCTTATGCAGCATGATATCGTCAGAGGTATTACCAGTGCCTGCGTCAAGGAAGGCTGCACTTTCATTCGCACGCACAACCTTTAAACTGACTACATCACCGGGACGGTATTTAGTATTGTTCGTAACAACAGGAGCCTTTTTGCCTCTGCTGAATTTTTTATTATCAATCATCCGTATTCTCCACAAAGCTTTCCGACGGAGCATCTGCCCACAGCTGCTCTAAGTTATAAAAATCGCGTTCTTCCTCCAGGAAAACGTGAGCAACAACATCACCGTAATCCAACAGTACCCAACGTGCGTCGGCATAGCCTTCCTTGTGGGTAGGATGCACGCCTGCTTCTGCCAGCTTATCTTCAATATTGTCAGCAATCGCCTTAACCAAGGTGCTGTTGCCGGCGCTGCATACAACATAAAAATCTGTAACCGGGGACAAGCCCTCCATATTTAATAAAAGTATATCCTTTGCTTTTTTGTCATTGGCCGCAGCCGCAATTTTTTGTGCAATTTCTTTAGTTTCCATTAAGCATCCTCCTTAATTATTACCTACTTTTCCAGCAAGCTTTGATTCTTGTTCTAATTCATCTCTGTCCTTAGGCTGCAGGTGCTCCTTCGGCTCTTCTTCAACCTCCGGCTTTTCCTCTTCCTTCTCTTTCAGATAAGGAATTCCCAGCTCATCCAAGGACTTGTTTACATCAGCCTGCTCAGCCCGCCAATAGCTCACACCGGTGCTATCGTCAAATTTGCCATAAAGCATACAGCTGCGCAGCTTATCATCACCAAACAGCTTAAAACTGTTGGCAGCCTTAAGCATTGTCAAGGTATTAAGATCTGTTTCCACATATTTGTCCAGCGTTGCCAGCAGACTGCTTACCTTGGTTACATTCTGTACAGAAAACATCTGCTCTGCTGCAGCCTTCAGGAATTTTTGCTGTCTTTGCACGCGTCCGATATCACCAAGCTCATCCTTGCGGAAGCGCACATATTTACCGGCAGTTTCGCCATCCATATGCTGATAGCCGTGCTTGATATCAATAACCAGATTAGCATAAGGATCCTCATAATACATATCCTTTTCTACGTAGATATCTACGCCGCCAATTAAATTTACTACATCAATAAAGCCACGCCAGTTGGCCAGCGCATAATAATGGATAGGCACACGCAGCAGATTTGCTACAGTCTGCTTTGCCATAACAACGCCACCATAAGCAAAGGCAGCATTGATTTTTTCCGGATCCTTATGACCTGGAAGCACTACCATCGTGTCACGCGGAATAGATAAAACCGCAACCTTATTATTCTGCGGATCAAAGCTCAGCAGGATAATAGCATCTGTGCGTTTAGGCTCACTTTCCGCTGCTTCGCTGTCGCCATCATCAATGCCCAATAGCAGGACGTTAATGCGTTCATTGAGCTTCTGGTCATCACGTATTTTATCATCTGCTGCAGTCACGCCAAAATGTGGCGGATTGATAAACTTATTATATATCCAGCAGGTTCCCCAGAAAAGCGCTGTTCCCAAAAGGCCTATAAAAATAAGCAGGCAAAGCAATCTTCCCCAACGAATCTTGCGCCTTCTGCGGTGTCTTAACGGCGATTGTTGATTATTATTCTCTTCCATACTCGCCCCGCCTATTTATTATCTGCTTTCTGCGCCAGCATCAGCTCATTGTAGCCATCAATGCAATGCGGATGAATTAATTGGCCACCGGCAAGCAAATATTCTATAGTATTGCTATAGGCCTTAAGCATTGCTTTATCAAGGCTTTTACGTGCCAGCTTGCGCAAATCATCAACACCCGGGAAATCTCTCCCCGGCTCAAGCATATCTGCTAAAAATACAACCTTCGCCAAATCCGTCATGTGGGCAGCACCTGTCGTATGCTGCGCAATACCTGCCAGAATTTCCTTATCATTTACGCCATACTTAGTTTGTGCATAGTACACGCCTAATTTGGCATGCAGCAAAATCGGCTGGTTGCGTTCTACATCATCAATAGCAATTCCCAGTGCATCTGCCTTCGCCGCACTTTCTTTGCTGGCAACCTCACGGCCGCAATCATGCAGCAACGCACAAATCGCAATTTTTTCTTTCGGCAGCTTATGTGCCTCAGCCAGCTCCAAAGCTGTTTCGTAAACATGTACGGAATGTTTATAGCGCTTCGGCGGCAAGGAAGCCTGCAAAAGCTGTTTCATTTCGTCTATTGTCATCATTTCTGCTTCATCCCTGCCTTTGATATAAATTGTGAGCAACGATATATTGCTCCACAGCCCGCGGCACCAAACCCGCCAGGCTTGCTCCTTCGTGCAGCCTTGTCCTTATTTCGGTAGATGAAATATCATATTCAGGTGTATGCAGCAGCATAATTCTTTCCGCAGCAGCAGCACCCAGATGCTGCACTACCTCTTCCATCACACCATCATAGCCCGGTCGGCCGGCAGCTACAAAGGTTGCCAGCTGCAGCATTTCCTCAATCGAATTCCAGGTATGCAGCTGAGCTACCGAATCAGCACCAATAATAAAGTAAAGCTCCTTATCCGGATACATCTGTCGCAGCTCACGCAGTGTATCTATCGTATAGGATACGCCGCTACGTTGAAGCTCCATATCTGATACAGTAAAATGCGGATATTGCTTTACTGCCAGCTCAGTCATCGCATAGCGATGCTCTGCCGGCGCATAATCCTGTCCTACCTTATGCGGTGGTACAAAAGCTGGGATAAAAATAATTTGTTCCAGTGCAATACGTTCGTAAACAGCTTCAGCAATACGCAGATGCCCTATATGAATAGGATCAAAGGTCCCGCCTAAAATACCAAGTCCCTTTCCCGTCACAGTCATCCTCCTTGCTCAACACTTTTCTATTATTTTATTATATCAATCACTCAGCATTTGTACAACCTTCTGCAGCAGAATTATTATCGCAATAAGCAATAAAATTCCCTTTGTACGGTCTTTGAAATCAAAAACAGTTTTAGGCCTTCTCAGATAATCTGAAAAGGCCTGCAAATAATCTTTAAATGTAGGGGGTTTAGGTTCTCGTTTTGTCATTTTTACTCCAATTTTAGAGATAAAGTGAAGAGAACCTCTCTTCACTTTATCATATTATTTTACTCGTATCTCAAAGCATCAATCGGATCAAGCAGCGCTGCCTTACGTGCCGGATAAATTCCGAAGAACAAGCCGATGCCGACCGAAAAGATTACTGCGATAACAATCGCCCAGACGGAAATAACTGTATTCCAGCCTGCCATACTGCTGATGATACAGGAAGCACCAATACCAAGCATTACACCTAAGGTGCCGCCTATAATACCGATGACCATAGATTCAACCAGAAATTGCAGCAGTATATTATTATAGGTAGCGCCTAAAGCCTTGCGGATACCGATTTCACGCGTACGCTCTGTTACCGATACAAGCATAATGTTCATAATACCGATACCGCCGACCAAAAGACTGATAGCCGCAATGCAGCCGAGAAGTATCGTAATATTATTGGCTGTTGAAAGCATCGTTTCCATAATCTGCGCCATGTTGCCTACGGTAAAATCATCGTTATCGCCCTCTTTGATCTTGTGGCGTGTACGCAGCACCTGTTCCACATCGGCCTGCACGTCATTAATAATATTTTCATTCGCAGCCTGCACCGAGATACGCTGTACATTCGTAATACCCATCATACGGTTCTGTGCCGTAGTCAGAGGAACATAAACCACGTCGTCCTGGTCCATACCCATGCTGCCCTGTCCCTTGCTCTTCAAAACACCGATAACCTGAAACGGCGCTTTGTTAATACGCATAATCTTGCCAATAGGACTTCCCTCCGGGAACAGACTGTCAGCAACAGTCTTGCCGATAACTGCCACTCTGCCGCGGCTTACGAGGTCACGCTCGTTCAAAACGCGTCCGTCCTCAACCTCCAGACTGGAAATGGTAAAGTTGCTCGGAGTTGTACCCTCAACACGGCTGGTCCAGTTCTGATTGCCGGCGACCATCTGATAGCTTCTGTTGACACTAGCCGTAATATTGGCAATACCGTCAACCTGCTTCTCGATAGCCTGCATATCATCATACGTCAGCTTAACGCCTTCACCGGCCGCCAGACGAGCGCCGCTGGCAGTACGACCGCCGGAGGTGATAATCAGCAGGTTACTGCCCAATTTAGAGATATTGTTCTTAACATTCTCCTTTAGGCCGAAGCCCAAGCTAACCATCGCAATAACGGCGCCAACGCCGATAATAATACCCAAAAGCGTCAGGAAGGTGCGCAGCTTATTCGAGACCATGCCCTGCAAAGCCATTTTAATGCTTTCATTCAACATAAATATCTACCTTCCTTTATCAGCTCTGCGTACCGTCACGCATCTGCTGCAGCTCCTTGGCCGCATAATCAGTCCTGCCGCCGCTGCGTTCATCACTTACCAGCTGTCCGTCGCGCATTACCAGAATACGCTTCGTCTGCTCGGCAATATCCGGTTCATGGGTAACCATAACCACCGTCTTGCCGCTCTCATTCATTTTCTTAAAAATATCCATAATCTCGTAGCTGGATTTGGTATCAAGATTGCCTGTAGGCTCATCGGCCATAATAATCGCCGGGTTATTGATTAAGGCTCTGGCAATGGCCACACGCTGACGCTGGCCGCCGCTCATCTCCATAGGCTTATGCTCCAGCCTATCGCCCAGGCCAACAGCCTCCAATGCCTTCTTAGCGCGCTCCATGCGCTCTTCCTCGTCTACACCGGCATATACTAACGGTAAGGCTACATTCTCCTGCGCAGTCAGCTTAGCCAGCAGATTGAAGTTTTGGAAGACAAAGCCTATCTTCGCATTACGCGTATGCGCCAGCTCATCGTCATCATAACCGGCAATCTCCTTGCCATCAAGAAAATACTCGCCGGAGGTCGGTCTGTCCAGACAGCCGAGAATATTCATCATCGTAGATTTACCGCTGCCGGAAGGCCCCATAATAGAAGTAAATTCACCCGGTTCAATCTTCAAATTGACGTGATAAAGCGCATGCACCACACTGTCGCCCATCTGATAGGTTTTCATAATATCTTTTAATTCGATAACAGACATAACGCTAACGCCTCCTTAGTGCATCGGCGGTGGGCCCATTCTGTTACTGCTCTGCTTGGTGACAGCCTTCTTCACCAGCAGCTTGTCACCAATGCTGAGACCGGTTGCCGTAACTGCTACTTCGCTGTCACTCGTCAGGCCAAGCTTTACATCTACATCACGTGTTTCCTTAGTCTTCTCGTTATATACCTTGACGTAACGGCGGTTGCCCTCACTATAAATGCAGTTTAAAGGCACAATCGTTACATCATTAGCTTCGTTGATAATAATATCGGTTCTTGCTGTCATAGTCGGCAGCAGCTTGCCCTTAGCATCGTCAACAGTAACATAAACCTTATAATAGATAACATTATTTTCCGTAGTTGCACTGCGGGAAATCAAGCGTACCTTACCGGTAAAGGTTTCGTTAGGATAAGCGTCGACAGTAAACTTTACCTTCTGTCCGTCCTTCACCTGACCGATATCGGATTCATCGACAAGTGCTTCAATCTCCATATTATCAAGCGTTGCCACAGACATAATAACCTGCGGTGTGCTGATACCGGAGCTGATAGTCTGGCCAACCGGTGTAGGCTTACCGATAATGTAACCGGAAATCGGTGTGGTAATAACAGTATCATTAACATCAGAAGCAGCCTTTTCA
This sequence comes from uncultured Phascolarctobacterium sp., assembly GCF_937920985.1. Classification (GTDB taxonomy): domain Bacteria; phylum Bacillota; class Negativicutes; order Acidaminococcales; family Acidaminococcaceae; genus Phascolarctobacterium_A. Next base: position 55,243 of record NZ_CALDXR010000060.1, read on the forward strand.
TAGTTGCTCTTGGCTACAAGATAATCTGCTTCCACGCTGTCAAATGTTGATTGGCTGATAGCACCGCGGTTCAGCAGGTTCAGATTACGCTCATAGTTAGCCTGGGCATTATGCAGCTTGGCCTGCATCTGAGCCAGCGTTGCGTTCAAAGATGTTGCATCAAGGCGCACCAGTACGTCACCGGCGTTGACATGCTGGTTTTCCTTAACAAGTACCTCAACAATTCGTCCGGTAATCTTGGAGCTGATATCAACATTATCCTGTGCGCTTAATGCGCCGGTTGCCGAAACAGTTTGCATAATGTTGCCTTTTTTTACTTCGCCCATCTTAACAGCAGCAGTTGTAACCTGCGTGCTTTGATAATATTTATAGCCACCATAGCTGCCTGCGAGCAAAATCGCAGCCGCTACGAGGATATATTTATTCTTTTTCACGAAACTCATCATTCTGCATCCCTCATTATTAAATATATTCCTTTACTATTATAACCTCTACTCTTTTTGAGGTCAAAGCAAGTATAGCAAAAAGATGTGTTTTTTTTATGGCACCATTAACAAAATTCAACACATATGACAAAAACCCCCGTCACTTTCGTGACAGGGGTTGATTTGCATTTTGACTGTCAAAGCATTTGTTGCTTTATCATTTTGAATCACCAGGCTGGCGAGAAAGTGCCAGAGGCGAAGAGCAGATGCCGCCGGCGTACTTCTGGTACGTCAAAGCATTTGCGATGAAGCATATGGTGCTTTATTCGTCTTCAGTTCCAATCACCAGGCTGGCGAGAAAGTGCCAGAGGCGAGGAACGGATGCCGCCGGCGTACTTCTGGTACGTCAAGGCATTTGTGACGAAGCATATGGTGCTTTATTCGTCTTCAGTTCCAATCACCAGGCTGGCGAGAAAGTGCCAGAGGCGAGGAACGGATGCCGCCGGCGTACTTCTGGTACGTCAAGGCATTTGTGACGAAGCATATGGTGCTTTATTCGTCTTCAGTTCCAATCACCAGGCTGGCGAGAAAG
>NZ_CALDXR010000061.1 GCF_937920985.1 uncultured Phascolarctobacterium sp.
TACCGAGCGCGTAGTGGACTTTCACCACCTAGTTATCGCCCATGCTGGGCGCACCTCAAAAAGTCCCGAGATGTTAAAATCCCGGGACTTTTATTATGTCGCTGTATTTTATGCTCAGCTTTCGCGCTTCGTAAAGCCGACAAACTTGGTGAACTGCTTTTGGAAGAACAGATTAACGGTATCTACCGGACCGTTACGATGCTTAGCTATAATCAGCTCGGTATGCTTGTTTTCTGTTTCCGGATTGTAGTAATCCTCGCGGTACAGGAATGCTACGATATCCGCATCCTGCTCCAGAGAACCGGATTCACGCAGGTCACTGAGCATGGGGCGTTTAACCTGACGCGATTCAACGCTACGACTCAGCTGTGACAGCGCCAGCACCGGCACATCCAGCTCACGCGCCAATGCCTTCAGCGAGCGGGAAATTTCCGAAACCTCCTGCTGACGGTCGCCGGAATTATTACGCTTGCCGCTGCCCTGCATCAGCTGCAGGTAATCGACAACAATCAAATCCAGGCCATGCTCTGCCTTCAGGCGGCGTGCACGGCTGCGCATTTCCATCGCCGTAATACCTGCTGTATCATCAATATAAATTTTGGCACGGCTCATCGTATCACAGGCATCCCACAGATGCGTCCAGTCCTCGTCATGCATCTCGCCAACGCGCAGGCGCTGGCTGTCGATGCCGGCTTCGGCGCACAGCATACGGTTAACCAGCTGCTCCTTGCTCATTTCCAAACTGAAGAAAGCTACACTGCGCGGCTCGCCGCCGATAGCCTTATGTGCACGCAGTGCCACATTCTGCACAATGTTCAGTGCCAGCGCAGTTTTACCCATGGACGGACGCGCCGCCAAAATAATAAAATCTGAAGGGTGCAGGCCGCTCGTCAGCTTATCCAGATCTGCAAAGCCAGCCGGAATACCGGTAAGGCCGCCCTTGTTCTGCAACAGGCTTTCAATGCTCTGCACGCTATCCATCAGGATATCATTAATCGGCGTAAAATCCGCCTTTTTCTTACGGTTGGAAATTTCCAGGATGCGGCTTTCAGCTGTATCCAGCAGCGTACCGACATCATCGTTGGCCTCGTAGCCCATAGCCGCAATTTCGGTAGAAACACGCACAAGCTGGCGCAAAACCGACTTTTCAGCAACAATCTCCGCATGGTATTTAACGTTAGCCGCTGTCAGTACCACGTTCGCCAGACTAGTGATGTAGGCAATGCCGCCGATATCCTCCAGTTTATTGTCACGCTTGAGGATTTCCGTCACAGTAACCATATCTACTGCTTCATTTTTATTATAAAGCTCCAGCATTGCACTAAAGATAACGCGATGCGCTTCGCGGTAAAAATCATCCGCCGACAGCACTTCGGTCGCCTTGGCAATAGCTTCTTTATCAATCAGCATCGCGCCAAGCACAGCCTGCTCCGCTTCTATATTTTGCGGTGGCACTCTTTCTTCAATCACTCGCCTCTACCTCCTGTCAGTAATCTTTTCATTCATATTATTATACATTACTGCGGACAATTTTTCTATAAAAGCTGAATCTTTTTATTGGAAGCATAAAAAACGACCTCCCGCAAGCAGTCTGCACCGCTAAATTCAGGAGATCGTTTTTTATATGTTGCAAGCATTTTATGCGTTATGCCTGTTGCAGCTAAGGCTACAGCGCCACCTCAGCGAACTCTGTGCCCTCCTGCTCCAGCTCTATCTGCTGATTCAGGTTCTCTGTCAGCCAAGCCTCGGCCTCTGCCTTTTGCTCCGCGCGCATTTTAAGGATAACCTTGGCGCGCAGGTCGTACTGCACATCGGCAATCTCAAACAGCTGCTGTTGATAAAGCACATTCAGAATGCGGCCGACGCTGTTCACATCATATAAAAAGCTGTAATAGCCCAGCAAAATCTTCTGTGCCAGGCCTGCTTCCTTCACTGCGCCTACCACGCTGCCGCTGTAAGCGCGCACCAGTCCGCCTGCGCCCAGCTTAATGCCGCCAAAGTAACGCGTCACCACCGCAGCTGTTTCCGTCAGTCCGTTCTTACGCAGCACCTCCAGCATAGGAATACCGGCAGTACCGCTCGGCTCGCCATCGTCACTGGAGCGCTGTGCCAGGTCATCCACGATATAGGCGGAGCAGTTGTGCGTTGCATCCCAGAACTCTTTTTTTACGGCCTTAATGAACTCCTGAGCCTCTGCTTCGCTGTGAACTTTTTTCAGCGAGCAGATAAAACGTGATTTTTCAATCACAATTTCTTTGCGGTAATCTCTGCTTATAGTATACAAGTAGCGTACCTCCGTCCGTATTTTTCGCAATTTATATTAACATTATAACACAATTCCACCGTTTTTAAAATTTTTTACAGTTTTTTACAGCCAACTCTTTATTTCCTCTTCTGTCTTTGTTATAATAGTGGACATTACAGACAAAGGAGAGAGCATTGCCGCTACTCTCTAAAATTATTATTTTTTTATTAAGGGAAAGAGGTAATTTCATAATGAAACAATTTTGTGCTTTAATCGGCAAATTCTTTGGCATCATCGCCATCGTTTTTCTGGTTCTCGGCCTCACAATGCCGCAGAACTTTTTGTGGGTATTAGGCAAGGTGCACGGCATCAGCGTCCTGAGCTGCATGCTCGGTATCGTAATGTTCGGCATGGGCACCACACTGAATCTGAAGGACTTCGCGCTGGTTCTGAAACGCCCGCTCGATATTCTCATCGGCTGCTGCGCTCAGTATTTCGTAATGCCCTTCCTGGCATACCTGCTGTCCGTTGCCTTCAATCTGGACCCAGCACTGACCACCGGCGTTGTACTGGTAGGCACCTGCCCCGGCGGTACCTCCTCCAATGTAATCACCTTTATGTCCAAGGGCGACGTTGCACTTTCCGTAACCATGACCAGTGTTTCCACTGTGCTTTCTCCGATTCTGACTCCGTTCATCACCTACATGATTATCGGTGAAAAGATTAACTTTGACCCGGTAGGTATGTTCTGGAGCATCGTTCAAATCGTTATTCTGCCTATCTGCTTAGGTCTGGCTGTTAAATCCTTCCTGCCCAAGCTCGCCGAAGCAGCAACCGACTATCTGCCGGCTGTATCCTCCATTGCAATTTCTCTGATTATCGCAGGTGTTATCGGCGCCAGCCGTGACCTGATTCTGAAGGCTCCCGGCCTGATTCTGCTGGTAGTTATTCTGCATAACTGCTGCGGTTACGCCCTTGGCTTTGCCATCGCCCGCTTCACCGGCCTCAGCTGGAAAAAGGCTGTTGCTCTGTCCATCGAGGTTGGTATGCAAAACTCCGGTCTGGCAACCGGCCTGGCAAAAGCACATTTCGCTGCTCTGCCTGCCGCAACCGTTCCCGGCGCTGTTTTCTCCGCATGGCACAATATTTCCGGTGCACTCCTTGCGTGGGCTTACCAAAACTACCTGAATCCGAAATTTGATCCGGATTACGCTAAGGAAGAAGCTGCCAAGGCTTAAATTAAATTTGACCTGAAAATTATTAATAACCTTATGACCGCTACTTCGGTACTGCGTCATAAGGTTATTTTTGTGCTATAATATTAGTTACAAAAATTCGAAGAAAAGAGTTATATTTATGGACGATAAAGAACAAAAATACAAAACCTACCGTTCGCTCAGCGACATGCACCGCTTCCGCCTGCGCCTGTTTGCGGAGGGTATCCTCACCGGTATCTTCGCCGGTATAGTCATCAGCTTCTTCCGCTTCGCCCTTTCGGAGATGGAATACCTGCGCGGAGCGCTCTACAACCGCCTATGGGTGAGCGACTGGAGGATCAACGCCTGCTGGTTCGCCGTGCTCATCGCCATCGCCTTCATCCTGCACAAGCTCAACTGCATCGAGCCTATGGCGGCAGGCAGCGGCATTCCTCAGGTTAAGGGAGCAATTTTAGGCCTGATGAAAATGCGTTGGCTGCACATTCTCTGGGTTAAGCTCACCGCCGGCATCATCGGCATCGGTGCCGGTCTTTCCCTGGGACGTGAAGGTCCCTCCATCCAGCTGGGCGCAGTAACTGCGCAGGGCGTCAGCCGTCTTATGGGACGCACCCGCATGGAAGAACGCTATCTGCTGACCAGCGGTGCCAGCGCCGGTCTGGCAGCAGCCTTCAACGCTCCGCTCGCCGGTGTAATCTTTGCTTTGGAAGAGCTGCACCGCAATTTTTCCATCATGGTTCTGCTGCCTTCCATGGCGGCAGCCTTTACCGCAACTATTATTTCACGCGCCATCTTCGGCCGTGCGACAATTTTTGATATCCCCGACTTACAGCTGCTTCCTATAGGCTATTACGGCATCGTCATTCTGGTTGCTCTTGCCAGCGGTCTGGCAGGTGTTATCTTTAACTGGGGACTGCTGAACATCGGCCGCTTTTACAGCCTGCCCTGCTTCAAGCGCCCTGTACAGAAGATTGCCTTTGCCCTCATCTGCGCCGGTATTTTGGGTTACTTCCTGCCTGAGGTTTTGGGCGGCGGCAACGATCTTATCAACCATCTGGCCAAAGCACCTGTATCCTTGCAGCTTCTGCTGATTTTTCTTGCAGGCAAGCTGATTTTTACGCTCATCAGCTACGGCTGCGGCGTTCCCGGCGGTTTCTTCCTGCCGATGCTCGTTATCGGCGCTCTCTGTGGCAGCATTTGCGCCCAGATTCTGATTATGCTTGGCTGGATTGAGCCTGCATATGCCACAAATATTATGGTTGTTGCTATGGCGGCGCTTTTTGCTTCTTCCGTACGCGCGCCTATCACAGGCACCGTACTAATTATGGAAATGACAGCCAGCTACCAACAGCTGCTTTCGCTGGCAATTGCTGCCATGGTAGCCTTCGTCATTGCGGAGCTGTGCCACAGCAAGCCTATCTACGAGGAGCTGATGCAGCGCATGCTGCGCAAAAAAGCACCGGAGCCGGCTGTGCTGGAGCAGCGCAATGTTATCGAGCTGGCAGTTTGCAGCGGCAGCAGTGTCAGCGGCAAGCTCATCAAGGATATCCCCTGGCCGCCCAACACACTTCTTGTAGATGTCAAACGCGGTGAATCCCAAGTTATTCCGGCAGGTGATACACGCCTGCTCAGCGGCGATTTCATCTATGTGCTCACTGCTACCGAACACGTGGAAGAGCTTACTAAAATGGTAGAAGAATAATTATCTGCTGGACATAAAAAACAGAGAGTCTGCTAAAATAGCAGACTCTCTTATTTTTGCCTTGATTACAGGCCAAGCATTACATCAATAATTTCTTTATCGGTTTCTACCATGCCCTGGCTGGCAATTTTGCCAACTGCAGCAATAGTTTCATCGGCAGTATTTTGGACAATGCCGTCACCGCCAGCAAAGTTACGCTCGGCAACGGACATATCAACGCCCATCAAACCGCCTTCAACAGCCATAGCAATTTTAGCTGCGCAGGAGGATTTAGCACCGTCGCAGATAATACCGCTGTTGATAGCCAGAGCATTTTCTACAGCATGCTCAATCTGGTCATCAGTGCAGTCATACAAGAAAGCGATTGCCGCACCTGCACCGCAGCCGGCACTGATAGCACCGCAGTATGCGGACAGCTTTCCGATACCCTGCTTCAGGTAGATGGTAACCAGGTCGCTCAGCAGTACTGCACGCAGCATTTTTTCTTCGCCTGCAGCCAATGCATGTGCATAAACAACAACAGGAACGGAAGCGGTAATACCCTGGTTGCCGCTGCCGGAGGTAATTACTACCGGAAGCTCGCAGCCGTTCATACGCGCGTCACTGCCTGCAGCAGCGCTGGCACGTGCGCGGATACGCAGGCTGTCGGGGTCACGGCGCAACAAAATCTTGCCGATGCTGGCACCGTAATCATTAGTCAGGCCTTCTTTGGAAATAGCCATATTGAAATCAATCTGACGTTGCAGCAGATGCTTAACATTATCTAACGGCATATTGCGGGCCGCATCCAGAACGTCTTCGATTCTCCACAGGCTCTTTGCCTCTTCTTCGGCAGGTACAATCGGTTTTTCCAAAATAGTAACGCCGTTTTTCTTGATGCAGGTAACATTAGTGTGGTCTGTGCGGATAGTTACCTCGGCATTATTGCCGCCTGCTGCCAGGAAAATGCGGATATAGAAAATATCCGGTTCTTCGGAAACGTGAATATTAATCTTGCCGGATTCAGCCAAAGCCTTAATTTCAGCCTTTTGTTCCTGGTTAATATAAGCCAGAACCTCCAGCTGACGCTCGGAATGAGCAGCAACAACACCGGCAGCACAGGCAACCTCAATGCCCTTCATTTTGTTGGTGTTCGGAACAACAACGCTCTTAACGTTTTTGATAATATTACGGCTAACCCAAATTTCGATCTCCTCCGGGAAAGCTCCCAACTGCTCGCGGCATACAGCAGCACAGTAAGCAATGGCGATAGGCTCGGTACAGCCCATGGCGGGAATAAGCTCCTCCGCCAGCGCCTCCTCGTAAACAGCATATTTATTTTGCATAAGCACATCCTCCAAAATTCGGCTGCATTCCCTCACAGCCTGATAATTTTTTCGAAAGCATTATTGCCTAAAGCTTCCGACAATTCACTATATATTTTAAATCAAAAGCAGCTTTCAGGCAAGTGCTTATATCACACAATAACAAAGGACCGAAGCCCTCAGGCCTCAGTCCTCGTGAAACAACGTCACTAAGCGTTGCTTTTTACATTTTAATCTTTGCTTCCTCTGCCAGCTTCGGTCCGTACTCGCCGAAATCGAAGGTAGCAAAATAATCTGCCGGGGTTTCTGCACGACGAATCATTTTCACACTGCCGTTCTCCTGCAGCAGCAGCTCAGCACTGCGCAGCTTGCCGTTATAGTTATAGCCCATGGAGAAGCCATGTGCGCCGGCATCATGAATAAAGAGCAGGTCACCGATATTAATTTCCGGCAGCATTCTGTCTACGGCAAATTTATCGTTGTTCTCGCACAGGCCGCCGGTTACATCATACTTATGGTCGCAGGGAGCGTTTTCCTTGCCCATAACAGTAATATGATGATAGGAACCATAGATAGCGGGACGCATCAGGTTAGCAGCGCAGGCATCACAACCGATATATTCTTTGTAGATATGCTTTTGGTGGATAGCGGTAGTTACCAGAGCACCGTTCGGTGCCAGCATATAACGGCCAAGCTCGGTGAACAGCTTAACATCACCCATGCCTGCCGGAACGAGTACCTCTTCAAACACCTTGCGCACGCCTTCGCCGATTGCCAGTACATCGTTATCCTGCTGCTCAGGCTTATAGGCAATGCCGATACCGCCGCTGAGGTTGATAAAGGAGATATGCGCGCCGGTTTTTTCCTTCAGCTCAACTGCCAGCTCGAACAGAATACGTGCCAGCTCCGGATAGTATTCGTTGGTAACAGTATTAGAAGCTAAGAAAGCATGAATACCGAAATTCTTTACGCCCTTGCTCTTGAGAATTTTATAAGCTTCGATAATCTGCTCATGAGTCATACCGTATTTTGCATCGCCGGGGTTATCCATAATGTTGTTGGCAATGGCAAAATGTCCGCCGGGATTGTAACGGCAGCAGACGGTTTCCGAAATATCGGCAACCTTCTCCAAAAAGTCAATATGAGTAATATCATCCAGATTGATGGTTACATTCAATTTACGAGCCAATTTAAAGTCCTCTGCCGGAGTTGCATTGGAAGAGAACATAATCTCGCTCTCCTTAAAGCCTACGGCATCGCTCATCAAAAGCTCGGTATAGGAGGAACAGTCGGCACCGCAGCCCTCTTCGCGCAGAATCTGCAGCAGATAGGGGTTAGGTGTAGCCTTTACTGCGAAATATTCTTTAAAGCCATTGTTCCAGGAAAAAGCCTTGTTCACCAGACGCGCAGTGCGACGGATGCCGGCCTCATCATAAAGATGGAACGGAGTAGGATATTGGGAAACGATTTTTTCTAATTGTTCTTTAGTAACAAACGGAATTTTCTTAGACATTCATATCACCTTTCTGTAATTTAATCAGCGCAATTTCATTCTGCAGCGCTTCCTTAAATAAATCAACTAAATTGCGTTTGCAGGAATACAAACAGGTTGAATCATCATCATTCTGTAAATCCCCTGTCAAAACGGTGTGTGAATCGGCAATCAGACGAATCTGCTCGCTTTGCTTATTTGTTCCGTAGCAGATTGCTCCCGGCAAAGAAAAGCTTTTATCGCCGATAACTACTACCTTCAAGCCACGTTGCAAAGCAGCCTGCAGCTCCGGCAGCAGCAGCTCCAGCATTCTGCTGTTAGCCGACAGATAAATTCTTGCCTGTGCCTGACGCACGGTATTGCGCAGTTTATTTATAATCTCTTGCGCACCCTTGATGGTGATATACCCCTCAGGATCATTGTTCAGCACCGGTAGCTGCTGGAGTATATCTTTTTTTATCTCCTCCAGACAACTGATTTTGTTGCTGCAAAACTCAGCAGCAGGCACCGGAGTATAGCGCGTTACCTTGCCCTCCTCCAGCACATACGCTGCTCCCTTATCCACCAGTCCTGCCAGCGCAGTGTAGGTGTTAGAGCGCGAAATGCCGGTCTGCTTGGCTGCTTCGTAGCCGGTCATCTGACCGGACTTCAGCAGCAGCACATACAGCGTTGCTTCCTGCTTTGTTAAATTAAAATTAGTAAGACCTTCAATTAAATTCATAAAACCCTCATTTAGCTCTTCGGCTTTTGCGACGGAACTTTTATGCGCTTTATGCGTAAATTTATATTATTGTTCCTGTTTAAGACCACTATACTACTGTTAAGCCGAGTTGTCAATAGCTAACCACAGTTTTTTTATGTTTTTTTACACAAAAAAACGGAGATAACAGTAATTTAATCCGTTATCTCCGTCTTATATTTTCAGCTTAGTTTCTGTCGAAAACCATTACTCTGTCAAAGTCCAGATATACCCTAGAGCCGTCGGGAATTGCATCAAGATCTGCGCCCTTAACGATAACGCGGATGTCATGGCCGTGAACGTTTACACGATAGTCAACCGCATCGCCCAGATAGAAGCGGTGAGTTACCTGGCCTTCCATCTGACCGCCGCTGAGGGACATGGTAATATTCTCAGGACGTACGGCAATTGTTGCTTCGCCGGTAACCTTAGCGGTATTCGGGAAGGAAACATTGCTTCCCTTAATGAATACTCTGTCACCCTTAACCTCGCCATCAATAAAGTTAACCAGACCGATGAAGTCCGCAACCATTTTGTTGGCAGGCTTGGTATAAATTTCGTGCGGTGCGCCGATTTGCTGTACAACGCCGGCACTCATAACAACTACGCGGTCGCTCATTGCCATTGCTTCGCCCTGATCATGAGTTACGTATACAACAGTAATGCCCAGTTCTTTTTGAATAGCAAGGATTTCAAAGCGCATGGATTCACGCAGCTTAGCATCCAGGTTAGACAAAGGCTCATCCAAAAGCAGCAGTCCGGGCTGTGCTACCAGGGCACGCGCCAAAGCTACACGCTGTTGCTGACCGCCGGACAGCTGATGCGGATAACGCTTGCTGTATTCACCCAGATGAACCAGCTCCAGCATCTTCTGTACGCGTTCTTCGCGTTCCTTTTTATCTACCTTTTGAATTTTCAACGGATAGCCTACGTTTTCGGCAACAGTCATATGCGGCCAAACAGCATAGGATTGGAATACCATACCGATGTCACGTTTTTCAGGCGGAGCGAAGTTGCCTTTAATAGAGGAGCTTACGCAGTGGTCACCGATATAAATTTCACCTTCGGTAGCACGTTCAAAGCCTGCAATCATGCGCAGGGTAGTGGTTTTACCGCAACCGGAAGGACCGAGGATGGAAACAAATTCGCCATCCTTTACAACTAAATCAAAATCGTTTACGGCAGTTACAGCGCCGAAACGTTTAAATACATGCTCAATTCTTACCTCAGCCATTTATTACACTCCTTTAATTAAATACCTACGTTACCCTTGGAAACCTTATTCAGAATCAGGTTACCAATCAAAACAATCAGCAGAATGATTACAGAAAGCACAGAAGCGTTCTGCGTATCTGCATAGGTCTGCAGTTCATACAGCAATACGCCGATGGTCTTGGTATCACTGCCGTACAGGAGCAGGGACATAGTCAGCTCGTAGAAGGACGGCATGAAAATCAGGAACCAGCCGGCAACTATAGACGGTGCAATAAGCGGCATGATGATATCCTTGCAGCAGCGCAGCCAGCTGGCGCCGGAATTTAGTGCAGCCTCCTCCAGAGAGATGTGCACCTGGCTCAGCGAAGCGGCGATTGTACGCACAGACATCGTCATATATTTTACCAGATAAGCAACTACCATAATCCACATTGTGGAATACAGGTTCAAGCCAAAATTGCCGCTGAAGGTAATAATCAAAGCCAGCGCAATAACGATGGACGGGGTACTGCCACCGATAACTACCAGCAGGTCCGGCAGGCTGCGACCTTTGATTTTTGTTTTAACTGCGAGATATGCAATAAAGATGGAAATAAGCGTGCCGATGCAGGCAGCAATAACAGCGTAAACAACGGAATTCCAAACGCTTTCCATGTACTGGGAGCTGGTGATAACCGGAATCCAGGCATCAAAGCCCAGGTTATCCAGACCAATCGGCTTGGACAGGGTGATAATCAAGCTGGTAAGCACTATGGAGCCCAGCGGAATGATAATGGAAATCATGCTGTAAGCGCCAACCAGGCAGAAGCAGGGCCATTTCCATTTGCCCAGCTCTACAATGTTCGGACGGGTGCTCTTACCGCTGATAGTGGTGTAATCCTTTTTGCCTACCATCCAGGTCATACCGAACAGCAAAATATTGGCCAGGAACATCAGGGAAGCAGCCAGCGCCGTCGCATCACGTACGCCCGCAGTATCGCCCATGTAAATATAGGTTACAATACGCGTGGTCATTACTTCGATATTACCGGGCATGCCTACGATAGCAGGAATACCGAAGCAGCTGCCAGCAGCAATAAATACCAGCAGGCCGCCGGCCAGAATGGAAGGAGCCATCAGCGGCAAAGTTACGTCAAAAACAGTACGCATCGGAGAAGCACCGCTGACACGCGCAGCTTCTTCCAAAGTCGGATCCATTTTCTCCATCGCACGGGAAATGGTAATGAAAGCAAAGGGAGAGTAGAACAGAGTCAGTACCCAGCCTAAGCCGGCCATAGTATAAATGTCAAAGGGCGCTGTTTCCAGGCCAAAGACAAATTTAAGAATCTCATTCAGATAACCTACACTGGGGTTCAGCAGCTGTACCCAGGCAATAGCTCCTACATACGGCGGAATCATATAACTGGATACCAACAGAGTACGGTAGATTTTTTTACCGGGCATATCGGTACGGCCAACTAGCCAGGCCAGCGGGAAGGTAATCAGCACACTGACAATCATAACGCCCAAAGACAACTCGATTGTATTCGTCAACGCACGCCAGTTGACATCCTGGCTATATACATTGCGATAGTTTTCCAAGTTAATTGCGCCATCCAGCATGATGCTGTCATACAGCAGAATTCCCATCGGGAAGATAACAAAGTATAAAAGCAACAGCACGGAGATAGCGATAACAATAAATTTACTGTTTATTCTTGACATAGAACGCTTCTTTCTCCTTTTTTAATACCTCAGAGCAACACCAAAAGCAAGCTTTCGGCCCCTCTTTATTGAGCAGAAAACAGGGATGGCCTGAAAGGTCTCCCTGTTTCCGCTATAATTTAACTTAGCAACGCATTATTTATCCATAACTCTCTTACGGAATTCTTCTTTGATTTGAGCATTGTTGTTAGCCAGCTTCTGCCAATCAACTTTAATTCTGCCCTCAACAATTTTCTTAGTATCTTCAGCACCGGTAGGAGCTTTTACGTCGCCACGAACGGAGTGCATCCAGCCTTTAACAACTGCTTCCTGACCTTCTTTGGACAGCCACCAGTCAACCAAAGCCTTTGCACCATCAGGATTCTTGGTATCCTTGAAGATAGCAATCGGGGAAGGAACGTTGATTACGCCGTCGGTCGGGTAAACAATCTTCAGAGGCTCTTTCTTGGTATTAGCCAGCTTCAGGATGTTTTCTTCCAGAATCATTACAGCTGCATATTCGCCGGTCAGCAGCTTGTTCTGAATAGCGGAGTTACCTTCTTCAACGCGCAGGCCGTTAGCCTTCAGTTTATCGAAATATTCCCAACCGTATTTGTCAGCCAAAGCACCAACTGCTACATAAGCAGTACCGGACAGCATCGGGTTAGGCATAGCAATTTTGCCTTTCCATTTCGGATCGGTCAGGTCGGTCCAGTTTTTCGGAGCTTCTTCAGCTTTCAGCTTATTGGAGTTATAAGCAATGATCATATTGGAGATACGAACGCCGTACCAGTTGCCGTCTTTGTCTTTTTCGCTGATAACGTTAGCATCTTCTTTGGATTTATACGGTAACAGCAAGCCTTGCTCCTGCAGCTTCAGATAGTAGGACGGATCAGCAACCATCAGAACATCTGCAGCAATCTTTTTAGCTTTGATTTCGCCGGTAATCTTGGTGATAACTTTTTCGGTACCGCCCTGGAACCAGTTAACCTTCATATCTGGGAAAGCTTTTGCTACGTTAGGTTTGCACATATTGTCGATAATATCAGGATAAATAGAGGTATAAACCATCAAGCTGCCTTTTACGCCAGCAGCCTTATTGTCTGCTTTTTTGTCGCCGCCGCCGCAGCCAGCCAAAGCTACAGATAAAGCCAACATTGCTGCTGCACCAAGCATCCATTTAGATTTTTTCATTTGCATACACTCCTTTTTTTGCATCGTCGTTGAAAATTATATTTTAGTGTGTTCCCATTCTACACCCATATTTGATAAATTCGTTGCAGGTCAGTTTTTACCTGCTTACACTTTACATTATTTTTACAAATAATTAACTTTTTGTGTCACTTTGACATTTATTAAAAGGACATTCCACCACTATATTACATTTGACATTTTTTGTCCTACATGGACCTTTAACGTCCCACTATTTTTCGATGCAAATAAAATTCAGTTCCCATGCAGGCACATAAGGATGCTTACGCAGATAAATCTTATACTCCGGCACCAGCTCCCACAAAAGCAAAGGCAAACGGAATAAATCAATATCATAATGGTACGCTGCCACAAACAGCTTCGGCTTACAGCTGCCAATGGTCTGCCTGCCTCCGGCAATAGCCTGCACCTCTGCCCCCTCGACATCCATTTTAACTATTGTCACGTCGCGTCCCGCCGCCACGCTATCAATCGTCGTCACTGGCACAGTTTTCTTCTCAGCGCCGATAAAGGTTGATTGCCTGCCGCCGCTGTCACTGAAGCCCAGCTCACCCTGCTCGTTCCAGATTCCTGCCTCACGTACCTCAACCGCCAGTCCTTTCGCCGCTAGCTCGTCTGCCAGCAAGCGTAGCTTGCGGCAGTTGCGGCGGTCCGGCTCTACCGCCAGCACCTCACGCCACTGCCAATCAGTCAGGCGTCCAAGCTCCTGTATCGTATCACCGTTATAGGCTCCAAGATCAAGATACACTTCATTAGATGTTGGTTGCAGCAACGTCCTGATATCATCCTCACGCTGCGTTTCACAGTCAAAAAGATAGCTTATCTTGCCGCTGAGCTTATAGTTCAACGTATCAGCAAACACTCTGCGTGACTGTTCATCAGCCAGTCGGTCATAAACCTGCTGCAATTGCTCCTCGTAGCGCTTAAGCCAGGCAGCACTTACAGTTTTCTCCTCGTCAAACAGCGGCAGATGCGGCGCCACCACCTCCTGCTCAGCAGCCAGCTGCGCAAAACGCTCCAGCACCTCCGGTCTTTCGCTGGCAAAGGCAATGACAACTAAAAGCTCATTGCCCAAACGTTCGCACAAAGCGTCATAACGCTCCACCGTAAAGCCGCGAAACTGCTGACCGCGGACAAATTCATCACTGGCAAATACACCTTGTACCTGCACGCTATTTTTCTCGCACCAATCAAGAATTTTATCAGCGCCATTGCCCATTCCATAAAGCACTATCGGCTTATGTGTCTGACGTAAAAGCTCCCAGACGCTCTTTGCTTCCTGCATAAAATTTAGCATAACATAACCTCTTTCCGTCTAATCATCTATTTCAGATAGCCTCAGCTTACTCACCAGGCGTTTCTTTCTGTTTTTTATTATACACTATCTTAGCTAGTGACGTTAACCATTAAATGTGTTAAAATAATAGTAATCGAAATGTTACATCTAATTCTGATGGAGGTTATAAAAATGTCACTGCTAGAATCCGGAGAAAATTACTTAGAAACTATTTTAATCCTAACAAAACGCAATGGCAGCGTACGTTCTATTGATATTGCTGAGGAAATGAATTTTACCAAGGCCAGTGTCAGCCGCGCCATGAGCATTTTAAAGCGTGATAACTATATTATCATGGAGCCGGACGGACGTATCCTGCTTACTAAAGACGGACAAAAAAAGGCTGCTGCAGTTTATGACCGTCACGTAACCCTGACACGTTTTATCAACGAGGTTTTGGGCGTTGACGAAGTAATTGCCGAAAAAGATGCCTGCCGTATCGAGCATATTATCAGCCCGGAAACCTTTGCCGGCATCAAGGGTATGCTGAAGGATTAACCTGAGGACGCTTTTGGGAGGTCTGCCATGAAAAAATTATCCCTGTTCCTGCTTACGTTTATTATGCTGCTCTGCGCCAGCGTTTCCTGCTTCGCTAACCAACCCTATAAGCATCCTGACTACAATCTGCATACAGTGAAAGAGATTCATATCACCCAGATTGATAATCTTGAAGGAGAGCCGACGCGTCGCTTCAAGATTGATGAAAATGCAGAAACAAAAGTAATGGCTGCCATTTTACAGGCTGCAGGCCGACAAAAGCTGATTGCTACAGACGAAACACAAAAGCCTCTGCCGGAATATCATAATGTTAAAGCCAGCCAGAAAAATTTAGCGCCCAGAGATTTAGAAATGCGCGTTACCATTAATCATTTCGGCTACCATACTGTTCGTGTTCCCGGTCATTTTGAAGATTACACTACCCAGGAAACACATTATTACTATGACAAAGAGGGTAAACGCCACTACTGGACGGAAGACGTTGTCCGCCAGCGCTGGGTATCGGAAAGCTATCATCCATATGCCTATATGAGCATGATTTATAACTTTTACGATATGGACGACGGCACGCTCGTCGCTTCGTTCAGTGACAGCCGCGACCGCGAATATGAAAACGATCCTGCAAACGGTATGCTCGGACGCTCTCTGAAGGACTGTTTTAGAAAAATCTTTAAGAAATAACTTTGCAACAGACTGCTGATAACAGCAGTCTGTTTTTTTACTACAGCTTCATAATAGCAATTCTTATTATTTTTGTTGACATCTCAACTATAAGTGATATAATACAGAGAAGTAAGGTTTATAAAACAACCTTCTACTATTTTTGATGATTTATGAATACAAAGGAGTGCTTTCAAAATGAAAAGTCTGAAAAAATTTGCTGTTGCATCTATGACTTGCGCTGCCCTCTTAGGCTTTGCTGCTACCAGCCATGCCGCATATCAACTGAACGACGAAGTTAAAGACGCTACCCCGGCTCTGCTCATGGCATCCCAAATCGGCGTAAAGACCAATGTTAATCCGGCCCTGGCAAACCTGCCTGATAAAGACGCTATCGTTGTTATGAGCTTCGGTACCACCTTTAAAGACAGCCGTGCTAAAACTATTGAAGCAACCGTAGATGCTATTAAAGCTGCTCATCCTGGTGTAAAAGTAGTTACTGCTTTCACCTCTCATATTATTATTGACCGTATCAAAGCTCATGAAGGTCTCACCATTCCGACACCTGAAGAAGCTCTGGCTCAACTGAAAGCTGAAGGCTACACCCGTGTTGCTCTGACCTCTCTTGATATTATTCCGGGCATGGAATATGCATACAAAGATGCAGTTTATAACCTGCACAAAAATGACTTCAAAAAAATGACCTTTGGTACTCCGCTGATGTATTGGCAAGGCCAGGAAGGTCAAGCTGACGATATTACCGAAACCATGAAAGCAGTTTCTACTCAATTCCCGAAACTCGGCAAAAAAGATGCTGTTCTGATCATGGCTCATGGTACTCCGCATCCGTCCAATG
The DNA here is from genome assembly GCF_937920985.1 of uncultured Phascolarctobacterium sp. Classification (GTDB taxonomy): domain Bacteria; phylum Bacillota; class Negativicutes; order Acidaminococcales; family Acidaminococcaceae; genus Phascolarctobacterium_A. The sequence goes on from NZ_CALDXR010000061.1 coordinate 16,157, forward strand.
CTTACTATGCAGTAATGCAAGACCGTCTGAATGAGCTTGGCTACACCAACGCTTACATCTTCTCCGTAGAAGGCTGGCCGCATCTGGACACCGTTACTCCGCAACTGAAAGCTAAAGGCATTAAGAACGTAACTCTGATGCCGCTGATGATGGTTGCAGGCGACCATGCTAACAACGATATGGCCGGTGACGAGCCTGATTCCTTTAAATCTCAACTGCAGGCCGAAGGCTTCAAGGTTAACACCTACATCCACGGTCTGGGCGAAAACGCAGCAGTACAAAAACTGTTCGTTGAAAGAGCAAACGATTCTTGGGATGCTCTGGAAGCTAAATAATTTACTGACCAAGTAATTCATTTCTTTCACACCTTTTTACTCTCCGTCCGCTTGTCTGGGCGGAGAGTATTTTTATAATATAAATTAATTCAGGAAGAAGAGGTGCTACAGATGGATAGCAAAAAAGCTCTGGTGGTTATCAGCTTCGGCTCCACCTTCGACGAAACCAGAACCCAAGATATCGGCGGCATTGAACAGGCCTTGGCCGCAGCCTTCCCTGCCTACGACCAGTATCGTGCCTTTACCTCCGTAATTATCCGCAAACGTCTGGCTGAACGCGGTATTAAAATCGACGATACGGAAACAGTGCTGCAAAAGCTGGCAGACGCAGGCTACGAAGAGGTGGTACTGCAGCCGACGCATCTGCTGCACGGCGAAGAATTCGAACAGAAGATTCTCAGCCTCAAAGAAAAATTTACCGCTAAATTCCAAAAAATTATTATCAGTCAGCCTCTCATCGTTAACGATGAAGACTACAAACTGGCAGCAGCAGCTATTGCCGTTCAGATTCCTCCCTTAGCGCCGGGCGAAGGCGTAGTCCTGATGGGCCACGGTACTCCGCGCAACAATAACAAAGCACATGGCTATACCTATGTTAAGCTGCAGGAAATCTTTGATTCTATGAAATTCCCTGTTATTGTAGGAACCGTAGAAGAAGAGGATACTCCTAATTTTGAAGCGGTTCTCGAAAAGCTGCAGGAACGCAAATATAAGCATGTACATATGTATCCTCTGATGGTTGTTGCCGGCGATCACGCCAACAACGATATGTACAGCGATGAGGAAGACAGCTGGAAGACTCAGATTGAGGCTTTGGGCATCAAAACAACCGGCCACCTGTGCGGTCTTGGCCGTTCCAAAGCTATTCAGGCTATTTATATCCAACATGTTTTACGTGTTTTGTCTCTAGAAGATTGACATTTATTAATAATTAACTAAAAAAACCTGCATTCTGTCCCCTTCATGGGGAAGAATGCAGGTTTTTTATTGCTTAATGCAACAAAGTTATGCTATAATGGAATTGCCTAAATTTTTGTAAAATAAATTCATAAGAGAAAGGGATGATGAAAATTGGGTATTGTTATTTCTGCAATTATAACTTTTTGGGTTGGCTATTTGATTTACAAAAAGTACAAGCCACAGCCTGTGCTCTTTATGGGCGGTATTATCATGATGTATATCGCTGCTATGCTGGGTTACAGCCAGATTCTAGGAGCTAAGGCTACAACAGGCTCCGTAATTTTCGATGCCTTTGAATTTATCCGCGCAACCTTCAGCTCTAACGTTGGCAAGCTTGGCCTGAACATTATGTCTGTAGGCGCTTTCGCTAAATATATGGATAAAATCGGCGCTTCCCGCTCTTTAGTACGTTTAACCATCAAACCGTTGATGGCTTTAAAATCCCCCTATCTGGTAATGAGCGGCACCTGGATTATCGGTATGCTCATCGGTCTGTGCATCAACAGTGCCTCCGGTCTGGCAATGCTGCTGATGGTAACCATGTTCCCCATCCTGTTGGGCTTGGGCGTAAGCCGTCTGTCCGCAACCGCTGCTGTAGCAACCACCCTCTGCTTTGACTGGAGCCCCAGTGACACCGGTACTATCCTCTCCGCTGAAACAGCAGGCGTTGACCCTGTAGTTTACTGGAGTCATTATCAGGTTCCTATCGTTGCTGTAGCCTTTGTAGTTGTAGGTGTTCTGCATTACCTGACTCAGAAATATATGGATAAACGCGACGGTCATATCGTGCAGCCGATGCAGGTTGAAAAAATTGAAGAAGAAGCAGATAATGCACCGATGTGGTACGCTATCCTGCCGGTAATTCCTCTGGCATTGATTCTTTCCTTCAGCTCTCTTTGGATTACCACTATTAAGATGAACATCGTTATGGCCATGTTCATCGGTATGACTATCGGTGTTATGTGCGAGTATGCTCGTTGGCGTGACGGTCAAAAGGTTCTGGGCGATATTCAGACCTTCTTTGACGGTTTAGGTATGCAGATGGCTAACGTTATTACCCTGGTTGTTGCAGGCCAAACCTTTGCTAAAGGCCTCGTATCCATGGGTGCTATCACTACTCTTATCGACGGCAGTAAAAACTTAGGCTTCGGCCCGATGGCTATGATGCTGGTTATGGTAGCAATCATCGCTGTATCCGCAATTGTTATGGGCAGCGGCAACGCTCCCTTCTTCGCATTCGCCGCACTTACTCCGGCAGTTGCAGCGCACAGCGGCCTGCACCCGGTACTGATGCTGCTGCCGATGCACTTTGCAGCTTCCATCATGCGTAACTGCTCCCCGATTACCGCAGTTATCGTAGTATCCTCCGGTATGGGCGGCGTTTCCTCCTTTGATCTGGTAAAACGCACCGCAATCCCCATGGCCGGCGCTATGATCGTTACCATCGGTATGACCTTCTTCTACTACTACACCGGTTGGTAAGAAGCAAGTACCCTTAACTGTTAAGTAAAAATTTACAGTATTAAAACCCCCGCTGTTCCACGTTTGGGAAACGCGGGGGTTTAATAAATTCTGAAAGGAGTTTTCTCTATGTTTATCTGTGATTGTCACTGCGATACCCTTACCGAATTATATAAGAAAGGCACCAGCCTTTATGCAAATGACCAGCATTTTGACATTCAGCGTCAAATCGCTCTCGGCGGCGGTCTGCAATTCTGTGCTATCTTCGTACCCACACACGAATTCCGTTATTACGGCGGTCTGCGCTACACCCTGCAGCTGCTGGACAAATACCTGCAGGAAGTAAAGAAGCTTCACGCAGACGGCATCGATGTGCTGCAGGTACTCACCAAAGAGGACGCTGCCGATGTGCTCAACCACAAGGCTGCAACTTTGCTCGCCATTGAAGAGGGCGGCGCTATCGACGGCAGTCTGGAAGCACTGCGTTGCCTCTACGCCTTAGGCGTGCGCGCTATGACACTCACCTGGAGCAACCGCAACGATATCGCTGATGGTGTCAACGAAGAAAGCAGCGGCGGCGGTCTCACCGTTTTCGGCCGCCAAGTAGTTGCTGAAATGAACAAGCTCGGTATGTTGGTTGACGTTTCCCATATTGCACCCGCAGGCTTCTGGGATGTTATCGAGACCAGCAGCAAGCCTATTATCGCAACCCACTCCAACGCTAAGGCTCTTTGCCCGCATCCGCGTAACCTGGATGACAAGCAGATTCTGGCAATTAAAGAAAATGACGGCCTGATTGGTGTTACCTTTGCCGGCCAGTTCCTGGAACATGATTACAACGATGCCTGCATCGAAAGTATTTACCGCCATATCGATTACATGCTGAACCTCATGGGCAACGATGACCATATCGGCTTCGGCAGTGACTTTGACGGCATCAGTCATCCGCCCTATAACCTGCACGGCGTGCAGGATTACAGCGCTGTTTACGAATACCTTTCTAAAAAATACAGCGCCAGCACCGTTGAAAAAATCACCCATAAGAATGTGCTGAACCTGCTGCAAAAGGTACTGTAAAAAACACCTTCCATGCATTAACGCAACTAAAAAGCCATACCTCGCTAAGCAAATTGCTTAGCAGGGTATGGCTTTATTTGTTGCCTGAAACTGCTTATTTCTTTTTGGTGCTGCTCTTAGCTTTAGCATCATTAGCATTAGCTATCTGTGCCCAATCACGCAGCATATCAGCACAGGCTGCTGCATAAGCACCGGCACTGCCAAAAGCACCTGCATCCTGCGTATACAGACGGAAAACCTGAATATCATCATAGTAGATATCCGCCGTACTGCCATTATCATAAACTACGAAATGATTTGGGTTGACCGGACCACGCTGACGCACGTTCCACAATCCGCCTGCAAGCATGTAGGCACGATATTTACCCTTAGTGTTGCCAATGCTCTGCCCAACGTTAAAGGTCCAATTGCCCTCGGTAACAGTCGCATGGTCGTCATCCTTAACTATAACATCAGGATGAATATCATATTCCTTAAGCTGCTTCATAACGCGCTTTACACGCTCCTCCGGCTCAGGATGGCTGCTGAACAGGCCGTAATTGGCACCACCGCCCTGCTTGGACAAATCATCAAGCTTCCACACAGTAATCAGCATGCTGTAGGGATTGTAGCCTGCTGCAATGCTGTTCTTTACGCCTTCCTTATCAGCACCGCGTTCGTCTGTACGGCTGTAACCGGCAAACAACGCCTGCTGTGCTGCCTGCACAAGGCCCATGCCCTGTCCACGCGTAGCAGCTAACAGAATCAGGGATGTCCACATCTGCTTTTCAATTGCATTGACAGTATGCTTTTTTGCTACGTGTCCTACCTCATGGCCAAGCACGCCAGCCAGCTCCATATCTGTCGGCATATAGTCAATCAATCCCTTATACACATAAACAAAGCCGCCGGGGCAGGCCAAGGCATTGACCTCATTGTTATTGAGCACCTTAAAGGAAAAGGTGATATCATCACGTCCGCAAACCTTAGCCAGCCTTTGGCCGATGCGGTTAACTCTTTCCTGCAGCGCATAATCCTGAGAAACACCATACTGGGCCTCCAGTTGCTGCGCTGTCTTCTGTCCCATTTCAATTTCCTGCTCTCTGCTGATTAAGCCCGCCTCTGCAGGGTTAACGCCTACAAACAGGCAGCAGGCAAAAACAAATGTCATAAAAAGCTTTACTATCTTCCTCATATTGGCCTCCTGCTTCATAAGTATACTATAATCCAAAAACTTTAGATTGCCCCCTCTTCATGCAGGGCATTGATTTCATTATCATTATATCCCAGTTCCTGTAAAATATCCAGCGTATGTTCACCAAGCTTAGGAGCCCGCATGCGAATGGTACTAGCATCCTCACTGAACTTCACCGGACCGCCGATATACTGCAAATTGCCAAGGTCGCTGTCAGCCTCCTGCAGAATATCTTCCTGCGCTGTCAGCTCACTGTCCAGTGCTTCCTCCAGGCTGCACACAGGCGTTACGCAAAATTCTGCGCCGCCGATAAGCTCCAGCCACTGCTGCTGAGTTTTAGTGGCAATTTTAGCAGCCACCAGCTGCTGCAGCTCCTCCTCATGCGCAAAATCATACTGGCGTTTTTCCAGCTCCGGACATTCAATTAAATCGCAGAAGCGCTGCCAAAACTTAGGCTCGATAGTGCCAACCGTCATATATCTGCCATCTGCCGTACGATAAATATTATAGTAATGCGCTATGCGGCCAAAGGGCTTTTCGCCTGTTTCCCTGCAGCCCCACAAAGCACTGATGCCCGTCACCTGCATAGACAGCGCCGTAGCATACAAATTAACATCAAGCCACTGTCCTTTGCCAGTACGTTCGCGCGCCAGCAGCGCCATAGAAATCGCACTTAAAGCATTCAAACCACTGCCAATTGCGCTCACCTGCACCTCAGATACGCAGGCTCTGCCAACATCATCAAGATTATTCAGGCCAGCCAGACCGACAACGTTCAGATCGTGCGCCGGCTTATGCGATTTCTGCCCGAAGCCGGTAATCGAGCAGTATACAAGCCGCGGATTGATTTTATGCACACTGTCATAATCAAGGCCATAACGCGCCAGATAACCGGGACGGAAGCCTTCCAGAAAAACATCGGCCTCCTGCAGCAGCTTCAGCAACAAATCACGTCCGCCATCCTTTTTAAGATTCAGGGCAACGCCTCGCTTATTGCGGTTCAGCATCAGATGCCAGTAGCTCATGCCTTTAGTTTTTTCAGGCCAGAAGCGACGCGTCGCATCACCCTGCAAATCCTCGATTTTGATAACATCCGCACCATAATCGCCCAGCAGCATGCCGCAATACTGTCCCGGCAGCCACTTGGAAAAATCAATAACCTTAATACCTTCTAACAAAGCCAACTTTATCACTCCTGTTCTGCTTAATAAGTTTTTATATTCTGCAAGATTTTCTTCTAAATCCATTTAAATATGTTCACAAAACACCTATTTAAATGCTATAATATAGTTACATCATTGTTAGCCACACACAACTTTCCCATGGAGGTTTTTATATGCAAACCCGCAAGCTGACATCAGCAGCGCTTCTGATTGCCATCGGCACACTGAGCGCACATTTAATTTATATCCCTGCAGGTGTTTCCAAATGCTTCCCTGTGCAGCACGCCATCAATGTTATGGGTGCGGTTCTTTTAGGACCTGATTACGCCGTTGCTATCGGCTTCATCATTGCCTGTCTGCGCAACATGCTGGGCACAGGCTCACTGCTGGCTTTCCCCGGCAGTATGATTGGTGCAGCCCTCGCAGGACTGGCCTACAGCCGTTACAAAACATTGCCGGCAGCTATGGCCGGTGAAATTTTCGGCACCGGAATCATCGGTGGCTTCGTTGCCTGGATTATGGCCACTCTGCTTTTAGGCAGCAAAGCTGTAGCCTGGTTCTTTATCCCGCCGTTTTTGGTAAGTACTATCGGCGGCAGCGTTATTGCCTGCCTGCTGCTCAAAACCGGCTTTTTTAAGCAGTTCAGCAGCAAAGAAGGTAAGTAAGATGAACTTCGGCGAAATTGTTAACCTTCTTCTTTATGCCTTCAGCGGCATTTGCTTCGGAGCCTTTGCCTCACGCTACAGCGTTTTCAGTGCGCTGCACATTAAAAGCAAATGGCAGGAGGAAGGCATCAGCTGTCTTTTCAGCTGCTTGCCGCAGCTGCTCTTTCTCAGTGTAAGCTTTTTCCTTTTTCCGACGTGGTTTATCAGCAAGACTCCTACCGGAGGCTTCTTTTATTACGCAGTACTCGCATTCTTTTTCAATAAAGGTCTGCGCTTAAACAATAAAAAATAAAGTAGGTGAAAAAATGACACACATCCACAATCATGCCTTGCCGCTCCCCGGCAATGATGACGAAAAATATATCCAGCCCATGGCTGATATTTTTAAAGTCCTCAGTGACCCCACCCGTATCCGCATTCTCTCCCTGTTAGCACACCAGGAGATGTGCGTTACCTGCATTGCCGATGCACTTGGCATGACACATTCCGCTATTTCGCATCAGCTGCGTCTGCTGCGTGCCACCAACCTGGTAAAATTTACTAAGGACGGCAAAGAGGTTATCTATTCTCTGGATGACAGCCACGTGCTCAGTCTTTTCGACCAGGCACTGGACCATGTAAAACATAAGGTTTTATAAAATTTATTGGCGCTGTAAAAGCGCCAATTTTTTTATGCCGTTAAAGCGCACTGCGCCACTGGCGGATAATCTCACTCTTATAAACCGAGGTCCAGCTCAAATCATCTACCGGCACGCGGACATTGCCTATAAGCTCCCGGCGGCCATCATTGTAGGGATATTTTTTTACATGCCACATATAGTGATAACCGTTGGCAGGCAAAAGCTCTACACCCGCATCACTCATCAGAAAATCCAAAAAGGCGCGCGCCTCCTCCGAATGCTCTGCACTACGCATAATGGCTGCACCGGTAAGCATTGTACGATTGGCGTCCTTCACTACCGTTGCAAACAGATGACGATGACGTGCTTCCATCTGCAAAGCATAATCCAACGGCACTATGGCAACCGTCTTTTTGCCTATATAGACAAGGTCCACAGCCTCGCCAAAGCCTTTAGTATAAACCGGCTGCTGTGCATTAAATTTAGCCGCATAAGCCAATGCCTGGTCGCCGCCGCGCAACTGCCAGATGCTGGTAATCATGCCATAGCTGGCACCACCAAGATTAAAATCAGCAATAGCCAGCTCATCCTTAAGCTGCGGTGCCAAAAGCTCATCCCAGGTTTCCGGCGCATATAAGCCGTAAGCATGCAGATTGTTTTTGTTGCTCAGCAAAGCAATATAGCTCAAATAAAGACTCGTCCATTGACCGGTGCGATTGCGCAGCTCTGCCGGCACCTTGTAGGCTTCCTTGGCGATATAAGGCTGCAGAATATGCTGCTCATCTGCCATAAAATATTCCTCACTGGTGCCACCCAGCCATACGTCAAATTTGTGCTTGCGCAGGTAATCCAAACGCTCCTGCTGCGTGCCGCCCGGAAGATAGCTTATCTTTACTTTTACGCCCGTATTCTTACTGTAGCTGTCGGCAATAACCTCCGTCAGCCTGGTGCCCATGCTGCTGCAGAGCTGCAGCTCCTTAGGCTGAGGCTGCTGGCTGCCGCAGCCTGCTGCGAGCAAAGCCAGCAGCATTAAAATGTATATCATAAATTTTCGCATTATCTTTTCCGCCTTTCGCTATGCTATTATTATAGCATGAACGCCAAGCTTTCTCCATATTTAGAAAGTACGCAGGTTGTCATAATGCGCCTGCTGCTTTATAATGAAATGCATCAGCATACAAAACTTAGCGTGAGGAGATTACCTATGAGCTTCGACAAAAATAGCATCTATGCTCTGCTTAACAACAAGCATGTACATTTCACATATACAGAACATCGGCCGGTTTATTCTATGGAAGAACTTGATGCACTGGAGATGCCTGCCGGCGCTGTTATCTGCAAAAATTTATTTTTGCGCAACAGCAGCGGCAAACAGCACTTTCTGTTGACTGTTCCGGCAACTACGCCTGTTGATCTTAAGCAGTTGGCCGCAAAGCTCACAAGCTCCCGCCTCAGCTTCGCTTCGGCAGAGCGTCTGGAAAAATATTTAGGACTGCAATCAGGCCTGGTTTCTCCCTTCGGCCTGTTGAACGATACGAGCAAAAGCGTTATCTTCGTCAGCAGCAAAGACCTTCTGCCAGCGACCATCATCGGAATTCACCCTAATGATAACACTGCCACCGTCTGGCTTGCCTTTGGCGATTTGCTTTCATTGCTATCTGAACTGGAGATAGAGGTAAAGCTGATAGAGATTTAAGAAAAAGCATACTTGCGTAAAATGAGCGTTAAGACTGCCCTCTCTGCGTCTAAATAATCCTGGACTTGTAACGTTTTTCCGTACTTTTCGCAATCATTTTGTCACGTTTTTCGCATTTTATCATTGCTTTCTGTAACGTTTTTCCGTACTTTTCACACCTTATCTGTCACGTTTTTCCTAAAACAAAAACCGCACCAACGTTAAACGCTGATGCGGTAATAATTATATTTTTATTTTACAGCCTGAGCTACAGACTGATTCATCTCAACACGTCCGACAGCGGCCACAGGCTCAACCTCAGCCTTTACGCGCTCCCAGATAACGAACTTAGCCTTGCTGAAGCCGTTAAATGTAGTTGCACTGGCGGAGGTATAGGCACCGCAGCTGGGAACCAGCAGCAAATCGCCAACCTGCAGCGGCACAGTCATGCGGCCTCGGAACATAATATCTAATGAATCACAGCTCGGTCCAGCGAACGTTGCTGCCACCTTTTCCTCACCCTCGCGGAAGCTGATGAGCTTGAAATCCCACTGGTCAAAGAGTACACCGGAGAAGGTTCCGTACAAGCCCTCATCGAGGAAGTACCAAGGCTGACCGCCGCGCTCGGTAACACCGATGACGCTGGTAATCAGGTTAACTGCCGTACCGCAGATATAACGGCCCGGTTCGGCCCAGATTTCGGCATCGGCAAAATCCTCGTCCAAACGCGCGTTAATTTGGCGCAGCATTTCCGGCAGGTTGAATTTAACCTTCGGCTCAGGAATAGGGAAACCACCACCGATATCCAACACACGCAGCTTCAGGCCAGCCGCCTCAGCCTCCTCAAACAGCTCACGCGCAATATCCAGCGCATGCAGATAAGGGTCAGCGCTGACAGTCTGGCTGCCTACATGAAAGGCAATGCCGGCCATATCCAGGCCTGCATTCTTAGCCTGCTGCATCAGTGCCAGCGCATTTTCACGCGCTGCGCCGAATTTTTTATTCAGATCAACATGTGCCGAGGAATTGTCGATACGCAGTCTGAGCAGTACAGTCGCATCCGGGCACTGTTTTTTTATTTTATCTATTTCACTGGCGCTGTCAAAGGTCATCTTGCGTACGCTGCAGTTGCGGCAAGCCTCCAGGCCCACACTCGTCTTTACCGGATTGGCGTAAATCAGACGGCCGCCATCCACGCCCATATCATGCAGAGTACGGATTTCTCCATCACTTGCTACATCAAAGCAGGAGCCCATATCCGCCATCACCCGCAAAATTTCCGGGTGTGGATTAGCCTTAATCGCGTAATGAATTTTGACACGCGGCATATATTTTTTCAAAACCTTGTAATTCTTCTTGATTTCATCTAAAGAAAGTACTAATAGCGGCGTACCGAAACGTACCGCTAATTTTTCTACAGCCTGTTGGCTTATTTGGAAATGTTTTTTATTACTCATAACACTCTCCCCTTGCTATTGCATTATTTTTTCTTCTATGATTGTACCACAATAATCTGAAAGTACAATAGGAAAACGGCAAAAAATTGATTTTTTTCGAGGAGAACGGGAAAATTTTCCAATAATCACGGATTGGCTCATTTTCCAGCATAAAATAGCGAAAATTTCGCCATAAAATATATAAAACAACAGAAACATATCTATATACGACAGACAAAATAAAAGCGCTGAAATGCCGGTTAAATGACATTTCAACGCTTAATTTTATTCAGTTGTATCTGCGCAAATTATTTTTTCGGAGCAGGAATTACATCGCAGCCCATGTAAGGACGCAGAACCTCAGGAACAACTACGCTGCCATCAGCCTGCTGATAGTTTTCCAGAATAGCAGCAACGGTACGGCCAACAGCTACACCACTGCCGTTAAGGGTATGTACAAATTCCGGTTTGGATTTTGCATCACGACGGAAGCGGATGTTAGCACGACGTGCCTGGAAGTCCAGGAAGTTGGAGCAGGAAGAAATTTCACGGTAGCAGTTTGCTGCCGGCAGCCATACTTCGAGGTCATATGTAGTAGCGGAGCTGAAGCCCAGGTCACCAGTGCACAGACGCACAACATGGTACGGCAGGCCCAGTAATTGCAGAACCTCTTCAGCATCATTGGTCAGCTTATCCAGCTCAGCCCAGGATTCTTCCGGTTTAGTGAATTTAACCAGCTCAACCTTGTTGAACTGATGCATACGGATCAGGCCACGGGTATCACGGCCTGCAGCACCGGCTTCTGCACGGAAGCAAGCGCTGTATGCAGTATATTTCAGCGGCAGCTCGTCGCCGGTAAGAATATCGTCACGATGATAGTTGGTTACAGGAACCTCTGCAGTCGGAATCAGGTACATGTCGCCGTTTTCCAGCTTGTACATATCCTCAGCAAATTTCGGCAATTGGCCGGTGCCCTGCATGCTTGCGCCATTAACGATGAACGGCGGGAAGAATTCGGTATAACCATGCTTTCTGGTGTGTACATCCAGGAAGAAGTTGATAACGGCACGCTCCAGACGGGAACCAATGCCACGATAGAATACATAACGTGCACCGCTAACCTTAACGCCACGTTCGAAATCCAGAATGCCCAGGTTTTCACCGATATCCCAATGAGCCTTCGGTTCAAAATCAAATTTAGTCGGTTCGCCCCAGGTGCGGATAACCGGGTTGCAGGTGTCATCCTTGCCTACTGGAACATCTTCTGCGGGAACGTTAGGAATAGTCAGCAGAATGCTTTTGATTTTTTCTTCAATCTCTTTCAGTTCCTTGTCATCTGCAGCAATTTTATCGCCAAGAGCACGAACTGCAGCCATCTGCTCAGTAGCATCCTGACCAGCTTTTTTCAGCTTGCCAATCTCTTGAGATGCAGTGTTGCGTTCTTTCTTCAGTGCTTCTACCTGTTGGGTAATTTCACGACGTTGTTTATCCAGTTCCAGGAATTCAGTCAAATCAAGGCTGCCATTACGGCTTTTTACAGCCTCTTCGACCAGCTTCGGATTTTCGCGGACGAATTTTAAATCTAACATAATCTAGCCTCCAAATAATTTATCATAACTTATATTGTAGCATAAATCCCGTCGGGATAAAAGATTTTACTGCAATTTTTAATAGTCAATTCCCTCATCGCGACGTGCAAGATAGCGGATTGCCGAAAGCGCAGCCTTTTGTCCCTGACCGGCAGCACGATTTACCTGCCACGGCTGACCTGTGCAGTCACCGCCGGCAAAAACGCCTTCAATATTTGTTTGAGCCTGATCATCAACATAAATACTGCGACCACGGATTTCCAGGCCCGGCAAAAAGCTGTTGAGCGGATCGCTGGCGCGGAAGACAAAGGCAGCCTTAACGCTGTAAAAATCATCGCCTGCACGCAGGCCGGTAACCTTGTCAGTACCGGTAATTTCTGTCGGCTTATCCAGCACTACAGTAATATTTTTCTTTTTTGGCGGAATGAAGCCGGAATACAGCGGGAAGAAGAAGACATGCTCGCATTGCTCTGCCAGATATTCCACTTCTTCCAGAGCATCAGGAACAGTAGCGATAGCAGCCACAGACTTGCCCTTATATTTATCAGCATCAACAATAGCACAGTAGCTTACGCCCTTGCCCAAAAATTCCTTTTCTCCAGGGAAAAGTGTAGAACGGGAAATACCGGTCGCTAACACTACGGAATCCGCAGAATATTCGCCGTGCGGTGTACCCAGCATAAAGCCTTCGCCTACCTCACGCAAAGAAATAATTTTAGATTCAATAATATCTACTTCCATCTGCTTGAGATGATTTACAAAAATATCCATAAGCGCAGTACCGGAAATATCGGGTATACCCATATAATCTGTTATCTGCGCTACACTACGCAGACGGGGGCTGAAGCCATGGGCTTCAAACAGAACAACCTTACGTCCCTTGCTGGCAGCAGTAATCGCTGCAGATACACCAGCAGGACCACCACCAATAACGGCAATATCGTAATCCATAAGTCTATCCTCCGTACAAAAAATTTAGAACCTACTATAACACTTTAATTGTATGCTTTTCTAGATGTATAGTCAATTGTTTTTATGCCTCCAAAGATTTTTTAAGTTTTTCCGAAAAAGTGCTTGACATTTTCTAGCAGATAGGGTATTATAATTAAGTAACGTGACCACGGCCCATTAGCTCAGTTGGTAGAGCACCTGACTCTTAATCAGGGTGTCGTAGGTTCGAGGCCTACATGGGTCACCACATTTGGCCGGTTGGTCAAGCGGTTAAGACACCGCCCTTTCACGGCGGTATCGGGGGTTCGATTCCCCCACCGGTCACCAAATACGGGCGCTTAGCTCAGCTGGGAGAGCGTCTGCCTTACAAGCAGAATGTCAGCGGTTCGATCCCGTTAGCGCCCACCATTTTTTTGCCCATTTGCCTCAATATTGTAATGGCCCGGTGGTTCAGTTGGTTAGAATGCCGCCCTGTCACGGCGGAGGTCGTGGGTTCGAGTCCCATCCGGGTCGCCAATCATGCCTCGGTAGCTCAGTTGGTAGAGCAAAGGACTGAAAATCCTTGTGTCCACAGTTCGATTCTGTGCTGAGGCACCAATCCAAAAACAGCACCTGCTATTGCGGGTGTTTTTTTATTATCTATGTATTTCAAACTGCTTAAATTCATTTTTTCAGCCACCAAGGAGTGTTATCATGTTTGAAAAATTTTTCCATGAAGTAACCGGTCCCTATATCTGGGGTCTGATTCTGCTTTTATCCCTGCGTGCCATCTTTTCTTCCGTACGCAAAAAGGATTATCCGCACGCTGCTGCTTTTATCGTTGTAGCCATTGCTGCCGCATTTATGACAGCAAGCGCACTTGATATGCTTCCGCCTGCTATAGCAGAAATATTTGCATAAGAAAAAGGCCGCTGCGCAGCGACCTTTTTACAAGCTTAAACGCCGCTTTACGCGGCGTTTTTTTGCTTATTTTCAGTTGATGGCGGTTACATCAAAGCCGGTATCCTCAACAGCAGCCTTCAAAACTGCGTCATCCAGCTCAGCGCCCTCAACAACGGCATTATTGTTTTCCAGGGAAACAACAACACTTGTTACACCTGCTACAGCAGCAAGTGCTTCCTTAACGGCGCCAACGCAGTGCTGGCAATGCATACCTTCAATAGCAATAGTTTTAGTCATGATAAAATCTCCTTTGCAATTACAATTTTATAAAACGCAGTCTCAGTGCGTTAGTAACAACAGAAACACTACTGCAGCTCATCGCCGCTGCAGCAATCAGCGGATTCAGCAACCAGCCGAAGGCCGTATAAAATACACCTGCGGCAAATGGAATACCAATCGCATTATAAATAAAGGCCCAGAAAAGATTTTCCTTGATATTGGTCATCACGCTGCGACTCAGGTGAACCGCCTTCGCCACATCCAGCAAATCACTCTTAATCAAAACCATATCTGCCGCCTCAATCGCAATATCCGTGCCGGCACCGATAGCAATGCCCACATCGGCACGTGCCAGCGCCGGCGCATCGTTGATGCCGTCACCTACCATGGCGACAATATGGCCTTCCTGCTGCAGCTTGCGTACCACCGCTTCCTTATCCTGCGGCAGCACCTGCGCCACAGCCTCATCTACGCCAACCTGCGCACGAATCGCCTCCGCCGTCGCCCGATTATCACCTGTTACCATCAGCACACGCAGGCCCATATCCTGCAGCTTGGCTATTGCCTCCCTGCTCGTCGGCTTAACGGTATCGGCAACAGCAATACAGCCTAAAAGCTCGCCTGCACGTACAAAATATAACGGTGTTTTTCCCTGAGCAGCCAGCCTGTCATACTGGTCAATTAAGGTGCTTGTATCAACATTCAACGTCAGCAGTAGCTTGAGATTGCCTGCTGCACATTCAGCTCCCGCAAGCTCCGCCGTAACGCCCTGACCGGGGATTTGCTTATAATTGCCGACTTCCGGCAAAGCAAGCTGCTTTGCTTCGGCAGCAGCAACAATAGCTTCACCCAACGGATGCTCCGACAGCTTTTCCAAGCCTGCGGCAAAAGCCAGCAATTCATTTTCCGTAACCTTTACAGGTAAAATATCCGTCACTACCGGCTTGCCCGCTGTAATCGTACCTGTTTTGTCTAAGATAACGGTATCAATCTTATGCGCTGTTTCCAACGCCGTTGCAGATTTAATCAAAATTCCGCTCTTAGCACCGCGCCCTGTGCCGACCATAATTGCCGTCGGTGTTGCCAATCCCAAAGCGCAGGGACAGGAAATTACGAGCACCGAAATGGCAATCGTCAGCGCAAAATGCCAGCTTGCGCCCAGCGCCAGCCAAATAGCCGCCGCAATCACTGCAGTACTGATAACAGCAGGTACAAAATACCCGCTCACCTTATCAGCCAGTTTGGCAATCGGCGCTTTAGACGAAGTTGCTTCGTCCACCAGCGCAATAATCTTCGCCAAAGCTGTATCTGCACCAATCGCAGTTGCTTCCATCTTAAAATAACCGCTTCTGTTAATAGTGCCGCCGATAACCTTGTCACCGATTGTTTTATCTACCGGCAGACTTTCACCGGTCAGCGCACTTTCGTCCAGGGCAGCGCTGCCCTCAATAATTTTGCCGTCCACAGGCACGGATGCACCGCTTTTTACAATCAGCACATCACCTGTCACAACCTCCTCTACAGGTATTTCTCCCTGCAGACCGTGACGCTCAACCAGCGCTGTCTTCGGCGTAAGATTCATCAGCGCTTTAATCGCATCAGAGGTGTGGCTCTTTGCCCGCGCCTCCATAAACTTGCCGACGGTTACAAGTGCCAAAATCACGGCACTAGCTTCAAAATATAACGCATCGGCAAAGCCCGGCAGCAAATCCAGACGATTATGACCAAAGGCATACGCCATGCCAAATACGGAATATAAACCGTAAATAAAGGATGCACCGCTACCCACGGCAATCAGCGAATCCATATTAGGCGCACCATTTAATAGATTGCGCACACCGTGGATAAAATACTTGCGGTCGATAAAGAGCACCGGAATGCACCACAGCATCTGCAGCAAAGCGTTAATCAGCTCGTTTTCCTGCCCCAGAATAAAGCCTGGCAGCGGCCAGCACCACATGCGCCCCATGTGCTGATAAAAGACAAGACCAGCAAAAATCAGCGAGCCGATAAGACGCTGACGCATCTCCTCCATCTCCTGTGCCGCCGTATCCTGCTGAGGTACCGGTGCTGCAACATTTGCAGCATGCACTCTCGCGCCAAAGCCCAGCTTTTCAATGCGGGCAATAATCGTTTTTTCATCTACAACGCTTTCATCAAAGGTAACATGCGCATTATTTTTCAGCAGATTAACGTTCATCTGCTCCACACCCTGCATCTTGTTAACAACCTTTTCGATGCGCGAAGAGCAGGCACTGCAGCTCATGCCTGTTATATCAAGTAATTGTTTTTTCATCGTGGCTCCTTTCATTTACTATCTATTTGACGTAAAAAATTTTGTCTGCTATTATTATAGCAAACGCTACCTTTATTTCAAGAATGCACTATTTAGGTAGATAGTATACAAAAAGATACTGTGAGAAACTCTTAAAGCTTTGTTCATTACAGAAAGGATAATACAAATGAAAGACACCATTAACGTCAACTGCCCCGTTGCCGCTACGCTGCAGCTTATCGGCGGCAAATACAAGGCACTGCTCCTGTGGCACCTGTCCGGCAAAATTCTGCGCTTCAACGAGCTGCGACGCCTCGTCCCCGAGGCTACACCCAAAATGCTCACCCAGCAATTACGCGAGCTGGAAGGTGACGGCTTGATTGCGCGCAAGGTGTACGCCGTCGTGCCGCCTAAGGTTGAGTACAGCCTGACGCCGCGGGGCGAAAGCCTCTTTCCCATCCTGCAGGCCATGTATGCCTGGGGCAGCAAGCTGTTAGAGGGCGAAGGCATCTGCCCGGAATGCTCCATGAAGCCTGTGGAAGCAGAACATTGCTGCTGCCACGATAAAAACAAATAGAAACGAAAAACTTCGGTAGAACGATTATATTTAGCGTTCTACCGAAGTTTTTTCGTTCCATTTTAAAACAGCCGAAATTTTTATCCACACGCACATCGCAACTGCCTTTCCGACGAAAACAAACCCATGCAAAAAGCACGCCGTTGCCTGCGCTTTCGCGCAACCCACAGCGTGCTCTTATAATACCTAAAATCAGCCGATTTCTGCTTCCTTTTCAGTACCGCGAACGTTGATCGGATGGTTGTTTTCGTCAACCATTACAACCTTCGGCACATAGGTTTTAGCTTCTTCCTCGGTCATGAGGCTGTAAGCGATGATGATAACAGTATCACCAACCAGAACTTTACGTGCAGCAGCACCGTTCAGGCAGATAACACCGCTGCCACGCTCACCGGCGATAACATAGGTTTCCAGACGGTTACCGTTGTTGTTGTCAACGATTTGTACACGCTCGCCCGGAAGAATACCGGACAGCTCCAGCAGCTCGCTGTCGATAGTAATGCTGCCCATATATTCCAGGTTAGCCTGGGTTACGGTAGCGCGATGAATTTTGCCATGGTGCATAGTATAAAGCATATTATTTCTCCTCCAAAACTACATTATCAATCAGACGGGTGGTGCCGAATTTAACAGCTACAGCCAGCAGGTTGCTGCCTGCCATCGGAGCTGCTACAGGTTTCAATTCCGGCAGTGCATAAATTTCAACATAATCGATATCAGACATAGGCTCTTCTTTAATAGAAGCGGTAACAGCCGCGGTAATCTTCGCAGCGTCACGCTCACCTGCTTCGTACTGCTCCTTAGCAGCCTTCAGGCTACGGCTCAGTACCAGTGCTGCCTTGCGCTCTGCTTCATTCAGATAGGTGTTGCGGGAGCTCTTTGCCAGACCGTCAGCTTCGCGGACAATCGGCATAATGCGCAGCTGGATATTGAAGAACAGGTCTTTTACCATGCGCTTCAGAACCTCAACCTGCTGTGCGTCCTTCTGACCGAAGTAAGCACGGTCCGGCTGTGCCAGGTTGAACAGCTTGGTAACAACGGTAGTTACGCCACGGAAGTGAATCGGACGGGTACGGCCGCACAGAACCTTGGTAATCTCACCGGTTACTTCAACCCAGGTTGCATCCTCGCTCGGATACATTTCCTTCGGAGCCGGAGCGAAAACTACGTTAGCGCCCATGCTTTCTGCCAGCTTGCAGTCTGCTTCCAGAGTACGCGGATAAGCGTCCAGGTCTTCGTTAGGACCGAATTGAGTCGGGTTTACGAAAACGCTGACTACAACAAAATCATTTTCCATGTTAGCTGCTTTAATCAGGGATGCATGGCCTTCATGCAAAGCGCCCATAGTAGGCACCAGACCGATGGTCAAACCCTGAGCTTTAGCTGCTGCAACCTCTTCGCGCAGCTCTGCAACTGTATGTACTAATTTCATTTTGAATTACCTCACTTTATGTATAAAAGTATTAATATAATTTTTCTAAAACAGCATCGTCAATCTTAAAGGTATGCTCCGGAGCGGGGAAGGTTCTTGCCTTAACATCGGCAATATATTCCTTTACTGCTTCTACGGTAGTATCATGCAGATTAGCATACTTCTTAACAAATTTCGGGCAGAAACCGGTAGAAACTCCCAAAAGGTCGTTGCATACGAGCACCTGGCCGTCGCAGCCGTTGCCGGCACCGATACCGATAGTAGCCATGGTTTTCAGCTCGCTGGTTACCTTAGCAGCCAATGCAGCAGGAACGCATTCCAGCACGCAGGCAAAAGCACCTGCAGCCTCCAAAGCCTTGGCATCATCAATCATTTTTTGTGCAGCGGCAATATCCTTGCCCTGTACCTTGAAGCCGCCCAGCTGATTTACAGATTGCGGAGTCAGACCGATATGAGCACATACAGGAATACCAGCCTGTGTCAGGCGCTCTACGAGAGGAACTACCTCAGAGCCGCCCTCAAGCTTAACTGCAGTGCAGCCTGTTTCTTTCAGGAAGCGTGCTGCATTGTACATTGCATCAACAATGCTTGCCTGATAGCTCATAAACGGCATATCGCCAACTACTAAAGCAGTGCTGTTGCCACGCATAACAGCCTTGGTGTGATGAATCATTTCATTCATCGTTACAGGGACTGTGGAATTATATCCTAAAATTACGTTACCCAGGGAATCACCTACAAGAATCATATCTACGCCTGCTTCGTTAACGTTGCGGGACATTGCTACGTCGTAAGCGGTTATCATCGTGATAGGTTCGCCCTTTTGCTTCATTTCTTTAATCGTTGCGACTGTTACTTGTTTGTTAGCCATAATATCCTCCAAGCAAATTTCTCAGCTCATCAGCTGCATTTTCGTCAATAGTGCCATTAGCAAGGGCCAGCGAGGTTGTCGCCAGGCCCAGAGAGCAATAGGCAGGAATTACAGCTGCCGGTAAAGCAACAAGATGTTTTGCTACTGTGCTGACATCACCGCGGGCAATAGGTCCTGTCAGGACCGCCGCAGGATTTTGCGTAGTCTGCAAATTGGCCGCCGTGCCTTTGAACAAGGGCAGCAGCGCTGCCCAGGCAGCTTCGTTGCTGCCGGTCCAGCGTGCCATCAGCTGCGCCGCCATAGCCTCCACCGCTACGGCGTAGTTCGAGCAGATACAAGCTGCCGCATGATAGGCCGCACGTTCTTCAGCAGGCACGCTGAACGCTTTACCGCCAAAAAGCTCTACGAGCTTTTTGCCTGCGTCCTGCGCTTCGCTGTCACCGTCCAGCGCCATATACACACCTGCAAGCTGTGTATTGCCGCCGGCAAAGCTTTGCAGCGGATGCAGACTGCCAACGTGTGCTCCCATCTGCGTAAGCGGAGCCAATGGCTCCAGTCCCACACTGCCGCTCACATGCAGTACAACCTTAGCAGCCGGTGTCACGCTTTGCGCCAGCTTCTCTGCTACCATACCAATTAACCGGTCCGGTACGGTAAGCAGCAGCACGTCCGCTGCCTGCCACAGCTTCGCGTTATCCGTCACCGGTACGCCAAACTGCTGCGCCAGCTGTGCGCTGTGCTGCTCGGATGCAGCAGTAATGCCGGCCAGCACACCTGCTTCACGCAAGCTTGCAGCCAGACGGCTGCCAACGCGTCCACCGCCAATAATACCAACCTTCAAGATTGCCCTCCCTTCTGACCACAGGAGACGCTGTGCAAATTCAAGGCTACGGAATTGCCGATTAATGCCGAAGCATATAAAAAAGCGCATTCCGGTACGGAATGCGCATAGTTAGCCTGTTTGCGTCTTCGTCCCGGTCTTATAGATCCAAGCGAGTATTGACTTAAAAATTTTTCAGAAGTAAGCTTTACTGTTAACTGCTCCAGCTCATCCTAAATGCTACTGTGCATCAGTAAATTTTACCGCACTTATAATAGCATAGAAACGCGCAGTTTGCAAGCAAAATATGCTATAATGAAAGAAAAACGCAAGGAGGTCATCACCATGCCCTATGTAAACATCAAAATCACCAAAGAAGGTAACGTTACACCCGAGCAGAAGCGTGCTCTCATCGAAGGCGCAACCAATCTTCTGCACGACGTTCTAGGCAAAAACAAATCCACCACCGTTGTCACCATCGACGAGGTTGATACAGATAACTGGGGCATCGGCGGCGTCCCTGTAACCGAAATCCGTAAAAATGCGGCAGCCAAAAAATAAATTTTTCCTTTATATTAAGATGATTCTTCGTTAACCACAAAATAAGCAAAGATTGACTGTTATAACCACAAAATATGGCTGTCAATCTTTTTTTATGCCCAACCGCCATGGTTAACCATACTATTTTGCTAGGTTGACATTGAAATTTTCGCAGCGTATACTTAAGCTATAATAAAGTTAACCATATATAATCTTAAGTTAACCAAAATAAATTACGAAGGTGAAAATTATGAGTAAAGGTCTTTTCATTACAGCAATTGGTACAGATATCGGTAAAACATACGTTACCGGCCTGCTTGTTAAACGCTTACGTGATGCAGGCGTCAACGCAGGCTACTACAAAGCAGCGCTGAGCGGCGCCGAAGAACAGCCTGACGGCACCTGGCTGCCGGGCGACGCAGCCTTTGTTGCCAAAACCGCCAACATCCCGGAAAAGCCGGAAAACCTTGTTTCCTACATTTATAAGGAAGCAGTTTCTCCGCATCTGGCAGCACTGCGCGAGGGCAATCCTGTAGAAATGGAAAAGATTGAAGCTGATTATCAGGCTTCCCTTGCTAAATATGATTACGTTACCATGGAAGGCAGCGGCGGCATCATCTGCCCTATCCGTTGGGATGAAGAACACATCCTGCTCGAGGACATCATCAAAAAGCTTGATTTGGGTGTACTGGTAATCTCCAACGCAGCGCTCGGTTCCATCAATAACTGCGTACTGACCATCTCCTACCTCAAGCAGAAAAACATTCCCGTCCGCGGCATCATCCTTAACAACTATGACGGCAGCAACTTCATGCAGGCCGATAACAAGCGTATGATGGAAGAAATTACAGCGGTCCCCGTACTTGCCTGCGTACCGCCGAACGCCAGCGATCTGGATATTGATGTAGAAGTACTTAAAGGATTATACAAATAAAAATTAACAGCCCCCTTTAGTCTTAATTACACGCTCTTGCCTGCCCCTATGGGGAAGGTGCCGAACAACGTGAGGCGGAAGGGGGAATAAACAATAATGACACAAAACTCAGGAGGAAGAAAAAAAAAATGAACGATAGAGTAGCAGATTTACAAAAAAGAGATTTAGCCCACATCTGGCATCCCTGTTCCCAAATGAAGGACTACGAAACCTTACGTCCTATCATCGTTGACCACGCTAAAGGCCCCTACCTTTACGCAGCCGACGGTACCGAATATCTCGATATCATCAGCAGCTGGTGGTGCAACCTTTTAGGTCACTGCAATTCCAAAATCAATGCTGCCATCAAAGAGCAGATTGAACAATTAGAGCACGTTATCTTCGTTAACTTCACCCACGAGCCTGCTATCAAGCTGTGCGAAGAGTTGGTTGACGTTCTCCCCAAAGGCCTGAATAAATTCAACTTTGCTGACAATGGCTCCTCTTCCGTAGAAATCGCACTGAAAATCGCTTTCCAATATCAGCTGCAGACCGGTCACCCGGAAAAACAGCGCTTCATGTGCCTCAGCGAAGGCTATCACGGCGAAACTATCGGCGCTCTTTCTGTAGGCAGCATGGATCTGTTCGCACAAATGTATAAACCCATGATGATGAACAACATCCATGTAAAGGCACCGGACTGCTACCGTTGTCCGTTTGCCAAAGACCGCGAGCATTGCCAATGCGAATGCTTCAAATTTGCTGAAGAAGAATTTGCCAAACATGCTAAGGAAACTGCTGCCATTATCGTTGAGCCTATCGTCCAAGGTTGCGCAGGCATGCGTATTTATCCGCCCCTCTACCTGCAAAAACTGCGCAAGCTCTGTGATGAATACGGCGTATTGCTGATTGCCGACGAAATTGCTACCGGCTTCGGCAGAACCGGCAAAATGTTCGCCTGCAACCATGCGGGAATTACTCCTGATATCATGACCATCAGTAAGGCTCTCACCGGCGGTTATCTGCCAATGGCTATTGTCTGCACCACAGACAAAATTTATGATGCCTTCTATGACGATTACAACAAAGGCAAGCAATTCATGCACAGCCACACCTATGCCGGTAACCCTATCGGCTGCGCTACCGCCCTCGCTGTACTCAAGATTATGAAGGAAGAAAAAATTCTTGAGCATGCTGCCGAAAAAGCAACCTACTTCCATAATGCACTCATGGATACCTTCGGATCTCACAAGAACATCGGCGAAATCCGTCATATCGGCCTGATTAACGCTATGGAGCTTGTTACCGATAAGGATAAGAAAATCGGCTTCGACGGCGACCTGCGTATAGGCTACGAAATTTACAAAAAAGCACTTACCCACGGCCTGCTGCTGCGTCCTCTGGGCAACGTCATCTACTTCAACCCGCCGCTGAATATCGAAAACAAAGATCTGGATAAGGCTATAGCACTGGCTAAACAATCCATGGATGAGGTTTTAAAATAAGGAGCAAATAAATGAAAGATTTGAGTATGAAAGAGCTGACTACTATCGCTTTGTTAGGTGTCTTGATTCTGATTTCAGGTTCTTTTAAAATCCCTTCGCCAATTGCCGGTGGCGAATTCCAGTTATCTGCACCAATCGCCGTACTCATCTGCGCCTGCTTCGGCTTTAAACGCTACATTATCGCAGGTATCCTTGCAAGCATGCTGGGTATGATGCTCGGTATGCACAACATCATCAACGTACTTGTACAGATGGTATTCCGCGTTGTTGCCGGTGGCACCATGGCCCTGCTCGGAACCAACCTGCTTACCGTTGCTGTCAGCGGACCGCTCGGAACCTTCGCTGCCCGCCTCGTACTGTGGCAGGTTACCGGTGTAAACTGGATGGTACTCACCGCCGCAGCCTTCCCCGGTATGATTTTTACCGCAGTTGCCGCCGGTGCATTTTATAAGCCCGCAAAACAGCTGCTTACCAAGGTTGCTTTGCTCAGAGGCTGATAAATAATACTTTGTATAACATTTCAGGCAAAATCACAGTTGTGGTTTTGCCTGCTCTTTTCTAAATGCAGATTCACAAAAGTTTGCCGAACAAATAACGCCAGCAATCAATATATCGTGTAGTGAATAAAAATTTTAGCAAATGAGTGTCTGGAATCACAAAAGTGGCGCAACTGTTTGAGCGCTAAACATTGCTTATGTAGAAAAACATTATTGCTTTGCGCGAGTTTTGCGGCACTTTGTATTGATTCCACACGAAATTTGCGTTGTACCCTTTGGGTACGGGAAAATTTTTCTTGAGCGAAACGATATATTGATTGCGATGCGAAGACACCAAAATTATAACGTTCTAAATTTATCATCAAAGGAGATTTCCCTATGCCTTTATACAGCATCAAAATGCGCGCATCCAAAGGTGATTTACACGTCAGCGGCGCAGAACGCATTATCTCGCAAGCTGATATCAGCAGCGCTGTCAGAGCACTTACCGAGCGCGCTCTGCAGCACGGCCTCGGACGCGCCGACTTCATCAATGTCAAAATGGAAGAAGTTGCACCGGAAAAGCTGCAATACCTCGACGCTCTGCCAGTCAGCAAACGCCCTGCCGACACGGTAGAAGAAACCTATAAAATCATGAAGGAAATGCTCTGCGAGCTGGGACTGGAAGCCAAAGCTGATGAATTGATTGACCTTCTGCGTCACAACCATCCTATGCGCGGTGCAGTTCTCTACGACGTTGCCACCGGCACCAGACTTGAGCCTGACCACGAGCGCGGTATCCGCGTAACCTATATGGATGCTGAAGGCGCAGCAAGCAACTGCAGCGGT
Organism: uncultured Phascolarctobacterium sp.; assembly: GCF_937920985.1. Taxonomy (GTDB): domain Bacteria; phylum Bacillota; class Negativicutes; order Acidaminococcales; family Acidaminococcaceae; genus Phascolarctobacterium_A. Next base: position 40,682 of record NZ_CALDXR010000061.1, read on the forward strand.
AAGAACCACTTCCGCGAGGCCATCGTACTAGCCACCAAGGTTGTACATGCTCCCGGCATCATCGCCGAGCTGTGTCTTTCCGATGATCCTGATTACCTCGTCGGCTACCTTGCATCCTTAAAGCATGGTTATGTACGCCTCATGCCGATAAAGGAAATGGGTAATCCGCACGGCGGTCGAGTTTTTATTTTTGACAGCAGCAAAGCCAAGGCCGAGGATGCTATCAATTATCTGGAAAAACAGCGTGTACTGGTGCGCGGCCTGCCTGTCGAAAAGCCTGCTAATCCTGATCCGGAGCAGATTTTTGCTGACGAATTAAAGCAACTTAAAGAACAGAATCTTTACCGCTCTCTGCGCACTATGGACAGTGAGCAAAGTAAATACGTCGAAATGCAGGGACCCAAGGTTTTGATGCTTGCCTCCAATAGCTATCTTGATTTAGCAGCAGATGCCCGCGTTAAGCAGGCCGCTGCCGAAGCTGCGCTTCAATGGGGCGCAGGCAGCGGCGGTAGCCGTCTGACTACCGGCAACACCGCCTTGCACGAAGCGCTTGAAAGCAAACTGGCGCATTTCAAAGGCACAGCAGCAGCACTGGTGTTTAACACAGGCTACATGGCCAACGTCGGCATTATTTCCGCCCTCTGCAACAGCGAAAGCGTTATCTTCAGCGACGAATATAACCACGCCAGCATCATCGATGGTGCCCGCCTTTCCAAGGCACGCATCGTTGTCTATAAGCATAATAATATGCAGGATCTGGAAGCGAAAATTCTTGCTACCCCCTGCAGCAGAGGCTTGATTGTCAGCGACGCAGTTTTCAGCATGGACGGTGACATTGTTGACCTGCCTGCACTCGTCTCCCTCGGCAAAAAATATCATCTGCTCACGATGATTGACGAAGCTCACGCCACTGGTGTTATCGGCCAAACAGGTCATGGTACTGTTGAGCATTTCGGCAACACTGTTCGTCCTGATATTCTCATGGGTACGCTCAGCAAAGCACTTGGCGCCGAAGGCGGTTACGCCTGCGCCAGCAAGGTGATTATCGAATATCTCAAAAATAAAGCACGCAGCTTTATCTTCGCCACCTCTCAGACTCCTGCTACGCTCGCCGCTGCGCTGCGAGCTATTGAGGTACTGGAGGAGGAACCACAGCGTGCACAAAATCTGCAGCATAACGTTGAGTTTTTCTTAAACGCATTGCACACTGAAGGCGTAGAAGCCTACTCTCCCACCGCCATCATTCCTATTATCATCGGCGATGAGAAATCCGCCCTGCAGGTTGCAGACGAACTACTAGCAAACGGCGTACTCGCCCCCGCGATTCGCTACCCGACGGTAGCAAAAGGTACTGCGCGCCTGCGCGTTGCCCTCATGGCAACGCACACCGAAGCAGAGCTGTCACAGACAGCGAAGCTGATCGGTGCCGCAATCAGAAAGTATAAAAAATAATGTACAAAAAAGGCAAGGCCTAGGAAACAAACCTCCTAAGACCTTGCCTTTTATTTTTATAAACCAACTTTTCCAGGCACTGTTATTTATGCTCAGCTATATCCTCGGCATCAAGCACCTTTATGCCATGCATAGTAAGCAGTTTGGCAAAAACTCCCTGCCCCTTGATTTTTTTGCCGCTGAAGCTGCCGTCATAAATCTCCTTTACGCCGCAGCTGGGACTGCGTGATTGCAGGATTGCCAAATCAACCTTGTTCTCCGAAGCAGCTGCCAACGCCTCCTGCGCACCCTTGCGAAACTCCGCATCCACGCTGACACCTTCCTTGTTCGTCACTACGCCTTCAACAATTTCTGCCGGTAAGCGAGGAGTAGACAGCCCGCCCAACTGCTCCGGGCAAACGCCGATAACCTCATGCCCTTCGATAAAATCCAACACGCTTTGATTTAAGTTATTGCCACCGTTATACTTACAGTTTTTGCCTAACAAACAGGCACTTACGAGAATCTTCAAAGCAACTTGCCTCCGTTATTTCAAATTAAAACCTGTAAAAAATAAGCTGTTAACATACCAGATGCTAACAGCTTATTTTGATGTCTATTCTTCCTTGCTGATTTCTACAGGAATTTCCGGCAGCTTGCCATCAATGCTGATGTTCTTGTTAACCTTAGCATCGTAGGTTTCACCCTTGGCAATCTCCTGCAGGTCAATGCCGGTAGCACTCTTCACCGTATCGAAAACCTTCGCCATCACGGAAGGAACATTACCAGAAAGACTGCCCATGCCGCCTTCGCCGTAAAGCGTAATCTTATCCACCTTACTGAGCGGAGCAGCAACCTCTTTAGCAACCTGCGGCAGAACCTCAATCGCCATCTGAGCCATCGCAGCCTGACCGTATTTCTTCATAGCCTCGGCCTTCTTATCCATCGCAGCAGCTTCAGCTTCGCCCTTCGCCTTAATAGCAGCAGCCTCAGCTTCACCCCTTACTCTGATGGCATAAGCCTCTGCATCACCCTTCGCCTTGATAGCGGCAGCCTCCTGCTCCATAGCATATCTTTGTGCTTCTGCTTCACGCTGTTTCTTGGCCTGCTCAGCCAAAGCATCCTGTTCCACTCTGTACTTATCGGCATCCGCCTGCTTCTGAATGGTAGCAGCAAGAATCTGTTCTTTTACCAGAACCTCCTGCTTTTTCAGGTCAGCTTCACGCTCAGCCTTAGCAATCTGCGCATTTACAGTTGCCACCTCAATAGACTTTTGCTGCTCCTGCTGTTGAATTGCATAAGCAGCATCTGCCTCTGCTTTTTTTATATCAGCAGTACGCTTCAGTTCGCTCTTGGCAATAGAAAGCTCATTCTGACGCTGCGCAATCGCCAGATCAGCATGCACCTGCGCGTCATTCGCCTCTTTCTTGGCAGCAGCCTCAGCAATAGCCACATCGCGCTCGGCAACAGCCTTACTAATAGAAGCATCCTTGCGGATTTTCGCCGTATTATCTGCACCCAAATCAACAATCAGGCCGTTATCGTCAACAACATTTTGGATATTGCAGCTCAGGATGCTGATGCCCAGCTTTTCCATATCCTTGGCAGCCTTCTTCAGTACTTCATCGGAGAAGGAATCACGGTCAACGTTAATCTTCTTCAAATCCAGCGTACCGATAATCTCACGCATATTACCTTCAAGAGAATCCTGCAGGCTGCGTGTAATATCCGCCGGCTCCATATTCAAAAAGTTTCTTGCCGCCAGGTAGATACCGTTTTCCTTATCAACGATAATCTTAGCAACTGCATCAACCTTAACATTGATAAAGTCATTTGTCGGAACGCTTTGGCTGGTTTTGATGTCAACAGACATCTGCCCTAGATACAACATATCCACGCGCTCCAACAGCGGGATTTTAAAACCGCCTATACCAATAAGGATACGCGGGTTCTTCGTCAGACCAGAAATAATGTAGGCCACGTTTGGTGGTGCTTTCACATAGCAGGTCTTGGCTGCAATAATAAATAAAATCAGGAAAATAATAACGAGAATAGCAATTCCATAAGTCAAAATAACTCCCCCTTTATCATCTAAACGCTTTAATTAAATCATAGCATAGGCAATCATGAAAGGCAAGGGAATTATTCGTTACATTTTGAACATTCCTACAATACTTTAAACCATTATGACAAAAACAGAACATCATCCTTCCAGCAATTAACCTGCTAATCAAAAAATTTTTGAGTAGACTCTTCTCAAACCTTACGATTTGACTAAAAGTTTAATTGATATGCCAAAAACTTTCCAAAACTCAAACCAACGCCTAAATATATGTAAAGCAGCAAATCTCCAACGCATTGAAAATATAACATAACCTACATTGACAATAAAATATACTCGTGGTAAAATCATCATAATTTATCAGAGGACTTGTAGCGCTCAGGCTATTGAAGTGGGATAAGATTCAAATGAATTTTATCCCACTTTTTTAGATAAATTATGGTAACACTCACCCCATAAAAGCTCTCATAGCTACTATGTAACGAAAGGAGTTTTTAACAATGCAAATCAACAAACCGAAAAACACTTTAGAAAACTTCTCCGTTGGCAGCAAAGAAGTAAATGCTGCCCGCCTGGCCTTCTTCATCCCCGGGTTCGCCGTTTCCACTTGGGCACCTATGATTCCCATAGTAAAAGAACGCCTGAACCTTGAAGCTGACGTGCTTGGTATACTGCTTTTATGTATCGGTATCAGTGCTTTTATTGTCATGCCTTTTGCTGGTATACTGGGACAAAAATGGGGTTGCAAAAAAGTGCTTCTTATCACCACGACGCTACTTGCACTTGACGTTGTTTTTTTATCCTTCTTGCCTAATATCATCAGCTACGTATTAGCGCTCGCCCTTTTCGGCGCAGCCATGGGTTCTACAGAAGTAACAATGAACATTAATTCCGTCATCGTTGAAAAGCTTGATGGACGCAGACTCATGAGTGGTATGCACGCCTTTTGGAGCATAGGCTGCTTTGCCAGCGCCGGTCTGTTCAGCCTGCTTGCAAGCCTCGGCTTGTCTATAACGCTCATCGCCCTCCTACATTGCGGCATCATGCTGGCTATCATTGCCTACTTTGGGCGCAGCTGGCTCCCATATAAAAATCCAGGTGGAGAAAAAGCCTTTGCCCTTCCACGTGGTATTGTCATCATCATAGGTACATTGGCATGTATCTCTTTCCTTGTTGAAGGCGCAGTTATGGACTGGAGCGGCGTATTGCTCACCGAAGCGAAAAATATGGATATAGCGTTAGCTGGCACAGGTTATGCTATCTTCTCCGTCGCCATGCTCATAATGCGTCTTTTAGGCGATAAAACTGTGCAATTTTTAGGTGAACAAAAGGCAGTCATCGGTGGTGCACTGCTGACATCGGCAGGCTTTGTACTGCTTATCGCACTAGATAGTATTTATCTTAACGCCTTCGCCTTTATTCTTATCGGCCTTGGCTGCTCTAATGTTGTCCCGGTTTTCTATTCTATTTTAAAATACCAAAAAGCTATGCCTATCAGCGCCGCGGTAACTTCCGTAACCAGTTTAGGTTATACAGGAGTTATCCTTGGTCCAGCACTTTTAGGCTTTGTCGCCCATGGTATCAATATCAATGCGGTATTTGAACTGATTGCCTTACTGCTTGTCATCGAAGCAATTATTGCAAAGTATGTTTTCTGCAAGCTGAAAATGTAAAATACGTCATATAGCAAAACGAGCAGGTTTTAGTCAAAATGCTAAAGCCAGCTCGTTTTTGATTGCAAAATTTTTTGGAAAAATTTTCCCAAAACTTGGCGTTTCTGTATAGTTTTAGGAATTATTTTCCTAAAACTTTCATATTTACTAAGTTGCAGACTTAAAGGTCGGAATGTTTGGCACGCCAGGAATTCTTTAGAAAATTAAATATGCGCTCACGCAGTACGTAAAACGCACCAAGGAAAAATAAGCTGCTAGCACGTCACAAGACACGCTAGCAGCTTATTTTTATTGTTCTCATTCAACCTCAACCTCTTTCTTACAACGCCACCCTCCGCGCTGCGCAGACCGGAACGGACGACGAACTCGCAGGCACATCTTTGTTACGCACAAGCTCGCAGGCAACGGAACGACAGGGAATTTTTCGCTGGAGCGTTGACGAACCACTCAGCAAGCACACCTCGCAAAATTCAGCGACGTGAAAAATTCTGCGAATCTAGTCGCCGGAATCCGGCGAAGTAGCTACGCAGGGCGTTTTTTGGATACTTTTTGCCGCCCCGGGCAAAAAGTATCATAATACGTACACCACCACCAAAAACGCTCCCCTGCTACCTGACGATAGCAAGAGAGCGTTCTCTTTATCTGCTTATTTACTTTTCCGCTTCAGCGCTCTTTACAACCGCCTTCGCAGCCTTTTCGAACTTAGTACGCGCCAGCATGACAAAATGTCCGCAGCCACAGCATTTCATACCAAAGTCCATACCCGTACGGGTAATTTCCCACTCATCACTGCCACAGGGATGAGCCTTTTTCATTTTAACGATATCGCCTACATTAACATCCTTACCGGAAAGCATTATTCAATACCGTCCAAAGTCATTACGTCGCTGACCTCATAGCCGGCTTCACGTATTTGCTCAATGATATCCATACCATTATTATTGAGAGCGGCACGAATGGTAACTTCAGCAGTACCATCACCATTTTGCTTGGTAACCAGAGAAATAATATTAATGCCATCTTCCTTCATAATATTGGAGATTTCCGCAACAACACCAACTTTATCGGGTGCTTCGATAGTAATACGCAGGCAATTGCGGTTCATACCCATAATTTCTACGATGGAACGGAAGATATCGCTGCGGGAAACAATACCGCAAAGCTTATTCTCCTGATTAACAACCGGCAGAGCATTGACTCTGTATTTATACAGTTTGTAAGCAACATATTCGATAGTATCATCTGCTTCAACGCTGATAACGCTACGTTTCATAACGTCTTTAACCTTCAAGCGTCCCAGCAGATAATTAGCCTCATAACGGGAAAGGGTGCTGCTGTCACTGGGAGAAGCTTTGCCGATATCATCACTGGTAATAATGCCGCGTACACGCTGCATATCATCTACAACCGGCAGGCTGATCAGTCTTTTGCCACGCATAATTTCGCGTGCTTCCAAAATAGATTGATCCTCACGTATGGTAACAACAGGTTCAGTCATAATATCTTTTACTAACATATGAGTTTTACCTCCTTTGACTATAGAACACAATCATTTTAATATAATCATTTCACTTTCAGGCACCTATGAAGCAACCCGACGCATTCGTATATTAATCAGCCGCCGAGATATGCTTTGCGAACAGCCTCGCTGCTTGCCAGCTCCTTAGCTGTACCACTCAGGGTAATACGTCCTGTTTCCAGAACATACGCCTTATCAGCGATGGACAGCGCCATATTAGCGTTCTGCTCAACCAACAGAACGGTAGTGCCGCTCTCGTTGATTTCCTTTATTATATTAAAAATTTCCTTTACAAGCAAGGGGGCAAGACCCATAGAAGGCTCGTCCAACAGCAACAGCTTCGGACGGCTCATCAGCGCACGGCCCATAGCCAGCATCTGCTGCTCGCCACCGGAAAGCGTACCGGAAAGCTGGTCCTTACGTTCCAGCAGACGCGGGAATTTTTTAAAAACCTCATCCATATCCTTGGCAATTCCGTCCTTGTCCTTACGCAGATAAGCACCCAGCTCCAGGTTTTCCAGAACAGTCATATTAGCAAAAACATGACGGCCCTCGGGAACCTGGCACAAGCCCATGCCGACAATTTTATGCGCCGGTACACCGGCAATATCATGACCTTCATATAAGATTTTACCGGTCTTCGGTTTCATCAGACCGGAAATAGTGCGCAATGTAGTAGATTTACCGGCACCATTGGAACCAATCAGCGCTACGATTTCACCATCGGGAACATCGAGGCTGATACCTTTGATAGCGTGAATTGCGCCATAATATACATTGATATCTTCAACAGTTAACATCAGTTGATAACCTCCTCGCCCAAGTATGCTTCAATAACGCGCGTGTTATGTTTAATTTCTTCCGGAGTACCTTCGGCAATCTTCATACCGTATTCTAGTACGTAAATACGCTCGCAGACACCCATTACCAGGCCCATATCATGCTCAATCAGCAGAATGGAAAGATTGAATTCCTTACGGATCCAGCGGATCATTTCCATCAGCTCTTTGGTTTCCTGCGGGTTCATGCCGGCAGCAGGCTCGTCCAACAGCAACAGCTTCGGCTCGGTAGCCAGAGCACGCGCAATTTCCAGACGACGCTGCTTACCATAAGGCAGGTTCTTTGCTACCTCATGTGCTTCTTCCTCCAGGTGGAAGATTTTCAGCAAATCAAGAGCCTTTTGCGTAATATATTCTTCTTCGCTGAGATACTTGCCATCACGGACGATGGCATCAGCCAGATTATAGGTTACGTGCATATTATAAGCAATTTTTACATTGTCGATAACGCTCAGCTCGGAGAACAGACGGATATTCTGGAAGGTACGTGCCATACCCATCTGCGTAACCTGATAAGATTTTTTACCGCTGCTTTGCTGACCGTTAAAAAATACCTTGCCTTCGGTCGGTGTATATACACCGGTAATCATATTGAAGGCTGTTGTCTTGCCGGCACCGTTAGGACCGATAAGGCCAATCAGCTCTCCCTCGTCGATATGCATGGAAAGATTGGAAACGGCACGCAGGCCGCCGAAAACCATGGATACATTATCTACCTTCAGCAGTTCTGCCATTGTCCTTACCTCCTAATTTAAACATTTTCAAGCTCAATTCCTTGCTGCCAAACAAGCCTTGCGGACGATACAGCATCAGGATAATCATGGTAACAGAATAGATAATCATACGCCATTCCGGGTAATCTGACAAGTAAGCGGAAATGAAGGTCAGCAAGGTTGCACCGGTAATAGCACCGGTCATAGAACCTAGGCCGCCCAAAACAACCATGGTCAGAATATCGAAGGAACGCATGAAGGTGAAGGACGCCGGATGCGCCAGGAAGAAGTAGTGGCTGAAGAGCGCGCCTGCAGTACCGGCAAAAGCAGCACCGAAGGTGAACGCCATTACTTTATATTTGGTAGTGTTGATACCCATGGTATCTGCAGCAATTTCGTTTTCACGAATTGCCAGGCAGCAACGGCCATAGGAAGAGTTTTTAAAGTTCTTGATGAAGAAGATGATTGCTATCATAATCCAGAAGGTATACGCGAAATTGGTCATACGGGGAATGCCCATCAAACCGGAAGCACCGCCGACATAATCAATGTTCAGGATGCAGATACGGATAATTTCGCCTAAGCCCAAGGTTGCGATTGCTAGATAGTCACCATCAAGACGCAGCGTCGGCAAGCCAATCAAAAAGCCCAACAGGCCGGCGGCCAGTGTTGCTACAACCAAGCCTGCCTCAAAGGGCATGCCCAGCTTAACCGTCATAATAGCACTGGTATAAGCACCGACTGCCATAAAGCCGGCATGACCGATAGAGAACTGACCGGTATAGCCGTTAATCAGGTTCAGGCTGACTGCAAGAATAATGTTAATGCAGATAAGGATAATGTTCAATTCCCAAAAGGGACCAATGATTTCGCCAAAGAGCAGCCCTTGTACGATACCAAAAACGATAACGCAGGCAACGATGGCTTTTAAATCAAATTTTCTAATTGCATTCATACCATGTCACCTCAGACTTTCTCACGAACATTCTTGCCTAATAAGCCGGAAGGTTTATAAAGTAAGATGATAATCAAAATACCGAATGCTGCTGCATCACGGAAGGTAGAGGAAATAAAGCCGCTGACCATTGCTTCTACAACGCCCAGGATAATACCGCCGATCATAGCACCGGGGATAATGCCGATACCGCCAAGAACTGCGGCAACGAAGGCTTTAAGACCAGGCATCATGCCCATCAACGGGTCAATAGAGTTATAGTAAACACCTACCAGCACGCCGCCTGCAGCTGCCAAAGCACTGCCAAGCGCAAAGGTAGTGGAAATTACACGGTCAATGTTGATGCCCATCAGCCTTGCAGCGTCAGCATCATAAGATACAGCACGCATAGCCTTGCCGGCTTTGGTTTTGTTTACGATATAGGTAAGAACTGCCATCAGGATAATGGCACTCAACAGGATAACAAGCTGCTGACTGTTAGCAACTAGTGGTCCAAGATGATATACAGTCGCGCCGAATACAGCTGGGAAGGTTCTCGGTTGCGGCGAAACCAGCAGAATCATGCTATATTCCAGGAAGAAGGATACGCCGATTGCCGTAATCAAAATTGCGATACGCGGTGCATTACGCATGGGGCGATACGCAACACGTTCAATAATAATACCTGCGATAGCAGCGCCTGCCATCGAGAAAATAATTGCCGGAATGAACGGCAAGCCTAATTGGGTAGTAGCGAAGAAGCCAAAATAGGCACCCAACATATAAATATCGCCATGAGCAAAGTTTATCAGCTTAATGATGCCGTAGATCATGGTATAACCCAAGGCGATCAATGCGTAGATACTGCCGAGAGATACACCATTTATCAGCTGCTGAAAAAACTGATGGATAAAAGTCTCCATAATTTACCTCCCTAGAGATTTCAAAGATTTGTGTAAGCGGGACACGCTTACTTAAATGAAAAGGCTGTTGCTACGCAAAACAACAGCCTCGTTGATTAAATCAGATTAACTACTAATGTAAACTATCAGGGATTAACTTTAGCTTTAAAGGTTTGTTTGCCATCTTTATGTTCGATAATTACAGCACTCTTAATCGGGTTATGCTGTTCGTTAAAGGTTACTTCACCGGATACACCCTTGAAGCCTTTAATCTTAGCCATTGCTTCAGCAATTTTAGCCGGATCAGCACTGCCTGCATCTTCGATTGCTTTGGCAACCAGCAGAGCGGAATCATATGCCAATGCTGCGAATACATCCGGGTTGGTGTTGTAAGCTTTTTTGTATTCAGCTACGAAGTCTTTGTTCAGATCAGAGGTATCGTCCGGAGAATACAGGCTGGAGAAGAAGGTGTTTTCCAAAGCAGCTTTGCCGGCAATTTCAGGAAGCTTAGCGCTATCCCAGCCGTCACCACCTGCCATAGGAACGGTGATGCCCATCTCACGAGCTTGTTTAACAATCAGGCCAACCTCCTGGTAATAACCAGGGATGTAGATGAAATCAGGTTGTGCAGCTTTGATTTTTGTCAAAGTAGATTTGAAGTCGGTATCCTTTTGCAGATAAGCTTCTTCAATTACAACCTGACCGCCATTTTTAACAAAGTTCTCTTTGAAGAACTGTGCCAGGCCTTTAGCATAGTCACTGGTATTATCGATATAGATAGCAGCCTTTTTCACTTTCAGTTCATTGGAAGCAAAGCTTGCCATTACAGTACCCTGGAACGGATCAATAAAGCAGGTACGGAAGCTGTAGGGTTTAACCTGTTTAGTTTTCGGATCGAAGGTAACGTCCGGGTTAGTGCCCATCGGTGTAATATCTACAACCTTAGCACCATTGTTGATTGCACCGGATGCGATTACAGCAGAGGATTGGTTAGGACCGATTACTGCTACAACCTTATCCTGAGAAATCAGCTTTTGCATACCGTTAGTTGCTTCGGAAGCTTCAGATTTGGTATCAGCAACAACTAAAGAAAGTTTTTTGCCACCCAGCACACCTTTTTCATTTATTTTTTTCAGTGCCAGGTCGATACCGTTTTTACTGGAAATACCGAAGGATGCGCTGCCGCCGGTCATTTCCAGCAAGCCGCCTACCTTAATGGTATCGCCGTCAGCTCCTTTAGAGCCGCCTCCGCAACCGGTCAGCGCGCTCATAAACATAGCGCCGGCTGCTAGTACAGATAACAATTTGGTTACTCTTTTCATGGTTTATTCCCCCTCAGAAATAAATAAAATATATTTTTTATAGAGGGCGCATCCAGTAGACGCGCCCGGTCTAACTTAATAAATAACCCATGGAATAGAAGTCTTGTTGTACTTTCTGATATTTACTTGTAGAATTTTTATGTTTATTTTTTTATTAACAATTACAGGCTGATTTTTTCAACCAAAGTCGGAGTACCGGTTTCCAGACCGATAATCAGAGCAGGCATTACCGGGTTGTGGTTAGCATCAAAGGTGAGCTTGCCGCTTGCAACCGGCAGGTCTTTGGTTTCAGCAATTGCTTTAGCCAGTTTAGTACCATCAGTGGTGCCCGCACGTTTCAGAGCATCTGCCAGGATCAGGCCTGCATTGTAGCCCTGCATTGCGAAGATGTCAGGATCTTTTTGATATTTTTCTTTGAATTTCTTAATGAAGTCCTGAACGGATTTGTCTTCGTCTTTAGCATTGAAAGCACTTACATAGTAGCAGCCCTTCAGAGCATCTTTACCAGCGATTTCAGCAAGTTTCGGGCTTTCCCAGCCATCGGAGCCAAGCATCGGGCAGGTAATGCCGATTTCGCGAGCTTGTTTGATAATCTTGGAAACTTCTTCATAGTAACCGGGAACATAAATTGCTTCCGGATTAGAAGCTTTGAGTTTAGTCAGAGCAGATTTGAAGTCAACGTCCTTGCCCAGGAAAGCTTCTTTAGCAACAATCTTGCCGCCCTTGCTTTCCAAGGTTTTTTGGAATACTTCTGCTAAGCCTTTGGAATAGTCACTGGAGGAATCGTAGAAAATAGCTACGTTTTTAACCTTCAAAGTTTTATCAGCAAATACTGCCATTACCTGACCTTGGAACGGGTCGATAAAGCAGGCACGGAATACGAAATCCTTTACCTTGCCGTTTTCTACAGTAATGCTCGGTGCAGTAGCAGCCGGAGCAATATGAGGAATCTTATTTGCAGTGGTGATAGGAGTTGCAGCGTTTACGCAACCGCTGGTTGCAGGACCGACAATTGCCACTACTTTATCTTGGGTAATCAGTTTTGTTACAGCGTTACCGGATTCAGCCGGCTCGGATTTGTTATCGCTTTCAACTACGCTGATTTTTTTACCGTTCACGCCGCCGTTTTTATTAAGTTCGTCTACAGCCAGCTTGAAGCCTTCGTTGATGGATTTACCGTAGTTAGCAACATTACCGGTTAATTCGAATGCTGCGCCAACCTTAATAGTATCTCCGGTATCAGCTTGTTTCTTTTCTCCGCCACAGCCTGTGAGCAATGCAGCGCACATCATAGCAGCCATAGCCGCAGATGCTAATTTCTTCCATTTTTTCATTTTGAATCCTTCTTTCCCTTTAAAAATAAAATATAAAACACAGTACCGGGAGTGTTCTCAGATTCAACCACTAACCCAGCAACTTTATGTAACCAATTATAGCTGTTATATTACACTTTTGTCAACGAATTTTTTCACGTTCATTGTATACATGAGTATTTTACACATAAACTGATACATTTTTTATGTTTTCTATTTTTGCGTTTATTATTTTAGTATTTTTGTGCTTCCCAAGAAAACTTTGTAGCTTTTGTGTCTTCTTGCTGCCTTTATAGCGCTCTGCCTGCAGATAGTGTATAATATAATGCAGAAGAATTACTTGCCTTTACAAATACCGGCAAGCCTATTTATAGAACGAGAGGTATTTATGAACTTTATTGCTTTATTTTTCTTATGTGTGCGCATGTTTCATTTTATTCATTCCCGCAGAATCGCCTATCTGCTGCAACGCTTTTCCCGAATTTTAGACGAGCGCCGTGCCAACCCCGGCCGCAAGCAGGTCATTATTATCGACGGCAGTGCCACTACCTTTATCATCTACTTCCTGTTGGATGTTTTCTTCCTGTTATACTGTATCTGGCTGATGCTGCACGACAATACTTGGACCCCGGGTTTTCTGCTGCTCGTGATTGCAGCACTGGAATCCCTCGCTATTCACGCCCGCATCAGCGGTGCCTACGACGAGGACGAGGAAGGCTTTGTCTATCCCCGCACCTGGGTGCGCTACCTCTGCTTCGGCGAGAGCATGTTTATTCTGCTAAGGCTGTTCGAGGGCGCTTAAAAAAAACATACTTAAATTGTAAAATTGAAAGCAAAAAATCCCGACAGCAACCTGTCGGGATTTTTCTTACACTATCATTATTTAAATTACAAGAGTCTTTGCTCTTCCTCTGCCAGCGGATAGCTGGACTTACCGTTATCAATATCCTTGGCAAAGCAGCGGCTTTACTCTCTGCCGTAAATGCTGGTGAGAATAATACCCTTATTATACTTAAAGACTGTTTCAATATAGAAATTTTTGGAGTCAGAAATATTTACATAAAAACTTACCTACTAAATATAACAATCTAATCAATATTATAATTTGAGCAAATTTAAACCTATTATAAAATGGGTTCTTTTTATTAGGCACATTTCCTATTATAGGTGCAATTTTATATTCAAATAGCAACATTAATATCAGTCCTAATATATATCCAAATATTATTAACAGATCATCTATCAAGTAGAACGCCTCCATTCTTGAAAGACTCTATATCTATTCCATAATAGGTAAGTTTTCGTTTACCTTGCCACCGCTATTGCCTTTAATATCTTTGATAGCTTTATCAGCATCCTTGTAGCCTTTGACTGCAACCAAAGCACCGAGGCGTTTATCTTCAACCTCAGTTACATGCTTCACAGAGTTTACCACATTATTTGTTTATATTTTTCTTAATACCGCCAATTACATCAATTGGAAAGTAAAAACAATATATTTATTCCAAATTCACTTTTAAAAAACAATATAATAAACGGCATTATGAATATAAGAAAAAGACTTCCTATTAAAAAAATTAGGCCGTTTTTTACAAGAAATCTTTTCTTTAAACGTTGTGTTTTTTCTTCATCTTTTCTCATATAGGTAAGCATTTCTCTAACATCATTATGTATATTCCCCCATATTGTGGCTAAAAATAACGGTAATACTTTTATTGGAAAATAATATTTCCATAACACAATCCTTGGAGGTGTCGGAGGGCAAATTATATATACTATATAAAATATTATATAGTATATTATATATGTAAGATAACATTTGGTTGTTTTATTTATTTTCATTTCTTAACCTTCTCAATTCATTTATGGTGTTTATATCAAGTATTAACCCTGAATTATCTAGTGTATTTATTAACTTGTTTTGTTCAACCTCATCAGTAACAATTGAATCCCAATCAATGTTACTAAAGTTTCTATTTTTAATAATTTCATAAAGCTTCTTAGCATCTCAGTTAAGCTAATGACTTTAACAGTATAATCAAAATTATTATAATTTTGTTCTCCAAGTATATTTTTTCTAAATTGCAATAATTTGTTGTTGTGTATCTACGGGTGCTGCTATAGCAAAAGAAGGCATAGTTATACCTGCTAAAACAGCTAATACTAAAAATCCAAAACCTTTTCCCATTAGAGGGGTTTTAATAAAATTTTTGCCCCATCAAAAATTTTTGGTAGATTGTATAATCAACTTGAACAAAAAATAAAATAAAAAATCCACAGT
>NZ_CALDXR010000062.1 GCF_937920985.1 uncultured Phascolarctobacterium sp.
CAGTCAATAAGGGTTATAGGTTACCTTTATCAACCTAAATACATTATATAAGGAGTATAACACTATGCAGCTTACTGGTGCGGAAGTTATGGTGAAATGCCTTGAGGAAGAAGGCGTTTCTACAATTTTTGGTTATCCCGGTGGTGCTATACTGCCGTTTTACAACGTGCTGCGTGATGTAAAAAATATTAAGCATGTACTGACAGCGCATGAACAGGGAGCAGCACACGCTGCTGATGGCTATGCACGTGCCAGCGGCAAGGTTGGCGTGTGCTGTGCTACCTCCGGTCCCGGTGCGACGAATCTCGTAACAGGTCTGGCGAATGCATTTCTTGATTCTATTCCTGTAGTGGCTATTACCGGACAGGTAAAAAGCAGCATGATCGGTCATGATGCATTCCAGGAGGTAGATATTACCGGTATTACTATGCCGATTACCAAGCAAAATTTTCTGGTCAATAAGCCGGAAGAATTGGCACAGACCATGCGCCTGGCTTTTCAGATGGCGAAAAGCGGTCGTCCGGGCCCTGTACTTGTAGATGTAGCGCATGATGTGCAGACGAGCATGATGGAATATCATGCGAGCAAGCTGCGCGAGCTGCCAGTTGCTATACCGCAAAAGGATTTGGTTGCTGCAGCTGTAGCTGCGCTGAACAAGGCTGAACGTCCCGTGATGCTTGTTGGCGGCGGTGTAGCTATCTCCGGTGCGGAATACGAAGCTGTGCATCTTTGCGAAAAAATGCATCTGCCTGTAGCCAGCACGCTGATGGGCTTGGGTTGCATCAGCTCCTATCGCGAGCAGTTTTTGGGCATGAGCGGCCTGCACGGACACGAACGTGCGAATCGTGCTATCTCTAATGCTGATGTGGTGCTGGCGGTTGGTACACGCTTTAATGACCGTGTAACCGGTGACCGTGATAAATACAGCGCGCATAAAACGATTATCCATATTGATATTGATCCTGCTGAATTAAACAAGAATATTGAGAGCAGCATTGATATTGCCGGTGATATGCGCACTATCCTGAAAATGCTCGATAAGGGCTGTAAATCTCATGATATAAAAGCATGGTGGGATACAATTATGACCTGGCCGAGCATGGATGAGGATTATGGAAATAATACTGCGCCGCTCTTTATTAAAGCGCTGAACCCGCTCTTAAAGGGTAAGGATTATTTTGTTGCTACTGATGTAGGTCAGCATCAGATGTTTACGGCACAACATTTGAAGGTGGAATATGCACGTCAGCTGATTACCAGCGGCGGACTGGGAACAATGGGGTTTGGTCTGCCTGCCGCTATGGGCGCAAAATTTGCCTGCCCGGATAAAAAGGTTATTTGTATCAGCGGTGACGGCGGTTATAAAATGACCGGCAGCGAGCTGTTTACATTAGCAAGCAACAATGTTCCTGTAGTTTCCGTTGTTTTCAATAACAGCGGCTTGGGTATGATACGTCAGCTGCAGACTGTACAGTTCAATAAGCGTTTTATGGCTTGCGAATGCCCGGGCTATGTTGACTTTGTGAAATATGCGGAAGCCTTCGGTTTGGAAGGCGAGCATGTCACAACACCGGAAGATTTTGCTGCTGCTGTAAAGCGTGGTTTAGATAAGGACCATACCTATGTAATTGAGGTTGATATCAATCCTAAGGATATGGTAGTACCGATGGTTGCTCCCGGTAAGGGTGTGGATGAATTTGTCCAAGGCCTTGGAGAATAATTGTAAGGTAAGCATATAACAGTATATGTAAAGTAAAATCCCGAATCTCTTCAAGAGGTTCGGGATTTTGTGTTATAATAATAGCAATGGTATGTTACAAGGAGGTGCAGTATGCTTAAGCTTATGCGTTTACTTACAATTATATGTCTGTTTTTCGGCTTGGATACGATGACGTATGCAGCGTCACCTAACCCGGTAAGCTCTGCCTACGTGCAGAGTTATTTTACAACAATCGCAGCAGCATCCTGTCTGGGTGTTTATTTGCCGCATACTTCCCAGGAGTTTGACTATCTGCGCAGCTATGGCTGGCAGATTGAAAGCCAGCAGGGAAATGACGGCAAGGTAGAGCTGAATTATGCTGTAGCCAAAAATTATTTTCCGCAAATTAATAAGCAAATATATCTGGTAACCTTCCGCGGCAGTGCCAGCAAGAGTGACTGGAAGATTAATCTGGAGACGAAAAAGGTTAATTACGGCGGTTCGACCTTAGCGGAGATGCAGGAGCTGGCGGCGCAGCCTGTGCCTAAGGATGGCGCGGCAGTGCATGCAGGCTTTAACAGCTATGTGGATGCCGTGCTGCGCAGTGGCGTAGTTGATGAGAACAGCAAGTTGCGTGGATTGTTCAAGCGTGTAAGCGAGGATCCTGATGCTTATCTTGTACTTACAGGTCACAGTCTTGGCGGAGCGACAGCGACGCTGTTGGGCGAGCGTTTGGTGAGTCTGGGAATGCCTAAGGAAAAGTTTGTTGTTATAACCTTTGGCGCTCCGGCAGTTGGCAACAGCGTATTTGCAGAGCAGTACGGTAATAAGATTAAGCTTGTGCGTATCAGTAACACAGCGGATCCTGTGCCGGGAAGTCTGCAGACGTTTTTCGGCGGCTATAAGCAGTTCGGCGAGCCGGTGAAGTACAGCCTTTCCAATAAAATCAGCAATCTGCAGCATGCTATGGCTATGTATTTTGATTACAGTATCAGCGAATACTATAAAGAGCGTGACAAACAGATAAGCATGGGACGATTGGAGCCTGTTACGGATAGAAAAATTACGCAGCAGCCGGTGGTAGCTGTTTGGGTAAACACTTCCGACAGTCTGAAAAAGCTGGCCTATGTAACGGATATCAAGCGTTTTGTACTTGACGAATATCGCAAAATGCTGCCAAGCTATATTATTATGGAACGCAATCTGCCAAAGGATGCCTATACAACGCAGGATTTACTGAAGCTCAGCAGAGATGCCGGTGCAGAATATATGCTCGTCTGCGGAATAGAAGGTAATCAGGCACCGAAGGAGGGCTATTGGTATCTGACGCTGGAGCAAGGGTTGTTTGATAAAAATGGTCGCATGCTGACGCTTGGCGCTTTCGGACGCAAGGTATCGCCGGCTGTCGGCAATATCCAGGCTGCGGGTGAGAACCTATGGCAGGCACGTGAAGCCTTGTGCGAGCAGCTGCCGTTTATTGTAACGCAGCATGGAGCTCACTTGGGATATTAGAACGTTAAAATAGTGGAGGATGAGAGTATGGATTTAAGTGAATTGGAGGGCGAGCTGGCAAACTGTCAAGCCTGCCCCTTACGTCAGGATGCTATTGCACCCGTGGGCTGGTACGGTAATCCCGAAAGCCCGATTGTTTTTGTAGGAGAGGGCCCGGGCCAGGTCGAGGATGATTACGGCTGTCCGTTAATCGGTCCGTCAGGACAATTGCTGGACAAGGCTCTGTGGGCAGCCAAGATGACGCGTGACAGAGTGTTGACCACGAACGTGATCAAATGCAGACCGAAGAATAACCGTACACCGGATATTGCCGAAGGCGATTTTTGCGCCAAGCAGTGGCTGCAGCGTGAGCTGGAGATTATTCAGCCGAAGGTAATCGTGGCCTTGGGCAGCGTGGCGCTGCATTGTCTGGGACGTCCCGATATGCGCATTACGCGCGACCGCGGTATGTGGTTTCGCACGGAGCAGGGCTTTGACTGCATTGCTACCTATCATCCGGCGTATTTGCTGCGTCAGTACGGCAAGCAGCTGGTGGCTTCCAAATGGGATGTATTCCATGATCTGGAGGCAGCACGCGAGCGTGCCGCACTTTTGGCGCCAGGGTACGAATTTATGTCGGAGGAAAAACCGGATTTATTTAAGATTTTTAAGAAGCGTGTACGCTGAAAAAGCTGCTGCAAGTAAAAAGCGTTCTGCCGCAAAATTACGGCAGAACGCTTTTGTATCTTATGCTTACGATATTAAATAATCTTAGTGGTCCAGTCTTCGATGTTCCAAACCTTATCTACCCAGTCCTCGTAGAATTCCGGTTCATGGGAAACAAGCAGAACGCTGCCCTTGAATTCCTTCAACGCACGCTTCAGCTCATCCTTGGCGTCAACATCAAGATGGTTGGTAGGTTCGTCCAGTACCAGCCAGTTGACATCCTTCAGCATCAGCTTGCACAGGCGCACCTTGGCAGCCTCGCCACCGCTGAGGACGAAAACCTTACTGGTAATATGCTCGTTGGTCAGGCCACAGCCTGCAAGTGCAGCACGCACCTCGTAGTTAGTCAGGCCGGGATATTCGTTCCAAACATCATCGAGAGCAGTATTCTCGTTCTTTTCGCGTTCCTCCTGCTCAAAGTAGCCGGGCTCCAGAAATTCACCCAGCTCAACCTTACCGCTGACAGGCGGAATGATACCCAGAATAGTTTTCAGCAGGGTAGTTTTACCTAAGCCGTTGACACCGCGGATAGCGATTTTCTGACCGCGCTCAAGATTAAAGGTAACAGGACGGGTGAGCGGGCTGTCATAGCCAAGCACCAAATCCTTTGCTTCTACGATGAAGCGGCTGGGAGTACGTGCCTCGGTGAATTTGAAGGTCGGCTTCAGCTTTTCACGCGGCTTTTCAATCATTTCCATCTTATCGAGCTTGCGTTGGCGGCTTTTTGCCATATTGGTGGTAGCAACACGCGCCTTGTTGCGGGCGATGAAGTCCTCCAGCTTAGCAACCTCCTGTTGCTGACGCTCGTAGGCTGCAGCCTTCTGGGATTGATAGATGGCGTACATTTCCTGGAATTTGTCGTAGTCACCGCTGTAACGGGTAAGCTCGCAATTTTCCAGATGATAGATAACATTGACAACCTTATTGAGGAAGGGAATGTCATGGGAAATCAAAATAAAGGCGTGCTCATAGTTCTGCAGGAATTTGGTGAGCCATTCGATATGTTCAACGTCCAGATAGTTGGTAGGCTCGTCCAACAGCAGAATTTGGGAGTTCTGCAGCAGCAGCTTAGTAAGCAGAACCTTGCTGCGCTGACCGCCGGAAAGCTCGCTGACGTCTTTATCCAGACCGATGCTGCCAAGACCGAGGCCGTTGGCGAACTCTTCGATTTTGCTGTCTAAGGAATAGAAACCGCTGTGCTCCAGCTCAGACTGGATTTCACCGACGGTATTCATCATTTTATTAAGCTCTTCGGGAGAAGCATCGCCCATTTTATCGTACAGCTCCAGCATTTGCTGTTCCATAGCGTACATGCCGTCAAAGGCTGTACGCAGAACCTCGCGGATAGTCATGCCCTTTTCTAGGGTGCTTTGCTGGTCCAGATAACCGACGGTAACCTTACCGGGCCATTCAACCTTGCCTTCGTCAGGCAGTACGTGACCGGTTACGATATTCAAAAAGGTGGATTTGCCTTCGCCGTTAGCGCCAACAAGACCTACGTGCTCACCTCGCAGGAGTTTAAAGGAAACGTTTTCTAAAATCTGGCGGCCGCCAAAGGAATGGGAAACATTGGTGACATTTAAGTAGCTCATAAAAACCTCGCTTTATTAGTTTAGTTTTGGTATAATGATAATGGTCTGACGAACGTCGGCTGCCCCTCAAGGGAGGTGGGAGCTATGCGAGTGTACGAAGCCTTAAGTCTTATGATTGCTTTCGGCATTCTTGTTGCGACCATTATCTTGGCTTGTAAGTAACATTACAGAAAAGAAAAAGACCGACATATGACCGCCAGCCTTTTCTTCAATAAAACAATTTTTATGGGAAGAGCTGACGGAACCACTCGTCAGACCAACCTACATATATTATAACAATCAACAATGCTTTCGTCAACGATAGAGGAGGAAAATAATTATGCTGCAAGGAAATAAAAAAGATATTGAAAAGCTGCTGCCGTATGTAAGCGAGCGTTTGCAAAAAGCTTTGGCTTACGTTGCTGCGACTGATTTCAGCAAGGTAGAAAACGGTGAATATGAAATTGACGGACGTAATATTTTCGCCCGTGTAAATACATATGATACAGAGCCTAAGGCTGAACGCCGTCCGGAAAAGCATAACGATTATATTGATGTACAGTTTGTTGCTCGCGGTGAGGAAACAATTTGGTATACACCGCTGACAGCTGATTGTGTAGAAACAGAAAATAAAGCAGAAAAAGAGGACGTAATTTTTTACGCTGACCCGCAGGAGAAGAACTGCGTAGTATTAAATTCCGGTGATTTTGCAATTTTTTTCCCGTGGGAATTGCACAGACCTAATTGTTCTGTAGAAAAAATCGCAAGTAACGTACAAAAAATCGTAGTTAAGGTAAAAGCCTGAAACACGCATGGTTGAGCGGTTTTTGTTGCTTAAACAAATCGGCTTGACGACTTTGGAAAACTTTTTTTGAAAGAATCATAAAAAAGTTCAAAAAAAGTGTTGACAAATGCGTGTGGACTTAGTATAATAACACTCGTGATGTTGAGCAACACAAAACATCACAAAATATTCCCCGATAGTTCAGCCGGTAGAACACCTGACTGTTAATCAGGGCGTCGTAGGTTCGAGTCCTACTCGGGGAGCCACCTGGCCGGTTGGTCAAGCGGTTAAGACACCGCCCTTTCACGGCGGTATCGGGGGTTCGATTCCCCCACCGGTCACCAAATACGGGCGCTTAGCTCAGCTGGGAGAGCGTCTGCCTTACAAGCAGAATGTCAGCGGTTCGATCCCGTTAGCGCCCACCACGTAAATTCAGCACTTCATGCAAATGGAGTGCTTTTTTCGTTATGTGGCTAACTTGCTGTCTGTCAATCAGCAGACATTAGCTGCGTATATTTTTATTATAATCGATAACAGGATGCGAAGCTGAGGCATATGCTTGCGCATCCTGTTTTACTTTGGAAGAGTTTGCAAAAGCTTGCCGAAGGGCTTGAACTTATTAATCGATTTAACCGAATTTTTGCTACTGCGCTTCGATTTGTATTTTTTTCTGCATTGTTTCCGGACAAATTTTTCTTAGACAGTGAATTTTGCTGTTTTGACCATAAATTTTCCCGCCTCACTATAAATTTTCCTGAAAATATTATATAATAAGAAGAATACCGTTAAAAGGCATTTTTATCGCGCTGTATTGCAAAATATTTGCAAATTGTAGGTGTATATTTGCGTTAAGCGCTTGCATAGTGCGAAAAATAATTTTATAATAGGGTATGGAATTCATACTAGAAATGTGGGAATTAAAATTTTGAGAAGCAGTTCTTCCGGATTGCTTCGATTGGAGGATAAATATGGCAGAGAATTTATTAGAGGTAAGGAATCTCGTAGTCAATGTAGAGGACAAAGAGATTCTGCACAATATTAATCTTGATATTAAGCCCGGTGAAACTCATGTACTTATGGGACCTAACGGTGCAGGCAAATCCACCTTGGGTTATGCGCTGATGGGTAATCCAAAATATACCGTAAAGGGCGGCAGTATTAATTTTGCCGGCGAAGACATTACCAAACTTGCCGTAGACAAACGTGCTAAGGCAGGTCTGTTTCTTTCCTTCCAGAATCCGTTGGAGGTTCCCGGCATCAGCCTGAGCAGCTTTTTGAAAACTGCTTTGGAGCAGCAGCGCGGTGTACGCATCAAGGCTTGGGATTTCCGTAAGGAGCTGCGTCAGGCTATGGCTTTGCTGCAGATGGACAGCAAATACGCCGAGCGTGACTTGAACACCGGCTTCAGCGGCGGCGAAAAGAAGAAGGCAGAAATTCTGCAGCTTTTGATGCTGAATCCTAAGCTGGCAATTCTGGACGAAACAGACAGCGGTCTGGACGTTGACGCAGTGAAGATTGTTTCTCAGGGCATTAAAACCTTTCAGGAGCATCGTCAGGGAGCATTGCTGATTATCACTCATAATACTAAAATCCTGGATGCACTGCATGTTGACCACACTCATATTCTGGCTCAGGGACAAATTATCAAAAACGCCGGTCCGGAGCTGGTTGATGAAGTCAGCAAAAATGGCTTTGAAAAGTTTTTGCAGAATAAGGAATAACTGGTGGGGAAAATATGGAAGAAAAAACCTATGTTGATGATATAGACAGAAGTCTTTACGACTTCCGTAACGAGGATAAGGACGCTTACCGCATTCAGGAAGGCCTGACACGTGAGATTGTTGAAAAAATTTCCCGTGAAAAGCATGATCCGGAATGGATGTTGGAATTCCGTCTGAAATCCCTGGATATTTATAATAAGCTGCAGGTGCCGAACTGGGGACCTTCGATTGATGGTCTGAATATGGATAACATCGTTACCTATGTACGTCCGAATACGAACATGCAGGGTAAATGGGAGGATGTTCCCGAAGATATTAAGGATACCTTTGATCGTCTGGGTATTCCCCAGGCAGAACAGAGCAGTCTGGCCGGTGTAGGCGCACAATATGATTCCGAGGTTGTCTATCATAATGTGCGTAAAGAGGTAGAAGAGCAGGGCGTTATTTATACTGATATGGAAAGCGCCTTGAATGGACCTTATGCGGAGATGGTGCATGAGCATTTTATGAAGCTGGTGCCGCCTACTGACCATAAATTTGCTGCACTGCATGGCGCAGTGTGGTCCGGTGGTTCCTTTGTTTATGTACCGAAGGGAGTCAGTGTGGCTATTCCGCTGCAATCCTACTTCCGCTTAAATGCGAAGGGCGCAGGCCAGTTTGAGCATACGCTGATTATTGTTGACGAGGGCGCAGACCTGCACTTTATCGAAGGCTGCAGTGCGCCGAAATATAATGTTGCCAACCTGCATGCAGGCTGCGTAGAGCTGTTTATCGGCAAAAATGCTAAGCTGCGTTATTCTACGATTGAAAACTGGTCGAAGAATATGTATAACCTTAATACCAAGCGTGCCTTGGTTGAAGAGGGCGGTACTATTGAATGGGTTTCCGGCTCTTTCGGTTCTCACGTTTCCTATCTCTATCCGATGAGTATTTTGAACGGAACCGGCGCGCATAGCGAATTTACCGGCGTAACCTTTGCCGGTCACAGCCAGAATCTGGATACAGGCTGCAAGGTTGTACACAATGCACCGAAAACTACTAGCATTGTCAACACGCGCTCTATTTCCAAGAGCGGCGGTATCAGCACCTTCCGCAGCAGCGTAGTTGTTACCAATAAGGCTAAGCAGGCCAAATCTTCTGTTTCCTGCCAAAGCCTGATGCTGGATAATATTTCCCGTTCTGATACCATTCCTGCTATTGATGTGCGTACTGCTGACGCAGATATCGGACATGAGGCAAAAATCGGCCGTATCAGTGACGATGCGGTGTTCTACCTGATGAGCCGCGGTATCAGCGAGGAAGAAGCAAGAGCGATGATTGTCAGCGGCTTTGCGGATAATGTTTCCAAGGAGCTGCCGCTGGAGTACGCTGTTGAGATGAACAACCTTATCCGCCTGGAAATGCAAGGCAGTATAGGTTAAGGAGGAGCAGCATGATAGAAGAATTAGTGATTAATCAGTTGCCTGCTCCGACCTGGAACAGGTTAAAAATGAATGAAACAAAGCTGGCCGGCTTGGAGCTGCCGCAGGATATCTGTGAACCGCGTGTAGCTTTGGAGGGCAGCGTTTGCCTGAATAAAAGCAAGGGCAGCAATTGCTGCGGCTGCAGCGAAAAGGCACAGTGCGCAGTACATGGCACTGATTTTGCCAAAATAGCAGGCGGCGTCGGTGAAGCAATTAGCAGTCTGGGCGAAGGCCAAAAGCTGCGTCTTGTTGCTGACGCAGGCAAGAGTGTAGCTGCTGTTACTCTGCGTTATGCCGATAATACAAGCTGCTATAATCAGATTGAAATCGAAGCTAAGCCCGGCAGTGATGTTACTGTGCTGATGACCTATATTTCCACAGCCCAGGCTAAAGGTCAGGCTAGTGTACAAACTAAGATAGATGTAGCTGCCGGCGCTAAGGTTAAGCTGGTGCAGGTGCAGCTTTTAGGCAGAGACTTCCTGCATATCAACGACGTTGGCAGTGAGCTTGGCAACAATGCTGCCTTTGAGCTTTTGCAAATCCAGTTGGGTGCAGATAAAATCTACAACGGCGTACGTACTGAGCTTCTCGGTGACGGCAGTGATTTCAACGCTGCGATTGGCTACTACGGCCGCCATGGACAGACTGTGGACATGAACTTTATCGCCAACCATTACGGTAAAAAGACTACCTGTGAAATGACTGCGGACGGCGTACTGCAGGGTGGTGCCAAGAAAATTTACCGTGGCACTATTGATTTCAAAAACGGCAGCGCCGGTGCTGTTGGTGACGAAAAGGAAACAGTGTTGCTGTTGAGCGACGATGTGGTTAACCAGACGATTCCGCTGATTCTGTGCAGCGAGGAGGACGTACAGGGCAACCATGGTGCCAGCATCGGCAAGCTTGATGACGAATTATTATTCTACCTGTGCAGCCGCGGCTTCAGCGAGCAGGAGGCTGTTGATATGATGGCCAAGGCGAAGATTGATGCCCTGTGCCGCAAGATTGACGACGAGGATACTGTGCAATTAGTACAGCGCTATCTGGAAGGAGTGATGGCAGATGGTGAATGATAAGGATTTACTGTCCTTTGATTATAAAAAGGATTTCCCTTTGCTGGCAGCTAACGATGTTGCTTATTTGGACAACTCTGCTACCACACAAAAGCCTGCCTGCGTTATTGAGGCAGAGCGTGATTTTTATCTCAAGCACAATGCTAATCCGCTGCGTGGCTTGTATGACCTGGCAATGCAGGCAACCGATATTTATGAAGATGCCCGTGTTGCTGTGCAGAAGTTCATCAATGCCAAAAGCGAGCAGGAAATTATTTTTACCCGCAATACTACAGAAAGCCTGAACCTGGTGGCTTACAGCTATGGCCTGGCTAACCTTAAGCCCGGCGATGAAATCGTTACCACGATTATGGAGCATCACAGCAACATGCTGCCCTGGCGCATGGTTGCGCAGCAGACCGGTGCTGTAGTAAAGTACATTGAATGTGCTGTTGACGGCAGCATCAGCGATGAGGCTATCGATGCTGCTGTAACCGAAAAAACTAAAATCGTAGCGATGGCAGAGGTTTCTAACGTTTTGGGACGCTTGAACCCGATTGCTAAGGCTATTGCCGCTGCACATAAGGTTGGCGCTGTTGCTGTTATTGACGCAGCGCAGAGCGCACCGCATATGGCGATTGATGTGCAGAAAATGGATGCTGATTTTCTTGCCTTCAGCGGTCACAAGATGCTCGGACCTATGGGCATAGGTGTGTTGTACGGCAAGAAGGAGCTGCTGGAGGCTATGCCTCCGTTCCTGAGCGGCGGCGAGATGATCAGCTTTGTAAGTCGTGACGGTCAGGAATATGCACCGCTGCCGCACAAGTTTGAAGCAGGCACGGTAAATGCTGCCGGTGCTGCCGGACTGCATGCTGCTATCGAATATATCAACAGCATTGGCTTTGAGGTAATCGAGGCGCGCGAAGCAGCGCTGACGAAATTAGCTTTTGATGCCATGCAGAAAATTCCCGGTGTGCATATTATCGGCGGTAAAACTGCAGAGGAGCACAAGGGTATTCTTACCTTTACGGTAGAAGGCGTGCATCCGCATGATATTGCTGCAATCCTTGATGCTGACGGCGTAAATATACGTGCCGGCAATCATTGCGCTCAGCCGTTGCTGGACCACCTTTGCACAGGTGCAACTGCCCGTGCAAGTCTGGCCTTCTACAATTCGGCAGCAGATGTAGAGCGCTTCATCAACAGCTTATCTACAATAAGGGAGAGAATGGGCTATGGCAGATAATAGAGCCTTTTATAATGAAATTTTGATCGACCACAATATGCATCCTGGTCATAAGCATGATTTGCCTGACGCAGATGTAGAGATGCGCGGCTATAATCCCAGCTGCGGTGATGATATCACCATGAAGCTGAAGCTTGCTGACGGTGTGGTTGTCGACGGTGCCTTTCAGGGCAGTGGCTGTGCAATCAGCCAGGCAAGTGCTGACATGATGCTGGATCTTGTTATCGGCAAGAGTGAAAAAGAGGCTTTGCGCCTTGCTGATATTTTCCTGCGCATGATTAAAGGGACCGCCAGCGAGGAAGAGATTGACGAGCTGGAAGAAGCAGGTGTGCTGCAGGATGTATCCCACATGCCGGCGCGCGTTAAATGCGCCGTGCTTGGCTGGCATACACTGGAGCAGATGCTGGATAAAAAGGCATAAGTTAATTAACGGGCAGCTTTCGCACAGGCGGAGGCTGCCTTTTAATATATGCAGGTACAAAATAAAGTTATCGGCGTTCTTGCCAAAAGCCTGCTTTTGCTGTTAAATAAGAGTAGACGTGTTTATGAGGGAGATGAAGCAATGCTGACCAAAAGCTTTATTGAATTTTTATATGATGCAGCGCATATCCAGCGTTGGAATGAGCATATCCGCCCCAGCGGCTTTACAGAGCTTGATAAGCAGGCTCATAAGATGATGATTATGTATGTGCTGGCCCGCCATGAGGAGGATGACCATGGTGCGCAGCTCAACTGGCGTCTGCTGATTGAAGGCGGTATTTTTGAGTTTTTGCAGCGTAACGTGCTGACTGATATCAAGCCGCAGATTTTTCATGAAATGATGCGTGTCTATGGCAAGGAGCTTAACGCTTGGGTTTATCAGGAGCTGCGTAGAAGAATTCCTGATATTCAGGAGGACTTTATGGAGAAAATGCAGTGCTATTTCGAGGATCCGCAATACTGTGCTTTGGAAAAAAAGATTTTGCGCGCAGCACATTATCTGGCAACGAAGTGGGAATTTGAGCTGATATATCACTTTAATGAGGGTATTTACGGCAGTGAGGATACCAAGGCTGTTATAGAAAACGAGCTGGAGGATCATTACGACTTGGCGGCAGTAAAGAAGCTGGCGCTTAAGGGCAAGAGCAGCAAGTTTATCGATCTTGTCGGCCAGCTGCGCTTCCAAAAGCGTTGGGCGCAGTCGCCGCGTGTTCCTGAAACCTCTGTTATGGGGCATGTACTGCTGGTAGCGATTATGGGCTATTTTTGCGCAGTTAAGCTGGGAGCCTGTGATGAGCGTATCGTGGGCGATTTCCTCTGCGGCCTTTTCCACGATTTGCCGGAGGTGCTGACACGCGATATTATTTCACCGGTCAAACGCAGTGTACCGGGCCTTGATGAGCTGATTAAGCGCATGGAAAAGCGTATGGTAGCTGAAAAGATCCTGCCGCTCTTGCCTTATACCTGGCATGAGGATATTCTGTATTATACGCAGGATGAATTTTCCAACCGTGTCAGAATTGACGGCAAGGTAGTACATACGAGTATTGAAGAGATTAGCAGCAAGTACAACAAGCCGGGCTTCCATGCGATTGACGGCAGTGTCCTTAAGGGCTGCGATAATCTTTCGGCCTTTGTGGAGGTGTGGTTGTCACGTCGCTATGGTATAACCTCCAAGCATATGGAGGAGGGCGAGCGGGCGATTCGCGAGCAGTACAAGCATAAAATTATTGGTGGAATTGATTTTGGCAGAGTATATGATGAGTTCCCTATAATAGACTAAAGTAAAACGCCGGCGGCTTCGCTGGCGTTTTTACTGTAAACAAAATGGTTTTGTAAGTAAAAAAGCTCTTGAATATAAGAAAGGTTACAAAAAATTCTGTAGACACTGAATAATGTACACGTTATAATAAGAGTACGGATATGGGGTTATATCCTTTTGGAAAGCAAGGAGGCTTGATTATGAATATTTTTGAAATGGCCCAAATTCCACTGAATAAAGCGATTGAGACAATGGAGCTTGATGCAGGCGCAGCAGCTATTATTGCGGTTCCCGAACGTACTTTGGAGGTTTCTATTCCCGTAAAAATGGATGACGGTACTACAAAGGTATTTACCGGCTATCGCAGCCAGCACAGCACAATCCTTGGCCCCGCAAAGGGCGGTGTACGCTATCATCAGAATGTAAGCATGGATGAGGTAAAGACGCTTGCCTTTTGGATGACCTGTAAATGTGCCGTAGCTGGTTTGCCCTATGGTGGCGGTAAGGGCGGTATTATCGTAGATCCGGCAAAGCTTTCAAAAGCTGAGCTTGAGCGTCTGACACGCGGTTATATAGATAAAATTGCACCGATTATCGGTGAAAAACGTGATATCCCGGCACCTGATATGAATACTAATGCTCAGATTATGGGATGGATGATGGATGAATACAGCAAGCTGAACGGTCAATATGAGCCTGGCTTTATTACAGGCAAGGCAATCAGCGTAGGCGGCTCCTTAGGACGCACTGCTGCTACCGGACGCGGCGTTGTTGTTGCGGCACTGGAAGCACTGAAGCTGCAGGGAATTCAGCCGCATGAGGCAACTGCTGCTGTGCAGGGCTTCGGCAATGTAGGCAGCTGGACTGCCAAGCTGTTCTGTGATGCCGGCGTTAAGGTTATTGCCTTGAGTGATGTTTACGGCGCTATCTTCAAAGAAGATGGTTTTGATTGCTATGATGTAGATGCATATGTCAAGAAAACAGGCAGCGTAATAGGCTATCCGGGCAGTAAAGCAATTAGCAATGCTGAGCTGTTGGCGATGGAGGTTACAGTGCTGGCGCCTTGCGCTATTGAGCTGCAGCTGACTATGGAGAATGCGGCGGCTGTACAGGCAAGCATTATCTGCGAGGGTGCAAACGGACCGACTACGCCGGAGGCTGACGATATTCTGGAGGCTAAGGGCGTGATGGTTATTCCTGATATTTTGGCCAACGGCGGCGGTGTAACCGTAAGCTATTTTGAATGGGTACAGAATCTGTACCGTTACTTCTGGCCGGAAGAAGAGGTTATTGAAAAGCAGAACGCATTGATGCGCAAGGCCTTTAAGGCTGTTTATGAAAAAGCTAAGCAGTATAATGTAACGCTGCGTGTTGCCGCTTACATTGTTGCTCTTGCCAGCTTGGAAGAAGCAATGAAAATCAGAGGCATGGTATAACTGCTGAATTTCGTTTAATAAGATAAAATGATATAAACTCCTGCCCGGGTATTGTGCCTTGGCAGGAGTTTTAGCATTGTGGCTGTATTGTCGGCTAACTGTAAAGTTAGCATAAAAAAACTGCACCACCGAAAAGTGATGCAGTTGATTTGGTTTTATATTGCTTTTACCAGCTGCGGGACGAACCGCCGCCACCGCCGCTGCCGCCGCCGAAGCCTCGTCCGCCTCCGCCACCACGTCCACCGCCGCGGAAAATCAGCAGCAGCAGGATGCGCGTAAAAAAGCCGCCAAGTAAAAGATTATCAACAATAAGAAAACCGATTACTCCCAAAGCAAACAGCAAATCATCCAGGCCGGAGCCTGTATTTTTTTGCGGTTGGGAAGCGGGAGCCTGATATTTCACCCCGCTCAGCTCCGTATTATAGCCTTGGGCAATTTTGGCTGCGGCAGCCTTATAGCCCTGCAAAATACCCTTGCTGTAATTACCGTCCTTGAAGTAAGGAATCATATACTGGTCCTGGATGCGTCCTGTAAGACCGTCAGGCAACGAGCCTTCCAGACCGTAGCCTACTTCAATGCGCGAGCGTCTGTCTTTGACAGCGACGACAATGAGCGCACCGTTATTCTGCTCCTTGCTGCCGATGCCCCATTGGCGCAGAACC
Organism: uncultured Phascolarctobacterium sp.; assembly: GCF_937920985.1. Classification (GTDB taxonomy): domain Bacteria; phylum Bacillota; class Negativicutes; order Acidaminococcales; family Acidaminococcaceae; genus Phascolarctobacterium_A. Next base: position 15,593 of record NZ_CALDXR010000062.1, read on the forward strand.
TCCAGAGCGTAATCTTCAATAGGCGCTCCGTCGAGCGTGTTAATTGTCAGTACTGCCAGCTGCGCTGTTGTTTTGCTGTCCAGCTCAGCACCAAGGCTGAGCATTTGCTGCTTGTCCTCTTCCGAGATTACACCGGCGTAGTCCTGCACGTAAATGCCGCTGCCCGCCGCCGGACGCGGCGGAATGGCGGGCGCGGCGCTGGCATAGGCAGCGAAGAAGGTTTGCAGCAGAAGCAGCAGGCAGATTATAAAACGTTTCATTATCATCCCTCCGTCAGCAGCTTGCAGCTAGCGGGATTATCTGCTTAAAATTTAACCTGCGGTACCTTTTGGGCAGCTGCATCTGCCTTGAAGTAATCCTTGGCGGTAAAGCCGAAGGCACCGGCGTATAAAGAGGTAGGCAGAGATTTTATTTTTGCGTTGTAGACTTGTACGGCATCGTTGTAATCCTTACGTGCTACGGCGATACGGTTTTCGGTACCTGCCAGCTCATCCTGCAGTTGCTGGAAGTTGGTGTTGGCCTTCAAATCCGGGTAATTTTCGGCAACAACCAGCAGACGGCTCAGAGCACTGTTCATTTCATTGTTGGCTGCAGTTGTTTCTGCTACGGTTTTGGCACCGCCAAGCTTAGCGCGGGCATCGGATACAGCCTTGAAAACCTCCGTTTCGTGCGCTGCATAGCCTTTGACGGTATTTACCAGATTAGGGATTAAATCGTTACGGCGCTGTAGCTGGTTTTCCACCTGTGACCATTTGCCGGTAACATTTTCATTCATGCTTACAAGACCATTATAGCTGCTGAAGAACATAGCTGCCATAATGACAATAGCGGCGATAACGCCTAAAATACCTTTCATTTGTATAACTCCTTTCGTAATAAACGGAATTTAGGCAGCTTGTAAGACCTGCTTTATTTTATTGTAAAAGAAAGTTTTACTGCTGTCAATTTATGAAAAGTCAAAAAGGCAAAGAATTTGCAAAACTATTGTGAACTATACTGTTTTTTACAATTAAAAAATCATAGAGAATTATTTATAAAACAGAGATGGTTTTTGTTTTCAAACAATGAGAATAAGAAGGAGAAAAGTTTGGATGCAACTTAATTGCCTTAAAATATTAATTATTATTATTGCATAATGCCTTAAAGAGGTGTATTATATAATTAGGTAAGCTGGTTTAAGCATTCGTTAAAAGGACAATTAAAGTGCGAATAGAGCGCCGGTTCCGGGAGAGGGGGTAGCTTGGCAGGAATGGGTTCTGAAAGAATGCTGTGTTATATTATATAGGGTGCGGTTATGTAGAAGGTCATTTCACAAGCAGTAGGATGTAGCTGGCATCACTATATCAGCAAATAGTTAGGGGATGAGCTAATATGGCAAAGCAAGTGGATTATAAGGCTGTTGGTCTACGTATCAAAACATTGCGTTTGAAGAATAATATTTATCAGACTGAGCTGGCTAAAAGTATAGGTGTATCGCAAACCCATATGAGTAATATCGAAAGCGGGCGTGCTGGTCTGACCTTGGAAAATCTGGTTAAGATGACGAATATTTTTAATTGTGGCATTGATGAGATAGTATTTGGTGAAGAAAAAGCAAAGAAAGAAACTGCAGCGACTTCTCTGGAGAATTTCACTATGCAGGATATCGTGCAGGCTTTGCAGATGCTGAAGACTATTAAGGGTTAATCAAGTTAATGGTAAAGATTGCCGTGACTGAGTATGGTTGCGGTAGTCTTTTTTTATGCTTTTTTCTGCCATAGATTTTTCACTTGCCTAAAGTCGAAAAGTCAAATATAATATATTCAAATATATAATCAAGGTGAGTTACTATGAAAAATTTAGCAGATGCAATTGAAAGCTTTATTATAGGTGAGCTGCTGCGAGAGCACGAGGATACTGTGCTTGTGCAGCGCAATGAGCTGGCCGAGCGTCTTTCCTGCGCTCCCTCGCAGATAAGCTATGTGCTCAGTACGCGTTTTACGCCGGAGCGTGGCTTTATGGTGGAATCGCGGCGCGGCAGCGGTGGCTTTGTGCGCATTATACGCATGCAGCCTGCTGTAGAGACACCCAAGCCGCCTACGGCGATGCAGCTGGTGCAGCACTTGCAGCAGCAAAAGATGATTACGGCAAGAGAGGGCGCATTGCTGCAGTATATGCTGCAGATTATTGACGCCGATGAAGATAAGAAGAAGGAAATCTTGCAGCAGGCTGTAAGCTTGCTGCATAGTACCGGACGGAGGTGAAGCGATGCTTTGTGAAATTTGTCATAAAAAGAAGGCCATCATGCACATGGTGTGCCTGGTAGGCGATAAACAGATTGATAAATGGCTTTGCGGTGAATGCGCTAAGGATTATATGCCGATGGGCATGGGTGGCATGCCGCTGACACCGGAGGGCGCTAAACGCTTTATAGATGAGCTGCTGAAGAGCGGCGGAAATATCGGACCGCAGCCCAAGAAAAAGGTTACCCGTGAGGGCTTCAGCGAGGCAGCGGCCAAGGTTCTGGAGCTGGCAACAACCAAGGCTTTAGATTGTGGCAGCGAGCATATTGGTACGGAGCATATTTTGTGGGGACTTTTGACAATTCCTGATTGTACCGGCAAAAAGCTGCTGAAAAGATTATGTAATAATCTCGAAGAGATACAGACGGAGCTGGAAGGCTGGCTGGATAAGGGCGGCAAGCAGACTAAGCTGCCGCAGTACAGCCAACGCGCGCAGCGTGTAATGGAGCGTGCTGCAGAGAACGCGCAGGAGCTGGAGCAGGAATACGTAGGCAGCGAGCAGCTGCTTGTAGGCTTGCTGGCAGCTGGCGATGGCATTGCCTATCAGGTGCTGCAGAAGTTTGATATTACGCTGGAGTATGTCAAGGAGCTGGTGCAGACGCTTGATGACCAGCGCAAAGCTGTACCGGGCAGAAATCAGCAGCGTCGTCCGGTAGAAGAAAAGCAGGTTGATGTTTTAGAGGTTCTTGTAGAATATGGACGTAATTTGAATCTGGAAGCAAGCCGTGGCAAGATTGACCCGGTGATTGGCCGAGATAAGGAGGTAGAACGTCTTATCCAGATTTTGTGCCGTCGCACCAAGAATAACCCGGTAATTATCGGCGAGGCTGGTGTAGGTAAAACCGCTATCGCAGAAGGCTTGGCGCAGAAGATTATCAAGGGCGACGTGCCGGATTTTCTGCAGCGGAAAATTGTTTTTTCACTGGAGCTGGGCATGCTGGTGGCTGGCGCCAAATACCGCGGTGAATTTGAAGACCGCATGAAGGAAATTTTACAGATGGTACGCGACGATAAGCGGATAATCCTCTTTATCGACGAGCTGCATACGATTATCGGTGCTGGCAGTGCCGAGGGCAGTATTGATGCGGCCAACATCATTAAGCCGGCGCTGGCGCGCGGTGAGCTGCAGGTTATTGGCGCAACGACGGTTGATGAATACCGTAAACATATTGAAAAGGATGCGGCTCTGGAACGACGCTTCCAGCCGGTGCTTGTTGATGTACCGAGCGCAGAAATCAGCGAAGCGATGCTGCAGGGCTTGCGCAAGCGCTATGAGGAATTCCATAAGCTGCAGATTCAGCCGGAGGCCATTAAGGCCGCAGTGGAGCTTAGCGACCGCTATATTACAGACAGAAACCTGCCGGATAAGGCTATTGATCTGATGGACGAGGCCTGCGCCCGTCTGCGTATTAAGCTATATAAAAAATCTGCGCCAGCACGTGAGCTGCAGGAGCAGCTGGAATATCTGCAGCTGGAAAAGGAAGAGGCTGTTGAGCAGCAGGATTATGAAAAGGCAGCGGAGTTGCGTGACAAGGAGACCGAGCTGCAGACACAGCTGGCTGAAGCCTTGGCGGAGGTTGCTATGACGCAGCCGGTAACTGCGGAGGATGTAGCTGAGGTTGTTGCCTCCTGGACGGGGATTCCGCTGACACGCTTGACAGAAACCGAAAGCAGTCGTCTGCTGCAGCTGGAGCAGCGCCTACATAAGCGTGTTATCGGTCAGGAGGAGGCTGTAAGCGCTGTAAGCAGGGCTGTGCGCCGTGCACGCGCAGGCTTCAAGGATAAAAACAGACCGGTTGGCTCCTTCCTCTTCCTCGGTCCTACCGGTGTAGGCAAAACTGAGCTGGCAAAGGCATTGGCACAGGAGCTGTTTGGCGATGAACGTGCTATGCTGCGCTTCGATATGTCGGAATACATGGAAAAGCACACTACAGCGAGATTGATTGGCGCACCTCCAGGCTATGTAGGCTATGACGAGGGCGGCCAGCTGACAGATGCAGTACGCCGTAAGCCTTATTGCGTAGTGCTGCTGGACGAAATTGAAAAGGCGCATCCTGATGTGTTTAATCTGCTGTTGCAGATTATGGAGGATGGCCGTCTGACCGACGGTCAGGGACGCACGGTAGACTTCCGTAATGCTGTACTGATTATGACGAGCAACGCCGGTGCACAGCGTTTGACCAACACCAGACCGTTGGGTTTTGCCGGTAATGAGGCAGGCGAGCGCAAAAACCGTAAGGAGCAGGTGCTTGCTGAAATCAAGAACGTGTTCCGTCCGGAATTTTTAAATCGTGTTGACGAAATCCTTGTCTTCAATTCCTTGGGCAGACAGGAGCTGGAGCTGATTGCCGACAATATGCTGCGTGAGCTGAACCAGCGTCTGGCAGGCAACGGCCTCAGCATAGAGCTGACTGCTTCGGCACGCGAGCTGCTGCTGCAGGAAGGCAGCGACAGCAAGTATGGTGCGCGTCCGCTGCGCCGTGCTTTGCGTAAGCTGGTGGAGGATCCGCTGAGTGATTTGTTCCTAGCTGGAAAATTCCACAGCGGTGACAAGATTATTGCCGAGGCTGCAGATAAAAAAATGGATTTTCATACGGCGATTGAGGGAGCACAGTTTTTGTTGGAGCTGCCGGTGACAGATGAACAGACTGCTGCCGTAAGCAGCGGAAAGGAGCCGCAGCATGGCCAGAACTAAGAGCAGATTTGTCTGCCAGGAATGCGGTTATGTTGCTTCCTCGTGGCTGGGACGCTGCCCGGAATGCGGCGGCTGGAATACGCTGGTGGAGGAGGCAGAAGTGACTGCCAAGGCAAGTAAAAGCTATTTGCCGGCTAATAACGAAAAGTTGCGGCCGCGTACTATTGCCAGTGTTGCCCAAACCAAGGTAGAACGCCTGGCAACAGGGATTCGCGAATTTGACCGCGTGCTGGGCGGCGGTGTCGTTCCGGGCAGCCTTGTACTGCTTGGAGGCACGCCGGGTATCGGCAAATCTACGATTTTGCTGGACGCAGGCCTGCGCTTCGGGCAACAGGGAATAAAGGTGCTGTATGTCAGCGGCGAGGAATCGGAGGAGCAGACTGCAATGCGTGCCGTCCGCTTGGGCGGAGCGCAGGCCAATGATAACCTGCTGATTCTTACGGCAACGGATTTGGATGCTATTTTAGCACAGGCGAATGCCTTGAAGCCACAGCTTCTGATTATCGACAGTATTCAGACTATGTATAATCCGGAACTGCAGACTGCTGCCGGCAGTGTGGGGCAGGTGCGTGAGTGTACGGCTAAGCTGCTGCAGTTTGCCAAAAGTACTGGCATTGCGGTGTTGCTCATCGGTCACGTTACTAAGGACGGCACTATCGCCGGACCGCGCCTATTGGAGCATATGGTGGACGTGGTGCTACAGTTTGAGGGTGACCGTTCCTATTCCTTTCGCGTTCTGCGTGCATTAAAAAACCGCTTCGGCAGTACGAGCGAAAGCGGCATTTTCTCTATGGAGGCGGGCGGTCTTCAGGAGGTAGCAAATCCTGCCGGTCTGTTTTTGGAGGACAGAGATGGTGAAGCAGCAGGCAGTGTTATCGGTGCCTGCATGGAAGGCAATAGGCCGATTATGGCAGAATTTCAGGCGCTGGTAGCTAAAACTCCCTACGGCATGCCAAGACGTACGGCAGTAGGCTTTGACTATAACAGAGTGAATATGCTGCTGGCAATTCTGGAAAAACGTTTTGGCTTAGACTTTGGCATTTACGATGCTTATGTTAACGTAGTAGGTGGCATGAAGGTTAATGAGCCGGCGGCAGATTTGGCGGTAGCGGCAGCGCTTGTTTCCAGCTATCGAAACAGGCCTCTGCCTAAGGGCATCCTAGTTTTTGGCGAAGTTGGTCTTACAGGCGAGGTGCGCCGCGTCAGCGCGCCCGAGCGCAGGATTATGGATGGCGTTAATCTGGGCTTCAGCAAATTCATTGTACCGGACAGCAAGCTGCAGTTGCCTTCTGTCAAGGCACAGATTGTGCGTGTCAAAACATTGGAGCAGGCGATTGCGGCTATGTTCGGTTAAAGACAACATTTATAGATTAGTAAGATATAAAAAAGCGCAGGCTGGTGAACAGTCTGCGCTTTCTTGTCTATACAGTGGGCAATCCTCATATACCGGCTGATGCTTATAATGCAAAAAAAATCCCGGTACACTTCCCTCAAAATGTACCGGTAAAGCAATTGGTATAAGGAACAACGTCCCAGCAAATGTCTTAAGGTTATTATGGTTATATTATAAATTGTGCGACAATTTGCGTGCGTTGCCATTGCAACGTTTTTACAGCTTACAAGCGCTTTCTTTATTTACAAAACATCTCAGAAAAGAATAATTTTGTAAGTTATGTAAGTGAAGGCGGATAGCGCCTGAAACCACAGTTTTTGGGGCTTTCGGGCACTATAAAAAAACAGAAAAAATGTTGCGTGAGCAACAAAATTACTAAACGTTTACTTTAGTTACATAATATTTACATATGTATCTTAATTTGGGATAATAAGGATACGGAATAACTAATATGAAATAGAAGGCTGGTGATAATATGGCAGTAAAAATGTTTGCACCGAATTATCATGATATACCGTTGTTTAAGGGTTTGGGAAGAGAAGAAATTAACGAGGTTCTGCATAAGTTTCATGGACTGATTAAGCATTTCCCTAAGTCTGACTATATTTATCTGGCAGGTGACTGCATAGAAAATTTATGCGTTGTCATGGAAGGCACTGTTCAGATGATCAAAGAGGATATCTGGGGTGAAAAATCCATTATTGCCAATTTGGGAGCAGGCGATGTTTTTGCCGAAAACTATCTGGGCAAGCTGAGCGACCGCAGTGTTGTAAGCTATTTTGCTGCAAGCGACAGCGAGATTCTGATGCTTCCTTTGGGAAGAATGCTGTTTGACGGCAGCAATCACAATGAAACCAACAGACGCCTGATGTGCAATATCGTTTCGATTCTGGCAGACAATAATACACGCCTGATTGAGAAAACGGAAATTCTTTGCAAAAAGACCTTGCGCGGTAAGATTATGGCTTATCTTGAGCAGGAAGCAAGGTATAATGGCAGTGATAAATTTACTATTCCTTTTAACCGTACCGATTTGGCTAATTATCTTGATGCCGACCGCAGTGCTTTGACCAGGGAACTGGCGCGCATGCGTGCTGACGGACTTATCAGCTTTGAGAAGAATACATTTGAGATTCTGGAGCATTCTCATACGGAATAATAATTATATATTTATTAAGAAAGGCACCGTGAAGGTGTCTTTTTTATTGTCCTGAACAGTTGGTGAAATTAGTACCTGAACAGCTGAAAAACAGTGCTTAAGTAATTAAAATAAGATACGTAAGTTTATAAACAAAAATACAATATAAATTATGAAATTTAGAAACTAAAATATGAAAAAGATTATGTAAAATATAATAAATTTGTTGCCTGGGCTACAGCGGAAAGATGGGAGAAAATGCTATCATAAAATCAACGGAAGAGCATATAAGATTTCATTGCTGTATGACTTTCGGAAAAAGATTAAAGGAGGTATTGCTTATGTCCCCCGCAATCAAATGTTTAATTCTGTTAGCGGTAATTGCTTTGTTCTTTGTAACTGAAATTATACCCTTGGCAATTACTGCAATCGGCGGCGCTGTTGCCTGCGGCTTGTTGGGTCTGATACCGGCCAAGCAGGTTTTCAGCGGTCTCTCTAATTCTACTGTAGTACTGTTTGCCGGCATGTTCGTGGTTGGCGCGGCAATGTTCTACACCGGTTTAGCTCAGGCTATCGGTGAAAAGGTAGTGCATATTTTCGGAACCGGTGAAAACAGCCTTATGCTTGGCTTAATGCTTGTCGGAACTGCTCTTTCTTCTGTTCTCTCCAACACCGGTACCTGCGCTTGCCTGATGCCGGTAGCACTTGGTATCTGTGCTGCTTCCAAAAACCCTGCGTCCCGCCAGCTGTTGCCGATGGCATATGCTTGCGGTTGGGGCGGCATTATTACTCTGGTAGGTACACCGCCTAATATTATCGGCAGTGGCGCTCTGACAGCTGCCGGTTTGCCGGGGTTCAGCTTCTTTGAATTTGCCTGGATTGGTATTCCTCTATCTGTAGCAGGTATTCTCTATATGCTGCTGATTGGCAAGTATCTGCTGCCGAAGGCAGAGCTTGATGCGGATCAGGAAATCGAACAAGACATTGAAGCTACTACCCATGATAAGAAAAAGCAAATGATTTCCGGTATGATTCTGTTGGTCTGCGTAATCGTAATGGCCTTGGATTTTAAGTTTATCAGCTTGGAAATGACTGCTATTATCGGTGCTCTTGTATGCGTACTTACCGGTTGCCTGACTGAAAAACAGGCTTATTCCTCCATCGACTGGGTAACCATCTTCCTGTTTGCGGGTATGATGCCTGTGTCCACTGCAATGGATAAAACCGGCGCAGGCAAGCTGATTGCTAACTGGGCAGTGGGACTGATGGGCGGCGAACCTACACCGCTTATTGTAACGATAGTACTGTTTTCCATCTCCTGCTTCCTGACACAGTTCATGTCCAACACAGCTTCTGCTGCGTTGCTGTGCCCGATTGGTATAGCGATTGCTAAACAGCTGAATGCAGATCCCAAGGCTGTGGTAATGGCGATTGCTGTTGCTGCATCCTGCGCATTCGCAACTCCCGTTGGCACTCCTCCCTGTACTCTGGTGCTCGGTCCCGGCGGCTACAAATTTATGGACTATGTGAAATGCGGAACCGGTCTGGTGCTGGTATGCTTTGTTGTAAGCTTGATTGTTATTCCGATGGTATGGCCGTTCTTCCCTTAATGCTCCCATATTAGACGACACCCTGAATCAAACACTGGCAGAAAGGTCGCTGTTGCTGTAAAAGCGCAGCGGCCTTCTGCTGTTATGCAGGCGGGGAAATATGATAAGAATGAAAGTGTTGACAGCTTATAATACGTTATATTGTTTAGTACCTATACGGATGATATCGATATTATAGGTACTAAAAATAACTTTAAAAAATTAAATAAATATAATGTAAATAAAATCATTTAAAATATTCTGAAAAACAGTTAAAAATGTTGCTTAAGTCACACATAGGTTGATGCTTTTAGGATAATATTAAGACAACGGGAATGTAGAAATAAACTGTGATAAGTTATGTTTATACATTACGTAAAAACTTATAAAAGGAGGAAACTGTTATGTCCCCTGCTATTAAGTGTTTGATTCTGTTGGCTGTGGTTGCATTATTTTTCATTACAGAACTTATTCCATTAGCAATCACTGCTACTGCCGGTGCTATTGCCTGCGGTCTGTTGGGATTATTGCCTGCTAAGCAAGTTTTTAGCGGCTTATCCAATTCTACCGTAGTATTGTTTGCCGGCATGTTTGTCGTAGGTGCAGCGATGTTTTACACCGGTTTGGCACAGTCCATCGGTAACAAAGTTGTGCACCTGTGCGGAACCGGTGAAAACAGCCTGATGTTTGGTCTGATGATTGTCGGCACTGCACTGTCTTCCGTGCTCTCCAACACAGGTACTGCGGCCTGCTTGCTGCCTGTAGCATTAGGCATCTGCTCCGCAGCAAAGATTCCTGCTTCCCGTCAGTTAATGCCTTTGGCATTTGCCTGCGGCTGGGGCGGTATCATCACTATGGTAGGTACCCCGCCTAACATCATTGCAACCGGCGCTCTGACTGCTGCCGGCCTGCCGAGCTTTGGCTTCTTCGAATTTGCCTGGATCGGTATTCCGGTATCCATTGCCGGCATGTTGTACATGATGTTTATCGGTAAACACCTGCTGCCGAAGGTTGAGCTTGATGCTGACCAGGATATTGAGCAGGAAATCGAAGCTACCAGCACTGACAGCAAAAAGCAGATTATCTCCGGTGCTATCCTGATTGCCGTTGTTCTGGTAATGGCTCTCGATATCAAAGGCGTAACTCTGGAAATGGCTGCTATTATTGGCGCGCTGATTTGCGTACTGACCGGCTGCTTAACCGAAAAACAGGCTTATGCTTCTATCGACTGGGTAACCATCTTCCTGTTCGCAGGTATGATGCCTGTATCCACCGCTATGGATAAAACCGGCGCCGGCAAGCTCATTGCTGAATGGACTGTTGGTCTGATGGGCGGCGATCCTTCTCCGATGGTTGTAACTGCTGTACTGTTTGCACTCTCCTGCATCCTGACTCAGTTCATGTCCAACACCGCGTCCGCAGCTCTTCTGTGCCCGATTGGTGTAGCAATTGCAAAACAGCTCAACGCTGACCCGAAGGCTGTTATCATGGCAATCGCTGTTGCAGCATCCTGCGCATTTGCAACTCCTGTAGGCACTCCTCCGAATACTCTGGTGCTTGGCCCTGGCGGCTACAAATTCATGGACTATGTTAAAGCTGGTACCGGTCTGGTTATCGTATGCTTCATCGTATCCCTGATTGTAATTCCTATCGTATGGCCGTTCTTCCCGGGCAAGTGAGTTGAATGTAATATTTTGACAAATTAGTACTTACTTTACTTAAAAAACTAAAGAAAGTGGTAAAAATGCCGTGCGCTATTGCATGGCATTTTTGCTTTAATAAAAATGAGAGAGTTGGGTGAAATACAGTTGATAAAAGGGATTTTGAAATATATGCAGTTAATTCTAAAAGAAAAAAATAACGCCTAGGGATTTATGATAGCGTGGTCATATATGGAATATGAAGAGCTGGTGCTAAAAAATGTGTTGCTTGCGCAACAGAAGCGCAGAAAAAATGCTGTTATTATAAATTCAACAAAGCAAATAACAATACTTAATAAAGTAAAAAAGATTGCTTTGACATGTACTTTCACAAAGCTATAATTAAAGTTATATAATGTCCAGATGACATTGTATATAAAATTTTTTTACAAAGGAGGAACTTAAAATGTCCCCTGCAATTAAGTGTTTAATCCTCTTGGCAGTAGTTGCGTTATTCTTCGTAACCGAACTCATTCCTTTGGCAATTACTGCAACCGCTGGCGCTATTGCGTGCGGCCTGTTAGGCTTGATTCCTGCTAAGCAAGTATTTAGCGGCTTGTCTAACTCCACCGTTGTACTGTTCGCCGGCATGTTCGTTGTTGGTGCAGCAATGTTCTACACCGGTTTAGCTCAGGCTATCGGTAACAAAGTAGTTCATCTGTGCGGCACTGGTGAAAACAGCCTGATGTTTGGTCTGATGGTTGTTGGCACCGTACTTTCTTCCGTGCTTTCCAACACCGGTACTGCAGCTTGCCTGTTGCCTGTAGCATTAGGTATCTGCTCTGCAGCTAAGATTCCTGCTTCCCGTCAGTTAATGCCTTTGGCATTTGCCTGCGGTTGGGGCGGTATCATCACCATGGTTGGTACACCTCCTAACATCATTGCAACTGGTGCAATGACCGCTGCCGGTCTCCCTGCATTCGGCTTCTTCGAATTCGCATGGATCGGTATTCCGGTTTCCGTAGCCGGTATGCTCTACATGATGTTCATCGGTAAACATCTGCTCCCGAAGGTTGAGCTGAGCGCTGATCAGGAAATCGAACAGGAAATCGAAGCTAACAGCACCGATTCCAAGAAAATGATCATCTCCGGTATTATCCTGCTGGCAGTTGTTATTGTAATGGCACTGGGTATCAAAGGCGTAACCCTTGAGATGGCTGCTATCATCGGCGCTCTGGTTTGCGTACTGACTGGTTGCTTGACTGAAAAACAAGCTTATGCTTCCATCGACTGGGTAACCATCTTCCTGTTCGCAGGTATGATGCCTGTATCCACCGCTATGGATAAAACTGGCGCTGGCAAACTCATCGCTGAATGGACCGTTAGCCTGATGGGCGGCTCTCCTTCTCCGTTGGTTGTAACCGCAGTTCTGTTCATCCTGTCCTGCGGCCTGACTCAGTTCATGTCCAACACCGCATCCGCAGCTCTGCTGTGCCCGATCGGTATTGCAATCTCCAAAAACCTGGGCGCTGACCCGAAAGCAGTTCTGATGGCTATCGCTGTTGCAGCATCCTGCGCATTCGCAACTCCGGTAGGTACTCCTCCGAACACCCTGGTACTTGGCCCTGGCGGATACAGATTCATGGACTATGTAAAAGCTGGTACCGGTCTGGTTCTGGTAGCTTTCGTAGTATCCCTGGTTGTTATCCCGATGGTATGGCCGTTCTTCCCCGGCAAATAATACCAGTCTGACGAATAAAGCACCATATGCTTCGTCACAAATGCCTTGACGTACTGGAAGTACGCCGGCGGCATCCGTTCCTCGCCTC
>NZ_CALDXR010000063.1 GCF_937920985.1 uncultured Phascolarctobacterium sp.
GGGGTTTCTCTTTTTTTGCAAAGCTCATATTTGTTGATTACGGGAATGCTCCTTAATTAAATCAAACGATTGCACGAATAGAATAAAATAATACAGTACAGATTAATATAGTTAATCCTATTAATAAGATAATTCCTAAAACTGTCGTTACAGCTCTCCAAACATATTTATAACAACGTACCAGGGCAACTACAATATATAATCGCAGAATTGCGCCTATAGTTTCTGTCAGTGTAGTTGGTATATGCATATATTTATTACCTTGCATGATAAAAAACAGGCAAACAGCAATATAAGCCAGATAAAGTATGATAGTTATTTTAAAAGCACTTTTGAGCATCACCACAAAATCATATACAGACAAGTGCCATATTTCACGTTCTTTATCGTGAACATAACCATTTTTGTCTACCCATTGATAATATTCGGTTTCTGGTTTACGTTCTTTTTCTTCTTTTTCCCATTTAGCCCATGTATCTTTAAGGCTCATTAATTATCACCTTCAATATTTTGAGAATCCTTATGTTTTTGGGATTTCAAGTACGCTGCTATTACTTCCTGGATGAATTCCTTCCCGTCATCATCTAGCTTCTCAATGAGATTAATTATAGAAAGCATCGTAAAACCATGACTGACGTATGTTTCTACTTTTGCTTCATCAATATTCCCCGACAGAAGCCAGTTCATATCACAGCCCAATTTGGCTATAGATAGCAAAATTTCTGAGCTAGGACGTAATTTGCCCTGCTCAACATTACTGTAATAACTTTGTGCTTTACCAATCTTGGCAGCAAATTTTGCTTGGTTAAGTCCGAGTGAATTGCGATAAATTTTCAGACGTTTACAAACAGATAACCAATCTGTATTCATTTCATTAGTTAGTTTATTTTGTTCTTGTACCATAATAATTAATCCAATCTTATACTCAATTTCTGATATCATTTTATCACAAATTGCTATATTAGACAATGAAAAAGTACGTTTTAAACGTAAATACATATAAAAAATCTAAATTAAAGGAGTGCTGAAATTGACGTTTAAAAGACTTATTATCGCAGAAAAATCAGATATGGGACGTGCCATTGCAGATTTTCTTTGGCCCCAAAAAGACTATCATGACAACAAAACCTATGTAGAAAAGGACGGTATCGCCATATCTTGGGCTGCAGGACATCTATACTATCTTGCACAACCTGCAGACTATGGCTATCCGACATGGAATTATTATCCGGTATATCCAGTTGATTGGGAGATAAACCCATATGCTAATAAATCAGTACAGCTCTCTGTGTTAAAGGATTTGCTATCCCTTGCTAAAGAGGTTGTACATGCCGGAGATCCAGATAGAGAAGGTCAATGCATTGTGGATGAAATCTTAGATAAATGCTGCTATAAAGGACCTGTAAAACGTATTTTGCCAAACGCTAAAGATAACTCATCATTAAAACGAGCTTTTGATGCAATGGATGATAACGACAATCATAAAAATATGTATATCGCGGCACAAGCACGCCAGCGAGCTGATTGGCTTGTCGGGATGAATTTATCCCGATGCTATCAGGAGCAGGCAAAAAAATATGGATTAGATGAGCGTTGGCGTGTAGGACGTGTAAAAATGCCCACCCTGGCTCTAGTCGTACAACGTGAACGTGATTTACAGAGCTTTTCTAAACATTATTTTTATGAGCTGCAAACAACCTTCCAAAAGGAGAATGTGCCTATTAGAGTAAAGTTAGTCCCATCGGATAAATTAAATCTAGATGAAAAAGGACGGGTATTGGAAAAAACTGTGCTGCAGGCCATTGCGACAAAGGTAAAAATGTCAGCTGGTATTGTAAAGAGCTATAAACGTTCTACTGGTGCAGAATATCCTCCACTACCTTATTCTATGGATAAGCTGCAGGTAGAAGCAAATAAAAAATACCACTTATCCCCTAAAAAAGTGTTGGACATTGTTGAATCGCTTTATCTTGCGAAATTGGTATCATATCCACGTTCTGACTGCAACTATATTCCTAAAGCACAACTAGAGGATTCCCCAAAAATTATTGAAGCTCTAAAAAAATATGGCTTAAATGTAGCTGATAAAGCAGATTTGAGTATTATTGGTAAAGCATGGAATGACAGCAAAATTACTGCCCACCATGCAATTATTCCGACCGGTGTCCTGCCAGCTAACCTTGATAGTGATCAGGATAAAGTGTATAAGCTAATCGGACAAAGATATATTATGCAATTTCTGCATCCATGTAAATTTGAAACGGCTGAATACACAATAATAGCAGCTGATGAAACATTCCGTGGCAGCTGTAAGCATATCCTTGATTACGGCTATAAAGGCGTAGGCCTTGGAGAAAGCAACACAGAAGATGATAACTTGACTGATGTACTGCCAAACTTAGCGGAAGGAGAGAATTTAGGTCTCCCGGCTGATTGTCGAATAGACGCTAAAGAAACCAAACCGCCAAAACGCTTTACTGCCGGCACTCTAATTAGTGCAATGACAGATATATGGCGTTATATGGCCAGTGATAATCCTAATAGAGATAAATTGAAAGAAATTAAAGGTCTTGGTACACCAGCCACCAGGGATGGCATTATTGAAGATTTACTAGCTACAACCATAAAGGGTAAACCGGTACGACCGATGTTAAAAGAAATCAAAAATGAGCTTATTCCTACAGCTTTTGGTTTTTACGTCGTCGATAATATAGGAAAAAATCTTACTGTACCAGATGCTACTGCGCTTATGGAATATAAATTGGCGGAAGTTGAAGCAGGAAAATATGATATAGCATCTTTTCTGGAAGAGATAAAATGCATGGTAAATGAAAATATTGATTATGCAGAACATCATCAGTTCCCTCCTGATCCGGAAGGTAAACCGCCAGTTGAATGTCCGCATTGTCATAATGGTAATCTTATAAAATGTTACAGCAAAGCAACAAAGGCAGAATTCTTTCTTTGCAATAACAAAGAATGTAAAAACCCCTATAATAACAAACCATATTATTATAATGTTGGAGATGACGGAGAGCCTATAATTGGATATTGTCCGGTATGCAAAAATGTTATGGATAGAGCCAAAGGACCATATGGTTTTTTCTGGAAGTGTCCTCATTGCAATAAAAATTATCGTGATAAGAATGGTATGCCAGACTTTTCCCAGAAGCCTAACAATACTTTTATCAAAAAGCCATTTCATAAATCGTAAACGAGGTGATGATTAAATGGATGAACCAAACAAGTCCACAGATCCTATTGCAGCAGCTTGTGATAATGAAGTAAATAATATTTTGAAAGAAGATGATGAGGCTGCTAACGAAGAAAAAAATGATACAGCTTCTGATAATACTGATGTAGAAAAGGACGCTTCTTCTAATTTTGATGAATGTGATTCTAATAACCAAAATGATGACTTAGCTGAAGAAGTTAATCTGAATGATATAGAGGAATTGGCAGAAGCAATTAACGGTATACATGATAAGGTGACTGTTATAGAAAATGACCAAACTAATTTTATCAGAAATACACAACAACGGTTAGAAGAAATTGATAATAATATAAAATCACTCATGGTCTCCTTACAAGAAATAGCTGAACAACCACAACAACTCAATGAGTTATCTCAATCCTTATTGAAAACCAGCAGCAATATCAATACCAGCGTTACCAATCTGCAGACTGCTTTTAATGGCATCAATGAAAGTACCACTCAATGTATAAGAGAGTTGCAAACGGCCGCCAATGAAATACCTAAAAAATTGTTAGAAGATTGCTGTCAGCAGAATAAAACTGCCTTGGAAACAGCTGTATCTAATTTTAATGCTATGAATAGCGCTGCTCAAAAATGGATTAAAAAATTAGGTAACAATGCTGATTTAGCAACGCAGATTGTAATTACATCAGGTGTAATTACACCACTATTGCTGTTTCTTGCTATAATGTATATGATTTTAAAATAAAGTTATTGTGTTTATGATGCCTTGACAGTGCTGAATTAATATGAATTTGATATATTTATATTGAATTTTGATAAGAAATATATTATAATTAATTTGTACATAGCGTACATCTCCTAAATGTACGCATTCTCCTTATGTACTACCTTTTGTTTTTATATTTTTCTCCCAACTCAGCCTGGACTTGTTCCAGGTCTCTTTTTTTATAAAACTGGTGATAAAATGGAAGAGAAGTTTTTACCACAAGACATTGCTGCAGAGCAGGCAGTGCTTGCTGCAATTCTTTTAGATAGGGATAGTATAAAAAAGATATTGGATGTATTAGATGCTGACGACTTTAGTCGAGAAGCCCATAAAGTAATATACAAAGCAATGATGAGCTTATTTTTTCATGATGAGCCAATAGATTATATAACATTAACTAATTATCTGCGCAGCAGAAATGAATTGGCTTCAGTCGGTGGATTAGCTTATGTTATGGGATTAAATGCAATATCTGCAGCAAATATAACTTATCATGCAGCTATAGTTAAGGATAAATCGGTTCTTCGTTCTATGATTAGAGCTGGGATGATTATTCAAGAACTCGGTTATAGTGCAAGTGATGTAAATAAAGCTGTAGATGAGGCGCAACATCTTGTGATGCAGCTTTCTAATTTTCATCATAAAGAGACTTTACAGACTGATTCGCTAAGCGAACTGCTTAAATATTGTCTTAATCGCGTAATTTCAAGTAACTATAAAGGTATATATACAGGCTTTAAGTGTCTGGATAATATGACTAATGGATTGCATCCTGGAACGTTAACGATTATATATGGTGTCTCAGGATGTGGAAAAACAGCATTGGTGCTTCAAATCATGGCTAATATGATGAAGAACAATAAAGTCATATATATTACTGATAGCGGTCTTGATGAGATAGCTTTAAGAATGATATGTGTGCTTGCTGAAGTATCATGTTGGAAATTTAAAACCAATCAGATGAGTGATGATGATTGGGAAAAAATACAGCAAGCTATTATTTCCAACGAGACTGATAGGGTAGGTATATATAGTTTTGATGCTTCTTTGATTGAATTGATAAGCCGGATAAGAGAAATATATAGAGAAAAGAAAATGGATGTACTTATTTTAGATTTTCAGTGTATCAGGCAAACTTATGAGGAGTTGTTAAAAAAAGTAAAGTCATTGGCAGATGAATTGGGAATAGTGATTATCGTTAATATGAAAAAAATACCGGAACAAATACAAGTGGATGATTTACGCTTACTATAAAAAAAAGATAATAATAGTGACTATAAGTTGTCTATTGAAAAGCATATTGGTGGACCTGTAGGTAGTATAGATATGTCTTTTGACAGTACAGTGCTTACTTTTAAAGAAATGTAGAACTGCAGCAGTTATGCTGGATTAACCTTATTGTACTTAAAGATAAGTTATGATAGAATAGCTGTTAAGGTAGATTAGGTTATTATACAAAACGTAAGCAGGTGAGATTATGGATGCTAATTTAATGATAAATATTGTTGCTGGCCTAGCAGTTTTAGATGTTACAGCTTGCTTAGGATATAACTTATATATGCTCAAAAAGTATTCTGATGGTCCGTGTGGAAAATATGCGATTGATTTTCTGCCTTGTAGTATGCTACTGAAAATAGCTGTTATCTTATTGCTTTTAATGATTTGTTATGGGAAATATGTCTATGATCATGATTTCTTATTGCCGTTAATCCTGCTCATTGCCGGATTACTATCTATTGCTGATATGATTTCCAGTAGAGTAGAGTTTTTGGTTGACGCATATAAGTAGTCGCATTTTGAAAAAAGAAGGCTCAGAGACAATCCTAGGAGACGTTCTGAGCCTTCTTTTTTGTTGGACATATAAAATTGCCTGTGCCTGTTTTATTGTGCCGTAGACACTGTTTTGATTTGCTTTTATAAAGAAGAGAAAGCCGTTCTGAAGAACGGCTTTCTTTAAAGTATTTTTAAAAACCTATTTCAATGCAACGCTTTAAGGATATACCCATGCTACATGAACCAAAGATTTCAATATCGTCATAGTCTTCACCGACACGAATAATGCGATAATAATTTTGTGGCTCTTCTTCATCAAGTTTGTCGAAGAAAGCATCGATGAATCCAACGTAAGGATATTCATGTACATACCATTTTTGGTTAGTCCATTTAATAGCTACCCACTTTTTGCAAGGAGACTCATCCACATAAGCAGACTGCATTAAAGTTTTCACATTGTCTTTCAGCTTATTATCATTAATAGCGTCTATTGATTTCAACAGTTCCGTATAACGCGCCTTACGCATTACAACGGCTATATCACTATAATATCCCATAATAAATCCTTTCTTATCATCGTTAAAATTGTTTTTCTGCTATGAAGCTATAGATGTTGAGTTTTTTATGTTTAAACATCAGTTTTTCCTGTTTTTTAAGCAATTCATTTACACTAACGCCTAAGTTAATGGCAGCTTCATATGCTGTAATATTTTCGGAAATATACATTTTTTGCCCATTACAATACCTGGTTCTGGTAAAACATCCATTATTGTACGTAATTTCTATTTGATTGCAATGGTCTAAACTTTTGAAAAATCTCTTTGAATTAATCAATCGTACCACTCCTTAAATATTCTAGATGAACTAGTATACCACCTCCCTGCGACAATTTTTATTTGCTTTTCGCACATATTCAGGAATTGCGATTAGCCTAAAGGCAAGGCTGCGTAGCACCTGCTTGCAGGTCTGCCTTGCCTGCAGGCGTATAAGCAATTACAATATGTGCGAGAAAAGCAAGAAAAATATGATTTTTGGCGTTGCCTGTTTTATTTTGCCGTAGGCACTGTTTTAATTCGTCGATTTCTGTTATATCTTCATATAAGTCTATATATTTCATATAAACATATAATCCATATTGGGTTATACAAACACATAAAAACATAAAAAGAGTTGGCACAAAAATGCCAACTCTACTAGTTAATCTTCATAATGACCTTTACATGAATAGATGTAAAGATTGTCATTAGTGTCAATATCATATACAAGTCTATTTGTTTGGTCTATACGTCTACTATAACCAGGTCTATATTTTAATGGTTCTGGTTTACCAATACCCTCTAAAGCTCCGTTTCTCTCTATATCCTTGATTAGAGCATTGATGCGTTTGAGAGTTTTTTTATCCTGCTGTTGCCAGTACAAATATTCATCCCACGAGATATTAGTCCATACCTTATTCATCTTCTGTATCCTCTATTAAATCATGTACTTGCCCGAAGCCTTTTTTTATTTGCTCCATGCTTCTATCAAGCTTAGCAAGGTATTCAGCATTTCGGATACTTTTCATAAGCTGATTGTAGTTATCAAGGCTCATAATAACGATGTTTTTTTCGTTTTTACGAGTAATAATAACAGTTTGATTATTATCACTTGCTTCATCACAATAATCTTTTAATTTATTTCTGAGCGTAGAATAATTAACAGCTAACATAATTATCGAACCTCCTTTATCCTTGTACAATATATTGTACAATATATTGTACAAGGATGCAAGATGAAATCAGTAAATTTACTTTCTAATTATCATATGACGCAAAATATTTTCGTCGATTCTCATAACACGGTCAAGCTCCAATACAGTTTTGCTGACAGCATTGAATGTTATTAATACGTAAAAGCCGTAATCAAAATCTTTGTTGCCGTTTCTGATTGTGTAAGCTAAGCGCTTTTGTCCCCAACGGTCAGTATGTTCAACTTCACTGTTGTTATCAGTAAGCAGTTTTTCATATTTTTCGATGACAGTATCAATGGTTTCGTCTTCAAAAGGTTTGGTGATAAACATAATCTCATAGGCATTGAGAGTAGGCTTAATCAGAACATCGTGATTTCTTTCCATAATAAATTTCCTCCTGTATGAGCAGTATTTGTATTCGCCCTACTCGGCGAGAATTTTTATTTGCTTTTCGCACATATTAAGGAATTGCGAATAGCCGGAGGGCAAGGGTGCGTAGCACCTGCTTGCAGGTTTGCCTTGCCAGCAGGCGTATGAGCAATTACAATATGTGCGAGAAAAGCAAGAAAAATAATATTATTGGCTGTGCCTGTTTTATTGTGCCGTAGGCACTGTTTTAATTTATCTGCTATAGTCATAAAATAGGTTATATAGATTTATACGAATAGAAAAAGGGATAGCCAGGGTATCCATGGCTATCCTTCATAAGTTTATTTTCTTGTGTAGGAACGTTTTGTTTGACCTTGAGAATGCTGATTCTTATAACTGGTGTCTTGCTGGTTGTCAGTTCTTGCTGATTTAGGCAAGCGACCATTCTTGTAACATTCAGCCTGCAAGCCGATTTCGTGTCGTTCAATGCCATTTTTGTCTACATAAGTATTGGGAGTGCAGATACCCTTAATGGTGTATTCGCGACCTTTGACAGCTTCATTGCCAAAATTTTCAGCAGCGGCACCAAACATGATTACTTTCCAAAAAATAGTAGTCTTTTCGCCTTTAGCAAAGCCGTTGTCTGCAATGCTGAAATTTGCAAAGACAGCACCATTATCTGTGTAATGAATTTCTGGTTCACGTACAAGGTTCCCGACGATAGTAATAGTATTCATAATAAGTTTCCTCCTGTATGAGCAGTATTTGTATCCGCCCTACTCGGCGAGAATTTTTATTTGCTTTTCGCACATATTAAGTGATTGCGAATAGCCGGAGGGCAAGGCTGCCTAGCACCTGCTTGCAGGTTTGCCTTGCCAGCAGGCGTATGAGCAATTACAATATGTGCGGGAAAAGCAAGAAAAGATTATTTTTTGCGTTGCCTGTTTTATTGTGCCGTAGGCACTGTTTTAATACTCCAATGGTTAATTTAAACTTATATGTTCATATAAAGGATATAAATCCATATGTCTTATATAAAGCAATGGAAAATATAGAAGAAGAGCTGACATTTTAGCCAACTCTTCTTTTTACTTTATTTTCTTATCATATGCTTAATAATTTGTTCCATGAACTCATCAGCAGTCGCAAATATTTTATCAATATTATTATTGATGAAATTCGTAATTCTATTAATGTCCTCATCCTCCAATCCTACTGTATCAATTTCTCCGTCATCATTGATAAAGTTTTTCATTACTAAAACATTACCACACAACGGCTGACCATATTCTTGATAACCGAAAAGGTAGCTGGCAATAGGATTCAGAATAGGTCTGCCGTTAAGCAGAAATTCATCGTCGAATACAAGGCAGTAATCATCTAAGCCTAATTCTTCGTAGATGTCCTTAATATCAATGAAGCCGCAAAGTTCTCCGATACCTTTTTTCATTCTTTGATACTTATATTCAGCAGGTGGCAGTTCTACTTTTATAACAATACTGCTTGGTTCAATTTTTAATGCTACAAGTTTTTCTGTTGATTCAACCATTTGAAATTCCTCCTTAAATTTCAATACCTCTTTCTTTAGCTACAGCTTCAATGACTTCCAATGCTTCGTCTAAGCATTTTTTGTGCCAACTGTCCGTGGAAGAGTTATAGATTTTTATAAACTGATTGGCTTTTTCAATTAGTTGTTGGTTAGGCAAGCTTCTAGCTTCTTCAATAGTCATTTCATAAGTTTTTCCACAAAAGCAAAATCTGTATGCCAAGTTTTAACATCAGACTTCGTGTAAATGTCATAAATATCATGACTGAAATACATGCCGTAGCCTTTTTCTTTTGCTTCTTGTCTTGTCATCAGCAAACCGGTAAAAGTTCCTCTAGGTGTAGTGATTGTTATTCTCATTCTGCTCTTCACATCTCCCCATTATTTCTTTTTATCTTCTTTCATGAAATCATCATAAGTACCTGCATAGAAGAAACGCTTTTTAGGCTTTCTTTTGTGTGGTTTTGCTTTCAGATAATCATATATCTGCGTTAATGCAATGCAGACAATGAGAAAGAGAACCATAAAACCAATGGTTTTAGCTATTATCAAGTTTTCGTACATCATGCGGTTAATTTCAACTTCGCTCATATCCATACCTCCCTGCGAGAATTTTTATTTGCTTTTCGCACATATTAAGTGATTGCGAATAGCCGGAGGGCAAGGCTGCCTAGCACCTGCTTGCAGGTTTGCCTTGCCAGCAGGCGTATGAGCAATTACAATATGTGCGGGAAAAGCAAGAAAAGATTATTTTTGGCGTTGCCTGTTTTATTGTGCATTAGGCACTGTTTTAATTCATCCTATACAGTTATATAGAATATATAAGCTTATATATTCTATATAACTGTATAGGAGTATAAAGAAAAGCCAAGCTGATGCCTGGCTTTCCTTTATGCTGATGTCGCTAATTTGCTTTCTCCAACTTTTTCATCCATGTCTATATCTTCTGTAGCTATGGAAAGCTGAGCCTTTAAAGCAAACTCTTTTACGATTAGGTTATATTCTGCATTGGTCTTGACCTGCCTGTTATTAAACAGCTTAGCCTGTACTATTGACTGATTTTTTATTTCAAGTAAAACTTTAGCTTTACCATTATCATCAGTTATAAGGACAAGTTGTAAATTGTCATTGATGCGGTTCTTATAACTGGCAGCACAGTTTTTTAGATCAATGCCAGCTTTTAGAATTTGGCTATATTGTGTCAGTACCTTGCAGGTACTGTTACGCAACTGCATATCCAACCTGTTTATGATATGAGCCGGGAAGTGATAGTTTATCTCATTCGATTTTTGCTTTGATACTAATATGCTAAGATAATCATGTAATTCTTTGAAGTGTGGCTTTTCTGATTCAAATTTAGCAAGATTCTTTTTGGTGAGCATATTAAACAGATTAATTGTATCCTGCAAAGTACGCAAATTACTGTGCAAAACATCGTTACAATGTTTTTGTGGGTAGTATTTAGCGAGATATTTATAGTAACTGCATATTGTAGTGATGCTGTTGTGATTTTTTGAAAAATATGGAACTAAGGTAGAAGCTAAAACTTCATTGTTCAGACTAAGTGCATTTTGCAGAGGATAAACGCTTGAATAGTTTAAGTTTTTCCTTACAAGGCGGTTATTAGGTAAAGAAAATGTTTCAAGGAAAGCATCAAGATAGGTTTCTCCTTTTTGAATCAGTAAAGAAAGATTGCGTTCCTGTTCTGTTAGGTCTGGTAAATCTAATTTTTTGATAGCAATGCTAAGATTGTAACTATCTAATTTGTAAAAATCACTCGTTTCGCTTTCGTCCCAAAATCTTACTTTTCTTGCTATATATAGCAGGTTGCGTTCTGTCATTTTAGACTTTGGGGCATAAAAGAACATTTTACGCTTGCTGTAACCTTGTTCCTGCATTTTCTCTGTAAGATAATTACGCAGATAAGTCATAAGCTCTGACATTCTTTTACCTTTTTTATCAACAATGGAGTAGGGAATAAAATTTAGGACAGTTTGTAATGGGTTAAGCAAATCCGAGTAGAAACCAATTTCTCTGATTTCTTTGGTATCATTTATGCATCTCTCCCAAACAACTCGTTTTTCCGTATAATGAAAATCAAATTGCTCTATAACCTTAAAGTTTTCGTTGAAGTCGGAATAAACATTTTCTCCTAAAATAATGGCATCATAAGAGAATTTTAGGCGTATATAGCTTTTAAATTCAATCAGACTTGCCTTTATATATAATGGCATAGGTGAAGAACTATCTTCGGTTATTAATACATTATTGATTTGATGTTCCCGTCCGCAGACTGGGCAGGTGACAGATTTATTATACAGAAGGTTGTCTATAGCTCCTGGAATAACCATAAGTGTATCGCAGGCTCTGCAATAACAATTTGTGATACTTCTGCTATGCCATTTGCGGTTTTGCTTATTATGTGTATCTGAATGAGCAAGATATAATGTAGGTGTATAAGGTGCAATGTTATGCTTAACAACATTACCCCAATAAGCACGGACAACAAATATGCCTTTGCTGAAAAGGTTAAGTTCCATTAGTTTCTTCATTGGTTATCATCTCCCTGTAATGCATCAAATAAACCCACTTCTTCATTTTCAGCATTTTGCTTAGGTTGTTGAGTAATAGTGGCAAGAGTTTTGCTTCTTATAGCCTGTACTTTTGCTCGTTGTTCTTTTTCAGCTTTAGCTTTTTCGTCTTTAATTATGGCTTGTTCATGCTTTGTAAATAAAAGATTGGCAACGTCCAAGCTTCTGCGTTGTGTATCAATAAAAGCTTTTAATACTATAGTCCTTTCGGCAGGCTGATTGTTTTTCATCGCCTGTTCACGGTCATACTTGATAAGAAATTCTAAGCAATCCAATGCTTTGGCTTGAAATGACAGAAATTGCTTTATTTCATTTACGTTCATTATATACACCCCCGTGCGATATTTGTTTTGCTTTACGCACATATAAAAAAAGCCTAATCCAGGCTTATGCAAGGACGTAGCCGCTTGCGGTGCGGAGCATCCTTAGCATAAGCTGCAGACTAGGCTTAAAATATGTGCGCGTAAAGCATCAAATTGAATATTGATTTTCTCTGTTTGTATTTTGTTTTATTGTACCGAAGGTACTGTTTTTGTTATATTATATTAGCTGGGACAATTCATCATTACACTAATTTACAATATTTCTTCGCGTGCTATAATTTCGTAGCCGTGTGATTGAGTATAGTATTCCAGGTGCTGAGCAATGAAGGAGTTCTGACCGACCACTGGTAAATCAAAGCAGTCAATGGGCGGTAATTCGGTAAAATCATCTTCCAGATCAATATAGATGCAGAGGTAAGTGTTATAACCGACATTTATATACATTTCGTAAAATATATCTTCTGATCCGCCATTTTTAATTGTGGAATAAGTCCAACCATAAGAGCGTATCGTATCTACTATCATATCATAGCGATCATAAAAATAGCGCTGCTGGATTTTCTTATCCTCTAATTCTTTTACGAATACTTTTACCTTTTGTCGTATTTGACTGAGAATGCTTGGTGTTAAAATCTTCATTTTATCGACTCCTTTTATAATTATTGTGTGACGATTTTTATTTACTTATAGTTACCGGCTTCAAATGGTTGCTTCAAAATGTATACTTTATGGGAGAGTGAAAAAACCTTGCAAAAAGCGTACTAAAATGTTACCATTTCAATAATGGGACATCCCAAAATAGAAGATGACATTTTGAAGCAAAAGGATGTGAGACAATGGCAAATATCGGGTATATAAGAGTAAGTACGAAGGAGCAAAATACCGGAAGACAGTTTCAGTGCTTTACTGATAATGGAATTAAGATGGACAAAATTTTTGAGGAACATGTAAGTGGAAAAAATACAGACCGTCTGCAGCTGCAGAAGATGTTGGAGTACGTCAGAGAGGGGGATACGCTTTATATAGAAAGCATAAGCCGTTTGGCAAGAAGTTCTGTAGATTTCTTCAACATTGTGCAGATGCTGGACGATAAAGGAGTAGCTATCTGCTCTTTAAAGGAAAGCTTCGACAGTACTACACCGCAAGGTAAATTTACTCTGTCTATTTTTGCTGCGCTCGCAGAATTAGAACGAGAAACAATTCATGAGCGCCAACGCGAAGGCATTGACCTATGTATTAAGCAGGGTAGAGCATATGGCAGACCTAAAAAACAGTTTAGTAAAACATTTGCTGTCAATTATAAGGTGTGGAGGGCTGGAAAGATTAAAGCTGTCGATTTTATGAAAATGGAAAATTTAAAGAGCAGTACATTTTATAGAATGGTTCGGGAATTCGAAAATAAGATAGACAATGATTAAGATGATGGCACATATCCTCCTCCATTTTATAATCTTGAATTTTTGGTACATGCTACCAATATTTAAATAAAAGGCTGTCGTATATACTGTTTTAAAGTCTATATGATAGCCTTTTATTTTTGCTTAATTAATGGTTACATTAATAGTCCAGCTTGCTTTAAAATTCTCCGCTCTGTGGTAAGAGGAATTGTATTGCCAAGCCGATGAGATGGTATAGTTATTTTTCCTTTTCTGACCGGATGGCGGTATTGGGCGTGGCTGCCCTTTTGAGCCATCTTTTGCCAACCGGCTTTCTTGAGCAAGTAGATTAATTCTCTTACGCTGATAAGCTGCATGGTTAATCTCCTTTCTTATAGCGCTCATTAGCTTCTGTGACAGCACGAATAAGATATTCAGCTAGGCTGATACCTTCGTTCAGTGCATTGATTTTAGCTTGCTTATGCACTTCTGGTGGGAATGGCACATTATACATCTTTACAGCTTTTTTATCTGCAGCATGATGAACCTTTTTAGATGGCTTATCAGGTGGCTTTTCACCGTTAAGAAATTTTTCCATGACATCTGCAGATGGGATTTGAGGGTTTTGTGGTATTTTCATAGATAGTCGCCTCGCTTGTTATTTAAGAATTTCCAGAATTTCGGCGACCAAAGCTTCAAGCTCAGCGGCAGCTTTTTCTGTATGGCGTTTTACTTCAGCGTATTCAATAACATTCATACCATTGAGCAAGGATTCTTTATAGGCTACACGGTTAAGAATTTTAGTTTCCATGACTTTGACCTGATACTTCCCGCAGGCCTCATCAATAGCTTCTTTGATGCCTTTAGCCATATTCTGCTTAGGATCATACTCATTTAAGAGCAGGTATGTGTTATCTATCGTGAAATAGCTACGCCATTCCTCCAGGGTATTGAGAACATCATCTGTTACCCAGTAGTCGAGACCGCTGGCCTTAAGTGGGATGAGCAGCATACCGAAAGTTGCGCAGGCTACAGTTGCCCTGGTGAGTTCGTTATCACCGGCACCTGCATCAACAACTATGAAGTCGAAGTTGGAATAGTTCTGGATGTCTTTGTACAGAGATTTTGCTTTCATGGTAACAGCACTGATAGGGGATAATTCTGCATTGCCATTGCGGATTTCAACTACTTTCAAAGAAGAGTTCTGCTTCTCGTCCATGTCGACAAGCAAAACTTTGTTTCCAAGCATAGCCAATCTTGTGGCAACATTGACAGAGATAGTGGTTTTTCCTGTACCACCTTTGGAGTTTACAACACTGATTACTTTCATGATTTGCCTCCTTTAATTTCTGATTTAATATAATAAGAGTAAACACTCTTGTTACCGGAGTCCCAGGTATCATATATAATATGATCTTTTATGGTTACCAGATGATGAGCAACACGACAGATTATGATTGCATCTTCATTTGTCATATCCCTTACCGTTGGTCGTTTTTCGCCTTTAACTACTTTAACAGTATGGCGTTCAAAACCATGCTCTTTTAAAAAGTGCTCATAAACAAGCTGACTGTTGGGCATATCGCTTAGAATCCAGCCTGTTTCCAATAACTCTTTATAAACTTCTTTCCACGTTTTTCCTACGGCAATAGTTAAAGCCCTGATAACGCAATCATCTGTCTTACGGCCGGAAGGATGTGGATTGTAGTATTGAAATGAATTGTTTTTAATGCTCATAACCTTGTTCCTTAACATTCTATTGAATTATAGAAAGCAATGACTTTACTGGAAGTCATAAGCCATTTGTCATTAATGTATCGCTTTTTTATATAAAGACCTTTACTGTTGCTGGCACGGGAAAGAGCCACATATAACTGTCCTTCGCAAAAGCAATAAGGATTAAGGTTGACCTTGCTGAAGGTCTGTCCCTGGCTTTTGTGCACAGTTATAGCGTAGGCAAGCTTCAGCGGTATCTGTGTATAGCTGCCAATAACATTCTTTATAAGCTTTCCGTTATTTACGTCATATTCTACGATTTCCCATGTATAAGGCTGCACTATAATCTTGATGCCGTCATCAATTTGTACGACTACTCCTTCATCCACAAAATCAGTGACATAGCCCATGGAACCGTTTTTATAATAACCTTCTGGATTGTTTACTAAGGTCATTACCCTGGCACCGACTTTGAGGCAAATCTCATCATCTGCAGCTTTATCGTTTGCAGATACTTTGCCTATAACATCTGCTGTGAAATAATGCTCTTCAGTATCAAGTTTGTCCATACTATTATGGTTGAATTCAGCAGCTTCTCTATTAGTGCTGCAGATATAAATAGCATCATTTAATGGGTTGGCAGTACATAGTTTACATAAACCAGCTAGAGCTGCAGTGTTTCCGCGTCTGATATGGTTCAGGCTTTCTATGAATTGAGGCTCGTTATGTCGTACAACATGTGTTAAAACGATATTCTGAAAATGCATATCAGACCATTCAGATGCTTCAAAAGCAAAACCTTCATGAATGTCTTGCTGCCAAAGTTTTTGCAGAACATTGCGCTGGTAGTCTGTTAATACGGGCGGCAACTGAAAGAAGTCACCTACTACGATAAGCTGCTTTGCTTTTTTGATTATTTGGCAGGCTTTGTTAATGGCTCTGATGATATAGCTGAATACGTCAAAACGTACCATAGAAATCTCATCAATAATGATAATATCAGCCTTTTTTACAGCTTCAGTTATTTTAGAGATTCGTGTCATAGGACCGATAGGATCTAAAGGTACTTTAAAGGCACGATGGATAGTGCTGCCATTGATATTAAGAGCAGCTACACCTGTCGGGGCTGTGACCATGATATTCTTTCCGCGGCTTTGGCAGAATCCTATAAAAGTTTTTATCAAAAAGCTTTTCCCTGTACCGGCATTGCCGGTAAGAAAGACATTTTTGCCGCTTGCCATAATCTCAAAGGCTTTTGTTTGTTCTTTGTTTAGTGTAAACATAATTTTCTCCTTAGTTTTATGATATCTTTTTATGTTTGTAGGTAACGTTCAATAATGCACCGTCCTCATATGCGTTGTGCTCGAAGTCTTCATAGTTCAATCCTTGCGATTCACAAATATGACTAATTAAGCAATTTAATTTGCAAGCATTTATTAAATTCTCAAGTAGAAAAGCTTTTGAATCTATAAACGGATTCTCACCATGCAAATATGCATTACTTAAGGCTGCGAGAACGTCATTTTTAGCCCTATCTTCTATATCTGAAAGCTCTTGTGAATAAACATCAATCCCAAAATGCTCAGCTAAATCTTCAAAGCATTGCTCGCCGTGTGCTAAAATGTTTGGATGTAGATTCCAAAAAACATAATCAAAATTTGCCATAACTCTGACTCCTTAATTTGAAAAATTATGTGCATAAATACTGAATGATACAGTTTCTTTATCAGTGATGTCAATAATAGAATTAGGCATTGAAGCATTATCAGTACCGTAGATATCCCAAACTTTCTTTTCTGCTTCAGCTGAATTAGCAGCTTTAACAATCCCAAGTTTGACTTCTACGATTCTCCCTGTATGCCAATGATGATAATTGATTTGGAACATAAATGTTTTCATAAAATCGCCCTTCTTTCAAAAATACTATACTGCGAATATTTTTTGTTGCTTTTCGCACGTATTAGGAAATTGCGAGTAGTCAACCGACAAGGATGCGTAGTACCTGCTTGCAGGTTGCCTTGTTGGTTGGCGTATGAGCAATTACAATACGTGGACGAAAAGCAACGATAAAACAGATTATTTTGTGCCGCAGGCACTGTTTTAAGCTGCTGCTCACCAAAACATCATAATTGTATATAATTCATATAAAACATATCTCCTTATATGCTTTATACATTTTATATGTTTTATATAGATATATAGGACTATATATTTATGTATAGGTTTATATAAGGCGTTACGTATCGCAACGCCTTAATTATGATCAAGAACGCTCTTTTGTACTTGCTATTAACTCTAGTAATTTTTTTTCAAAAAAGGCCAGTTGTTCATATGTATAGTAAGTCGGAATATATCCTTCTCCACCTTCATTAAAAATATCATTATATTGCTTTTTTAATTTAGGTACATCTTTAGCATAATACAAGGGATGTTTTTTATATTCACTGATAATATTTTTTTAATTTTTGATTTGTTTAATTAAATTTTGCTTCTCGTAAGAAGCTTTAGCAGTTTCTTCATTGTGAATCAATTCATTGTAAAGCTCTTCCGTTATAATATATTTAGTAAAATAAACGCGTGTATCATAAAAATAAGGACTTTTAGAGATTATTCTTTCAATACCGTCTCTGCTTATATATTTCAAATGAGCAATATTTCCAATTGCTCTTATGCCATCAAAATAATTAGCATGATTGTAGTCTTTTTCTTCTTCTATGGTTTCCCATCTACCTTTTCCTGTTATAATCAAATCATGTGGATAATCATAATCAATATAATAAAATTCTTGCAATCTTATTTGTTCAATGTATCTTTGTTCAACATTAACGTATTTTAATATTTCCGCATTGCTTTTATTATTTGCAATCATTCTTCTAACTACAATTTTGTTAGTATAATTAATTCCGTATTCAATTTCATCTTTTTTTTCTCGATTAGTGATATTTTCGTAAAACCTCTCGTATATCTCTATATGATTATCTATATCACTAATAATCATAGGTTCAAGCATAATAATATTAGTTATAGCTGTTATATCATATTCCATCATCATTTTTTTAGCTAAACGTAATTTTTGTAAATCTTCTCCGACAATAACATAACTAGAATAATATTCAAAATTAAGTGAGTCTAAATTTCTTAAATTTCTCATAAAATTACCCTTCTTTCCCAATACTATACTGCGAACATTTTTTGTTGCTTTTCGCACGTATTAGGAAATTGCGAGTAGTCAACCGACAAGGATGCGTAGTACCTGCTTGCAGGTTGCCTTGTTGGTTGGCGTATGAGCAATTACAATACGTGGACGAAAAGCAACGATAAAACAGATTATTTTGTGCCGCAGGCACTGTTTTAAGCTACAGTTTTTAAAAATATAAATCTATATGTCTTGTATGCTTGTTTAAAATATATAGGATTATGGATTCCATATATTCATATACAACCTATAGGTTTATATGTCCTATATATTTATATGAAACATATAAGACTATAAGTTCTGTAGGTTGGTATAGAACGTATAAGCTTATGCAATCTGTGTAGAAATATGATTACATACAACTTATATAAACATATAAATCCATATATGTTATATATAGACTTATATGTTTATATAAAGCGTTGCGAAAGGCAACGCTTTATATAAAAAAGGGGAGGAAACATAGCTTATCTGCTCATTTGATTAGAATTAATTGGTGGAGTGATAGCGTTCAAAATCAATTTTTTCTTTGGCTTATTACTGGCGTTTACGGATTTTGCAGACATTGCTTTGATAAGACCAGGAAGGGCTTTGGAAAAATTGTCGGATTGGGTTATAGCTAATAATGTATCTGCGCTTTGTCCCAAAAATTCATTTAAACCTTGGGGAGAGTTAAGTTCAGCGCGTGCTCTGCTGATAGCTTCTGGGAGCTTATCTAAAGCAGTTTCAACATTGGGAACAATACCTTTAGGTATATTCTCAATACATTCCTGCAGGCGGCTCAATCCTTCGTGCATCTTGAAATACTGACCTGACAGATGTTTTGGGGATATAAGCCCGCCTTCACGGTCGCCTAAATCATATCTGTCTTCACCATTGGTGCCTACAAAAAGAAGAGTGTTGTTCTCATCACGTGCCATGATAAACAGTTTGGTTTTATAGTAACGGCCGTAAGCAGGATTTTCGCGTTCGCTACGGATTTTCTCGTCAAGCTGCTGAAGCAGTTTATCAGCTTCATGGAGCGTCATAATTGAGCCGGAAGCAAGTTTGGGATGGCTGCATTCAGACCATTTGATGTAAACCATAGGCTCATCTTTGCTGACAGCATTGAATTTATCTGCAGATACTTTATCGCCGTCGATATCAAGGATAACAGCATCTTTTTCAGAAGAAGCTTCTGCTTGCTTTACCTTAAGGAATTCTCGTTCCCGTTCGTAGAGGTATTCACATATAGCGTCAGCATCTTTTGCTGCACGGAAGATTTCAGCAGGATCTTTTTTTAACGCTTTTATCCAGCTGCCGACATAGGCTGCATGTTGCTCATTGGCCGCAGCGTTTGCTATACCCAGTTCGGCACACAACATATAGCTGGCAATTTCTGCACGGAGTTCTTCTTTGGCATAATCTTCATTGCCAAAGGTATTCTTGATATCACGGTTCAGCCTGCTTTCATGGCCTGTAGAATGACCAAGCTCATGTAGTGCGGTACTGTAATAGGCTTCATTGTCTGCAAAGCTGCCTTTGGGTGTTAAATGGATTTCATCCAGCATAGGACTATAGAAATTTCTGTCCGCTTGGTCATGATAGATAGGTACGCCGGCAGCGTTTATAATATTTTCTGCCCGTTCTACAGCAGTCCACTTTTGTTCTGGCAGTTTAAGTTCTTGTTCCGGCAAGCCGTCACATTGAGCAGCGTTGAAAACAATGCTGCGGAAAGGAACTGGATGGTCAAGCTCTTTTTCAACTTCATTGCCATCTTCGTCTTTTTCTTTCTTGGTAAACTTCCAATAGGTGACAAGAGTGCCTTTTTCGCCTTTGCGGACCTTACCGCCCAGTTCCTGTATCTGTTTGAAGGTCATCCAGCGGTTATCATTATATTTTTTTTCAAGACTGATATACATCAGCCGCAGTGCATTCATACCGTGATAACGTCTCTTGGAGGAACCGTTATGGGGAATCATAGACATAGTTGCAGTCCAGGGTTTTTGCCAAGGGGCAGTACCTTTCTCAAGCATATCAATGATTTCCTGAGCAACTTGTTTATGGTAATCAGCCTGTTTTTCAAGGTTACTCTTCTTCGTGGTCGCCATCAACGGATGCCTCCTTTGCTTCTTCTTCGTTTAAAGCATCTTCCTCAAATGCTGCATGTTCATAAATCCATGCTTCTCGTTCTGCTTTACTGATACTCATGATGTGTCTGTCTCCTTTTCCTTGAAGTGAAAACATAAATAGTTATCTTTTTACTTCCCTTACTCTTGTAAGTTCAGTTTCGTTGCTTTGCTCTGCAGTGCTGCTGATATTCACCAGATGTGACTTTCTCCGAGCTTTTACTGCTGCAGTCTGAATAGGTGGTGGAGTAGGGATATTGTTGGCTTTAGCAAATTCTTCGCTGGTTGACTGGATGCTACTGCCATATTCGTTCTGCTTTTCTGAAGGCATATTACGCACATAACGCACAACAGTATCAGCAATAGCAGCTTCCTGGCTGTTCAGCTTACGGTGGTAATCTTTACGTGGTTCTCTTTCCTGTGAAGTAGCAACCTGTTCATGTACTTTGGTTTCCTGCTGATCAGGTGTCTGCTTTATTGTTTCGGTTTCTTGTTTGTCTTCGCTGACAGGTTTAGAAGATCCAATAGGCTCTTGTGCTGCAGGTTTAACCGGTACTACATTTTTAATCTCATCAGTTATAGTAAAATGCTCTGAATCAGTCAGTTCAGACATCATATAAGACATGGTCATAAAGCTGTACTTGACCTTGACGCGATTTATATCATTTTCGTCTTTATAAATATCCGTAACAACACCTTTACCTGTAAAGTTGCTGTAAATGACCTGCCCAAGCTTTATTTTTACAGTGTTGTCTGCTGACTGGGTAGCAGGAGCCTTTGCTTTTTTAGCTTGTTTTTTCATGATTTTCTCTTTTAAAGCTGCTTTAGCTTTTTTCTGTGCTTCATAGTAAACTTCGGCTTTAGCGACAGCTTCTTTGCCAAAGTACTATTTGCTGTGAGCTGCCTTTAATTGAGCAAGGCTGTACAGACCGCTTCCCGTACCAGGACCGCCTTCACCGAAGATTATAAAGAGCTTTGATTTACCGTTCTCAGAGATATATTCCCCGGTTATACCTTTACCATAGTCCGGATGATATACAATACAGGT
Source organism: uncultured Phascolarctobacterium sp. (assembly GCF_937920985.1). Classification (GTDB taxonomy): domain Bacteria; phylum Bacillota; class Negativicutes; order Acidaminococcales; family Acidaminococcaceae; genus Phascolarctobacterium_A. Next base: position 21,762 of record NZ_CALDXR010000063.1, read on the forward strand.
GCGAGTTATAGTTCCATGATCTTCCGGCTTTGTAGGTTTTGCCGTAGTATGTATCTTTTCTTTTGTCTTTGAGGCATTAGATTCTTTGACTTCTTTGCTTTCTGTTTCTGTAGCAGTATTGGATATTTCTTTGTCTTTGGAGACAGAAGAATTAGTTGCCTCTCTTTCCTGGTGTTCCTTGACAGCTGCTTTCTGGTTCTTTTTCTTTTTCCAATAGCTGAATTTATAACGTAATGCCCGCTGTTCTTCCTTAGTGAACTGTACAATGTTGTCATTGACGTAATTCAAAATAGCATATGAGTCACTATAAGTGTAGTTAAGCATATTGGGGTTGCGGTTGATTTCATCTGCCCAGCGTGTCAGGTACTCGCTGTGGGTTTTCTTGTGTGAATCGCTTATTTTAAGACCGTATCTTGTGCGGAAACGGTAGGTTGCCATTTCCACGACAAGCTCCTCAACTGCATAATTTGTTTGACCACAGCGCTTCTTCAGGTCAAGGAAGAAGGGGTTTTTACCGGCACGGCTGTCAATCAGGGTGCTATGGGCAATGCAATGATAAAGCTCTGCAAGAAATTCATCTTTATTCTTCCAGTTGGCTTCCGGAACCATATGGATAGTATCAGTATCTTTGACATAGAAGTTGTTTTCTGTCTGGTCGAAAACAATCTTTGCCTTGCAGTTTTCTAATAAACGTTTTCTTGTTTCGTTTTTTTCCATCCAGTTATAGGGCATTTCCGGCTCTTCACCAAGTCCTGAAATGGCAGAACCGTTGTAAAGGCGCTCTATTTTAATTTGCGGGCGGCTTAATTTGACCATCTCTTCTATGGGATGACCGTTTTTGTCATAGACAGGATTGCCGTTATCATCAGTTTTCTTGACGGAAACCTCATTGGCCCATACTTCAAGCTCTACACCTTCGTCCTGCTTATACAGGTGAGCTCCTTTGAGTGCCAGGATTCCTCCCCAGCGACAATCTGTATAGCCATGCTCGCGGGCTGCGTAGATCATGGGAATAGTGTTGTGCTGATAGTAGTAGCCGGTCTTTATGCTGACCATGCGTTTAAATGCAATACCTTCGTTGTCCCAAAAGAAAGGTGTGCCAGCTTCAAAATCAATTATCGCCAAATCGGCTGTATGCCTGCGGATTCGGGCACTTTTCTCTGAATCTTCGGGTGAGATATCATAGTTTTCACGATTAAACATAACGCGCCTCCGTAAACGTCAGTTTTTCATTTAATGTCTTTGACATCAATGCAGATTGCCTGGTTTTCTTTGTCATATAAATTAAGATTTAAAATTTTATTATCTTTATAAGCTATAAGACTACCATCACGATTAATGACAATTTTGTCAGTGTTGATAATCTCCTGGCCATCGACTGTTAAAATAATATCCATACGTCCTTATACCTCCTGGTAGTGATTTATCTCTCACAGCGTCAGAAATAGGGTTATTTTCAATTTTTTAGTTCTGCCCTAGTACGAATACACAAACGGCATATAAAATCGTTCTAGGGCAAAATCTGTGCGTCTGAGAGGACTTTTAATTATCCTTGCTGTGCATTATTATCTTGCAACTGTGCAATAATGTCTGTAAGAGTATTATTGGCAGTGAATGCCTTATAACGTTTCTCGCAGGTACAAAAATCCACATGCCCATTAGGATAAGCATCTGAGGGAGGGTAGTTTATGACACCGTTGCCGCGACAGGTAGGACAATCTATCTGGAACTTAGGCTTGAATTTAAGCCATTCCTGTTGACTGAGAAAATTAGCAGGCATTTTGATATATCGCATATCAACGTCGCCTTTATGCATTGCATCAGCATAATTCTTGGCAGCGGCAATCAGATCGCTGATAGCAACGCCTTGGCTGACAAGGTCGCAAAATGCCTTATAAACAACATCACGCTTAGCCTGGCAACGAGGATAGCACTGCATAAAAGCATCAAATCCCTGAGCAACAGGTAAACCAAAATTATCTACAGGTTTGCTTACGTTTATATTTACTTTAGTACTACTGGATGGTTCTATCTCTATCTCTTTCTCTATCTCTGTGTAACGGTCGTGAACATTGTTACAATTCGTCACATTGTTACGTATTTGCGTAACTGGGTTACTATTTTGCGTAACATCGTTACGCACTGTAACACTGTTACATGTATGTGACGATGTATTATCCACAGTAACAACGTTACATTGATGTGTCACATTGTTACACTGTGGATAAGGGAGTTTGTTAAAATCATTATCATCAAGACACAACAAATTCTCTTTTTTCTTCTTCCTAGAGCGGCGCATTCTTTCAGCAGCATCACTTTCAGTTCCTATATGACTTATTGCCTCGATAAAATAATAATTATCACCATCGATTGTTAGCAAATTATACTGGTGAAGAAATTTTAATAAAAAATTAACAGCATTAGCGTCACTATCGAGAATTAAAGCGAGCTCTTCGGCAAAAGTAGCTTCAACATGATCGAAATGCAAACATCCTTCCGTTTTTACAGAGCGAGATAATAAATTGATATAAAGAACGATATATGTATCACCACCTGGGATTTTTTGCAAACGCTTGATTTCGCGTGAGTCGAAAAAATCCGCACGCATTTTAAACCAATAATATTTTTTAGGCATATTTTGTTACCTCAAAACGGAATTTCCTCATCAAAGGGAACGGCAGCTCCGAACGCTTCCATACCTCTATCATTTTGCGAAGCAGTAGATGCAGAAGCATTCGTATTTGTAGCAGTATTGCTAGCTTTCTTTTCAATAAAGTTAAAATTGCTAACAATAACTTCAGTCGCATAACGTTTCGAGCCATCTTTAGCATCATAGCTACGTATCTGCAGACGACCTTCAATTAAAATACGCTGTCCCTTAGCAAAGCTATTACCACAAACCTCAGCCTGTTTGCCCCAGATAACAATAGGGATAAAATCAGCTTCATGCTGGCCGTCCTGATTTACAAAGGGCCGGTCAACAGCAATCGTTCCTTGGCACACAACTTTGCCGGTAGAGGTATATCTCACCTCTGGATCACGAGTGAAGCGGCCGAGTAAGATAATTTTATTCATGATTTAATTCACGTTCCTTTCGTTTAAGCATGTACTCATGTACAAGCTTTCTGATGCCATTTTTGGGATCTTCTTGATGTGCTTTTATTAAATTGTCTTGTCCAATTTCACGATAGATAGGTAGCATAATACTAGCAAGAGCCGTGCTGTAATGCTTAAGTCCTGGTATAAAAGGCTTATCTACGTGAGTTACGCTTTCCTCGCGGCTTATTACATGCCAGTCTTTGCGGTCTACTGTGATTTTGGCTTTAATGTTGTCATAGGATTTTGCAAGCATGATTAAGCACTCCTGACAAAACAAAACTTACAGATGTACAATATGTACATCATGACGGCAAAAAAATATCTTCAATAGAGGCTTTTAGTATTTTAGAAATTTTATACGCGAGTGTTAAAGAAGGCTTTTTTGTGCCAGCTTCTAAAAAGGCAATATATCTAACGGTAATGCCAGCTTCTACAGCTAATTGTTCTTGGCTCATTCCTCTTGAAAGTCTATAAGTCTTTAATTTAGACATATAAAAGCTCCTTTCTGCGTACATTTTGTACTGTACTTATTGTACAGTACAAGTGGTGGAATGTCAACACTGTTTTTGGTAAAATATATGTACTAACAGTACAGGTGGAGGAAAATCTATGTTAGGCGAAATAATAAAAAATCTAAGGACAAAATATAATATTACGCAAGCAGAATTAGCTACTTATTTAGGTGTTACGCCTAAAGCTGTATCATTTTATGAGTTGGGACAAAGAGAACCATCTAATGAGATGCTAGTAGCTTTAGCTAAAAAGTTTAATGTGACAACAGATTATCTTTTGGGGCTGAGAAATAGTAAGAATGGTTATATGCCTTTAACTCCTGCAGAAGAATCTCTGATAAAAAAAATTAGACAATTAGATGACGATGACCAAGAAGAATTAGAAGCAATTATTGATATGAAAATAACCAAACTACGCAAGAAGAATATTGAAAAAGAAGGAATAGCTTAGTTCTTATTAAATTTAAAGGTGATCAAGATGAATGAAAAAGATATTGATTCTGTTACGGTATTAGATAATATAACTCCTATAATAGAAGGTGGCAACGAAACTATTACTGTATCAGGCAAAGTATTTGATTTTAAGGTATCTGATGATAATAGCTATGCTACTTTTAGATTAAATTATGACAAAGATTTTGCAGTTAATATTTATATTGATTCTTATAACTGGAAGAAGCTGCTGAATGTCGGAGTTAAATTAAAGGAAAAAGATTATGTGAAGGTTTCTGGATATCCTGATTTATGGAAACAGAAAGATAAAAACAATAAATTTATCTTGCAAATAAAGGCCAGAACAATTTACCATAACGAAGAAAAAACAAATTATTACTGTCCTCCTAACAATAAACCTAAAGCATTACCAGAAAATCCTAAAATTACATTAATATCTAATGTTAGTGGTGCCGGTGCTCAAGACTTTTTGCGTATACTTAGTCGCAATAAAAATATTGATATCACAAAAGTTAATGTCCCCATGGAGGGTGATAAGGCTTTAGAAGAAATTCCTGCAGTAATAAAAGCAGCTAATGATAGTAATCACGCAAATCTTATTTGCATAGTCCGTGGTGGCGGTGATCCGATTGGAATAAGATACATTTTTGATAATGAAAAAATATGTCAATCTATTACAAATTCCAAAAAGCCTGTTCTGATTGGCGTAGGACATACAAAAGACTTTACTAATGCTGATAGAGCATCCGACGCTCCATTTAATAAGAATGGATCACATAATTATTTTATAACTCCAACAGACTTGGCCAATTATATTAATAAGCATTATTACAAAAGCATAAAACAATCTGCATCTACTTCTATAGATACAACTATAGCAAGTACAAGCTATAATAAGTACCTTATTGTTGTTATAGTAATACTATTGCTCTATATTTTCTTTGTGAAATAAAAAAGAGCTGCATAAAGCAGCTAATAATAAAATTTGACAATCCAGAACGCTCGTGGTAAGATAAGGATAACCAAAGTAGACCATGTGAAGCATTGGCTTCACGCAAAAGAAAACCCCCGAGTGCCAGCTCGGGGGTTTTTAATTTAGGCTGGCTGTGTACTAAAAATGTCTATCCAGCCATTTGCAAATGTAGTAACCAGCTACAGATGCTGCGACAGACACCCAAAAAGTAGACCATGTTTCTAGCATCAGCTACACCTCCTTCCTGCTGGAAAGAGTCACAGCGTTTTTATTATAACAAAATAACATTATAAATGCAAAATTGACAATTTAAAATTCTCGTGGTACGATAAGGGTAACCAAACGAATAGGCTGCGTGAGCATAACTACACGCAAAAGAAAACCCCCAGAGTGCCAGCTCTGGGGGTTTTCAATTTAGGCTAGCTGCTCGTGGTAATTAGACATTGACATTAGCGCCCCGCTGTAGTACAATGTATTACAAGGAAAGGAGCTGATATTATGACATTTTCTATTAGATTGACACCGGAAGAAAGAACTCTTGCTGAGAGCTATGCAAAATTACATGCTGTTTCTTTGGGAGATGCATTTAAACGAGCACTTTTTGAACGCATTGAAGATGAATACGATATTGCTGTTGCTGATGAAGCGTATAACGAATATATTAATAGCGGTAAAAAAAGCAAACCAATCTCTGCTCTTTGGAAAGAGCTTGACTTATGAGTTACAGTATTGAAACAACCGCTAGGTTTAACAAAGAGTTCAAGAAGTTAGATAAATATACACAACGCATGATAAAAGGCTGGATTGAAAAGAATTTAGTTGGAGAAGAAAATCCACGTCGTCATGGAAAAGGTTTAACTGCTAATAGAAGCGGGCAATGGCGCTATAGAATTGGTGATTATCGTCTTCTTTGTCACATAGATGATGGTAAATTAATTATATTAGCATTGTCAGTTGGACACAGAAGAGAAATATACGAATTTTGACAATCCAGAACGCTCGTGGTAAGATATTTTTGACAAAAGAAAGAGCTGTGGAACATACTTCCCACGCAAAAAAGAAAACCCCGAGCTGGCACTCGGGGTTTTTCAAGTTTCAGGTGCACAAAATAAATTAATAAATAAGAGGTGAGAGGCATGAGAGCTGTATTATATGCACGCTATTCATCAGATAATCAGCGCTATGAATCCATATCCGGACAATTTCATTGCAGCGAAGAATACTGTAAGCGCAAGGGTTATAACATCGTGCATTACTATTACGATGAAGCAAAGAGCGGCACGACTATAGCAGGTCGTGAGCAATTCAATCAGATGATTGCTGATGCAGCACGTGATATATTTGATGTCATAGTATTTTACCAGATTGACCGCACAGCACGTAATGAAATGGACTATTATGCAAGCGTGAATAAGCTTCTGGAATTAGGTATACGCTACGAATATAGCGCAGAGGGTATAGATGTATCAACTCCGAACGGAAAGCTTACAGAGGGCGTTAAAGTGGCTGTAGCAGCGTTCTTTTCTAGAGACCTGTCTATAAAGATTAAGCGCGGCAAAAAAGAGAATACACTGCAGAAGAAGCATAATGGCGGCATAGCTCCTCTTGGTTATGATATTGCTGCTGATGGTACTTATATAATTAATGATTATGAGGCTGTTGCAGTCAAAAAAATCTTTGCTATGAAATTAGACGGACAGGGATATGGAAAGATAGTTGACTGGCTCAAGGCTAATGGTTATAAAACTAAACGTGGTGGATACTATAGCAAAGGTAGCATACATGATATACTTTGCAACCGCAAGTATATTGGTATGTTAGAAATGGGAAAAACATCTAAACATAATAGCAAAGAGAAGGTTGATGACTATATGGAAATCAAGGATGCTATACCGAAAATTATAGATACGAAAGATTTTGCAGCTGTACAAGATATTCTTGCGGCACGTCGTAATGGTAAAGCTAATGCCAAAGAGGTTTATGCTCTTAGTGGGCGTATTTTCTGCCAGTGTGGTGCTGCTATGACGGGGCATAGAATTGGTGCTAAAGGTAATAAGTACAGCTATTACGTATGTGGCACACAACGTTATAAACATGGCGATTGTGATATACCGATGATTCGCAAGGATAAGATAGAATTTATTACATATCTTACGATTGTTGACTATATCAAAGTAAATAAAAAATCTATCATTGCAGAATTCATGTGCCAAGCTGAAAGCAATGAAGATAAAGTGCGTGAAAATGAACTGCGCAAGAGAATTAATGCACAAAAAAACAAGGCGAAGAAGCTTCTTGCCTTGTATGATGGTTCGGATGATTTAATTTTAGATGCCTATAAGGATGCTAAGAGAACCTTAGATATGATGGAAGCAGAATTAGCGTCTATGGTTCAGCGTGATACTAATAATATCAATCCAGAAGTACTGGAAGTATTCATAGATTCTATGTTGATGGAAGCAGGCTATTCTGATGCCTTCTTAAAGGATTTCTTTACGTCTTTAAACGTCAAGGTCACAGTAAATAAAATAAACGCTGAAATTCAGTTGAATCTCAGCGTTTTCCCATTCGTGGTAGCGCTAAAGGGAATCGAACCCTTGATTTCGCCTTGAGAGGGCGACGTCTTAGCCGCTTGACCATAGCGCCATTTGGCTCCGGGACTAGGACTCGAACCCAGACCGAATGATCCAGAGTCACTTGTGCTACCATTACACCATCCCGGAGTAGCAGTTCTTTTTGAGCACGCTCATCAGAACAATAACAATTATAGCAGAAGGATAAGGATTGGTCAAGTACTTTTTTGAAAAAAATATAATTTTTTTTGAAAAAGTTGGCAGAAGACAGGCAACGTTTGTTTGAATTATAGATTGACGCATATGCTTTAGCATGATAAAATCAAGATAATACAATGATTATATAACAGTGAATAAATATTCGTGACTAGGGGTGATAGCATGAAGCTTATACATTTATCAGATCTGCATTTAGGAAAAAAACTCAACGAGTTTTCTCTTTATGAGGACCAAAAATATATTTTACAACAGATTGTACAGATAATTTGTGCTGAGCAGCCTGATTGCGTGCTGCTCGCCGGAGATATTTATGATAAGCCGGTGCCGCCGGCTGAAGCTGTCGTTTTATTTGATGACTTTCTGAATCAATTGGCGGCGCTCAAGGTTCCGGTGTGCATTATCAGCGGTAACCATGATTCGGCAGAGCGCTTGGCGTTCGGTGCGCAGCTGATGAGCAGCAGCGGCGTTCATTTTGCAGGCAGCTATAACGGACAGCCGCAGCAGCTTGTGCTGGAGGACGAATTTGGGAAGGTGAATATTTTCCTGCTGCCGTTTTTGAAGCCTGCTGTGGTGAAGCATTGGGCACCGGAGGAGGCTGCTGCAGAGATTAGCAGCTATCATGATGCGGTGAAGTATGCTGTGGCGCAGCTGCCATTGCTGCAGGCGGAGCGCAATGTTCTTGTTGCGCACCAGTTTGTCACTGGTGCTGTCACTGCTGGCAGTGAGGCTGTTAATGTGGGCGGTCTGGATAATATCGGTGCGGAGGTTTTTGCTGATTTTGATTACGTGGCCCTGGGGCATATCCATAATCAGCAAAACGTCGGTGGTGATGAGCGGATTCGTTATTGCGGTACGCCGCTGAAGTATTCCTTTAGCGAGTGGCAGCAGCAAAAGTCTGTGACGATGGTGGAGCTTGCTGCCAAGGGCAGCACGAAGGTTACGCAGCTGCCGCTGACGCCGCTGCGCGAGGTACGCTATTTGAAGGATACCTTTGAACATTTAATGGCCAAGCCCAATTATGTTATGTTTCCCATGGATGAAAATGAATGCCTGCAGGATTTTTATTATCTGACGCTTACGGACGAAAATGATGTGACTAATGCTATGCAGCGTCTGCAGACTATTTATAAGAATTTGCTGCAGCTTGATTACGATAATAAGCGTACCCAGGCGAATGCGGAGCTGAAGCTGGCGGCAAGTCTTGAGGAGAAAACGCCGTTGGAGCTTATTGGTGATTTTTATCGCCTGCAGAATAATCAGGAGCTGAGTGAAGAGCAGAAGCAGTATCTTACTGATCTGCTTGCAGATTTTGGAGGTGAAGGCTTATGAGACCGCTGAAGCTGGTTATGAGTGCGTTTGGTCCGTATGCAGGCCAAACCGTTATAGATTTTTCCAAGCTGGGCGAGCAGGGATTGTACTTGATTACCGGCGATACAGGTGCCGGTAAAACCGTGATTTTTGACGCTGTTTCCTATGCCTTGTACGGACAGACGAGCGGCGGTGTGCGTGATGCCAATATGCTGCGAAGCCAGTATGCTGATGCAGATACGCCGACGTTTGTGGAGCTGGAGTTTTCCTTTCATGGCAAGTGCTACAAGGTAAGACGTAACCCGGAGTATCGCCGCCCGGCGAAGCGCGGCACCGGTATGACTAAGGAGAAGGCTGGCGCTGAGCTTTACTATCCCGATGGACGCGTACCGGTGACAAGAATGTCAGATGTAGATAAGAGCATTGTGGAGCTGTTGGGGCTGAATCATAAGCAGTTTACGCAGATAACGATGATTGCGCAGGGGCAGTTCCGCAAATTTTTGGATACTAATACGGATGAGCGCAGTAAAATCTTCCGCGATTTGTTTCATACATACTTCTTCCAGCAGCTGCAGGATAAGCTGAAGCAGGACGCTGCGGCCAAGCGCAATGAATTTCTTGAGCAGCAGCGCCGAAGCGAGCAGGCTTTGAACGGCATTTGCTGTGCTTATCCTGCGTATACGGAGCATTTGCAGAGTTTGGCCCTGCGTCACTATGAGGGCTGCGTGGACGAGGTGCTGGCTTTGGTTGATACGCTTATTGCGTTGGATGAAAAGGAGCAGCAGCAGGTAGCAGCAGCGGAGACTGCTGCAGCCAAGGAAGTGTCTGCGTTGCAGGACAGCTTGGGAGCACTGGCTAAAAAACAACAACTGCTGCAGGCAATCCAAAATGCGGAAGCACGAATTGCCCGCATGCAGCAGCAGATAGAGCAGGAAGCAGCGGCAAGTGTGCAAAGGCAGGAGGTACTGCAAAAATTAGAGGCAGAGGTCAACGAAGCGCAAAAGGGCGAGGTGGAGCTGGCACAGCTGCAAACAGAAAGGCAGCAGCTGGCTGCACGTCAAAGGGAGCTGCTACAGCTGCAGGATATGCAGCAGCGTTACCAAAGGCAGGAGGTTGCACTGCTGCAGAAGCGCCAGGAGTATAAGCGTGCTAGCGAGGAATATGAGCATCTCAATAAGCTCAGCGACGTTTGCTTTGACAGATTTTTGGGCGCACAGGCGGGCCTTCTGGCGCATGATAAGCTGAAGCCTGGCAAGCCCTGCCCGGTTTGTGGTTCCTGCGAGCATCCGCAGCCTGTGCAGCTGGCGCAGGACGCACCTACCGAAAACGATGTTGAGCAGGCACGCGCTAAGGCTGAGGCCGCTCAGAAGGTAAGAGACGGACTTGTTGGTGAAGGCAAAGCGTTGAAGGAACATCTGGAGCTGGATAAAGGCTTGCTGATAGGCAAGGGCATGGAGCTGCTTGGCTGTGATGATTTGAAGCTGATTGCTGAAAAAGTACAGGCAGAGCTGAAGGATGTTAACAATAAGATTACGGACCTGCGCCTGAAGATGGGCTTTTTGCAGGAAAAGGTGGAGCAATACCATAAGCTGGCGAAAACGCTGGAGCAGCAGAAGACTGCTGACAAGCAGGCGGAGGCTGCAGCGCAGAGCATGAGGCAGCAGCTTGCTGGTGCCGAAGGCCAGCTGCAGGAGCTTAACAAGCAGCTTGCTCAGCAGCAGGAGCTGTTGGTTGATGTAAATGAGCAGGAGCTGCAGCAGGAGCACGCAAAGCTGCTGGCGCAGCTGCGTGAGCTGGATTTGCAGGGCAAGCGTTTGTATTCTGCGATTGAAAAGAATCGTCAGATTAAGCAGGAGGTCAGCGGTTACGAAGCGCGCAGGGCAGCCTGTGAAGCGGAATATAGCTTCATCAACAGTCTTTCTGCAACGCTGAACGGTACGCTGACCGGCAAAAAACGTGTTAATCTGGAAACCTATGTGCAGATGCACTACTTCGATAAAATTCTGCAGCGTGCCAATATCAGGCTGCTGCGCATGAGCCGCGGGCAGTACGAGCTGTGCCGCGACAAAATGCAGGACGAGGACAGCAAGACTGGCAACAGCAAAACGGGCCTCGATTTGGAGGTTAAGGATTACTATAGCGGCAATCTGCGCAGCGTCAAAACCTTAAGCGGTGGCGAATCCTTTATGGCATCGCTGGCGTTGGCGCTGGGATTGGCGGATGAGGTGCAGTCCTGCGCCGGCGGCATTCAGCTGGATACGATGTTTGTCGACGAAGGCTTCGGCTCACTGGATGACAGCAGTCTGCAGCAGGCTATTGCTACGCTGCAGGGCCTCAGTGAAGGCCATCGCCTTGTAGGTATTATTTCGCACGTGCATGATTTGCAGGAAATGATAGATAAGAAAATTCTCGTCAGAAAAAAACGCGGCCTGCAGGGGACGGGCAGTGAGGTAGCACTGGTGGTAGATTAAGGCAAAAATATCTCTGCGGAAGCAGAAAATCACTTTACCATAGATTACCAGTGTGATAAAATAATCTTTATACTTAAAAAGCAAATTGATTGCTGACGTGTACGTAGCAGCAGTTGAAAAACAAAATGTATGGAGGGCTTGACGATGAAATTATTGGAAGAAAAAATTGTTAATGACGGTGTTATCAAAAGCGGTAACGTCCTCAAGGTTGACAGCTTTTTAAATCATCAGATTGATGTGCCGTTTGTTGCGGAGCTTGGTAAAGAATTAAAGCGCTTGTTTGCAGACAGGAATATTACTAAAATCCTGACTATTGAAGCCTCCGGTATCGGTATTGCCTGCGTAGCAGCAATGCATTTTGGTGTTCCTGTAGTATTTGCCAAGAAATCCAGCGGCAGCAATATGGATAAGGACGTTTACTTCACGCAGATTTATTCCTATACTCACAGCAAAACAAACGACGTCGTTGTTTCCAAAAGATTCCTGTCCAAAACAGACCATGTGCTGATTATTGATGACTTTCTGGCTAACGGTTGTGCACTGGAAGGACTTATCGATATTGTACGTCAGTCCGGCGCTACTGTTGAAGGCGTTGGCGTTGCTGTAGAAAAAGGCTTCCAGGGCGGCGGCGACAAGCTGCGCAAAGCCGGCTACAACCTGCATTCCTTAGCTATTATTGATAAGATGGATGCAAAAACCAACACAGTAGTGTTCAGACATGAGGAAGCGTAATGAGCGAAAAACAATATAGTGATCCGATATACGACTTAGACGGAAAAATATCTGTAAGCAAAGCGATTCCCTTCGGCCTGCAGCATATTCTGGCGATGTTCGTAGCGAATATCGCTCCGATTCTGATTGTAGCCGGTGTGGTAAAAATGCCGGTAGAGCAGAGCGGTGCGCTGGTGCAGTCGGCAATGCTGGTAGCAGGCATCGGTACGCTGATACAGCTTTATCCTGTCTGGCGTGTCGGCAGCGGTCTGCCTATCGTTATGGGCATCAGCTTCACCTTTGTATCCATCGCCTGTGTTATCGGTGCTAAGTACGGTTACGGCGGCGTTATGGGTGCGGTACTGGTTGGCGGCTTGCTGGAAGGCTTTTTAGGACTTGGAGCAAAATATTGGCGCCGTCTGATTCCGCCGATTGTTGCTGCTACCGTTGTTACCTCCATCGGTTTCTCTTTGCTGGCAGTAGGCGCTAACTCCTTCGGCGGTGGCTTCGGCAATCCCAACTTTGGTGATGCTCCTTATATTATTGTAGGTACTATTACGCTGGTAAGCTGCATTGCCTACAATATTTTCGCCAAATCCTTTTATAAACAGCTTTCCGTGCTGTTTGGCTTAGTTGTCGGCTATGTTGTTGCTTATTTTATGGGCATGGTAAACATGAGCAAGCTGGCAGAGGTTAAGCTGATTGCTATTCCTCAACTGCTGCCCTTTACTATGGAATTCCATCCTGATGCAATTTTTGCTTTCTTTTTGATTTTCCTGGTTTCTGCTACGGAAACTATTGGTGATACCTCCGCCATGACCGCTATCGGTCTGCGCCGTGATGTTAAAGAAAAAGAAATTTCCGGCTCCATTGTCTGCGATGGTCTGGTAAGCAGCTTGTCTTCTGTTTTCGGTTGCCTGCCTATCACCTCCTTCAGCCAGAACGTAGGCCTGATTGCTATGACAAAGGTTGTAAATCGTTTTGCAATCATGACAGGCGCTGTTATTATGATTATGGCAGGTCTGTTCCCGGCACTGGGCGTGCTTTTGGCATCTCTGCCGGAGGCAGTTTTGGGCGGTTGTACCTTGATGATGTTCGGCTCTATCGTAGTAAGCGGCGTGCAGATGATTGCTAACTGCGGCTACAATTCCCGTAATGTAACGATTGCTTCTCTGGCACTCAGCATCGGTATCGGCTTTACTCAGACGCCGGCAATTTTTAAGATTTTCCCTGATTTGATTAAGAATGTTTTTGCAGAAAACTGTGTAGCCGTAGTTTTTATCGTGGCTATGGTGTTAAATATTATTCTGCCTAAAGAGGAAGAAGAATAACGATACGTGTTTTAAAATAAAGAGGGGTTACAAATGAAGATTATTGATGCCCATATGCATTATTATAATGTTGATGGTTTTGTGCAGGTTGCAGCCAATGCAGGTTATGAAAATACATCGGCCTGCTGGCAGGAAATATGCGAAGAAAACAATATCGTTTTTTCCGTAGCTATGGGCAACACTAATTATACGTCTTCGAAATACGGCGGTGTCACACCGCGCATGATTGACCTTGCAGCGCCTTTTGACGAGGAGCATTACAATCAGCCGCAGAACATGGGTTACTGCATGGGTGTAAACAGCGAGGCTATAACCGAAGCAAATGCGGAAAAAACAGCGCAAGAATTTGAACGCTTTATTAAGGACCCGCATTGTCTGGGCATTAAGCTCTATCCCGGTTATAATGCTGTCTATGTCAATGATAAAAGGCATTGGCCGCTGTTTGAACTGGCGCGTGCCTATAATGTGCCTGTTGCAATTCACACAGGCGATACTGCTTGGCCCAGCGGTCTTTTGAAATACTCACATCCGCTGACTGTTGATGAAGCGGCAGTGGCGTTCCCTGACGTAACCTTTGTCATAGCGCATTGCGGTTGTCCCTGGTTTGCTGATGCGGCAGAGGTGGCCTGCAAAAACGCTAACGTCTGCATCGACCTTTCTGGTCTCGTAGAAGGCAATCCCAAACCATTGATGCTGCTCGAAAGACAGCGTGGTTTTTTGCGACAGCTGCATACCTGGCTAAATTATCTTGGCAATTATGAAAAAATCATGTATGGCAGTGACTGGCCGCTTGTAAATATTCCCTTGTATATCTGGATGATCAGCCATGTTGTTCCCGAGTGCTATCACGAGGATGTATTTTATAACAATGCAGTAAGGATTTACAGTAAAATCGGCAAACTGCTGGAAAAGTGCGGAGGTTGAGATGGGACAGGCTGATATTAAAGAAATAGAAGCAGGACTTAAGGATTGGGACTTTGTACGCAATCTGCCTGCAACAATCGGAGATTACACCCTTGTGCCGGGTTCTGGTATCGACGGACAGATTTTGAATATTGCGGCCTACGTGCATGAAGCAACGCATTGTCGTCTTGATCTGACCTATACGAAGGAAACCTTCGATTATGTACCGGTAAAAACTGTTGGCCTGCATACGTTTCGCGATGTGCGTTTCTTTTGTCGTGACCGCGAGCATTTTGCTGATATGATGCGCAAGAGTTTGCCGGATATTTTGGCCAGCATGGACAAGAAAACTGTGCATACGTTGCCATACGAAGCGAAGGCACTGCATTTTGAGAAGTGGGACTACTGGCGCACACTGCCATCTCAGGTAGGCGATTATGAGCTGTATATTACGCCGGATAATCCTTTGCCTTATATTAATGGTTCTTATATCTTTTTAGATTACACTGATTTTAAGCATGGCAATCAGATATACTTTTCTTATAACATTTTCCGCGATGAGCTTTTTGCAGAAATGCGTAAGAATCATCTGCCCTTGACTACAGACGCTTTTGACGTGCTGGGCAACGTGCCGGCAGAGGATAAGCTGCAGGCTTTGCAGGTGCATATGGAAGCAAATTTAATGGCCACATTGGAAAGTTTAAAAAAAGTATAAAAAGCTGTTGACAAAACGAGGCCAACCCTGTATAATATAATTCGTAGTTGATTGGCCCGGTGGTTCAGTTGGTTAGAATGCCGCCCTGTCACGGCGGAGGTCGTGGGTTCGAGTCCCATCCGGGTCGCCAATCATGCCTCGGTAGCTCAGTTGGTAGAGCAAAGGACTGAAAATCCTTGTGTCCACAGTTCGATTCTGTGCTGAGGCACCATATTGCGGAAATAGCTCAGTGGTAGAGCACCTCCTTGCCAAGGAGGGGGTCGCGAGTTCGAATCTCGTTTTCCGCTCCACCTTTTAAGGCGACATAGCCAAGCGGTAAGGCAGAGGTCTGCAAAACCTTTATCCCCAGTTCGATTCTGGGTGTCGCCTCCATTTTTATTTCTTAAAAGGTGTTAAGTAGTTATGTCTGCCGCGGTGGCGGAACTGGCAGACGCAAGGGACTTAAAATCCCTCGGGTAGTGATACCCGTACCGGTTCGATTCCGGTCCGCGGCACCAATTAGATAGAAAATATCTGATTGGAATCACAAATAGAGAAAATGCTGATTGAACTTGTAGAAGTCAATCAGTTTTTTTGTGGTGCGCCCAGCATGGGCGATAACTAGGTGGTGAAAGTCCACTACG
>NZ_CALDXR010000064.1 GCF_937920985.1 uncultured Phascolarctobacterium sp.
CTTCTACGCCGCCTTGCGTGAAAATAAGGGTTGTAGTAGGACGGCGGCGGATAAGTAGCCATCTGCGGCTTCACCGCTCCTCGACGTACTAAAAGTACGCCGTCGTCGCGCTTCAACCACATCTGCCACCTTCTACGCCGCCTTGCGTGAAAATAAGGGTTGTAGTAGGACGGCGGCGGATAAGGCACCATCTGCGGCTTCAATTATCCTAATATAAGTTTTCTTGACATACTATATTTTTTCTGTTCAAGGAGGTTTAAAATGAAAAAGCTTTTATTGATACCGGCATTCATGGCCATGTTCTTCGCCGGCAGCGTAGCAGTTCCTGCTGCCTTCGCTGCTCAGCCTGCACCGCCGCAGGAAAACAAAATGATGCTGCCGCCGCCCAAGGACGGCAAGCGTCCGCCGATGCCGCCGCGCATGCGCCGGGCACAGCTTTCCAATGCAGAGGCTGCGGAAAAACTGCAGTCCGCATACGGCTACCGTTACTCTGATATGCTGCGACTGTTGAATATCGGCCACAGCTATAGCGATATGAACACAGCCTGCTTGTATGCATATCTTTCCGGTGCGCCGGTAGAAAAGGTGCTGCAGCTGCGCCTGCCTGCAACCTGGGGCAGGTGCGTGCGCAGCTGGGGCTGACTCCCAAGCTGTATGCTGAAAAATATATGGAGTATCAGGCAAGCTATCTGCCTGCCGACAGCCTGATAGACAGAGAAACGGCGCTGAAATATATGCGACAGGGTTATCCGCTGGGGGATATTCAAGAGGCTGCCAAGCTGGCCAAGGAGAGCGGCAAACCTTTGGCACAGGTATTGCCAATGCGCACAGTTAACTGTGATTGGCAGCAGGTTAAGGAAAAGCTCGGCTTGCAGCAGGAACAAAAACAGGACAAACCTTTCGCCTTCAGAGGACGCGGCCAGCGTAGCGGTGCAGGCTTTGCCGGCTTGCATACGCGCAACATGACGGCAGAAAGAGCTGTAAAGATTTTCCACGCTGATTATCTTTTTGATGAAGCAGAGCTGCTGCCGCTATATGAAAAATATGGCTTTGAAGGCTTGGAGGATATCTGCCTGCATGCCTACATGAGTAAAAAGACACTGCAGGAAATCATTGACCTGCGCGATAAATATTCTTGGGAGCGTATGAAATATGTGCTTGGCTTAACACCGCAGGTATATTTTGACCGCTGTGTGGATTATCAGGCACGCCGTCTGGCAGAACGCATGGATATCCCGCAGAAGGTAACGAAAAAATATATGCATATGGGTTATGCAATGCATCATATCAACAGTGCTTATCTGCTGGCACAAAAGGCCGGTCTGGATATTAATGATGTTATTGATTTGAAGACACCGAAGAATTCCTGGCAGGATGTGGCGCTGAAAATCGGTCTGACTGTGGAAGATTGCCGGGATGTTAAGAACAAAATCAGTAAGGACTTTGGGAGGCATGAATGAAACGCATTGTAATTTTACGCTGCCTGCGTTCCAATAATGTATGTACCGGTGCAGCCTGCATGCGTGCTTTCAATACAAAAAGCGGTGCCTTTGCCAGATATGGCGAAGAACCGCTGGAGCTGGAGGCTTATTGGAGCTGCAACGGCTGTGGTGACTGCCACTTTAAATACCAAGAGGGTATCGAAGAAAAGCTGGAGCGTATTATCGGCCTGAAGCCTGATGCGGTGCATGTTGGTGTCTGCGTCAAGCAACGCACGCATGATGGGCAGGTTGTTACCTGCAAAACTATTGCGGAAATTTGCGAGCGTCTGGAGGCTGCGGGACTGACGATTGTGGAAGGTACGCATTGATGAATGGACTTAGATTTGCAGAATACAAGACCTACAATGAAGCCGAAATTATGGCGTTATATAGTAGTGTTGGCTGGAGTAATTATACCAATAATCCGGCAATGCTAAGGAAAGCTTATAAGAATTCACTATATGTTTTAGCTGCTTATGCTGATGAAAAGCTTGTGGGGATACTCCGTGCTGTCGGTGATGGTGCTTCTGTAGTTTTTCTGCAGGATTTAATAGTACTGCCGGAATATCAGCGTCATGGCATTGGTTCACAGCTTATGCGGAAGGTTATGGAAAAGTATGCCGATGTCTATCAACTGCAGCTCCTTACGGAAGCATGTGAAAAAAATATTGCTTTTTATGAATTCCTTGGGTTAAAAAGAGTCGAAAAGTATGGTTGTTGCGCTTTTATAAGATGAAGGTGTTGGAATCGGTTATAAGCTGTAAGCAATGTAACATTATTGTGACAAATCTAAGTAAATTAGATAATTTTTGCAAACCTAAGCAGGAGTTTTCGCTCCTATAGCGAAATATAGAAGCAAAGGGATAAAGCCTAAGCCCTTGGTAGAAAAATGGTAGCACCAAAGCAATTTGGCGACATACCAAAGGAGGCATTGATTATGAGTGTAAACGTAAAAGGCAGAAACATTGATGTAACCCCGGCTCTGAAAGAGTATGTGGAGAAGAAAATTACCAAGGTTACTAAGCAGTTTAAGACTGTTGGTGACATTTCTGCAGTACTGAAGGTTGAGAAAGGTAACCATATTGTAGAAATTACGGTTCCCGCAAGCGGTATTCTGCTGAGAGCACAGGAAACAACGAAAGATATGTATTCCTCCATTGATTTGGTTGTAGAGAAAATTGAACGTCAGATTCATAAATATAAAACTCGTCTGATGAAGAGAAAATACAGCAACTTTGCTGATCCTGCTGCTCCGGCACCGGCTGCAGAAGCTGCTGATGAAGGCGAATTCGAAATCATCAAGAATAAACGCTTCATCATGCATCCGATGACTCCGGAAGAAGCAATTCTGCAAATGAATCTGTTGAACCACGATTTCTTCGTATTCTACGATCCTGATCTGGGTGCTACCAATGTGGTTTATCGCCGCAAAGATGGCAAATATGGTCTGCTGAGTCCGGAACTGAAATAAAACAAATATTTTAACCTAAACTTCACAAAAAAGCACAGGATTTGCTCCTGTGCTTTTTGCTTTTTGAGAGATATTCTGCTATAATTTAAAATTAGGTGTATAGTCTTTTAAGACACCATAATTTTAAGGAGTGATCGTGTTGCTCGAAGGCATTTTAAAGAAAATTTTTGGTGACCCCAACGAAAAAGAAATCAAAAACATTCGTGTAATCGTAGATAAGATCAATAGTCTTGAAAAGGACATGGAAGGCCTTAGTTCTGCCAATCTGGCAGCCAAGACTGGCGAATTTAAGGTACGTTTGCAAAAGGGTGAAACCCTGGACGATATTCTTCCGGAAGCATTTGCCGTTGTCCGTGAAGCGTCCAGACGTGTTACCGGCATGCGTCATTTTGATGTACAGTTAATTGGCGGTGTAGTGCTGCATCGCGGCAAGATTGCCGAGATGCGTACCGGCGAAGGTAAAACCTTGGTAGCTACTGCGCCTGTATATCTGAACGCGCTGACCGGCAAGGGCGTGCATGTTGTAACTGTCAATGATTATCTGGCACGCCGCGACAGCGAGGATATGGGCCGTATTTACAAGTTCCTCGGTCTGTCTGTAGGTCTGATTGTGCATGATATGGATTTCCCTGACCGTAAGGCTGCATATGCTGCAGATATTACCTACGGTACTAATAATGAATTTGGTTTTGACTACCTGCGCGATAACATGGTAGTTGATGAAAATCAGATGGTACAGCGTGAGCTGAATTACTGTATTGTCGATGAGGTTGACAGTATCTTGATTGACGAAGCGCGTACTCCGCTGATTATTTCCGGCCCCGGTGAAAAATCCACCGAGCTGTATCAGGTGCTGGCCCGTGTTGTTGCCAACATGGAAGAGGGCGAGGACTATACTGTTGATGAAAAACAAAAACAGGTAGCACCTACCGAAAAGGGTATTGCCAAGGCAGAAAAAATGCTGGGCATCGGCAACCTGTATGACAATGAGCATGGTGTGGACTACTCCCACCAGATTATGTGCGCTCTGAAGGCTAAGGCTTTGATGCACCGCGATCGCGATTATGTGGTTAAGGATGGTCAGGTTATCATCGTTGATGAATTTACCGGCCGTCTGATGTTTGGCCGTCGCTTCTCCGAAGGCCTGCATCAGGCTATCGAAGCTAAGGAAGGCGTAAAGGTAGAACGCGAAAGCCAGACGCTGGCAACTATTACCTTCCAGAACTACTTCCGTATGTACAAAAAGCTTGCCGGTATGACCGGTACTGCTAAGACTGAGGAGCAGGAGTTCCAGAAGATTTATAATCTGCCGGTTGTTGTTGTACCTACCAATAAGCCGATGATCCGTATTGACTATCCTGATGTTATCTATAAAACACGTATTGCCAAATACAAGGCAGCAGTCAACGAGATTGAAGAATGCCATAAGTCCGGCCGTCCGGTACTGGTTGGTACTACTTCCATTGCTCAATCCGAAGAGCTGAGCGCTATGCTCAAACGCCGCAACATTCCGCATAACGTGCTGAATGCGAAGTACCATGAAAAAGAGGCTGAGATTATTTCTCATGCAGGCCAATATGGTGCTGTAACCATTGCTACCAACATGGCAGGCCGTGGTACCGATATTACCTTGGGTGAAGGCGTTCCTGAATTAGGCGGTCTGCATATTATCGGTACAGAGCGTCATGAAAGCCGTCGTATCGATAACCAACTGCGTGGCCGTTGCGCCCGTCAGGGTGACCCCGGTTCTTCCAAGTTCTTCCTGAGCCTGGAGGATGATCTGATGCGTCTGTTCGGCAGTGATAATATTGCCGGCATTATGGACAAGCTGGGCATGGAGGACGATGAGCCGATTGAACACAGCCTTGTTACCAAGTCCATTGAAAATGCGCAGAAGAAGGTTGAAGCACGTAACTTCAGCATTCGTAAGCATGTCCTGGAGTATGACGATGTTATGAACCAGCAGCGTGAGGTTATTTATTCTCAGCGTCATAAAATCCTGCATCAGGAAAATCTTAAGGATACCATCAAAGAGATGGTTGATGAAACCGTTGAACGTACTATGACCATGTACGCACCGCCTGAGGTTTACTCTGAGGATTGGGATCTGCAGGCTCTGATTAACTACGCTGAGGATTTCTATGCTCCGCGTGGTCTGCTGACTGTAGATTATCTGCAAAACCTCAGCCGTGAAGAGCTGGCTGAATATCTGCAGAAGGTTGCTGATGACAACTACCAGGCACGTGAGGATGCAATTGGTCCTGAGCTGATGCGCGAGCTGGAAAACCTGGTTATGCTGAAGGTTGTAGACAACCACTGGATGGAGCATCTGGATGCTATGGATATGCTGCGTGAAGGTGTTGGCCTGCGTGCATATGGTCAGAAGGATCCTCTGGTTGAGTACAAATTTGAAGCTTATGACATGTTTGAAGCTATGATGGAGGCTATCAAGGAAGACGTTGTCCGCTATATCTACCGCGTTAATGTTATTACCCAGCCGCAGGTTGAAGACCCGCTGGAAAATGCTTCCACCAATAACCCGACTCCCGAGGGTGACGAGGGTAATTTGCAAGCTGAACCCAAGAAATAATTTTTTAAGTCAGCAGCTTTTGCTGCTGACTTACTTTAGCCTTGTTTGCAAGAACTAGGCAAAACGGCTGAGGCCGTAAATAACTAATATTTGCTACACGAAAGGTTGTGAGGAATTTTGTTGATTGAAGAATATAAGCCTGAAATTACAAATCTGCAAGCAAAATTAGAGGAAATGAGGGGATCTCTTTGACATCGCTGTCAAAGAAGATCGTATTGCAGAATTAGAACATAAAATGGGTGATCCTACTTTTTGGGATGATCCGGAAAAGGCACAAAAAACTGCGCAGGATGTTAACAGCTTAAAGGAAGAGGTTGACGGTTTCCATAAATTAAGCGCAGGTGTTGACGATTTGGAAGCTTTGCAGGAAATGGCGGCCGAAGAAAATGACGAAAGCCTGCTTCCTGAAATGGATGAGCTGCTGGCAAAATGCCGCAGCGAGCTTGAGCATTTGGAGCTGGGTATGCTGCTCAGCGGTGAATATGATGCCAATAATGCTATCCTGACACTGCATGCAGGTGCCGGCGGTACTGAAGCTCAAGACTGGACCAGCATGCTGCTGCGCATGTTTACCCGTTTTGCTGAGCAAAACGGCTTTGCGTTGGAAATGCTCGACTATCAGCCGGGTGATGAGGCCGGTGTAAAAAGTGCTACCATTCAGGTTAACGGCCACAATGCTTATGGCTTCTTGCGCTCTGAAAAGGGTGTACACCGCCTGGTGCGCATTTCTCCGTTTGATGCCAATGCCCGCCGTCATACCTCCTTTGCTGCGGTAGACGTAATGCCGGAGCTGGATGATACTGTTGATGTAAATATTAATATGGATGAGGTGCGCGTCGATGTTTACCGTTCTAGCGGTGCCGGCGGTCAGCACGTCAACAAAACGTCCTCTGCTGTACGTATGACACATGAACCTACGGGTATCGTTGTTCAATGTCAGAATGAGCGTTCCCAAATTCAGAACCGTGAGCGCTGCCTGCAGATGCTGCGTGCAAAATTATATGAATATGAAAAGGCTAAGCAGGATGCTCTTGTCAGCGATATTGCCGGTGATTACCAGAATATCGAATGGGGCAGCCAGATCCGTTCCTATGTGTTCCAGCCCTATACTATGGTTAAGGACCATCGTACAGGCTGCGAAACCGGTAACATTCAGGCTGTTATGGATGGCGATTTGATGCCGTTCGTAGAAGCATATCTGCGCAGTCAGCAGAAGAAGGTTTAATAAAGCGAGGTCTGAACAGGTGAATTTTATGAAAAGCCGATATAATCCTTTGCTTTTGGCAGTAATCGTAATCGGTCTGGTTTGTGCCTTATGGCTGAACGTTGTCCGTCACGATGTTGAACAAAAAAACAATACTGTAGAAATGGCTATGGAGTACGAGGGCTTACGTAAGCTGGCTGCCTTGCAGGGCCTGCCGGAGGAGGATGTACTGCGTCAGTTTAAGGATGCAGGCATCAACTCGCTGATGATTTTTGATACTACGCTGGAGCGTCTGACTAAAAACGGCGAAATCCAGACGGTAACCGGCGGTGAGCTGCGTCAGGCAGCTGCGCTTGGTTCCGGTATGGGTGTTTTTGCTAATGTGGGAGCCGGCGATGTTGAAGAAAATGCTGCTTACGTTGCTGCTACTGACAATCAGTCTGTCTTAGATGATGTAGAGCAGGATTTGTGCCTGCGCTACGGTGCTGACCGTGTAAAGGTTGTAAGTGAAAATCCGCGTATTATCAAAATCAAGGGCAGCACTACGCCTCTGCCTGAGGGCAAATACGATGAGCCTCAGGGACTGCTGCAGGCTCCTTTAGGTTTGCCGGTGCAGGATATGCGTAAGGTTGCTGCTTTGGGCTTCAAAATTATCGTACGTCCGCAAAATTATGTGGATGTAACGGATGAGCAGATTGACGGCATTTTTGCCCGCATTAAAGAAGCCGGTGTACCGGTTGATGCTCTGATGCCATGCGGTACAGAGGTTGTGGGCTATCCTAATAAAATGCAGCATTTGGGCGAGCGCATGAAGGAAAACAAGATGACGCTGGTAATGCTGGAGCATTACACCCAGCTGCAGTTTGCCAAAATCGACGGTCTGTTGCCTTTGGCTGAGTTCAATGACTATAAGGCTGCCCGTTCCTATGTTATCGACCCGACCGAGCAGAAGAAAATCAGCGTGGGTGAGGCTTTGCGCCGGTGGGCGCTGACGGACGAGGAGCGCAATATCCGTGTGAACTATATCCGTCCCTTCCTGATGCCTGAGGGTGGTCAGGATATTATGAAGACTAACCTGAAGTATGTGCGTGATATTAAGGCCAGCGTTGAAGCGCGTGGTTATACTATCGGCGAAGCTGGTGTTTTCAGCGCTGAAAACAAAGATGGCTTTGCACCGTATTTCCCTGCAAAGGTAAGCTTTATTCCTATTGTACTGGCGATTGCCGCAGGTGTAGTGCTGTATCTTGCGCTGCTCTTTAACCTGGGCGGCAAGCAGCAAATAGCACTGTGGGCAATTTTTTCTGCTGGTGCTCTGGCACTGCTGTTTATCGGCCGCGGCCTGTTTACACGTCAGCTGCTGGCTTTGGCGGCAGCAAGTGTTTTCCCGGTGCTTTCAATGAATGTTATCTTTAACATTTGGGATAAAAATACGAGTGATAAGCACAGTCTGCTTGCTATTTGCTGGAACGGTATCTGGCAGCTGGCGCTGGCTATTGCTTTGTCTTTGGTGGGTGCAGCCTTCTTGTCCGCTATTTTGACAGACAGCCGCTTCCTGTTGGAAATTGATATTTACCGCGGCGTAAAATTAACCTTTATTCTGCCGGTTATGCTGACAGCAGTTCTCTTTATGAAACGCTATGACCTGCTGCAGGTTGTGGGCAAAGGCTTGAAAACTCTGTGGGAGCGCCTGAACGGTCTGCTTGATACAGAGATTACCTTCCGCCATGTAGCAGTGCTTGCGGTGCTGCTGTTTATTGCTTATTATTTTGTCGGCCGCAGCGGTCACACCGGCGGTGTGCCTGTGCCGGCAATTGAATTGAAGATGCGTGCTTTCTTAGAGCAGCTGATGTATGCACGTCCGCGCGAAAAAGAATTTATGATTGGTCATCCGGCATTTTTCGTGGCAGTGCTTGCTGTTTACCGTTGTGCACCACGTTGGTGGCAGTTTGTACTGACCTGCGCTGCCGTTATCGGACAGGGCAGTCTGGTGCAGACCTTCTGTCATATGCGTACTCCGGTTGTTATGAGCTTTGTACGTGCTCTCGACGGTTATGCTGTTGGCGTTGTATTTGGCGTAATTGCCGTACTGGTGCTTGGCATGCTGTTGCCTTTAGTTGTTAAGTTTAGAAGGAGATACCTTGAAGAATGAGTAAGATCGTGATTTCCGGATACTATGGATTTGCTAATGCCGGAGATGAAGCTATGCTGACCGCGATCATTAAGGCTTTGCGCAGTACGGAAAAGACCGTGGAGCTGACGGTTATCTCGGGCAATCCGCCTGCTACTGCCGCAAGACACAAGGTGAATTCTCTTCATCGTTTCAGCTTTTGCAAAATTTTTGCTGCCCTCATGGACTGCGACCTGCTGCTCAGCGGCGGTGGCAGTTTGCTTCAGGACGTTACCAGTAAGCGCAGTCTGTTATATTATCTGTTTATCTTGGCTTTGGGCCTGCTGCTCAAAAAAAAGGTTATGCTTTTCGGCCAGGGGATAGGTCCTATCCATAACAGGCTTATGCGCAGACTTACTAAATTTATCTGCAGCCGGGTGGATTTAATTACCGTGCGTGACCAGGATTCTTTGTATGAACTGCGTCGCATCGGTGTACCGGCGGAAAAGGTGCAGCTGACAGCCGATTCTGTGCTGACTTTGCCGCAGGAGAGTAAGGAAAAAGGACTCGAGCTGCTGCAGCAGTTTGGGGTGCCGCAAGATAAAATGCTGATAGCTATAAGTGTACGTAAATGGCAGGAGGATGATAAGTACCTGCTGGAGCTGGCTAAGGCTGCGGATATTCTGGCCAAGGAGTATAAGGCGCATATTGTGCTGCTGCCGCTGCAATATCCTGTGGATGTGGCTGCCTGCAACAGATTACAGCACTTTATGAGGAGCAAGGCAGACAGTACTGTTTTGGAAACCAGCTGTGATACTGAACAGTTTTTGTCGCTGATGGGTAACTTTAATCTGCTTATCGGTATGCGTCTGCATGCACTGATTTTTGCTGCAGTTATGGAGCTGCCTTTTGTGGCTGTATCCTATGACCCCAAAATTGACGGCTTTGTTAAAGACATTAACGGCATCAGCGCAGGAGCTGTGGAAACACTGCAGGCTGCGCAGGTAGTTGCGTCTGCGCGCAAGGCGCTGGCCTCTGCCAATGCTGCTCATGGACTTTTGGATACATTGAGAGCGAAAGCTTTTTTAAATGCAAAGGAAGCCTTTGATTTATTAAATTGAGAGGAGACTGAAGGTAGTGCTGAAAATGACTGATGTAAGCAAGGTATACCCCGGTGGTTCTGTCGCCTTGCAGAAAGTCAATATTCATATTGAACCAGGCGAATTCGTCTTTGTTGTAGGACCGAGCGGCGCTGGTAAATCTACCTTTATCAAAATGCTGTTCCGTGAGGTTCTGCCGACCACGGGCAGCATTTTTGTTAATGGCGTGGATATTTTATCGCTGACACCTAAGGAGATTCCGTATATGAGGCGTCAGCTTGGAATTATATTCCAGGATTATCGTCTGCTTCCGGACCGTACTGTTTATGAAAACGTGGCTTTTGCTATGGAGGTAATAGAAACACCGCGCCGCAAGATTAAGCGCAGAGTGTTGAACGTATTGGATCTTGTCGGCCTGCGTCACCGTGCCGATGCTTATCCTAACGAGCTGAGCGGCGGCGAGCAGCAGCGTATCGCTATTGCCCGTGCTATTGTCAACGATCCTATTATGGTAATTGCCGACGAACCTACAGGTAACCTGGACCCGGAAACAAGCTGGGATATTATGGAAATCTTTAAGGAAATTAATGCTGAAGGAACTACGATTGTCATGGCAACTCATGATAAAGAAATAGTTGATGCTATGGGCAAACGCGTTATAGCCATTGAAGACGGAAATATCGTACGTGATGAGGCAAGCGGGGTATATGGCTATGAGCTTTAGTACAAAAGAATATTTTATCAAGGAAACCTATAAATCCATAAGGCGTAATGGCTTTATGAGCTTTGCCTCTATTTCAACAGTGGCGGTTTCGTTGTTAGTGCTGGGGATGTTTCTGCTGATTTTTCTCAACACCAACAATTTGGCGCAGTATCTGGAAAGCCAGGTACAGGTGTCAGTCTACATGCAGGACAGTGCTTCGGCGGAGGAGCTGCAGGCAGTAGAGGCGAAGCTGAAGAAGATGCCTGGTGTAGTAAAGGTAATGCCTGTCAGTAAGCAGCAGGCTTTAGCGCGCTTCAAGGAACGTCTTGGCGATCAGGAGCAGCTGCTTAACAGCCTTGGTAAGGAGAATCCCTTTCCCAATTCCTTTGAGGTGCAGGTTGATAATCCTGAGCGCATTAAGGTGATTACACCTTCTATCGGACAGCTGCCTAAGGTAGAGACAGCAAAATTTGGTCAGGAGGTTGTAGAGCATTTATTCTCTCTGACTAAAATACTGCGTTTTGGCGGCATTGTCCTGGTTGTGTTTTTGGCTATGGCAACGCTGTTTATTATTTCCAATACTATCCGTCTGACGGTATTTGCCCGCCGTAAGGAAGTTGTTATTATGAAATATGTTGGTGCTACCGACTGGTTTATCCGTTGGCCGTTTTTGCTGGAGGGGATGACCTTAGGCTTTTTTGGTGCGGTAATTGCTTCTCTTTGTATTAACAGCATTTATGCCGGCCTGTTGGAAAGAATCCATGCTACATTGGCCTTTCTGCCATTGCTGCCGACATCGCCCCTATTGTTTTATGTAACAATGTTTTTGCTGGCAGCCGGTACTGGGATTGGTGCCTTGGGCAGCTACATCTCCTTGCGTAAGTTTTTGCGCGTTTAAGGGAGGCATATGTGATGGAGAAAAAGAAGCTTGGTGGCTTGCTGTTGGCCCTGTGGCTGGCGGTGCTGCCAATTTACGGTGCTTTGTGCTTTGCTGATACTGCTGATGATAAGCGTGCGGAGCTTAACGATGTGCGCCAGCGAATGGAGCGTATGCAGACGCGCAAGGAGCAGGCGCGCAGGAAGGCTGAAAGCGCCAGCGCGGAGCTTAGTGAGGTTATGGGCAGTCTTAACGCGCTGCAGGCACAGGCTAATAATCTGCAGAAAAAAAGCGATGCTCTGCAGGGAAAAATAAATGATAACCAGGCTAAGCTGGAAAAAAAGCAGCAGGAAATGCAGGAGCGCATGCAGATTTACCGCAAACGCCTGCGTGATATTTATATCAACGGCCAGATCAATTATCTTGATGTGCTTTTGGGTGCCAAGGATTTCAGTGATTTTTCCTCGCGTATGTATTTGCTGCAAAAAATCATCAGCCGCGACTTGGAGCTGTTGGAAAAGTTGAAGCAGGATGCTGCTGAAATCAACAGCCGTAAGGAGCAGCTGGCAGCAGAAATGAAGGAAATTAAGGCTACGCAGACTGAGCTGGAGGCTAAGAAGGCCAAGGTCAATAAGCTGCGTGAGCAGCGTGCCTATATGCTTTACAAGGCACAGGAGGAAGAGCAGTCCAGCCAGGAGGAATATGAGCGTCTGCTGGCTATTTCGGAAAATATCGCCTCTATGCTGCGTAATATGGAAAACTCAGGCGGCGGTGCACCTGCCGGACAAGGCGGTACAGGTCAGTTTATGTGGCCCTGCAATGGTCCGATTACTTCTTATTATGGCTGGAGAACACATCCGATTTTTGGTACTACCAAGTATCATAGCGGCATGGATATTGCGGTTGATTCGGGAACGCCGATTCATGCTGCTGACAGCGGCACTGTAGTTTACAGCGGCTGGCTCGGAGGCTACGGCAACTGCATAATGATTGACCATGGCGGCGGTCTGGTAACTCTGTATGCACATAATTCGGCGTTAAATGTTGGTGAGGGGCAATATGTAAGCAAGGGCACAGTTGTTGCTTATGCAGGCAGTACCGGTTATTCTACCGGTCCGCACTGTCATTTTGAGGTGCGTCTGCATGGTGAGCTTACAGAGCCGTTAAATTATTTGCCATGATAGACAGAAAACGGAGGCAATAGAATTGTTTGGAAAAAGAAGATGGCAGCTTACAGCCTGCTGCCTGCTGACAGCGGTGTTGACTACTGCAGCAATCGTAGGAACTGAAGCTGTGCTGTTAAACAGGTTGACTGGCAGTGTTTCGGAATCAGTGCGCTTTTTGCGCACTATGAAGCTTTTGAAGCGCAATTATAACGGCGAGGTTGACAATCATCAACTGTTCGATGGTGCACTTAAAGGCATGGTAGAGTCTGTTGGTGATCCTTATACAGTTTATCTGAACAAGAAGGATTTTCAGCAGCTGAGCGAAATGACAGTTGGCAGTTTTGGCGGCATTGGTATTGTTTTTGGTAAGCGCGGTAATGACTATGTGGTTATTTCTGCTTTGGAGGATAACCCTGGTGCGAAGGCAGGCATTAAGAGCGGTGATATTATTACCGCTATTGATGACAAGTCTACGCGTGAGATGAATATGGAGCAGGTAGCCAATAAAATCCGCGGAAAATACGGAACAACAGTTACGCTGGAGCTCAAGGATAAAGAGGGAAAGCTGCGTAAGGTAAATGTAGTACGAGCTGAAATCAAAAATCCTTCTGTTGCAGGACAAATGCTGGCGAATACCAAAATCGGTTATATAAGAATTGCTATATTTAATGAAAACACTGGTGATGACTTTGCCAAAAAATATGCTGAGCTGGAAAAGCAGGGCATGCAGGCCTTAGTGCTTGATTTGCGCGAAAATCCTGGCGGTATTTTGGATGCAGGTGTTGATGTTGCCAGAATGCTAGTGCCTAAAGGGCCTATTGTTTCTGTTATAGATAAAAACGGCAACAAATTTGAAGAAACATCAAGTCTGGAAAAGGTGAAATATCCTTTGGCTGTGCTTGTCGACCATGGCAGTGCCAGCGCGTCCGAAATTGTTGCCGGTGCCATTAAGGATACCAAGAGTGGTAAACTGTTTGGTGTAAAAACCTTTGGCAAGGGCAGTGTACAGTCTGTATATCGCCTGGACAATAATACTGCAGTAAAAATTACGGTGGCTAAATATTATACTCCGTCCGGCGTTTCTATTCATAATGTAGGCATTGAGCCTGATGTGAAGGTGGAGTTGCCAGATGACGCTACCGTTGATGTTCAGCTGAAGGCGGCAGAGGATTACCTGCTGCAGCAGCTACAGTAAGGAGGTATAAAGATGTTATTTGTTTGCTATCCTAAGTGCTCTACCTGCAAGAAGGCAGAGCAGTATCTGCAGGCTAAGGGCCTGAGCTTTACTGTGCGTGATATCAAGACTGATAATCCGACAGTTGACGAGCTGCGTACATGGTATGCAGCCAGCGGTTTGCCGCTGAAACGCTTCTTCAACACCAGCGGCATTTTGTATAAGCAACTGGGACTGAAGGACAAGCTGCCGACGATGAGCGAGGACGAGCAGCTGGAGCTGCTTGCAAGCGATGGTATGCTTGTCAAACGTCCGCTGTTAATTTATGACGGCGGCGTGTTGGTTGGCTTTAAACAGGCTGAATATGACGAGAAGCTCTGATATATTAATTTAAAATAACTTTGGAAAAACAGGCAGAACTTATGCGACAGGTCTGTCTGTTTTTTCTGTTTCGGAAGTACAGTTACTTTGCCGTCACGAAAACAGCAAATGTGCTAAAATATACTTAGAATTATTTTTGGGAGGGGTTTAATGAAAAAGTTGTTATGCATATGGATATTATGCAGTTTATTGATAGTGCTGTTTGCAGCAACAAGCTTTGCGGCAGCCGGGGAAAAAAGAGTTGTATTAGGTATTGAACGCATTGATGAGCCTTTTGCTAAGCAACTGCTTGCCGGAAAAAGACTGGGACTGTTTACCAATCAGTCCGGCGTGGACAGCAAGCTTCGCAGCAGCACAGAGCTGCTGCAGAAGAGCTACAATCTGACGGCACTGTTTGTGCCTGAGCATGGACTGTTTGGCGCTGTGGCGGCAGGCGAAACCTTTGAGAGTCACACCTATAAGGATATACCTGTACACAGCCTGTATGGAGAAAATCGCAGGCCTACGGCAAAAATGCTGGATGAGATTGACACTATGGTGGTTGATATTCAGGATGTCGGCATTCGTCACTATACATATTTTTCTTCGCTTGCTTATATAATGGAAGAATGTGCCAAAGCGAAAAAGCAGGTTGTTGTTTTGGACCGCCCTAATCCTTTAGGCGGTGCTATGCAGGGACCGGTTCTCAAGCCGGAATATAAAACTTTTATCGGGCTTTACGAGCTGCCGTTGCGTCATGGTCTTACTATAGGTGAATTTGCAAGCTATATCAACGCTACGCAGCATATCGGCTGTGAGCTGGCGGTGGTGCCTATGAAGGGATGGTCACGCAGAGAGCTGTGGCAGGATACAGGCCTGCCATGGGTACAGACATCTCCGCTGATTCCTACGGCAGAAACAGCGTTGCTATATGGTGTTACCGGTGTGTGCGGTGACAGCAATTTATCTGTAGGTGTTGGCACAGCTAAGCCATTTTACTTTGTGGGAGCACCCTTTGCTGATGCGGATGCCGTAAAGGCATCATTAGATGCAAGGAAGCTTGCAGGCGTAGCTTTTAGAGCGGCGCGCTTTACGCCGCGCTACGGTGCTTACAGCGGTGAGCTGGTCCAGGGCGTAGAAATTTATCTTACGGATTTACGTAAGGTTAATCTGCCTGAGCTGGATTATATTTTGTTTACTACATTTAAAGAATTATATCCGGAGCAGGTAAAAACGCCGGAGCGCGGTTATGGCAGCAAAGGCTATAAGCTGGATATTGCGCTTGGAGAAAGCAGCTTGCGTGAAGGTGAAGCGCCAAAAACAGCTTTTGCGCGCTGGCATCAGGAGTGCTCAGCTTTCGCGCAGCAGGTAAAGCCTTATCTGCTGTATAAGTAAGGCTGCAGAGAAATTAACATTTTTGTTGCATTCTCAAGCAGGATAATAGTGCTGCAGGCAAGAATAAAAATAATATAGCGTAATATCAAAAAATAATTGATGATAAGGAGCTGACATATAATGAATGCAGAATTACAGGCTTTAAAGGAACGCAGAAGCGTCCGCAAATATAAGGCAGACATGGTGCCGCAGGAGTTGATTGACCAGGTTATTGAAGCCGGCCTTTATGCTGCCAGCGGTCATGGCGAGCAGGATTCGATTATTGTTGCGGTTACGAATAAAGAGGTGCGCGACAAGCTGTCGAAGATGAACAGTGCTATCATGGGTACGAAGAGTGATACGTTTTATGGTGCGCCGGTTGTTTTGATTGTGCTGGCGCCGAAGAGCAACAAGAATGCTATTTATGACGCAAGCCTTATCATGGGTAACCTGATGCAGGCAGCTCATGCTGTAGGCCTTGGCAGCTGTTGGATTAACCGTGCCAAGGAAGAGTTTGCTTCCGAAGAAGGCAAACAGCTGCTGAAGGAATGGGGCATTGAGGGAGAGTATGAAGGTGTAGGCCACTGCATCCTCGGTTATACTGACGGACCTGTGCCTCAGGCTGCTCCGCGTAAAGCAAACCGTGTATTTTACGTAAAATAAAAGCGTCCTCAATGAAAGGGGGAAGAGGAATGCTGAAAAAAACTGTTCTTTGCTTAAGTCTGCTGCTGGTTGCTGCATTTCCCTGTATCGCAGGAGCTGCTACTCCTGTCAACAGCGCAGGCTATTATAAAAATATCAAGTTGTGCGGTAAAGTGAAAATTGTTGACAGCTTTCCCGATATTAAGGTAAAGGTTGTCGACAGCTTCCCGGATCTTAAGGTAAAGGTTGTCCAAAGCTTTCCCAATAATATAGGCGAGTGGCAATTTGTTGAGTACGGTGAAGATTTCAGAGTACAGTTTGTTGATAGTTTTCCGGATATAAAAATCAAATACGTTTCTTCCTTCCCGGGCGTGGCAAAATAATATACATATGAGCTGTCAGAAGTGTTGACAGCTCTTTTTTATGCGATATTTAAGGTGAATGCTCTGTTGAAAAAGTACTCCTTGGGTGTACTTTATGTATGAAGAAACAGTCAATGAAACACTTGGCTACGTGTAAAGAAAGAAGCGCATTAACACGGCAGAAAGCACTACTAAAAATTTTAAAAAAGTTGCTAAAAAGTGTTGACATGATGTGCATGAGATGTTACAATATACAAGTATCGCGGGAGAGCTATGCGCTCGATGAAGGAGGTAACATGATGGCACTTGAAGCTTTAAAGCAAGCTGAAAAGCGTACTGTTGGCGTTAAGCAGACAGAAAAAGCTGTAGTAAGACAAGTTGCCACTGTCGTCTATATCGCAAGTGATGCGGACGAGAGAGTTACCGGCAGGCTGATGCAACTGTGTCGGGAAAATTCAGTACCGGTTGAAAACACAGAAACGATGCTGGAAATCGGCAGAGCCTGCAACATCAACGTCAAGGCAGCAGCGGCAGCGGTACTTAAAGCTGATAAGGGCTTGGCGTGAGCCGAGTTTTTATAATCATTAAAATCTAATTGTTTGGAAAGGAGGTGCCGATATGCCTACAATTAACCAATTGGTTCGCAAAGGTAGAGAGGTTCTGAAGAGCAAATCTACTGCGCCGGCATTGAAAGAATGCCCGCAAAAACGTGGCGTCTGCACTCGTGTTTACACCACTACCCCGAAGAAACCTAACTCTGCACTTCGTAAAGTAGCTCGTGTACGTTTGACCAACGGCATCGAAGTTACTGCTTATATCCCGGGTATCGGCCATAATCTTCAGGAACACAGTGTTGTTCTGATCAGAGGCGGAAGAGTCAAGGACCTTCCTGGTGTGCGTTACCATATCATTCGTGGTGCTCTTGATACTGCAGGCGTTGCTAACCGCAACCAATCTCGCTCCAAGTACGGTGCAAAACGTGCTAAAGCAAAGAAATAATTTCAAGAAAACATTAAGAATGATTTAATCCTAAGGAGGGAAACACATGCCGAGAAAAGGCCCTGTAACTAAAAGAGACGTACTGCCGGATCCGGTGTACGGTTCTAAGCTTTTAACTAGATTTATCAATAAAATTATGCTCGACGGCAAAAAAGGCGTTGCAGAACGTATTGTATACGATGCATTCGACCTGGTTCGTGCAAAGACTGGCAAAGATCCTTTGGAAGTGTTCGATGCTGCTATGCAGAACGTAATGCCGCTGCTGGAAGTTCGTGCCCGTCGTGTTGGTGGTGCAAACTACCAAGTACCTGTTGAAGTACGTGCTGACCGCAAAACCACCCTGGGTATCCGTTGGCTGGTAAACTACTCTCGTCTGCGTGGTGAGCGCACCATGTACGAGCGTGTAGCTGGTGAGATCATGGACGCTTCCAATGGCACTGGCGCAGCTGTTAAGAAACGCGAAGATACCCACAAGATGGCAGAAGCAAACAAAGCATTTGCTCATTACCGCTGGTAATGACCTGTCTCAGTTAATTTGAGGAGGATAAAGAAGTGGGCAGATTAATTCCGCTTGAGAGAACTAGAAATATCGGCATCATGGCTCACATCGATGCTGGTAAAACCACCACCACCGAACGTATTCTGTTCTATACCGGCAGAGTACATAAGATTGGTGAAACCCATGAAGGTGCTGCTACCATGGACTGGATGGTTCAGGAACAAGAGCGTGGTATTACCATCACCTCTGCTGCAACCACCTGCTACTGGGAAGGTTCCGAGCACCAATTCGATAAACATCGTATCAACATCATTGATACCCCGGGCCACGTTGACTTCACTGTAGAAGTTGAACGTTCCCTGCGTGTACTTGATGGTTCCGTTGCAGTTTTCTGTGCTAAGGGCGGTGTTGAGCCTCAGTCCGAAACCGTATGGCGTCAGGCTGACAAATACCATGTACCCCGTATGGCATATGTAAATAAAATGGATATTACCGGTGCAGACTTCTATCGTGTAATTGACATGATGAAGACTCGTCTGAATGCCAATGCAGTACCTATTCAACTGCCTATCGGCTTTGAAGATACTTTCCAAGGCATGATCGATCTGATCAAAATGAGAGCAATCGTTTATGATGATGCACTCGGTAAAGAAGAAGAGTTCGTAGAAATTCCGGCTGACATGAAAGAGAAAGCTGACGAATACCGTGCAGCATTGGTTGAAGCTGTTGCTGAATCCGATGATGAGCTGATGATGAAATATCTGGAAGGCGAAGAACTGACCGAAGAAGAAATCCTGGCTGGTATCCGTAAAGCAACTATCGCTTGCAAAATGACTCCGGTTTGCTGCGGTTCTTCCTACAAAAACAAAGGCGTTCAACCGATGCTGGACGCTGTAATCCAATTCATGCCTGCACCGACAGATGTTCCTAACATCAAAGGTGTAAATCCTGAAACCGGCGAAGAAGACGAGCGCCCGTCCAGCGACGAAGCTCCGTTCTCCGCACTGGCATTCAAGATTGCTACCGACCCGTTTGTTGGTAAGCTGGCATTCTTCCGTGTATACTCCGGTACCTTGACTGCTGGTTCTTATGTATATAACTCCACTAAAGGTAAACGCGAGCGTATCGGTCGTATCCTGCAAATGCATGCTAACCACCGCGAAGAAATTGAACAAGTTTACTCCGGTGATATCGCAGCTGCTGTAGGTCTGAAAGACACCACTACCGGTGATACTCTCTGCGATGAGAAAAACGAGATCATCCTCGAATCTATGGTATTCCCTGATCCTGTAATCTCCGTTGCAGTTGAACCTAAAACTAAAGCTGACCAGGAAAAAATGGGCATCGCCCTGCAAAAACTGGCAGAAGAAGATCCGACCTTCCGTGTTCACACTGATCCTGAAACCTCCCAAACCATTATTTCCGGTATGGGCGAGCTTCACCTGGACATCATTGTTGACCGTCTGCTGCGCGAATTCAAAGTAGGCTGCACTGTTGGTAACCCGCAGGTTGCTTATCGCGAAACTATTCGCAAAGCTGTTAAATCCGAAGGTAAATTTGTTCGTCAGTCCGGTGGTAAAGGCCAATATGGTCATTGCTGGCTGGAAATCACTCCGCGTGAACCTGGCGAAGGCTTCCTGTTTGAAAACAAAGTTGTTGGCGGCGCTATTCCTAAAGAATACATCGCTCCTATCGAAGCAGGCGTTAAAGAAGCTATGGAAAATGGCGTAGTTGCCGGTTATCCGATGGTTGATATCGCAGTTACTGTTTATGATGGTTCTTACCATGAAGTCGACTCTTCTGAAATGGCATTTAAGATTGCCGGTTCTATGGGCTTCAAGTCCGGTGCTGAAAAAGCTAACCCGGTTATCCTTGAGCCTTACATGAAAGTAGAAATTACTGTTCCTGAAGAATACATGGGCGACGTAATCGGCGACGTTAACTCCCGCCGTGGCCGCATCGAAGGCATGGAAGCTCGTAACGGTGCACAAGTAATCAATGCATTCGTTCCGCTGGCTGAGATGTTCGGTTATGCTACCGACCTGCGCAGCAAAACCCAAGGCCGTGGTAACTACTCCATGGAAGTAGACCACTACGAAGACGTTCCCAGAAACATTGCTGAGGCAATTATTGCTAAAAACAAAGGCACCAACTAAGCCTAGTTTTAACAAACAACCTTAAGGAGGAAATTCACAATGGCAAAAGCTAAATATGAAAGAACTAAACCGCATCTGAATATCGGCACCATCGGTCACGTTGACCATGGCAAGACTACTCTGACTGCTGCTATCACCAAAGTACTGGCTGAAAAAGGCGGCGCAGAATTCATGGACTACTCCATGATCGATAAAGCTCCGGAAGAACGTGAACGTGGTATTACCATCAACACCTCTCACGTTGAATATGAAACCGCAACCCGTCACTATGCACACGTTGACTGCCCGGGCCATGCTGACTATGTAAAGAACATGATCACCGGCGCTGCTCAGATGGACGGCGCAATCCTGGTAGTATCCGCTGCTGACGGCCCGATGCCTCAGACTCGTGAGCACATCCTGCTGGCTCGCCAAGTAGGCGTACCTGCAATGGTTGTATTCCTGAACAAAGTAGATATGGTTGACGACGAAGAGCTGCTGGAACTGGTAGAAATGGAAGTTCGCGAACTCTTAAGCTCCTATGACTTCCCTGGCGATGACATCCCTGTTGTTGCAGGCTCCGCTCTGAAAGCTCTGGAAGGCGACCCGAAATACGAAGCAAAAATCATGGAACTGATGGACGCTGTTGACAGCTACATTCCGCTGCCGGAACGTGCAACCGACAAACCGTTCCTGATGCCTGTCGAGGACGTATTCACCATCACCGGTCGTGGTACCGTTGCTACCGGCCGTGTAGAGCGTGGTACTGTTAAAGTTGGCGACACCGTAGAAATCGTTGGCATGAAAGACGAGAAAAAATCTACTGTAGTAACCGGCGTAGAAATGTTCCGCAAACTGTTGGACGAAGCAGTAGCCGGCGATAACATCGGCTGCCTGCTGCGTGGTGTTGACCGTAAAGAAATCGAGCGTGGACAAGTACTGTCCAAACCGGGCAGCATTCATCCGCACACCAAATTCAAAGGTGAAGTTTATGTACTGACCAAAGAAGAAGGCGGCCGTCACACTCCGTTCTTCAACGGTTACCGTCCGCAATTCTATTTCCGTACTACCGACGTAACCGGCGTAACCGAACTGCCGGAAGGTGTAGAAATGGTAATGCCTGGCGATAACGTAACCATGGAAGTAGAACTGATCACCCCGATCGCTATCGAAAAAGGTCTGCGTTTTGCTATCCGTGAAGGCGGCCGTACCGTTGGCGCTGGCGTTGTTTCCGAAGTAGAAGAGAAATAATTTTAGTTAGATCCCTGGAAGAATATGAGGGGGGTTAACCTCCCCTCTATTCTTATGTTTGTTGGTATGGCCCTGCGATGATGTGAAAGGTTGCTTGCCTGTTAGACAGGGAGATTTTCACGGAGTATGTCCGTTCATAGAAACTGGGCGAATTTAGGAGGATATTTTTTAATGGCTAAGTCTCAAAAGATTAGAATACGCCTGAAAGCGTATGATCATAAAGCACTTGACCAAAGTGCTTCTAAGATTGTAGAAACTGCAAAACGTACCGGTGCACAAGTTTCCGGTCCGATTCCCCTTCCTACAGAAAAAAACATTTACACTATTCTGCGTTCTCCGCATGTTAACAAAGATTCCCGTGAGCAATTCGAAATGCGTACTCACAAACGTCTTGTAGACATTCTGGAACCCACCGGTAAGACTGTTGATGCTCTGATGCGTCTTGATCTGCCCGCTGGCGTAGATATTGAAATTAAACTGTAAGGAGGAGGTGCAATAATGGCTAAAGGTATCTTAGGCAAAAAACTGGGCATGACCCAAATTTTTGAAGCTGATGGCAGACTGATTCCTGTTACTGTTGTAGAAGCAGGCCCCTGCGTTGTACTTCAAAACAAAACCGAAGAAACAGACGGTTATAATGCTGTTCAACTTGGTTTTGGTGAAATTAAAGAAAAACATACCACCAAACCGATGAAAGGCCATTTTGACAAAGCTGGTGTAGCACCGGTTAAATTTGTCAGAGAGCTGCGTCTGGCTGCTCCTTCCGAATATGCGGTAGGCGATAAAATCGCTGCTGATATTTTTGCTGCAGGCGAACTGATTGACGCAAGCGGCGTTTCCCGCGGCAAAGGTTTTGCAGGCACTATTAAGCGCCACAATTTCTCTCGCGGACCTATGAAACATGGTTCTAAGTCTCATCGTGAGCCTGGTTCTATGGGCCCCATGCATTCCGGTCCTGGCGGCCGTGTAATCAAAGGCAAAAAACTGCCTGGCCGTATGGGTAATGCAAATGTAACTGTTCAACGTCTGACCGTTGTTAAGGTTGACGCAGAACGTAATCTTATTCTGGTTAAGGGTGCTATTCCGGGTGCTACTGGTTCTTACGTAGTACTGAAGGAAACCGTAAAACCTAACAAATAATAAGATAAGCGAAAGAAAGGAGGATGCTTCTAATGCCGAAGTTATCAGTATATGATCTTTCCGGTGCACAAACCGGTGAAATAGAATTAAATGATTCCGTATTTGGCGCTGAGTTCAATGAAGCTGTAGTACATCAAGCAGTTGTAATGCAGCTGGCAAACCAACGTCAAGGAACTTCCGCTACTAAAACCCGTGCTATGGTACGCGGTGGCGGTCGTAAACCCTGGAAACAAAAAGGTACTGGCCGCGCTCGTTGCGGTTCCAACCGTTCTCCCGTATGGGTTGGCGGTGGTACCACTTTTGGTCCCCAACCCCGCAGCTATGCAAAGAAAATGCCTCGTAAAGCACGTCGCTTAGCTCTGTGCTGCGCACTGTCTGCTAAAGTAGCAGCTGGTGAACTGGTAGTTGTTGAAGGCCTGGCTTTTGACGCTCCGAAAACTAAACAAGTAGCTTCTCTGCTGAAAGCTTTTGAAGCTGTTGACACTAAAGCTCTGTTGATCACCGATGGTTCCAACGAAAACGTTGCTCTTTCCGCACGTAACATGCCGAAAGTAACCACCATCACCAACATGGGTCTGAACTGCTTTGATATCCTGAACAGCAAAAAGGTATTCCTTGCTAAAGATGCTGTAGAAAAAATTGAGGAGGTGCTCGCATAATGGCTGCTAATCCTCGCGATATACTGATTCGTCCCATCATCACTGAAAAGACTTCTCAGATGATGCAGGAGAACAAATACACCTTCCAGGTTCCCCTGGATGCTAACAAAGTAGAGATTCGCCAAGCTGTAGAGGCGATTTTCAAAGTTAAAGTATTGAATGTAAATACCATCCGCGTACTGGGCAAAACCAAACGCATGGGTAAATATGTTGGCAAACGTTCCGATTATAAGAAAGCTATCGTGAAGCTTGCTGAAGGCAATACGATTCCCCTTTTCGAAGGAATGTAATTAACGTATAGGAGGTAAATTAAATGGCTATTAAAAGCTTTAATCCGTATTCTCCTTCCAGACGCTTTATTACTGTGTCTGCCTTCGAAGAGATTACGACTGACAAGCCTTACCGCCCGCTTGTTGAAAAACTTGGTAAACATGCAGGCCGTAATAATACCGGTAAAATGACTGTTCGTCATCAAGGCGGCGGTCATAAAAAACAATATCGTATCATTGATTTCAAGCGTACCAAAGACGGCATTCCGGCTAAGGTTGCTACCATTGAATACGATCCTAACCGTAACGCTCGTATCGCTCTGATCAACTATGCTGACGGCGAAAAACGTTACATCATCGCTCCGCTTGATTTGAAAGTTGGCGATATCGTAGTAAGCGGTCCTGACGCAGATATCAAAACCGGTAACTGCCTGCCGCTGAAAAACATTCCGCTTGGTACTACCGTACACAACGTGGAAATGAAAATTGGTAAAGGCGGCCAAATGGCTCGTAGTGCTGGTACTAGCGCTCAGCTGATGGCTAAAGAGGGCGACTACGCTCTGCTCCGTCTTCCTTCTGGCGAAATCCGTAAAGTACATATCAACTGCCGTGCAACCATCGGTCAAGTTGGTAACATTGATGCTGAAAACATCTGCATCGGTAAAGCTGGCCGCAGCCGTTGGCTGGGTATCCGTCCTGCTAACCGCGGCGTTGTTATGAATCCTAACGACCATCCGCATGGTGGTGGTGAAGGTCACTCCCCCGTTGGCCGTAAACGTCCTGTTACTCCTTGGGGTAAATGTGCATTCGGTACTCGTACTCGCAGAGAGAAGAAAGCTTCTACTAAGTTAATTCTGAAACGTAGAACTAAATAATAAAACAGGATAAGGAAAGGAGGCTAACCTAGTGTCCAGATCAGTTAAAAAAGGACCTTTTGTCCATGCAAGTCTTTTGAAAAAGATTGACGTGCTTAATGCCGCTAATGATAAAAAAGTTGTTAAGACCTGGTCTCGCAGCTCTACTATTATTCCGTCTTTCGTTGGTCACACCATTGCGGTTCATGACGGACGCAAACATGTTCCGGTATTCATTACCGAGGATATGGTAGGCCACAAATTAGGAGAATTCGCTCCTACTCGTACTTACAAAGGTCACGCAGATAAGAGCACCGGCTTAAAATAAGGGGAAAGGGGGACCAAACAATGGAAGCAAAGGCAATTGCAAAATATATCCGTATTGCGCCGCGCAAACTGCGCATCGTAATCAATCTCATCCGCGGCAAATCCGTTGGTGAAGCATTCGCGATCCTCAAATATACCCCGAAGGTTGGTTCTGAGGTAATCGAGAAAGTTCTGCGCAGTGCAGTAGCAAACGCAGAGCACAATTTTGACATGAACGTGGATAACCTGATCGTATCCTACTGTGCAGTAGATCAAGGTCCGACCATGAAACGTATTCATCCTCGTTCCCGTGGACAGGCTTTCAAAATTCTGAAACGTTCTAGCCACGTAACTGTAGCAGTTAAAGAAAAATAATATCCCGTCAGAAGGAGGGAAAAGATAGTGGGTCAAAAAGTTAATCCGCATGGTCTCCGTGTTGGCGTTATCAAAGGCTGGGATTCCAAATGGTACGCTGGCAAAGACTATGAGAAATTCTTGTTAGAAGACATTAAAATCCGTGAGTTCATCAAAGAAAAACTGTTCCTGTCCGGTATCTCTAAAGTAGAAATCGAACGCGCATCTAATAAAGCCCGCATTTCCATCCATACTGCAAAACCTGGTATGGTAATCGGTCGTCAAGGCAGCAACATCGAACTGCTGAAATCCGACCTGAAGAAAATGACTGAGAGCGCTATCGAAATCAACATCGTAGAAGTTAAAACCCCGGATATGGACGCAACCTTGGTTGCAGAGAACATTGCAGCACAGCTGGAACGCCGTATCGCTTTCCGTCGTGCTATGAAACAATGCGTTGGCCGTACCATGCGTATGGGTGCTAAAGGTATTAAAATTACCTGCGGCGGTCGTCTTGGCGGTGCTGAAATTGCACGCAGCGAATCCTATCGTGAAGGCAGCATTCCTCTGCACACCCTGCGTGCTGACATCGATTATGGCACTGCAGAAGCACATACCACTTATGGCCGTATCGGCATTAAGGTATGGATTTACAAAGGTGAAGTTCTTCCTGAAAGCAAAGAAGCAGCTAAAGTTGCTCCGGCAAAGGAGGCATAATCAGACATGTTATTACCGAAGAGAGTTAAACATCGTAAACAACATAGAGGTCGTATGACTGGCCGTGCTATGCGCGGTAATAGAATCGCTCATGGCGATTTCGGTCTGGTAGCATTGGAGCCCGCTTGGATTACCAACCGCCAGATTGAGGCAGCCCGTATCGCAATGACACGTTATATCAAACGTGGCGGTCAAGTTTGGATTCAAATTTTCCCGGATAAACCGATTACTGCAAAACCTGCTGAAACTCGTATGGGTTCTGGTAAAGGTTCTCCGGAGTACTGGGTAGCAGTAGTTAAACCTGGTCGCGTTCTGTTCGAAATGAACGGTGTTAGCGAAGAAGTTGCTAAAGAAGCAATGCGTCTTGCTAGCCACAAATTGCCTATCAAATGCAAATTTGTAACTCGCGCTCAACAGGAAGCTGAAGCTGCCGCACAAGAAAAGGGTGGTGAAGCTTAATGAAAACAACAGAAATTCGTGAATTGTCTGCTGCTGAGTTAGACACCAAGTTGGCAGATTTGAAAGAGGAACTCTTCAATCTGCGTTTTCAAATGGCAACCGGTCAATGTGAAAATCCGATGAAAATTCGTGACGTTAAGAAATCCATTGCCCGTATCAAAACAATCCAGCGTGAACGTGAGCTCAAGGCTTAACTGTTTTGAAGTATAACAAGGAGGAAACAGTCGTGACCGAAGAAAGAAACGCACGTGTTACCCGTATTGGTAAAGTTGTCAGCGATAAAATGCAGAAAACTGTCGTAGTTGCAGTAGAACGTTTCGTTCAGCATCCGCTGTACAAAAAAGGCGTACAACATACTATTAAATTTAAAGCTCATGATGAAAATAACGAAGCACATGTTGGCGACGTAGTTGAAATTATGCAAACTCGTCCGCTGTCTAAAGATAAATGCTGGCGCGTTATTGAAATCTTAGAGCGTGCTAAATAATTTTGCCGAAGAGTTAGTCCGGCAAGGGAGGGAAATCCATGATACAACAACAAACTATCCTTAATGTTGGTGACAACACTGGCGCTAAGAAGGTTATGTGTATCCGTGTATTAGGCGGTTCTTACCGCAAATATGCTAATATCGGTGACGTTATCGTATGTGCTGTTAAAGATGCATCACCCGGTGGCGTTGTAAAAAAAGGCGACGTAGTTAAAGCAGTTGTTGTTCGTTCCGTTAAAGGTGTTCGCCGTGCAGACGGTTCCTACATCCGTTTTGATGAGAACGCAGCAGTTGTAATCAAAGACGACAAGAGCCCGCGCGGCACTCGTATTTTTGGGCCTGTTGCCCGCGAACTTCGCGAAAAAGACTTCATGAAAATCATTTCTCTGGCACCGGAAGTGCTGTAAGAAATTAGATAACGCACTGTAAGGAGGTGTTCTTGACATGGCAAATGCTGTAAAGCTGCATGTTAAAAAAGGCGATACCGTTCTTGTACTGTCCGGCAAGGATAAAGGCAAGCAAGGTAAGATCGTTGAAGCTCTGCCTAAGAAAGCCAAAGTGGTTGTTGAAGGCGTGAATAAAGTAAAACGTCATACCAAACCGTCTCAGGCAAATCCTCAAGGCGGCATCATTACTAAAGAAGCTCCGCTCGCTTCTTCCAAAGTAATGCTGGTATGCCCGGTTTGCAAACAAGCTACCCGTATTAAAAAGACCGAAGTTGCCGGTGCTTTCGTAAGAACCTGCAAAAAATGCGGTGAAGTAATCGATAAATAATTTTCCGGGAAAGGAGGAAATAACTGAATGGCAAAGACCAGATTGCAAGAAAAATATTTGTCTGAAGTAGCTAAGGCTATGCATGACAAATTCCAATATAAAAACGTAATGGAAATCCCTAAAATTGAGAAAGTTGTAATCAACATGGGTGTTGGCGAGGCTGTAGGCAACAGCAAAGCTCTGGAAAGCGCAGTTGCTGATATGACTCAGATCGCAGGTCAAAAACCTGTTATCACCAAAGCTAAGAAATCCATCGCAGCTTTCAAAGTACGTCAAGGCATGCCTCTGGGTGCTAAAGTAACCCTGCGTGGCGACCGTATGTACTATTTCCTTGATAAACTGATGAATCTCGCTCTTCCGCGCGTACGTGACTTCCGTGGCGTAAATGCTTCCGCATTTGACGGCCGTGGCAACTACGCACTGGGTCTGAAAGAACAATTGATTTTCCCGGAAATCGAATATGATAAGATCGATAAAGTTCGTGGCATGGATATCATCATTGTGACTACCGCTAAGACAGACGAGGAAGCTAGAGAGCTGCTCAAACTCCTCGGAATGCCGTTCGGCGCATAAGTGAGGAGGGAACACATTGGCTAAAAAAGCCCTGATCGAAAAATGGAAAGGCGAACCGAAATTCGAAGTTCGTCATTATAACCGCTGCAAAGTTTGCGGCAGACCTCATGGCTATATGCGTAAATTTGGCCTCTGCCGTATCTGCTTCCGTGAATATGCTTATAAAGGAGCTATTCCGGGCGTAACCAAAGCAAGCTGGTAAGACAGACAACAAGGAAGGAGGGTATTTAAGTATGGTAATGACTGACCCGATTGCTGATATGCTTACCCGTATTCGTAACGCAAATTCAGTTCATCATGATAAAGTTGAAATCCCCGGCAGCAAGATTAAGCTGGCTATTGCTGAAATCCTGAAAGCCGAAGGTTTCATTAAAGATTTCGAAGTTATTGCTGACAGTAAACAAAATGTTATCCGCGTCAGCCTGAAATACGGTGCTAATAAGGAGAAGGTAATCTCCGGTATTAAACGTATTTCCAAACCTGGTCTGAGAGTTTATTCTCAAAAAGACCAACTGCCTAGAGTCCTCGGAGGTCTGGGTATTGCATTAATTTCTACTTCCCAAGGCTTGATGACCGACAAAGCTGCTCGTAAAGCAGGCTTGGGCGGCGAAGTTCTTGC
Organism: uncultured Phascolarctobacterium sp.; assembly: GCF_937920985.1. Lineage (GTDB taxonomy): Bacteria > Bacillota > Negativicutes > Acidaminococcales > Acidaminococcaceae > Phascolarctobacterium_A. The sequence goes on from NZ_CALDXR010000064.1 coordinate 28,707, forward strand.
ATACGTATGGTAATACTAAAAAGATAGGAGGTGCTCGTACGTGTCTAGAATTGGTAAGATGCCAATTACTGTTCCCGCTGGTGTAACAGTTACTATTGAAGATAATCACGTGACCGTTAAAGGTCCTAAAGGCGAATTAGCTCGCCAAATCAATAAAAACATGAAGCTGACCATGGACAATGGTGTAATCACCGTTGAACGTCCGGACGATGAAAAAGAAAGCCGTTCTCTGCATGGTCTGTCCCGTACCCTGATCAACAACATGATCATCGGTGTAACCCAAGGCTTCAGCAAAACTCTGGAAATTAATGGTGTTGGTTACCGTGCTGCTAAGCAAGGCCAAAACATTAACTTCACTCTGGGTTTCTCTCACCCGGTTGTAAAAGAGCCGCCTGCAGGTATTACTTTTGAAGTTCCCGCTCCGAACAAGATCGTTGTTAGCGGTGCTGATAAAGAAGTTGTAGGTGCAGTTGCTGCAGATATCCGTACTTTGCGTCCGCCTGAACCTTACAAAGGTAAAGGTATCCGTTACGAAGGCGAACATGTTCGTCGTAAGATTGGTAAAGCCGGCGCTAAAGGCAAGAAATAATTTCTAAAAGAAGGGAGTGAAACTCTTGCTTAACAGAGTTGATAAAAACGAGAAACGTCAAAAACGTCATCTCCGTTCTCGTAGATATATTATCGGTACTGCTGAAAAACCTCGTCTGAACGTATACCGTTCCCTGTCCAACATTTATGCACAGGTTATTAACGATGAGACCGGCGAAACTATCGCTGCTGCCAGCACCGTTGAAAAAGATCTGAAAGAAAACTACGGCGGCAACATTGAGGCTGCTAAAGCTGTAGGCAAAGCAATCGCTGAAAAAGCGCTGGCTAAGGGTGTAAAAGAAGTTGTATTCGATCGTGGTGGCTATCTGTACCACGGCCGTGTAGCTGCCCTGGCTGAAGCTGCTCGCGAAGCTGGCCTGGTATTCTAAGAGAAGGAGGAAATAAAGTGGCGAACTTCGAAAATAAAGAAAACGAATTACAAGAAAAAGTCGTTTTCATCAACCGTGTTGCTAAGGTTGTTAAAGGCGGACGTCGTTTCTCCTTCGCTGCACTTGTTGTTGTAGGTGATGAAAATGGTCATGTAGGCATGGGCCTGGGTAAAGCTGCAGAGGTTCCTGAAGCTATTCGCAAAGGCGTTGAAGACGCTAAGAAAAACCTGGTTACTGTACCGCTGGTTGGTACTACCATTCCTCATGAAAACATCGGTGTATTCGGCGCAGGCCGCGTATTCCTGAAACCGGCTGCAGAAGGTACCGGCGTTATCGCTGGCGGCCCTGTACGTGCCGTACTGGAACTGGCTGGCGTTCGTGATATTCTTACTAAATCTCAAGGCTCTTCCAACCCGAACAACATGGTTCGTGCAACCATTGAAGGTCTGAAATCCTTGAAGAGTGCTGAAGCTGTTGCAGCTCTGCGTGGTAAAACCGTAGAAGAATTGTTGGGCTAAGGAGGACTTTGTCATGGCACAAATTAAAATCACCCTGACCCGCAGCCTGATCGGTTACCCCAAAGATCAGCGTGCAACCGTTAAAGCTCTGGGCTTAGGTAAAATCAATACTAGCGTTGTTAAAGAAGATACTCCGACTATTCGCGGCATGGTTCACAAGGTTGAACATCTCGTGAAGGTTGAAGAAGCGTAAGACAAGGAGGTGTACTGAAGATGAATTTACATGAATTGTCTCCCGCTCCGGGATCTAAACGTGTAGCAGTTCGCGTAGGTCGCGGCCTGGGCAGTGGCTTAGGCAAGACTTCCGGCAAAGGCCAGAAAGGTCAGAAATCCCGTTCCGGCGGTGTTAAGCGCCCTGGATTTGAAGGTGGTCAAAGACCTCTGTACCTGCGTCTTCCGAAACGCGGTTTCTACAATAAATTTGGTAAAGATTATGTTGAAATCAACGTTTCCGTACTCAATCGTTTTGAAGACGGCACCGTTGTTGAACCTGTAATGCTCATTGAAGAAGGTGTTGTTAAGAACATTCGTGACGGCATCCGTATTCTTGGCAATGGCGAATTAACCAAAAAGCTTACTGTACAAGCTATGGGCTTCAGCAAGTCCGCTGAAGAAAAAATCGTTGCAGCTGGCGGTAAGATTGAGGTGATCTAAAGTGTTAGCAGCCCTTGCAAACATATTTAGAATAACAGAACTCAGGCAAAAAGTTATATTTACTCTCGCCATGTTCATCGTATTCAGGGCTGGAACACATATACCTGTTCCTGGCGTAAACGCTTCTGTCATTGAACAGCTTTTCCGTAGCGGCAATCTCTTCGGACTGCTTGATATGTTCAGTGGCGGCGCCTTGAGCAAATTCTCCATTTTTGCTATGAGTATTACCCCATATATCAATGCTTCAATTATTTTACAGTTATTGAAGGTAGTTGTACCGACCTTGGAACAATGGTCCAAGGAAGGTGAGGAAGGCTTCAAGAAAACGACAAAGCTTACACGTATGCTGACGGTGGCTTTGGCGTTTATCCAAGCCTGCGGTATGGCCTACGGCCTGAAGATGGCGATTAATAACCCCGGGATTTTCTCAATCCTGCTTATTGCTCTCACACTTACTGCAGGAACCGTTTTCCTTATGTGGATAGGCGAGCAGATTACAGCTCGCGGTGTCGGCAATGGTATTTCCCTGATAATCTTTGCCGGTATCGTATCCAGACTTCCGGATGGACTTAAAGTAATTTTCCAATATCTGCAGGCTGGCACGGTAAGCTTATTGAACGTTATTTTGTTCGCGGCTATAGCCCTGGCGATGGTAGTTTTCGTAATTATCATTTCTGAGGGTATTCGCAAAATCCCCGTTCAGTATGCTAAGCGTGTAGTAGGCAAAAAGGCTTATGGCGGTCATACAAGCTATATCCCTCTGAAGGTCAATCAGGCAGGCGTTATTCCGATCATCTTCGCTTCTTCGGTGTTGATGTTCCCTGTAACAATTGCTCAGTTCGTTGATGTTCCCTGGGTTAAAGCAATGGGTAAGCTCTTTCAGTGGGGCAGCCCGCTGCAGACCACATTATATGTTCTGATGATTTTGTTCTTCACTTACTTCTATACAGCAGTAAGCCTGAACATCGGAGATCTTTCCGATAATATCAAAAAGAATGGTGGCTTTATTCCCGGTTTAAGACCCGGTAATCCTACTACAGAATATCTTGACAAGGTAATGTCCAGAATAACTTTGGCCGGTGCGATTTTCCTCTCATTAATTGCGCTGATGCCTCATGTTATCGGATGGGTAACACGCATTGAAGGTGTGTACTTCGGCGGTACCGCTTTGTTGATCGTTGTTGGTGTTGCATTACAAACTATGAAGCAAATAGAGTCCATGGTTCTGATGCGTCATTATCATGGCTTTATGAAATAGGAGGAGTTCAGAATGTACATTCTTTTAATGGGACCTCCGGGTGCTGGTAAAGGCACTCAAGCAGAAAAACTCATTGATGAATTTAAAATCCCTCATATCTCCACAGGAGACATGTTCCGTGCAGCAGTAAGCGCAGGCACCGAACTTGGTAAAGAGGCAAAAAAATACATGGACGCTGGCGGACTTGTCCCCGACGTCGTAACCATCGGCATTGTTCGTGAAGGCTTGTCCAAACCCGAATGTGCAAATGGTTTCATCTTAGATGGCTTCCCGAGAACTGAGGAGCAAGCAGTTGCTCTCGACGGAATCCTCAAAGACCTGGGCATTAAATTGACCGGTGTTGTTAATATCTCTGTTCCTGACTCCGAGCTGGTTGCGCGTGTAGTTGGCCGCCGTATCTGCAAGGCTTGCGGTGCTACCTATCATGTAAGCTTTAACCCCAGCAAGGTAGAAAATGTCTGCGACAAATGTGGCGGTAACCTTTATCAACGTAACGACGATAAAGAAGAAACCGTTGTAAATCGTCTGCATGCATATCATGAACAAACAGAACCGTTAATCGAGTACTACAAAAAACAAGGCCTGTACAAAGAAATCGATGGCTTGCAGCCTATTGATAAAGTATATGCCGACGTTAAAGCTAGTCTCGGATGTAGCAAATAAGGAGGTACTGCAGTGTCCAAACAGGATGTTATTGAGGTTGAAGGTACAATCTTAGAAGCACTTCCCAATGCTATGTTCCAAGTTCAACTGGTTAACGGCCATACAATTTTAGCACATATATCCGGTAAGATTCGTATGAACTTCATCAAGATATTGCCTGGTGATAAGGTTACCGTGGAGCTTACTCCGTACGACCTCAATCGTGGAAGAATTACTTATCGGTATAAATAATCCAACAGGCAAAGAGGAGGTTTAAATTATGAAAGTAAGACCGTCTGTTAAGCCAATATGTGAAAAATGCAAAGTCATTAAACGTAAAGGCCATGTAATGGTAATTTGCGAAAACCCGAAACATAAACAAAAACAAGGATAAGAAGGAGGTGCACATTAATGGCACGTATTTCTGGTGTCGATTTACCGAGAGATAAACGTATTGAGTATGCTCTGCCGTACATCTATGGCATCGGCCTGACTCTCTCTCGTGAAATTTTAGCTAAAACCGGTATTAACCCGGACACTCGCGTTCGCGACCTGACTGAAGAAGAAGTTGCTAAGATCCGTGAAACTCTGGATCAGGACTATAAAGTTGAAGGTGACCTCCGCCGTGAGGAATCCCTGAACATTAAACGTCTGATTGAAATTGGCAGCTATCGTGGCAGAAGACATCGTATGGGTCTGCCTGTTCGTGGTCAAAACACTAAAAACAATGCCCGCACCCGTAAAGGTCCGAAACGTACTATTGCAGGCAAGAAGAAATAATTAGCGAGGGAGGGATAAACCAGTGGCTGGCAAGAAAGTTGTTCGCAACAAGAAAAAAGTTAGCAAAAACGTAATCAACGGTGTAGCACATATCCGCTCCACCTTCAATAATACTATCGTTACCATCGCTGATACCGAAGGTAATGTTCTGAGCTGGGCCTCCGCAGGCGGCCTCGGTTTCCGTGGCAGCCGTAAGAGCACTCCGTTTGCTGCACAAATGGCTGCTGAAGAAGCAACCAAAGCTGCTATGGAGCATGGCTTGAAACAAGTAGAAGTATATGTAAAAGGTCCTGGCGCTGGCCGTGAAGCAGCAATTCGTGCACTTCAGGCTGCAGGTCTGGAAGTTAACTCTATTAAAGACGTTACTCCGATTCCGCATAACGGCTGCCGTCCGCCGAAACGTAGAAGAGTATAATTGGGGGTGTAAATAGATGGCAATTGATAGAACTCCTGTCCTGAAAAGATGCAGATCTTTGGGCTTAGCTCCCGCATTCATGGGCATTAGCAAGGAATCTAAACGCCAAGTTCGCCGCCAAAACAGAAAAAAGAGCGAATATGGCATTCAGTTAACTGAAAAACAAAAAGCTAAATTTATCTATGGCGTACTGGAAAAACAATTCCGTGGCTACTATGATAAAGCTAAAAAGATGGAAGGCATCACCGGTGAAAACCTGCTGATCCTCCTCGAAAGAAGAATCGACAACGTAGTTTTCCGCCTCGGCTTGGCTAACACCCGCCGTCAGGCTCGCCAAATCGTAAGACATGGCCACATTGCTGTTAACGGCAAACGTCTGGACATTCCTTCCGCATTGGTAAGAGTTGGCGATGTTGTAACCGTTATGGAAAACAGCCGTGCTAAAGAATACTTCAAAGGCATGGACGAAACTCTGGCTACCAAAGCAGTTCCGGCTTGGCTGGTACTGGACGCTGCTAACGTTAGCGGTAAGGTAGACCGTTTCCCGACTCGTGAGGAAATTGATGTTCCTATTGAAGAGCACTTCATCGTAGAGTTGTACTCCAAATAATTAGTGAATATCTTGTGCCACCCACTTATGAGACGTATTGTGGTAATACGCGATAGAAGGAGGCTTTCCGAATGATTGAAATTGAAAAACCTAAGATGGTTACATCTGATGTCAGCGAAGATGGTCGTTATGGCAAATTCGTTTGGGAGCCGCTCGAGAGAGGCTACGGCATTACACTAGGCAACAGCCTGCGTCGTGTTCTGCTGTCCTCCCTGCCGGGTGCAGCAGTAACATATGTCAAGATTGACGGTGTTCTGCATGAGTTTGCTACTATTCCAGGTGTTCGCGAAGATGTTGCTGATATCATCCTGAACATCAAGGCATTATGCCTTAAAATGGAAGGTGAAGGGGAAAAAATTCTGCGTATCGAATGTTCTGGTGAACAGGAAGTTACTGCAGCTAACATCATTGCTGATAGCGATGTTGAAATTTTAAACCCTGAACTGCACATTGCGACTTTGGATAAAGACGCAGTTTTCAATATGGAAATCCATATTGATAAAGGTCGTGGCTATGTACCCGCGGACAAAAATAAACAGCCTGATCAGCCTATCGGCGTAATTCCGGTAGACTCCATTTACTCTCCTATTACCAGAGTGAAATTTGCTGTTAACGATACCCGCGTAGGTAATGTTACCAACTATGACAAGCTTACTTTGGAAGTTTGGACTGATGGCAGCATGAAGCCTGATGAAGCTGTTGACATGGCTTCCACCATCCTGATTGACTATCTCAAGCTCTTCCAGACCAGTGATGGCAAAGGTTCTGTAATCACTGTTACTGGCGGTTCTGAGCCTGAAGCTCCGGAGCCGAGCAAGCAAGAAGGTCAAAACACAATGTCTATCGACGATTTGGATTTGTCCGTTCGCAGCAATAACTGCCTGAGACGTGCAGGAATCAATACTGTCGAAGAATTAATCCAGAAAACCGAAGCTGATATGATTAAAGTCCGTAACTTAGGCAGCAAGTCTCTTGAAGAGATCAAAAAGAAACTTGAGGATATGGGCTTGCATTTTCGCAAAAACGATGAAGAATAACTAAGGGGGTCAGAAGTACATGGCATACAGAAAACTGGGTCGTAACTCCAGCAACCGTAAGGCTCTGTTTCGCAGCATTTTAACTTCCTTCTTCAAATATGGTAAGATCGAAACCACCGTTACCAAAGCTAAAGAAGTTGCTAAGCATTCCGCTCAACTGATTACTTTGGCAAAACGCAATGACCTGCATGCTCGTCGTCAGGTTATGGCAGTTCTGGTTGACGAAACCATTACCAAAAAACTGTTTGAAGAAATTGCTCCGAAATATGAAGGCAGACAAGGCGGCTTTACTCGTATTTACAGAGTAGGTCCTCGCCGTGGCGATGCAGCTGAAATGGCTATCATCGAACTTATCTAATTTAGAGCTGGAAAAGCAGGAACTTAGGTTCCTGCTTTTTTTGCGTTCTGAAAAAAGTCTGTGTATAATAGTGGTATGTAAAATCCACTAATCAGCAAGCATGCTGAAGGATATTCATAGTATTAGCCAGATATATACCATAATATGAGGAGGAAAAGATAATGCGTTTTTATACAGTGGAGATTAATGGAAAACAGGAAATACTTGTCGGCTTTCAGCAAGAGGCTGCGCTATATAGATTGAGCTTATTGGCAAGACTGGTTCCCGAGCTGGCAACTGATGATATGAATGAACTTATTTGCCGCTATACACCGGCAGTAAAGGAAAAGCTGGAGCGTTTGGCAGAAAATGAGGATGTGCTGCAGGGAGCGGCTGTAAACCTGGCAGAAGTGAAGCTTTTGGCGCCTATTGTTCATCCGCTTCAGGATGTAGTCTGCCTTGGCATTAACTATGATGCACATGCTCAGGAAGCAGGACGCTTTTCCAGCGAAGCCTTCGGCGGTGAACGTCCCTACACAATTTATTTTTCCAAGCGGGTAAACAGAGCTACAGCAAGCGGTGAAAGTATTCCTCGTTATGAAGGCTTAGTAGACAGCCTTGACTATGAAGCAGAGCTGGGAGTAATTTTAGCTAAAGATGCTAAAGGTGTAAGCAAAGAAAACGCCAGAGATTATATTTTTGGTTATACAATTATTAATGATATCAGTGCACGTAATCTGCAGACGCGTCATAAGCAATGGTATTTGGGAAAAAGCCTTGACGGATTTACTCTCATGGGACCGTGTATTGTTACCGCAGATGAAATCGGTGATGAGCAGGCCCTTGATATCAGCTGTACGGTTAACGGAGAGCTGCGCCAGAGCAGTAATACCCGTTATATGATTCAGACTGTCTGTGGGGCAATTGCAGAGCTGTCAGAGGGGATGACACTGGCTGTAGGAACAATTATAGCTACCGGTACTCCGGCAGGTGTCGGTATGGGTATGAAGCCGCCGACATTCTTGCAGCATGGCGATAAAATCGTCTGCTCCATCGAAAAAATTGGCTCATTAGAAAATATGGTTGATTAAAAGCTGCAAACTCATATGTTTACAATAAAAATACTTGTCTTTTTAGGACTGATGGCATAAAATAAACTTAGAGACCAGAATAAATTTAAAGGAGGCTACAAAATGGGTAAATTCGTAATTTCTCAGGCAAAGAATGGCATTAAGTTTAATCTGAAGGCTGCAAATGGTGAAGTTATTGCCAGCTCCCAAGTTTATAAGGACGAAAAGTATTGCCGTAAAGGTATTGCCAGCGTTATCAATAATGCTCCAATCGCTCCGATTGAGGATCAGACGGTAGAAGGCTTTACCCCCTGTAAGCATCCAAAATTTGAGGTTTATAAGGATAAGGCAGGCGAATTCCGCTTCCGTCTGAAAGCAACCAACGGACAGATTATTGCTACTGGTGAAGGCTATAAGGCAATGGCAGGATGCAAACGCGGCATTGAGTCCATTAGGAAAAATGTTGTTGATGCCAAAATAATTGTTGAAGCACCTAAAGAAGAAAAAGCTGAATAATATTAATCAAAAGGACCACTACGTGTTAGCGCAGTGGTACTTTTTTTGGTGCGCCCAGCATGGGCGATAACTAGGTGGTGAAAGTCCACTACGC
>NZ_CALDXR010000065.1 GCF_937920985.1 uncultured Phascolarctobacterium sp.
ATCGCGTCGACTTGTATATAATACCATGTGACCTGCATTATGTCAACACCTTTTTGTTACTTTTTTAACATTTTTTCGTGATACACGTGGCTCAGTATTCAAACGAAGTATCATGTATACACGCTTTAAAGCACCTAAAATTTCTTCAAAAAATCTCAAAAAAAGTTAAATTTTCTACCGAAAAACGGTAAAAAGCGCGTAAAAAAATCACTTTCTCCCGAAAAATTTTAGAGATTTTTTTCTTTCTCAGCAGCAAATTTCCTGCTTGTTTTTTCCGGCATTTTTCACTATTATCGACGAAAACGTAAAAATGCGCTCTGCTTTCGCAGAGCGCACTAGTAAAAAGCTATTATTTTTCGTAAGTGAAATTGTTGATATGCGGACGCAGGTCCTCACCTTCCTGTGCTTCTGCAGACAAAACAGCCTGAACAACGATAGCATTCTCCAGACGTTTCTTTTGCAGGCGACAGCCATACTCATAAGGCTTGGTAATATCGCCGTTAATTAAATCCGCATTGGCGTGGCAGCCACCGCTGCAGAAGAAGCGTGCCCAGCATTTGCTGCACTCCGGCTTAGTAAGAACATGGGTATGACGGAACTTCTGCACCATCTCAGGTGTAACAATACCGGTATCCAAGGTACCCATCTTATATTGTTCACGGCCTACAAACTGATGGCACGGATAAATATCGCCATCAGCAGTAATGCAATAGTATTCATGACCTGCACCGCAGCCTGCCAAGCGCTTAGCTACGCACGGACCGTTATCAAGTGCTACATTGAAATGGAAGAAGTCAAAGGGATTGCCTTCACGACGACGCTCCAGATATGCACGCGCCAGCTTATCGTATTCATCGAAAATTACCGGCAAATCTTCCTCGGTCAATACCCAGGGTTCATCAATGCCTACTACGGGCTCTACGGAAATCTCCTTGCCAACCTTAGTCATATCCAGCACATCCTCACAGAAATGGGTGCTGAAATGGGTATAGGTTCCGCGCAGATAGTAGTTTTTGCCCTCACGGCTGTCAATTACCTTCTTAAAGCCGCGTACAGCTGCATCATAGCTGCCGGCTTTATTCGGGAACGGACGCATAGCATCATGAGTTTCCTTCTTGCCATCCAGACTCAGAACCAGCATAACGCGGTTATCATTGAGGAATTTGATATTATCATCATTCAAAAGAGTACCGTTGGTAGTAAGCGTCAGCTTAATATTCTTGCCTGTTTCTTTTTCACGACGGCGTACATATTCGGTGATATGCACAACAACCGGCCAGTTCATCAGCGGTTCACCGCCGAACATATCCAGCTCCAGGTTATGGCGCTTCTTGCTGCCTTCAATAGCAAACTCGATAGCCTTTTCCGCCGTTTCCTTGCTCATGAGCTGACGGCAGCCACCAAAGGAACCTGTGTCGGCAAAACAGTAACCGCAACGCAGATTACAGTCATGCGTTACAAGCAGGCACAGAGATTTAACAATAGGCTTTTCGGCAAAGGTCGGCGGCACATCAAAGGAAGGGCTGAAAAGCAGACCTTCATCCTGCAGGCCGTGCATTTCTTCCAATGCATCGCGCAAATCCTCTTCGCTGTATTTATCCTTCAAAGCAGCCATAGCCTCAGCATCGTTGCTGCCATCATAATAATCGAGTAAATCGTAAATAACATCGTCTACAAGATGAACGGCACCGCTGTTGATATCCAGCACAGCCATATTATCATCAAGACGCATTTTATGTATCAGCATGTATTCCAACCTTTCTTTTTGCATAGATAGTAAAACAGCCCCCTGCACCAGACAGGGAGCTGCATTAAGCTCAGATATTATTTGCAGTGTTCGCAAACCTGGTTGCCAACGGTGCAGGAAGTTTTGCAAGCGGATTGGCAGGAAGCCGGGCACTCGCCGCAGCCACCGGTACGCAGAGTTTTGTTCAGCATTGCTTTATTAACAGTTTTGATGTGTTTACGCATAACGATTACCTCCAAAAAAATATATTATTACTTGTTTTATTTTACCTTGTTTTTGCCTATTTTGCAAGGATTTTTTTAAATTGCTCATTTGCAAATACTATTTCGCGACCTATATTCTTCCATTGCATTAGCTGTTTTATTATAGCCTGTTCATACGCTTTTATCCATACAACACCAGTCAGAAAATCATTGCAACACGCGGATAGAAATAATTTAATATTATTTTCTGCTATTTGCTACCCAACCTCAATAATGTATAGTCATGCATTCATAGTAAAATTTCATTGTATATGCTAGAATATTCTTAGTAATTATATAGGAGGTCTGCTTGCTATGAAAATAACACGTATTTTAATCCTTCTGAGCGCTGCCGCCATGCTGACGTATGGTATCTGCAACAGAGAATATCTTGCCGTCTGGCGCAAGGCAGCGACAATTTGTCTGGAGTGTATCGGCATTGGTTAAACGTAAGCTTGTACAAATTTGCACCGCCCTCCTATATAACGGCAATATTGCAGGCTTTACCAATGGCAACATCTGGAAGGGCAGCAGCAAGAATATCTGCCTGCCGGGGTTAAACTGCTATTCCTGCCCCGGAGCCTTGGGCGCCTGCCCGCTTGGTTCGCTGCAAAGCTCGCTCAGCGGTGTATTTTTGCGCATTCCCTTCTATGTGCTGGGCTTCATTCTGCTCTTTGCGTTAATCTTTGCGCGTCTTATCTGCGGCTGGGGCTGTCCCTTCGGCCTCGTGCAGGAATTGCTCTACAAAATTCCTACGCCTAAGCTGCAGCGCAACCGCTTTACCTATCTGCTCAGCTATCTGAAATATTTTATTGCGCTGATTTTTCTCATTATTTTGCCCTTAGCCTTTTATCATTTCACCGGCAGCGGCGTACCTGCCTTCTGCAAATTTATCTGTCCCGCAGGTACGCTGGAGGCTGCTCTGCCTCTGGCATTTTTCAAGCCGCAGCTTTGTGAGCTTTTGGGCCAGCTGTTTATCTGGAAGCTGGCACTGCTGTGCCTTACTGTGCTGGCAGCCATCTTCATCTATCGCCCCTTCTGCCGCTTTATCTGCCCTTTAGGTGCCATCTATGGGCTTTTTAATAAACTATCCCTCTTTGGCATGAAGGTTAACCACGTCAAGTGCATCAACTGCAACCTCTGTATGGAGCACTGCAAGATGGATTGTCAGCATGTAGGTGACAGTGAATGCATCGCCTGCGGTGAATGCCGCAGCGTCTGCCCGGTAAAGGCCATTTCCATTGGCAAAAAGTTTTAATTTAAATATACCATTTTCTCTTATCCTTATAAGGAGGTCAATATGAAAAAATTTCTGCTAACCTTATCTATGACTGCACTTTTATTATTTACTGCAGGCTGCAGCTGTCCCTTCTCCGATAAAACTGCCGACAGCAAACCGCAGATGAGCACTGCGAAGGCCTCATCTGCTGAAGTCGCACCTGATTTCAGCTACAAAGAGTTAGGCAGTGGCAAAACCATGCGTCTGAGCGATTTAAAGGGCAAACCTGTCTTCATCAACTTTTGGGCGACCTGGTGCCCTCCCTGTGTCGGCGAGCTGCCTCATATTGAAAAGAAATACGCCGAATACAAAGACAAAATGCATTTTGTTATTCTCAGCGTAGATGATAACGAACAGGATCCTGCTCGTTTCATCCAAAGCAAGGGCTACACCTTCCCCGCTGCTTACGGTGATCATCAGGCACTCGGACGTGCCTACGGCATTGACGCTATTCCGGCGTCCTACATCATCAGCGCCGACGGACATATAATTGCACGCATAGTCGGCAGCATGAACGAGTCTTCCCTCGACGCTTTCCTGCAGAAGGCCTTCTAAAAAGCTAAAAGCAGTCCCGCAACCTTTTTATAAGATTGCAAGGACTGCTTTTTTATACCTTCAGCCATATGCCGGCCTTATAACCGCGCACACCCAGCATAGCCGCACCAATGCAGAGCACAACATCAGGGATAACCTGCAGAATACCGCAGTACCAGATAACTGCCCACACGGAAATCGGTGCATTGATTATATAATTGGATACTACATAGAACCACACGAGTCCAAACAGATAAACAATGAACATACCGGCAAGATTTGCTTCCAACAGGCTACGGAAATTAATTTGATTAGCCTTGCGTGCCCAGGCACCGTTTACCCATGCCTGCACGATAAAGCCCAGAAGATAACCGAAGGTCGGCTGCGCAATATAACCGGGGCCGCCGCCTGATGCAAAAACCGGAATACCAACTAAGCCCATAACAACATAGGTGCCGACGGCAATTGCACCCAGACGCGGTCCGAGCAGCAACCCGGCCAATAAAGTAAACAAAAACTGCAGTGTATAGACATCGGTGCCTACCGGAATTTTAATAAACGTTCCTACAGTAATAAGCGCAATAAACAATGCGCATAAAATCAGTTCCTTCGTACTCAAATGCATATTTTACGCCTCCAAAGCTTCTGTAACCTCTGTTACAGTTCATAGTTTATAGGATACGCCAGTTTTTATTTATTGTCAACCTATTTTATTTTTGCGGTTAACATTACTTGCAAAAGAAAAGGGAGGCAATCGTCTCCCTTTAAAACTAGATCAAAACTAACATCTGCTTAGAACGAATATCTTACACCAAAGTTATAGCGCCACTTAGTCTGAATATCACCACCAAAGGTCTTTTCCAAATCGGCGTAGACGTAAGTGTTATTATTGAATTTTACATTTCCACCAACGCTCAATTCATACCAAGAATCTTTCAAATTGGAGATATCCTTATAAGTTTTTCCGTACTTATCTGTAATGGAGAATACGTTATCATCACCAAAATCATGCACTGCGCTAATAGAAGCAAAGATATTACTATTTTTAAACTCCTTGCCCACAGTCAGTCCTGCACGCGCAGTCAAGCTACTGATACCATCCTGCTTAACTCTAGAGCCATCGCTCAAAGAATAGCTTGCAGAGCTTGTAGTACCGTAAGTAAGTTCTGCTTCTGGCTGCAGATAGAAATCATGCTTCATAGAAATACGTCTGCCATATTCCATGCTTAAACTGCTACCCCAGTTATGGTAATCTCCTGTAATTTTATTACCAGTGCCAGCAGCATAACTTGTCAGTTCACTCTTTAATCTGCTATGGCGTGCCACAACGTCAAAATAATGGCCTTTTTCTCCCAAGTAACTACCATACAAGGCTAAACCAATACTGTTATTATCAGCTTTGCCTTGTTTAGCATAATTCGTTTTGCCATCATAAGAAGTAACCGCAGCACCAACAAACCACTTACTACCATCATCCTGCAACAATTGCTTGTCATAGCCAATCTGGAAAGCATTATACTGGTTATTCAAGCCATATTTTCCGCTCTCCTCTTTGCCATGGAAAGTACGTGCCCACAAGCCGTTTTCCTCTGTGCTCATACGTAAATCACCCAAGCGTTTTTGCAGATTATTATACTCATCACGCCATCTATAATAGTTATTGATAGCATTAGCGCGAGTATTGTAAGTCAAATGAGACAGCACAGGCGCAGGCGTTGGATTGGGGTCCGGTGTCGGGTTTGGATTCGGGTCTGGATCGGGATCAGGCGTCGGATTTGGATTCGGGTCTGGATCGGGCGTCGGATTTGGATTCGGGTCTGGATCGGGCGTCGGGTTTGGATTTGGATCTGGATTGGGCGTCGGGTCCGGATTTGGATCTGGGTTCGGCGTCGGGTTTGGATTGGGATCCGGTGTCGGATCGGGCGTACTACCAGTAAGTTTGATATCTGTTACTTTCCAATAATTAACTCCTCCAAGATTCTCATTAGTTAATGTTGGTGTGTAATTATAAGCACCTGCATCAAAAGGATTGATAGTAAAATTGAGTTTATAACCACCGTTTATTTCAGAAGAATCACTAATTAATTCTAAAGGATTTATTTTCGTTCCTTCCGCTAGTAAAAAATCAGATGTATCAGGATTTAATACAATTGTATGATGAGCATCCTGAGTATCATTTTTATCAATAGAAATTATTCCATATTTTATATCCCCACTTCCTTTTTCAACTTGATGAATATCAAATTTAATAATGCCATCATCTCCTGAGAAGTTTCTAAACATATGTATATTCCCTAGTGGTACATACATAATTCCGCCATTATGCAAATTAATTTTGTGATCCTTAACTATCGTGTAATTTTTTGATTCTAATTTCCACAACGCTCCATTTGAAATATTCACTTCAGAATCTGTGGAAAATCCATTTAATTCTCCATTGAAATAAGATTGTTCATTAGTTAAATTAACTTTAGCACTACCTGTTCCTCCATAATCAGAAGCCGCAATATTTCCTGCAATCTTTACAACACCATTACCATCTTTATTAACATTTAATTTTGTAGTCGTATCTCTGTAAGAAATAAGATGTACTGTATTACCCTTTCCATTTATATTTAAATTTTTAACATTCAAACTGCCACCAGAAATTTCTACATCATTAGCATTGAGTAACTCTAAATCAGTTTCACAACTATATGCTTTATACTTATCTGTAGAAATCTCTGGTACGTCTAATACAGTTTGTCTTAGTTCAACATTTTTCGCTTGTATTGATTTTGCTTTAACATTAGCAGCAGAAGCTTCAAATCGCGAAGTACTTATCTTTCCTCCCACATTTAATTCATTACTCGTATAAACGCTGTTACTTATAATATCATTTCCAATGTTCAAAACAGAGGAATTGGTAATTTGTTCAGCCTCAATATTGTTTGCAACTTCCATAGAAGCTTCATTCTTTACACCAGTATTAGTTTTTATATCACCTGCTGTAAATGTTCCTTTATTTTTGATAGAATAATTTGTTACACTACCTTCTATCGAAATTTTTCCACCAACCTTAAACGTACCATCTTGTATGTCAATAGAATCAATAAAATCCTTATTGTAATATAATTCATTAACATTATCTTTATTAGTTAAATTAATATTAACATCCTTCTCTACTACAAAATATACATCAAGAGGATCATAGTTTCTTACATTATTAGTTATTGCCGTAAATTTAACTTTTCCATCACTACCACAGTCACTAATATTTAAATTACCTTTTAATATCATAGTGGCTTGATTGTTAATACCAACACTGGTTCCTCCATCATGATTAATCAGATTAATATTAGTGTCTCCATTTCCCTTAATATAATACCTATTAGCAATACCAAAGACCTTGTATCCATTTGTATTTTCAGCATTAATATTAAGGTTCTTATTAAATTCAAACCAACTGCTTCTATCACTATAACCAACGCAATAGTTATCCAGACCATAAACTAAATTTTTACCTTTAACGTCTAAACTTACATTTTGGTTAAATTTGAAAGTTTTAGCATCATTATATTCTATGCCAGTTGTATAATCACCATAAAAATCTTCATACTCTGAATCAGTAATATCTCTGTCATTCCTTACAATAATCTTGATATCACCTTCCCCTAAAAAACTAGCTCCACGCACACCAACAACAGTAGGCAGATACTTTTCTTTGTAACCATATATTAACATAGCATCTTTACTTCCCTTATCTACCTTTATGTTAGCATCATAACCAGTTAATCCATTATTTAGAACATTGTCAGTTGTGTATCTACCAGAGCTTGTAATAACACCATCCACTTCTGGCTTGCTTACGCTAGCATTAAAGCCATCAAAATACCATTCTCTAGTATTATAATCAGATCCTACTCTGAAATAAATATGTGGATTAAATTTATATTGATTTACGCCTACATCCTGCGCTAAAGCATATCCTTTAAACCATAAAGTACTAGGTGCGCTGCCAATAAAAACTTCTTTAGTTTCATTTTCGTTATCAACGTAAACACCATTCTTATCTAAAATAGAAATCCACTGCTCACTATTATCAGCTTTATTGATAGATAAGTTATCACCTTTTTGATTGAGCAAATCTGTTCCTAAAATAAACTGTCCATCATTGCCTGTTAAATTACCTATTTTCAAAGTTGAGTACACGCCATCTTGGCTCATATCGAAACTTGCAAAAGAATTAAAGTTAAGATTATTGATCGTATCATTGCTCTTATAGCTATTCCCTGCATAATAGCCTGTACCTTGCTGCAAAATAAATTTAGCTTCGTTAGCAAGGCTAAGGTTAATTTTGCCCAATTCATCTTGATGCAATGCACCCTTAATAGCTGAATCAGAACGCGTCAAATTAACATTAATTGTCGAACCTTCACCTGTAATACTATTTTTGCCAATAGCAAATAAACCACCATTGATGTCAACTTTGTTGGTATCAGGAAGGGCAGCAGCTAAAAAGTCAGCATCAACATTAGCATAATTTTTGCTGACAATATCACTAATTTTTACTTTTCCGCTTTCTAAAGCATAAATATTTTTTGCATAACCATTGATTTTAGCAGAGGCAGCAATATTGCTATCACCACCAACATACACATCGCCACCTACACCTCTGACAATCTGTAAAAATCCACCTTTAGCAACAGTAGCACCACCATAAGTGTTTTCACCTAATAAGATAAGTTTTACATCTCCAGTTTTTTCTAAACCAGCATTGATGCCAGTAACATTTTTATCACCTATGTCATTACTCCAAATGCTATAATTACGCCCTCTAAAATTATCTGCTACTTTCTTCGTATCAACTTTATACATATAGAATTTCTCATTACTATACTTTGTAGTAATATCATCTTTAGAAAGTCTATCAACATCTATAGCACCTAAACCTTGAACTGCTTTACCTGCGTCGACAATACCTTGACCAAAAATTTGTTCTCTTTTTAGGTAATATACCTTTCCTTGATTTTTGAATTTTTCTAAGAATGATTCTATATCATCAATCCCGAATTCTTTAAAGCATTTTTCTTTATCTTTATTATGGTTGAAATATTTTATTAAATCACTTTTTATTTCATCGTCTTTATGTTTAGTCTTATCACAATATATTATTTTTATATCCTTTAATTTATCATCATTATCGCTACCAAACAAAACTACATAGTTTTCATTCTCTCCAAATTTTGTGTTTGCTGTTGAAAATAATGTATCTATCATCTCTTTACCATTCATATACGGATAGGCTTCTTGAATTAAACCTAAAGTTGCTGATACATATGGAGCTGCATAAGACGTAGCAGATATATTTTCTTTTTTATAAATTGTATTAACCCAAGGTTTAGCACCTTCAGCGTCAATTGAACAAATGTCATTTCCAGGTGCAACCACAGTATATTTATAAGCATTTTCAGCAATATTAGAATTAGAAGCTATTGTATCAGTTAATAAATTTCCAGATATAACATTCACTGTATTATTTTTTAATTCATCAAAATTTCCAACACCTGCACCAAATGTTGGTACTCCTAATTCCCCCATATTTCCAGCAGCCCATACATACGCTCTATTTTTAATTGAAATATCTTCCTTTAGTTTTGTGACTAATAATTTGAAATCCCTATATTCCTCTACATTTAAATTATCCTTCCAATAATTGCTATCTATATTCCAAATTGAGTCCGAATTATACGCTAACATTCCTGTTTCAGCTCCCCAAGAATTATTAACAACTTTAACTTTATCTGGTAAATCATCAATAAATCCAATATATGCCTTATGTTGCTTTATTTTTCCTTTATCATATATTGAATTATCAAATCCAATGCTATAAACCTCAGAATCAAATGCAATCCCATGCATTCCTTTAGAATCTTTTTTAGCAGCAATAATACCAGAAATAAAAGTGCCATGATTTCTATCCTGTAAAGCTCCATCAAATCCATAATGGTACACTTTACCATTTAGTTCACTATTATTGCTCCAAACAGGAGTATCAACTAAACCTATCCCTACGCCAGCACCACTATAACCCAACGCATACGCCTTATCCGCCCCAATAGCTTCTAATCCTGTACTGTTCTTAAACTCCTGCGTTTTAAATCCCTCAGCAGCTTTCATCAAAGCATCTTTATTAGCAAAATTCTTAAACGTGTCATCATTCCCACTAGCAAACACGCTTCCCATCGCAGACATAGCTAACGCTAAACCAACTGCCAAAGCAAGCTTGCTCTTTCTACCTGTCTTGATTAAGTTAAAATGTCTTCTTTTCATCATGAAAGCCTCCTTAATTCACAGCTTTTTATAAACGTAGAAATGTTAGAAAGTTTATAACCTGCCTACTACAATAGCTATTCATAGTAAACAGCACCCTATACATAACATTATATGATTTTTAAAATCCTGCGTCAATAATTTTACGATGTATAATGCTCTGATTTTTGTATGCTTATAGCATATAATATCTTATGGAGGCGAAATATATGTATGAAGAATTTTTTGCTAATCGTTTAGCAGAATTAAGACAGCAAAAAAAGATATCAGCTAGAGAAATGAGCCTATCAATAGGACAAAACGAAAGCTATATAAATCGCATAGAAAACAAGTTAAACTATCCATCTATGCAAGGATTTTTCTACATCTGTGAATACCTAAATATAACGCCTCAACAATTTTTTGATACACAAAATCCTGCACCTGAGAAAATAACCAAAGCACTCGCTCTATTAAAGAACTTGCCAACTGAACAAATTAATATCATCGTCGCTCTCTTAGAAACAATGCAAAGCAAAAAAGACTGATTAGCTTAGATTTACTTTTAAACCAAACTAATCAGTCTTTTAATTTTGCCTGTTTAACGCACAAATATGTCGCGCACAATATTGATATCAATGCCCTTCGTCTGCAAAAAGCCGAAGAAATAGGCCTGCTCTAAACGTCTCTTAAAGCCCTCGAGTCCGTTTCCGTCATCGGCAACGGTTACACGATACATTTCGAATGGTGCCTTTGGATATGTAGCCGCCGTATTGACACCTACATGACCAGTCAGCGCCCTGTAAAAGCCATATTTTTTCGCTGCAGCGATAACCCTGTCATTATAGCTGCCGTTAGGATAAGCCAAGGTACGCACAATATAGCCGTCGAATTTCTTCTTCAGCCAATAACGTGACGTATCCGTTTCCCATACCAGATATTTTTCATCAATAGCAGCCAGCGGATTATGGCTGTAGGTATGCGAGCCAAGCTCCATACCGGCAGCAATCAGCTCCTTGATTTCCTGCTCATTCATATGCAGCTCATCGCCGATATCCCTGTTGATGACAAAGAACGAGCCCTTGGCATCATACTTCTTTAGTAACGGCAGCACTACACTGTGATTATTCTTATAGCCATCATCAAAGCTCAAGGCAACATACTTATCTACACTTTTTCCCTGCTGCAGACGCTCTGCCAGCTCTGCTACCGTCACAATCGTGTAGCCCTGCTCCTTCAGGTACTTCAAATGCGCTTCAAACAGCTCCGGCTTCATAATCAGTGTTTTAGGCCAATCTGCTCCTTCTTCCGAACCGACAGCGTGATACATCAGTACCGGTGCACCGGTTTTCCTAAAGGCCGCATATTCCTGCTGCCAACGCTCGCCGTTAAGCTTCCATGCAACACCTGCAGCCGCCAAAAGTACGACAACCAGCGCCAGGAATACTAAGCATACTTTCTTAATCATTTATCTGCTTTCTCCAATTCCATACCTAAACCTACTGCAATATCCTGCAGCTTTTTCAAACGATGATTTATGCCGGATTTACCCAGGCCACCGGAGTATTCCACCAAATCATTTAACGATACATCCGGATACTGCAGTCGCAGACGCGCCGTATCCTGCAATCCCTGAGGCAGCTCGCTCAGCCCCATATGCTCATCAATATAATGGATACAGCTTACCTGACGCACGGCAGCCTTAACCACCTTGTTCAGGTTCGCAGTTTCGCAATTTACCGCTCTGTTGACATTATTGCGCATTTCCTTGACAATGCGGACATTTTCCAGCTCCATCATCGCATTATGCGCACCGATAACACTCAGGAAATTGATAATGCTTTCGCCATCCTTCAGATAAACAATATACTCGTTTTTTCTGTCGGTCAGCTTGGCCTTCAAGGAAAAGCTCTGCATAACCTTAATAATCGTATGAGCAAAATCCTCGTTGCCGGTAACCATCTCCAGATGGTAATCACTGGCCGGACGGCTGATGCTGCCGCCGCCCAAAAAGGCTCCGCGCAAAAAGGTGCGCTTGCCTTCGTGATGCGAGAGCAACGGATTTTTCAAATCGCCCTCTACACTTAAGAGCTGCAGCTCGTTCAGCGCCTTGCTTACCTGCGGCGCCGGCACTACATGTACCTGATAACGGTTATTCTTCTTCAAACGGCGTGAACGGGTAATAACTACCTCCGTCTGCACTTGATAATTGCTTTTCAACAGCTGCAGTACACGTCTGGCCAAAGCAGCATTTTCTGTTGAAAAGTGGATACCTATATTCATACCGCGGATAACAATTGCACCGCTCATACGCAAAAGACCGAGCAGCTCTGCTTTGTCACCGGTCGCATCGTTAGTTTCTATACGAGATAATTCATTTTTTACATCATTGGAAAAAGACAAGCAGACTCCTCCCTTCTCAGCCTGTATCTGGTTTTATTTTTGTTTGCA
Source organism: uncultured Phascolarctobacterium sp. (assembly GCF_937920985.1). Classification (GTDB taxonomy): domain Bacteria; phylum Bacillota; class Negativicutes; order Acidaminococcales; family Acidaminococcaceae; genus Phascolarctobacterium_A. The sequence goes on from NZ_CALDXR010000065.1 coordinate 12,545, forward strand.
CAGCTTCTTCATGCCTGCACGCATAAAGAAGTAATCAAAAAACTGCATGCCGCGCCCAAAAAGACGCAGACGATAAATCAAAGCAATAAGTACACGCGCTAATTTACGCGGATCATGGCGCACCAAATCATCCTTGCTTATCAGACGCGCCGGTACAACCGTAATTCCCAGACTGCGGATTTTATCAATATCCGGCGTAATCGGACGTGAACCCTCTGCATCATACTGACGCAGCTGCTCCGACGTAACATCCTGGGAATTAACAATAGCGTAATCCAAGAACTGTGTACCGACATGCTCAATCAACGCCTGTACATGGTCATAAGCACCGTAGCCGTCAGTTTCGCCAGGCTGTGTCATAACATTGCAGATATAGATTTTGATAGCGTTGGACCTGACAACAGCATCACGGATTCCTTCTACCAAAAGATTAGGAATAACACTGGTATACAGGCTGCCAGGTCCGAAAATAAGCACATCAGCATTTAAAATTGCATCAATAGCTCCGTTTGCTGCCTGCGCATCCGCCGGCAGCATCATCATCTTTTTGATTTGCTTGCGCACCTTGGGAATCTCCGATTCACCTGTCACAATAGTGCCGTCTGTCATACGTGCCTGCAGCTGAATATTCTCCAAGGTAGACGGAATAACCCTGCCGCGCACCTTCAGAATCTGGCTCGTAGCATTGAGTCCGGCCTCCATGCCGCCCTCGGCCTGTGCCATCGCCGCAATAAACAAATTGCCGAAGCAATGGCCTGCAAGCGGAGAATCACCCTGAAAGCGATACTGCATCAAACGTTCCATCAGCGGCTCGCGGTCAGCCAAAGCTGTCAGGCAGTTACGCAAATCACCGGGAGGAATAATACCCAGCTCCTTGCGCAGACGACCGGACGAACCGCCGTCATCAGCAGTTGTTACTACGGCCGTACAGTTATTAGTGATATACTTCATGCCGCGCAAAAGCGTCGACAAACCGGTACCTCCGCCGACAACGGTAATTGCCGGGCCACGCGTCAGCTTGCGCTGCATAAAAATCGTTTCCATCAATGAACCGTTTTTGTCAGGCACTACAACAGATACTACCGAGCTGATTAAGCGACGTGTTCCGTACACCATAATAGCAAAGCCCACGATAAGAAAGCCCACGCCCATCGTCATAATCAGGCCGTTTGAATAGCGTCCTGTTGTCAGATAGGTCATCTGGAAGAGCAGCTCTTCCGCCTTGCCCATCAGCTGATAATTAAAAAACAAAGCCAGTCCCAACGCACATAAAAGTACACCTACTGCAAAAAGCAGCAGCCAGCGCTTCAAATTAATGCCGGGACACAGCCAACTAATCCAACCCATTAGGCTCCTCCCTTACTTTCTGTGAGGAATATCACGATGCGTCACATCAACGCTGTAACCCTTTTCACGCAGATATTCGTACAATTTATTGGCAATAAAAACGCTGCGGTGCTGTCCGCCTGTGCAACCTACGCTGATAACTAACTGCGCCTTGCCTTCACTGATATATTGCGGCACAAGAAAATCAAGCAGCTGCTCCTCCAGTTTCAGATACTGGAAGGTCTGCGGATAGCGGCAGATAAAATCCGCTACCGGGCGGTCGTTGCCAGTCATATTGCGCAGCTCCTCCACATAAAACGGATTCGGCAAAAAACGCACATCAAGCACCAGGTCACTGTCAAGCGGCAGGCCATGCTTAAAGCCAAAGGAACGCACAACAATGCCCATACGCTCTTTAGAAGAGCCCTCGCCAAACATTTCCGTTACCTTAGCCTTCAGCTGTGCCGTTGTCAGCGTCGAGGTATCAATAATATGCGTAGCCTTTTCGCGCAGCGGATCAAGTAATTCACGCTCACAGGTAATATTCTGCAGCAAGGTATTGCGTTCGCCCAAGGGATGACGACGACGCGTTTCCTTATAGCGGCGCACCAGTGTCGCATCGGAAGCATCCAAAAACAGCAGCTCATATTTTTGGCCGCTGGCCTCCATTTCATCTAAAACCTGCAACAGCTTATCAAAAAAGCGTCCGCCACGGATATCGACAACAAGTGCTACCTTGTCCTCCGATGTCTGACGACATAATTCCGCAAACTTGGGAATAAGTGTCGCTGGCAAATTGTCAATGCAAAAAAAATTTAAATCCTCCAGGGTACGCACAACCTGCGTTTTGCCTGCACCGGACATACCGGTAATAATAAGAAAGTGTGACTGCATTTTGCTTCACCTCTTGAAAGTCATTAGTAAATTATATTATATCATAAAATTTGCCGTAGAGGGCAGTGCGTCCGCAAATAAATGATGGATTGATGATGCAGAAGATGGTGCGTTATCGAATAAATGCGTGCGTCAGAACGTGCCGGATTCAAAGAAGCAATCCCGACGACGTATTTCTCATACGTCGAGGGATTGGTGATGCGGAAGACGCTGCGTTATCACGCACGCATAAAAAAATAAGCAGACTGGTCGCAACTCCAGTCTGCTTATCTTTTTGAGATTTTAAGGTGTAAGATTTATTAATAATTCATGGAAAACTAATTAATCAAGATTCGGCACGCTGCGCGGACGGTCAAGATCCTTAAGCATCTGCATATCGCGATCAGTGCCACGGCCGGCAGTAGTCAAGTAACCACCAATCATAATGCCGCTTGCACCGCCATTGAGTGCCAATGCCTGCAGGTCACGCAGGTTTACTTCGCGACCGCCTGCGGTACGGATTTGTGCCTTCGGCAGAATAAAGCGGAAAACAGCGAACGCACGCAGGATTTCCAGCGGCGGCAGCGGTTTGTTGTTTTCAAACGGAGTGCCCGGAATCGGAGTCAGCATATTCAGAGGTACACTGTCAATACCAAGCTCCTTCAGAGTGAAGGCCCATTCTACACGCTGCTCACGTGTTTCGCCAAGTCCTAAAATGCCACCGCTGCAAACCCGCAGGCCGGCAGCCTGTGCATTTTTGATGGTAACAAATTTATCAGCATAGGTATGAGTAGTGCAGATATTCGGGAAATTGCTGCCTGCGGTTTCCAGATTGGAATGATAGCGGGTTACACCTGCTTTGCGCAGCTCTTTTGCCTGCTCTACAGTCAAAATGCCCAAAGAAGCGCAAACTTCAATGTGCAGTTCTTCTTTAATACGTTTCAGGGTACGGCAGATATTTTCAAAGTCATCGGCCTTGCTCTGTCCGCGACCGCTGGTAACGATGGAGAAGCGTACAGCGCCTGCTTCCTTAGCTTTTTTAGCTGCATTGAAGATTTCCTCTTCGCTCAGCAGACCGTATTCCTTAACTCCGGTATGATAATGTGCGGATTGTGCACAGAACTTGCAGTTCTCGCTGCATTTACCGCTGCGGCCGTTGATGATTGCACAGCAATCAACAGCATCGCCGGCATATTTTTGGCGAATCTTGTCAGCCATGGCCAAAAGCAGCATGGTGTCATCATCGCTCACGTTAATCAAAAATTCAGCTTCTTCTTTAGTAATATCCTGACCGTTCAAAACCTTCTCGGCCAGTGCAATAATCTTTTGCATTGTAATTCACATCCCTAACCTTAGTAGTTAACTGACGTTATTCGTTGGTTAACTGTATCTATTATATAGCAGAATTTTGCTTGCGTCAACCGTTAATTTGCAGAAGTTAACTTCAATATAACAAAAAGCACGCCATGCCGCGAGCCAAAGCTCACAGCGCAGCGCGCTACTAAAGCAAATATCATCGGATACCGGCTATACCCAAAATCAAGCCCAAAACACCGCTCATGCACAGTGTACGGATAACGCTTACCTTATGACGGATACACCACAGGGAAATTGGCAAAACAATACAGCCAAGCAAATCCACCTTAGTAAAATCCTTCGGCAGTGTTTCAGTATTCCACAGCGCCAGCATTACAAAGCTCAATCCGGCAGAGCAGATGAGTGCCACAACCGCAGGACGCAGGCCGTTCAGAATACCGCGAATCGGACCGATATCGCCATATTTAAAGAATAATTTTGCGAGTGCCAGTACAATGAACACCGACGGAAAAACAAATCCCACAGTCGCAGCAATAGCACCGGGCAAGCCTGCAACTTTCGTACCGACGAACGTCGCCGCATTGATACCGATAGGGCCCGGTGTCATCTGCGAAATCGTAAAAATATCAATAAACTGCGGCATAGTCATCCATGCATGATTTTCAATAACCTCCGCCTGAATCAACGGCATAGAAGCATAACCGCCGCCGACGCAAAAGGCACCAACCTTGACAAAGCTCCAGAAAAGCTCCCAATAAATATACATCTCGCCGCCTCCTTACGCGTACTTTTTGTCACGCAGCAGGAAGAAGCCGATAATAGCATCCACAACGACTGCATACATCAGATTTACATTAAAGAAATAATTGGCAATAAAGGTACCGACAATAATCAAAAGCGGCAGTGCCAATTTTTTCTTCAGCTCCTTTTTGAGCAGGTCAATCGCCACGTTGATAATAATAGCCGTCGCACCGCACTGCATGCCCTTCAAAACCAGCTGAATATATTGGTTATGCGCAAAGGCATCATAAGCATAGGAAATAACGCTCAGGGTAATCAGCGGCGGCAGAATAGTTGCCAGCAAAGCAGTAAGCGTACCGCGGATACCGCCAAGCTTGTAGCCCATGCTGATTGCCGCATTGGCTGCCACAACACCCGGCGCAGACTGCGCAATCGCCACAAGGTTCAGTGCTTCCTTATCATCCATCCATTTATACTCATCAACAAATTTGGCCTTCAGCAGCGGAATGATTACAAAACCGCCGCCGATAGTAAAGGCACTAATTATAAAGGTCGATTTAAACAGCTTCCAGTAAAAATCTTTTTCGGCTGCAGCTTCACCCATTATCAACAGCTCCTTCTGTCTATAGAATGAAATTATTATAGCATATTTGCCAGCAAAAAAACATAATTAGACTACACTAATACCCAGAAAATTTTTCACATCAGCTTTTTTGTAACAAAAAAGCACACCCTGCTACCAAATCAGTAACAGAGTGTGCAATCTATAGCCTACTCAAGCTATATTATACAATTTTGACATCCGGTCTGCAGCTTACATCATACCGGGCATGCCGCCGCCCATCGGAGGCATTGCCGGCATAGCAGCGCCTTCCTTAGCAGGTTTGTCAGCTACGATGGATTCAGTGGTCAGAACCATAGAAGCGATGCTTGCAGCATTTTGCAGTGCGCTTCTGGTAACCTTAGTCGGGTCAACGATACCTGCTTCGATCATGTCAACATACTCTTCGGTCAGAGCGTTGAAGCCATAGCCCTTGCGGCTGCGTTTAATGGTATCAACGATAACAGCGCCTTCCAGGCCAGCGTTGTAAGCGATTTGACGAACAGGCTCTTCAATAGCGCGTTTAACGATTTCTACGCCGGTCTTCTCATCGCCGGTAGCTTTGATTTTTGCCAGAGCAGGCTGTACTTGCAGCAGAGCAGTACCGCCGCCGGCAACAATGCCTTCAGCAACAGCAGCGCGAGTAGCGTTCAGAGCATCTTCAATGCGCAGTTTTTTATCTTTCAGCTCAACTTCGGTAGCAGCGCCGACTTTGATAACAGCTACGCCACCGGCCAGTTTAGCCAGACGTTCTTGCAGTTTTTCTTTATCGAAATCAGAAGTGGTTTCCGGAATTTGTGCACGGATTTGAGCAACGCGTGCAGCAATAGCATCTTTATCACCCAAGCCGTCAACGATAGTGGTCAATTCTTTGGTTACACGAACCTGACCTGCGCGGCCAAGGTCTGCCATGCTTGCGCTGTCCAGTTTACGGCCAACTTCTTCACTGATAACGGTTGCACCGGTCAGAGTAGCGATATCCTGCAGCATTGCTTTACGACGATCGCCGAAGCCAGGAGCCTTAACAGCAACAGCCTTGAAGGTGCCACGCAGTTTGTTAACAACCAGGGTTGCCAGTGCTTCGCCTTCAACATCTTCAGCGATGATTAGGAGTTCGCCGCCGTTTTGAACAACTTTTTCCAGAACCGGCATAATGTCGGCAATCATGGTGATTTTTCTATCAGTAATGAATACGTACGGATTGCTCAGTACAGCTTCCATTTTATCAGCATCGGTTGCCATATACGGGGAAATGTAGCCACGGTCAAACTGCATGCCTTCAACAGTTTCCAGATGAGTTTCCATGGTCTTGGATTCTTCAACAGTGATAACACCGTCGTCGCCAACTTTTTCCATAGCGTCGGCAATCAGGTTACCGATTTCATCGTCAGCTGCGGAGATGGAAGCAACTTGTGCTTTTGCAGCCTTGGTTTCAACCTTTTGGGAAACATTTTTCAGTTCGTCAACCAGTACGTCAACTGCTTTTTTGATACCTTTTTTCAGAACCATCGGGTTAGCGCCGGCAGCAACGTTGCGCATGCCTTCGTTAATCATAGCCTGTGCCAGAACGGTAGCAGTGGTGGTGCCGTCGCCGGCAACATCGTTGGTTTTGATGGATACTTCTTTAACCAGCTGTGCGCCCATGTTTTCAAACGGATCTTCCAGTTCGATGTCGCGGGCAATGGTTACACCGTCATTGGTGATGGTCGGTGCGCCGAATTTCTTTTCCAGTACAACGTTACGGCCTTTAGGACCGAGGGTTACTTTTACAGCGTCAGCCAGAGCATTAACGCCACGCTCCAGGCTGCGACGAGCTTCTTCATTAAACAGGATTTGTTTAGCCATTTTATATCGCTCCTTAAGTTACTTTATTATTAAACTACATATTGATTTGCGCCGTGCTTTGTGCAGTACCGATAACGACGCAGACGGTGCTTTCTGCAACGCCAAAAATTATTTCTCGATTACAGCGAATAAATCACGCTCATTGAGAATCAGATATTCCTTACCTTCATGTTTAATAGGAGTGCCATTATATTTAGCGAAAATTACTTCATCGCCAACCTTAACAGAAGGTTTTACAAATACGCCGTGGTCATATTTACCAGCGCCAACTGCCAGTACTTTACCCTGTTGCGGTCTTTCTTTCACAGCGGTGTCCGGCAGGAAAATACCGCTGGCGGTTTTTTCTTCTACTACTACAGCCTCAACAATAACATGATCAGCCAAAGGTTTTAAATTTAACATTTTTCATAACCCCTTTCGAGTATTCTTACTAACGTGAGAGTAATTTGCTTCTTGGTTATTAGCACTCATTTATCCCGAGTGCTAACCACAATTCTTATTATATCCATATTAGGAAAAAATGCAAGTACTTTTTTGCTGTTTTTTACAAATTTGTCGCAAATTCAGCTTCACACCCTCAAAAACCTGCTTCAGCGCTCTATTTTTTTGCTTCGCAGGTTCAAAATTCTGCTTGAGCACAAAAAAAGAGCAGTTCGTACTGCTCTTTTAGCTTATCCTTGCTTCTTCGCCGCCGCGGCAATAATGCTTTCCGCAAGCTCCTTCAGGCTGATACGTTTAGCCATACTGAACTGCTGCATCTTACGATACGCTTCCTGTTCCGTCATGCCATGCGCTGTCATCAGAATACCCTTGGCACGATCCAGCAGCTTACGGTTCTCCAGGCTTTCCTTCAGCTTATCAAGCTCCAAATTAAGCTTCCGCATTTCCTGAAAGCGCTTGGCTGCAATCTCCATTGCCGGAAAGAGCTGTTCCTCACGCACAGGCTTAACAAGATAAGCAATAACGCCTGCCTCAGATGCCTGCTCAACAATATCCTGCTGACTGTATGCCGTCAACAGTAATACCGGAGCAATATTATCGGCAGCAATGATTTTTGCGGCCGTAATACCATCCATGACGGGCATTTTTACATCCATGATGATAAAATCCGGCTTTAATTCTGCAGCCAGCTTCACTGCCTCCTGTCCGTTCGCTGCCTCGCCTACTATGTCATGACCGGCATCTGCCAGCATTTCGCGCAAATCAAGACGCAAAATAGCTTCGTCATCTGCCAATAATATTCTCAGTTTATTTAACATCTTCCAGCCCCTCCTTTGGAATTGTTACTAAAGCAAGTGTACCGCCATCCTCACGATTCGTCAAGCGGAAGCTTCCCTGCAGGTCTGCTTCCGCCATTGTCTTGATTATTTTCAGCCCTAAGCTATGACGACTGCTATTTAAGGAAAAACCTTCTGGAAGACCAACTCCGTCATCAGCAATTGACAAAACGTACTGTTTGCTCTCTTCTGTAAAACGCACCTGCAGACTGCCGCTCATGCGCCCTTCATAAGCGTGTTCTATAGTATTCTGCAGCAATTCGTTTAAAATCAACGCAATGCTCGTCGCCTTGTCCGACGGCAGCTGTACAGGATCTGCTTTAAAATCAGCATGCAGCATAAATTCAGGATTCAGCATGCTGCTGATAATCGCCTGATAAATTCCCTTAGCTACTTTACCAACATCAATCAGACCAGCATCCTGCTGCGATAGATATTCATGCACAATTGCGATGCTGTTGACTCTGTTGACGCAGTCACGCAAAACTATTTTGGTTTCATCACACTGCGCGCGGCGCTCCTGCAAGCGCAGAAGACTGGCAATAGTCTGCAGATTATTCTTTACGCGGTGATGAATCTCTTTGATTACGACAGATTTTATCAGCAGCTCCTCGTCCTTTTTGCGCAGCTCAGTGATATCCTGCAAAATGACAATTGCACAACCAGCCTTCGGCCTTGGTATTACCGGAAGAATGCGTATAGAAAGCAACAGCCCATGCATGGTAAACTCCTTGCTTTCTGCCGTGCCAGTTTCCATAACCATGCCAACAAGCGGCCAGTTAATAGCAACATCATTAGTACGGCAGCCAACAAGGTGGGAAATATCCATCACGTCAAACATGTGTCGCGCACGATTATTGGCAGCAATAATCACTCTGTTGGTATCTACCACCATAATGCCGTCAGAAGGCAGCAGACGGCGATAGTTATTATTATTGCTCACATCCTGGCGCAGATTACACAAAAGCTCCAGCGCCTGGGCAATAATAATATCATCAGGAGCAGCACTTTCAAAGCTGACAGCGCCATAGCAATGGCCACGACTGTCGCGCAGCGGGAAAACCTTCAGGCTGCTGAACATACCCAAGGCCCACTCCCGCTTGCCGTTGACAGGCACATTTTTCTGCAGCACCCGCGCTACAAGCGGTTCCTCAACCGCCCGCACACGTCGCCCTGTCATATCAGGACGCACATTGCCAACCTGAGTCATCGGCTGTTCCTGCTTATAAACATTAAAAAACTTTTTATTTTCTCCCGGCAGATAAATCGTCACAGCAGCATGCGCTATATCTGCTGCCAAGCCGAGCACCTGTGGCATAGCTTGTAAACTGTTTCTTTGTTCTGCTGTTAAATTGCTCAGCATGTTTCCCCTCTTCTTCCTGCTGTTGTCCTTTCCACAGCTTTTTCTGATTAATCCACTATTTTATCCACTATATCCACAAGCTTTTCCACAACATTAATGCGCTTATATATGGATATTTCCAAGTTATCCACAATATCCACAGGCTTATACACCATAAAAGACATTTGTTTAGCCTAATTTCAACGATGGATTAGCGTTTAAATCCAATGGACTGAAGCTACCTGCCTGATACATAAAATACCCACGACAGGCAATCATTACGGCATTATCGGTACACAAAATTGGTGTCGGGTGTACCAGCTGGGCGCCAATCCCCTCCATAGCCTTGGCCAGCGTGTTTTGCAGTGTTTTGTTGGCAGAAACACCTCCGGCCAGTACAATTTTATTATAACCGGTATGCTGCATAGCATGCACGGCTTCCTTAACAAGTGCATCCACAACTGCACGCTGGAAGGATGCCGCCACGTCGCTGCGGTTCACCTCACGGCCTGCCTGCTGCTGGTTGTGCAGATAATTGATTACAGCAGATTTCAGACCGCTGAAGCTGAACTCGTAAGGCTTATCCAGACGTGCTACCGGAAAATCAATTGCCTGGTCATTGCCGTCCAATGCCAGACGCTCAATTTCCGGACCGCCGGGATAAGGCAGGCCCATAACGCGGGCAATCTTATCGAAGGCTTCGCCTGCCGCATCATCGCGCGTCTGTCCCAAAAGCTCAAAGCTGTTATAGCCGGTAACCTTCAGCAGCGCCGTATGACCGCCACTGACAACCAACGCCATAAACGGCGGCTTCAGCTCGCTGTCTGCCAAAAAGTTGGCAAATACATGGCCTTCAAGATGGTTGACACCTATCAACGGTTTATCCGTTGCCCAGGCCAGCGCCTTGGCGGCCGAAAGGCCGACAAGCAGCGCGCCGACCAGACCAGGTCCATAGGTAACGGCAACAGCATCTATCTGCTCCATGCCGACGCCTGCCTGAGATAAAGCCTCATCAATAACAGGCATAATATTTTCGATATGCTTACGCGAAGCAATTTCCGGCACAACACCGCCAAATTTACGGTGAATAACGATTTGGGAGGAGATAATGTTGCTCAGTACCTCACGGCCGTTCTTTACTACGGCAGCCGCAGTTTCATCACAGCTGCTTTCAATACCTAAAATATATACATCCTTCTGCTCTTTATTCATGGCCTGCTCCTTCTTTATACAGCCACATTATAACTGCATTTTCATGATTATCTTCGTAATAATTCGGGCGAATGCCCTCGCTAGCAAAGCCGCAGGTCAGGTAAACCTTCTGCGCGGCAATATTTCCCTCGCGCACCTCCAGCGTCATCGCCGTAGCACCAAGCTCCCAGGCCTTGTTCACCAGTGCTGCCGTCAGGCGTGTACCATATCCCTGGCCACGCTCCTCCTCAGCAACAGCTACGCGGGTTATCTGTGCTTCGCCGGCCACCAGCCAGAAGCCTGCATAACCGACTAACTTACCGGCACATTCCATCACCAGATAGGTAGTCAGCTCATTAGCTATTTCATTACGCAACATATTCTCATTCCAGGCATCATAAAAGGATTGTGCCTCAATGGCAACAAGAGCCGGAATATCTGCCTCCGTCATTGCTCTGAAGCTTATTGTTGCTTGTGCTTCTTCTCCCACAATTCCTCAGCCTCCGATCTTCTGATATAGTATGGCTCCAGGCCAAAAATTTTCTTATCGTTTTCTGCATCAAATTCTGCCAAGGCAGCCAAAGCAACAGAGCTGCCTTTAGGCATACGCAATGCTTCGGGTGCCACGCTGATAAAATCAGGCAGACCGTTTTTCGCGAGCTTGCTGCACTCGCCCAAAAGCAACGCAGGGGTTCCCTGCAGGGCAATTCTTTCTAATGCTTTTTCCGCACTGACAACCTCAACAGGTGCCAGCTCTACAAGCTCACCGTTGCGCCATTCATATAAGGCCTGATAAAAATTGCCCTTTTGCGCATCCAGCACCGGTGACAGCACCCTGCCTTCAAGCTGAATATTATAGGCCATAGCCTTTAAAGTATCAACTCCATGCAAGCAGCACTGCCAGCTGTAGGCCATAGCCTCTGCCGTTGCCAAACCGATACGCAAACCGGTAAAGGAACCCGGTCCCATGCTGACAGCCAAAAGCTCAATATCCTGCTTTTGTACGCCGGTACGCTGCAGCAGCTGGTCTAATTGCGGCAGCAGTCCTTCACTGTGTGTCATCCCCATATTTATCGTATATTCAGCTAAAATTTCCTTATCACGGCATAAAGCAATCGTGCACACCTTAGTGGCCGTATCAATTGCTAAAGTCAGCATCTTCTTCTACCTCCTGCAGCAGTTTTTCGTATCTTTCACCCTGAGCCTGCAGCACAGCACGACGGCCTTCACCATCATGCAGCAATGTAATCTGCAGATATTCCTCCGGTAACTCCTCCTTGAACAGCTCAGCCCATTCAATCAAGGTTACGCCATCGCCTCCGGCATATTCCTCAAAGCCAATGTCTTCCAGCTCTTCCGGACGGTTGAGGCGATATAAATCAAAATGCCTTATTTCCAGCTCACGCCCCTGATAGACATTCATGATGGCAAAGGTCGGACTATTGACATCTTCAGCCGCAGCACCCAAGGCTACAGCAACACCGCGGCTGAGCAACGTTTTGCCTGCTCCCAGATCTCCGCTCAGGCAGTACACATCACCGCTTGCTGCATGCTTGCCCAAAAGCCTTCCCAAGGCTTCCGTTGCAGCGCTGTCCTGCAAATAAATTTCCATAACCAACTCTCCTAACATTTGGCAAAAGTATTTGCCATAGTAATCAATAATTTGAAAAAGCGGCACCAGAATTACCAGTACCGCTTCTTTGTTTTTACAATAAAGTCGTATTACGCGTCAGCGGATCCTCAATATCCATATGACCACTCAAGGTAATAGCCTTTTTACCTTCTATCAGAATCTGTACCCGTTTAATTTCCGGAAACTCTGTCAAGGTATTGGTAATAGCGTAGCAAAGCATCATCTCGCCATAGGAGCCTTGTCCCTTCTTGGCCAGCTCGCGCGTAAAATCAGCATAAGCAGTGCCGTCCTGCTCAATTTTAAGACTGCGAACCTTAGTGCCGATAGGTACAACATCATCCATCTTCGCGTCCTGCGGTTTAGTAGTCACCAAAGCAATCAAAGCATTTTCCGGCAAACTTTTGCCGTTATCCTTCATCGTAATTTTTTCCGGCAACAGCTTTTCGCTGCCATCAGAAGCTGCACGATAAACAATAAAGCTGATATCCTTTTTTTCCTGCACTAAAGCAGTTGCTGCATTCTTGACATCCTCTTTAGGCGGAACATTTTCACTGCAACCGCTTGCTATTACTGCACACAAAAGCAGCATCAATAAAATTAGCTTCCTCATTCTTGCCGCCTCCGTATTATGCAAAATATTTTTCAATGCCTTCAGCAATCAGGCGCGCTGTCTTCTTTTGGAACCATTGTCCCTTCATCAAGGTCAGCTCTTTTTCATTGCTGATGAAGCACATTTCTACCAAAACTGCCGGCATACTGATACGCTTGATAACATAAAAGTTTGCCTGACGTACACCCAAATCATCTACACCGAAATTAGCTGCCAGCTTATTTTGGATATTCTTGGCTAAGCGCAGATCATTATCAGTTTTCGGATAATAGTATGTGGAAAAGCCGCCGATATTTTTATTGACAGAAGAATTAATATGCAGGCTGACGAACATATCTGAATTATATTTTTCGCCAACGTTTACACGTGCCTGCAGTTCCTCAGCATCACTGGCATTAGGTCCGAATACATCAACATCGGTAGTACGTGTCATATAGACCTTAGCACCCTTATCTTCCAAAATTTCTTTAACTATCTTGGTAATAGCCAGGGTGATATTTTTTTCCTTCGTACCATCACTGCCGATAGCACCCGGATCGCTGCCGCCATGACCTGCATCTAAGGTAATAATTTTACCGTCAAGACCACCGCTTGTGCTGAACCTGCCGTTTCCTTTGATTACCGAAAACTTATCAGTATCAGATTTATTAACCGGTTTATTTACTGTTGTTTCTGTTTTGGCAGCAGCAGTATTTTTCTTATTATCGTTTTTCTTTTTACTACTGCTCTTCTTTTTATCCGCTTTCTTATCCGCTGCGGTACTTGTTTTTATAACGGTATTTTTCTTGATACTGCTGTTATTTTTTGTCGGACGGTTGCTTACTACCGGTCTGTTGCTTACAACGGTGGTTACGGTACCGGAACCGCTGTAGGAAGCCTGCTTAGGCGTAACATCAAGCACTACACGGAAGGGACGGCCAGTTGCCGGATCCTTCTTCAAGACAAAGGCTTTATAATTTTTTCCCGGCACATGCTGCTTTAAAGGCACACGCACCACCGTATAGCTTCCTTTGTCCACAATTTTCATGGAGTCAGCCAAAGAGCTTTTTACAGCCTTGCTCTGCGGCACCTGTGCTCCTTTATCAGCGTTTACCGTCAAATTCAGCGTATTGCCATCCATATCAACAGCGTACCCTGCAGTATCCGTAACATCGACAACGATACGCAGCACGTCTGCTTTATTGACACCCCATTTTACATCTGTTATCTGCGCCGCCTGAGCAACCGCGCCTAAAAGCATACAGCAGGCCAGCAGCGTCAGCAGGAAAATCTTGCGCAATAGTTCCACCTCGCAAACTTATATACCCTTACTAAAGATTTTACTTCAACAATATATTTTGGTAGATTGTATAATCAACTTGAACAAAAAATAAAATAAAAAATCCACAGT
>NZ_CALDXR010000066.1 GCF_937920985.1 uncultured Phascolarctobacterium sp.
GTTCTGTTTCATTCCTATTTGTGCCGAGCCCCGCGCGGCATGGAGATTACTATGAATAATGCAAAACAATACTTCAGAATCGAGCCCTGGAAAAGCGTTCGTGCTTTAAAACTTCAACTGCTTGGTCTGAGCGACTAATTAACATCAACAAAAAACATATTTTAACTTACGGAGGCAACTACCATGAATAATGCAAAACAATACTTCAGAATTGAGCCTTGGAAAAGCGTTCGCGCTTTAAAACTCCAGCTGCTTGGTCTGAACGACTAATTAACATCAACGAAAAACATTTGAACTTACGGAGGTAACTATCATGAGCAATGTAAAAGATTTCATCAGAATTGAACCCTGGACAAGCGTACGTACCCTTAAAGTAAATCTGCTTGCTTCGGCAATGCATCTCAACTAACCGGAGGCAAGAGCATGGCAAACAAACCTGTAAAAATCGTAGAAACCGTCCTGCGTGACGGCCACCAATCCATCGCCGCAACACGTATGCGCATCGTTGATATGCTGCCCGTGCTGGAGAAAATTGATAACGCCGGCTACCATGCCGTTGAAGCTTGGGGCGGCGCAACCTTTGATTCCTGCCTGCGCTTCCTGCATGAGGATCCTTGGCAGCGCCTGCGTCTGCTGAAGAAGAATCTGCCGCACACCCCGATTCAAATGCTGCTACGCGGCCAGAACGTTCTTGGCTACACCAATTTAGCCGATGATGTTGTTTCTGAATTTGTTAAACGCTCTGTAGATAACGGCGTTTCCATAATCCGCATTTTCGACGCACTCAACGATACCCGCAACCTTGAAACAGCTATGCGCGCCACCAAAGAAGCTGGCGGACATGCTCAAGGCTGTATCGTTTATACCATCAGTCCTTATCATAAAGATGAAAATTTTGTGCAGCTTGGCAAAGAACTGGTACAGATGGGTGCCGACTCCATCTGCATTAAGGATATGGCAGGACTTTTACGTCCCTATGATGCTTATAACCTGGTTAAAGCATTGAAGGCTGAAATTAATGTGCCAATTGATTTACATACTCACTTTACCAGCGGTATGGGTGATATGACTTATCTGAAGGCTATCGAAGCAGGCGTAGATATTGTTGATACTGCGCTCTCACCCTTCGCCTGCTCTACCAGCCAGCCATGTACCGAATCTCTTGCAGCAACATTACAGGGAACAGAATACGACACCGGCATTGACCTGTCGCTTCTGCATGATTTGGCAGATTACTTCAAGGGTGTCAAAAAAGATCTCGTAGATGATTTCAACCTGAACACTAACATTCCTATCGATCCGAAGGTACTTACCTTCCAAATCCCCGGTGGTATGCTTTCTAATCTGCTCAATCAGATGAAAGAAATGGGCGTTGCCGATAAATATCCGCAGCTGCTCGAGGAAATGCCCCGCGTGCGCAAGGAATTAGGCTATCCGCCGCTGGTAACACCTACCAGTCAGATTGTAGGCACCATGGCAGTACTGAACGTAGCCTTGGGCCGCTATAAGATGATTCCCCGCGAGGTTAAGGATTTAGTTTTGGGTAAATACGGACGTACACCCGCACCTATCGACCCGGAGGTTAAACGTCTGGCTATCGGCAACGCAGAGCCTATTACCTGCCGCCCCGCAGATTTAATTCCGCCGCAGTTGGATAATTTCCGCAAACGCCTGGCTGAGGACGGCTATCCTAATGCCAGCATGGAAGACCTGCTGAGCTATATCTCCTTCCCGGAAGTAGCAAAAGCATTCTTCGGTCACAACAGATAAGCACAGCTCAACTCATATTTCTCTCACTAAAAGTCATCAATATATTCCTACCTTTAATTTAAATACAGCAATTGGACAAAGAGATCGAGTAGGAGACTGCTCATTATTTGAGCAGTCGACCTCTCACACCACCGTGC
>NZ_CALDXR010000067.1 GCF_937920985.1 uncultured Phascolarctobacterium sp.
CGAGCGCGTAGTGGACTTTCACCACCTAGTTATCGCCCATGCTGGGCGCACCACACAAAAAACTGATTGACTTCTACAAGTTCAATCAGCATTTTCATTCTATATATTGTTCCAACATAATTTATTTTGGTGCCGCGGACTCGGTTCATGACAAATCGAAACATTTTAAAGCCGTTTATCCTTTGCTTACAACTGCTTACAACTATTATAGCACAAAGCAAGCGCTACTTGCTAGCGGAATTCTATCAAGGTGTCAGATTTAAGATAAACACCCATGGAGTCGACATCATTGCTGGCAACTGCCGTGTTATGGATTCACTTCAAAAAAGGATGAGCCTGCCAGCCCTGATTCCTGTTAGTAACGGGAATAGCCACGGCTTAAAGCTCATCCTTTATTTTTTACAATAATCAAATACTGTCCTTACCTAGCTTCTAGCCATCCATCTGCAGTTCTTGATTCACTAGATATATTAACGCCAATTTTGTGTAAAGTTCTGCTATAACACTACCGTCAGAAGCAAGCACAGCTATATCTCAGCCCGGATTAGTCGCACTCTCTGCAAACCCCTTTAGTAATTAACGCGACAGTTTAATGACTTATAAATTGGTCAAAATTGAAAAAGCCACCGAATCGACTTTTTTTAGCTCACGCTATTTTTTTGTAATAATCTCTGAAGTAATCCGGCCCGTTTTCCCACAATCCATTTTCGAAATCATATAAGGCTGTATAAGCTGCAGAATTTATAATTTTGCTTCTAGCCTCTTGCCAAGTAATGCCATCTTCATCAGCCATATCAATAATGGCATCGGCCAAGATTAAATCTGCACAAAACGTTTTTTTCTCAATCCCCATATTTTTTCACCTCCACGACTTCTAAACAATTAACAGCCCGTTGACTTAAAAAGCAATATTGATCCTTTAATCTGTTTGGTAAAAGCAAAGATATTGCCATCTTTGCGGCACTTTCATCTTCAAATGAACCATATAATTCATTCAGATATGCGGTAATAACCGGGTTAGTGGTATCATTTGCAATTTTTCCAATAATAATTTCACTTGCAAACAGAGTTTTTGGCAGCAGAGGTGATAATGCTTTAGCAAGCCTCTGTCTTCTGTTTAATGAAATAAACCACAACCACTCTTTATCCGCATCACTAAATTCATGTATAGGCATAAATTCAGTAGGAGCATGATATTTATAGCAGGTTACATATCCATAATTTTGTTTATCGTCTATTTGCTTTAAGCCTTTAGCCTTCAACAATGATGTCCTTATGAAATTCTTAGCCTGGAGTTCATTAGCCGTAACATAAAACCCCTTACCAAAATCCTTACCAGCTGCACACTTTGTTAAATCGATATTTTGTACAGGAGTGTAGCTTCCATGATACAAGATCATTCCATCTTTAAGCTTCATAGTTCACACCATTTACCCTTAATATCTCTAAAATATTTTTTAAAGCATATTCGTCACTACTCAAATGCAACATATCATAGGTATCTTCAATATATTTCCATATTCCGTACTTCTCGAATAATTTATTGGCATCAACAGGTGAAACTTGTAATTTTTCGCAAAACATTCTAAAGATACGTGTTTCAAAAAAAACAACCTCATTTAACATGCTAACGTCCTCCTTACTACTAATATTGTAGCTTAAGCACAAACAAATAACAATAGCACTGTTTACAAAAAATCCCAGCCCTGGTTCCTGTTAGTAACGGGAGCAGCCACGGCTTAAAGCTCATCCTTTTATTTTGCAACTATGACATACTGCTTTACTAAGCAATAACACTTATCTACCTATATTTTACCATGAAATAACAAAAACCTAAACCAAGTACTTTACGTTAATACAATCAGCCTTTGTTTCTCTCTACTGCTTCAATGCGCACCTTTTTTTCCACGATTAACTCGCGCAAATATGCTATACTTTATTCATCGGTTGAACACCGACACGCTCCTTGAAAACTGTTTTGACAAATATATCGTATAACTCGGTGCACTAAAGGGTTGTCAACCTCTCCGAGAATACCGGAAGCTGTGACCAGGCTGCCTGCGGGATACTGCGGCAGTGAGGTTTCTGTTGCTCCGTGAGGACTGACAGAGAAGCCCAAAAGGCAACACAGAACGGTATGTGCGGATCTTGGTGCCGATTAAAGCACAAAGGATTCTGGCAGCGACAATAGACGCTAGCTCGAAAGGCTAGAAAAATCCGTGAAACCTGCAGCAGGGATGCTGCAGCGAACTTAGCGGAAACTCCGAAGCAAGCTGTTGGTAGTGAAGCGGAGAAATCCGTGTATAACAGAATTCTGAGGTAAAAGTAGCTCAATACCAGAGTGTTGCTAGTTCTCGAAACTAGCTGGCTCAACTATCTGAAAGATGGGTGAAATTTGTGGGTAGCCATTCCCGCGGCAGGCAAAAGGGGTAGGAAGCTCAGGGTCGCTCCCGAAGGCTCAGACCTGTCTTCTGCGTGGCTGAATAAATCGGAAACCGTAGATTACGTAAGGCGAAGGTCTATATGATATATTTATCAAAGCGGTTTGTCAAGTGGACATAACAAAAGGCAGCTATCAGCAAGCTTCATGCTTGTGTAATAGCTGCCTTTTTGTTAGCACGAAAAATTTTAAACGCTAAAGCATAGACTTTACGTTAAGCCTTTATTTCACTTCCGTGCTTCATGCCCTACTTCTTAATCGTACAAGGACGCAGGCCATCAAACTCATGAATGCTCATCGTTCCACCCTTAGGTATCGCAATAACGCTGTCATCATAGTTGCCAGAAACAAGTTTTTCCAGCACCTTGTAAGGCCCCGGCAGACGCGTAAGCGTTCCTCCCAAAAGCTTCACCAAAGGCATAATATAAGCTTCAACCTCCTGCAAATCATACGTCCCTGTATCAATGATATAAAAATCCGTGAATCCCTTATACAGCTGCTTCAGGAAGGTTTCCGCTTCTGCCTGACCACGCTCCTGCACAAGCTTGGCATAGTCAATTGTAGAGTTTTTCATAAAGTTCATCCAGCTCTTAGTTATGAAAATCGCTCCGTCAGGACGCTTTATGCCGGAACCGGTCAGAAGAACATCAATGCAGTCCATAGTGCGCGGCACAGCAATAGGACAGGTTGTGGCCTTCAAATCACACGTAGCCTTGCCGCAACCGGAACCGCAGATAACTATTTCCTCTGCTTCTGTATTTTCGTCTATAATCCTTTGCAATGTTTCATGCATCTTCTGCGGATTGCTATGAAGCGCAACATTAAGATATGTGACCTTGCCATCAAAGCCTATTTTCTTAATGGTGTTTTCCAACTCTTTTTGCAGCGTAATGCAGGAATAGATTGCTCTTTTGCCCATAATATCAGCTCCTCATATTAGCGTTAGCTTAATTATAACACGCTAGTAGGAACAGTAAAAGCTGGCTTTAAGAAGAAAGCCTCAACGCAAATTAACCTCCTCCCCCTTGACTTAGACTGTACTCCAAGTATTATACTAGAGACAACAGGAAATTAGTCAAAGGAAAGGACGGATAACAAATGTCTAAAAAGGTTGTAGTTATTTCCACAAGTTTAAGAGCAAACAGCAATTCCGAGGCTTTAGCCAAGGAATTCGTCAAAGGCGCCGAGGCCGCAGGCCATGAGGTTGAATATATATCGCTCAAGGGCAAAAGCATTGCCTTCTGCATAGGTTGCCTGGCCTGTCAAAGCAAGGGGCACTGCATTTTTAACGACGATGCGCTGCCTATCACCAAGGCTGTGCTGAATGCCGACGTAGTTGTTTGGGCAACACCTATCTATTATTACGAAATGGCCGGTCAGATGAAGGTGCTGATTGACCGCATGAATTCCATGTTTCCTAAGGATTACAAATTCCGCGAGGTATACTTCCTGGCAACTGCTGCGGACAACGGCAGCTATACCCCTGAGCGTGCACTGGCAGGCTTAACGGGATGGATTGACTGCTACGAAAAGGCTAAATTAGCCGGCAGCCTTTTCTGCGGCGGAGTCAATGCTGCAGGCGAAATCAGCGGCAGCAGCAAGCTGCAGGAGGCTTACGAGCTCGGCCTTAAGGCTTAACCGCTCCCCTCATATTGAACAGCAAAAAGGCTGACGCCTTGCGTAAATGCGAAGCGTCAGCCTTTTCTTATTGTAAACTTATTTATCCTACCTTATATAATGTATTTAGGTTGATAAAGGTAACCTATAACCCTTATTGACTGTA